>CAYRRM010000041.1:0-18879 GCA_964426675.1 uncultured Lentisphaera sp.
CCTCCTCAAGGAACTTCAGTTTGACCTCGATATTTCGGTATGGAACCAGCACATGGTCAACATTGACCGCTGTTTCATATTCATAGGCGAAAGTCGGGACACCTCTTTCCAACTCAAAGAATTCATAAGTATTTCGGTCCACATCATTCCTGGGCGTGGCTGTCAAGCCCACCAGCATGGCGTCGAAATATTCAAATATAGCACGATATTTCTTAAATATGCTTCTGTGTGCCTCGTCAGCCTGTGTCAAGTAAAAACTAAAAAATTTTTAAATTTTTCACATAAAAAAATAGAACCGAGCGATTTCTTCAACGAAACCACCCGGTTTAAGATTATTAAGAATCATCCGTCCTTTGCTTTGGTTTATTGATATTTCTATAATTCATCTGCCGTAAGCAATTCAATACCTTGCTCCTTCCAATCTCTTAAAAGGGAAAGAACATCAAAAACATTTCTGCCAATCCTGCTCATATCTTTTACAATAACAGCATCAATCGCATTTACAGATATGGCATTCTCAATTTCCTTGAGTCCTTTCCTATTGAGATTCAGCCCACTGCCAATATCTCTTGAATATCCGACTATGTTAAAACAATGTTGCTCGACCAATTCCTTTAACGATTTTTCTTGACCAATCAGATAAGCATCATTAAAATTTTCAGCATTAGCAATCCTGCTGTAGATCCATACTTTCTTCATTGTATCATCTCCAATATTTTTTCATAATCATCAGCAAAGTTCCACACAATCTCAATCTGATTTTCACCGAACACATATATAGAATCAACAAGTTTATTTACTAAATCCCTGCTTAGTTCTTCGATTTCCTGTTTTTTTTTGAAGTGTTCGACAAATTGGTTTTCCGACTCCTTATTCTTTAGTTTCTGAAGTTCGTAATCGGCTTCCAGTTTACTAATCTGTGAGGATGTTTGTTCAATCTCTTGATTGTATATTTCTCTCAGTTTCAGGTAGTCATCTTTGCTGATCTTCTCATCTAAATATTTCTCATACTCTTCAATTTTTAAAGCATTTAGCCTTTCAAGATGTTGCTGAGCTTTCCTTGCAGATTGTAATAAATCAGCCACTTCACTTTCTGATTTTTCTTTTTCCTTAAGTACAAGCTTTTCTGCTTTGTTGGCTATTTGAGCCTGTTGCCGTATTGCTTCCAATAGCACTTCCAGAATCATTGGCTCCTCTGTTCTTCCATGATAGCAAAGGCTGTTTTCATCAAAATAGTTGCTCTTACAAATATAATAAGGCACCTTTGTATGTGAGCGTTGAAGGTTCTTCTTACAAATACCGCATTTTACTTTACCATAAAGAACTCTTGTATTATCAACCTTGTACTCTTTACGTTTGGATATCTTACGAATCACCTTCTGAGCTTCCATATACAATTCTTCACTTATTATAGCCTCATGCGTATCTGGAACCACTATCCATTGTTCTCTCGGAACAGCCACCGTACTCATGCTATTTACGTCAGGCTTTTCCCTCTTATGGTTGATTGTCTTTCCTGTGTAAGTTTCATCTTTAAGGATTTTTAAGACAGCCATAGTTTGCCAAACCAAATCTCCTTTGGCTTTTCTCCACTTTTTGTTATTATGATTTTTTTGGTAGTGCCTTGCAGGTGAAGGTACTCCATCTGCATTGAGTATTTTAGCGATCGCACTTGTATTGTTCCCCTCGGCTGCCAATTGAAAGATTCGCTTAACAACAACTGCAGCTTCCTCATCAACAACAATTGCATTTTTCTTATCCTTCGCTTTGAGATACCCAAATGGAGCGAAAGAACCAATATACTCGCCCTTTTTCATTTTAGCTGTTTTAGCTGTCTTTACTTTCTTTGATAGGTCTTTACTGTAAAGGTCGTAGATAAGGTTCTTCAACCCAATATCAAGGCCTGCCGTTATACCATTATCTTTTGCACTGTCATATCCGTCATTTACAGATATAAATCGAACTCCTAAAAACGGAAATACTTGCTCCAGATAATCCCCTAACTCCAAGTAGTTTCTGCCAAATCGTGAAAAATCTTTTACCACAATACAGTTAATTTCTCCTTGCCTTACTTTGGTTAACAACTGCTGTACTGCCGGACGTTCAAAATTCGTACCGCTGTAGCCGTCATCGCAAAACTCCAAGATGTTTGAATCTGCCAAATCAGGATGGCGACTTATAAAATCTATCAACAGATCACGCTGATTACTAACGCTGTTGCTTTCAATTTTTGCATCATTTTTTGAAATGTCCGCATCCTCATTGGAAAGCCTAATGTACATAGCTACTGAGACATTCTTGTTCATCAGGCTTCACCTCATCTTCTATAGTGTTAAGATAATCAAGTAATTCCTCATATTCGTCTTTAAACTTAAAATTGATCTGTATACTCCTATCGGCATACAGTTCCACAGTTTCTATGAGGGCTGCAACCATTTCTTTAGTTAATTCTTTTTCATCTCGGAATGCTCTAAAAGAAGATAACCACTGGTTTTCATAGGAATATGTTTGATCATACTTCTTCTGTTGTAACAACAATTCATTTAGTCTGTCTTTTAATGCAACTTCATCTTTCTCATACTTAATTTTTGCATATAGATACTCCTGTTCAGTAAGCAGTTGTTCAATATAATCATCATAAAGAGAACTTCGCAAGGAAGTCAGCCTTTCAATTTGTGCTTTAACCTTTCTGATTTCATTAGCCAAGTTGTCTTTCCTATTCTCATAACTCGCATCGGAATTTACTTTTCTCAGAATATCATCCACCGATGCAACCATATCTATTTGACTGCGAATAGCAGCATATACTGCTTTAATCATATCAGTTTCTACTATATGCTTTCTCGTGCATTTATAACCACTATTTGTTTCGTAAGTAGTGCATGAAAAATAATAATAAAGCTCATCATTTTTAATCCTTCTCCTGCGAACAAGTTTACATTTGCAATCTCCGCAAATAGCAATATCCTTAAAAATATTCTCAGTATTTTCAAAATGCTTGTTTTGCTCTAAGCGTTCAGTAAATTCTTTATATACTTCCAATCGTGTGGCATGGACAATATCAAAAGTTTCTTGATCGATAATCGGTTCATGGTCGTTTTCAATAATTGTCCATTCATCTCTTGGCACTCTTGATTTTCGCTTGCCTTCATAAAGGGATGCCTGAATTTTGCCATATATCTTGTGTCCTAAATATACTTCATTCTCTGTTATAGCTTTAATTGCCTGACGCTGCCAGATATTGTTATTATAACGGGCATTTTTCCACTCGCCCTTTAAATATTTGTACTTGCTTGGAGAAGGTATTCCCATATCATTTAAGCGACGAGCTATTGCAGTATCGCTCAGCCCTTCTACTTTCCACTGGTAGATTTGCCGAATGACTAAAGCAGCTTCCTCGTCAACTACAAGTTTATAAGTGCCGTCATCCGGCCTGCTGTATCCATAAGGCACGTGTGCACCTAAAAATTCACCCTTCGACTGTCTTTCTCTGAAGGTAGAGATGATTTTCTTGGATATGTCCTTTGTATAAACATCATTCAAAAGATTTTTCAAAGAAATAATCAAGCCTTCATTACTGTTTTCAGGGTTAAAGCTGTCATAATTATCATTGATAGATATAAAACGGACTCCAAGAAACGGAAAAATCTTTTCAAGATAGTTTCCGGTTTCAAGATAATCTCTGCCAAAGCGCGAGAGGTCTTTTACCACAATGCAGTTCACTCTGCCTGCTTTAACATCGTCCATAAGCCTGTTAAATTCAGGACGGTCAAAATTCGTTCCTTTTTCTCCGTTGTCCGTATATATTGAGTAAATCTGCAAAAATGGCCTTTCCTCAACGAATTGTTTCAACAAATATGTCTGATTTTCAATGGAATCACTATCTTTTCTGTCACGCACATCCTCAATAGAAAGACGGACATACAGTCCTGTTTTAAAAACCTTCTCCTGTGTTACCGTTTCTTTTTGTGCGATCACAGACTGTCTTCTGCTTTTTCTTGCCATGATTAAATCGCCTCCTTAAACGCAACACTCGCATCAAAGGAGTCTGATTTGCTGGCGCTTTCTATAAAACGAATAGCACTTTCATATTCCGCTTGATGTTTAAAATGAATATCGATTTTCCCATTTTCATATACATATATTTTCTCCATCAATGACACAACTACTTTTCGTGTAAGCTGCTCAATGTTTTGGTACTGCTTAAAATTCTCAATCCATAAGTTAGTTGGCGTCTTATTGTTTATAATATCTTCAATCTCTTGTTTACGCTTTAGTATAAGCTTTTCTGCCTTTTGAATTTTAGCATTATATCTGTTGACATGGTTTCGGTATTCTTCTTTGGTGATTACTTTATCTACAAAGTGTTCGTATGATGTCAGCTTATACTTTTGAATCTTTTCTATTTCCTCTTGTGCCTTGACAATTTGAGCATCCAATTTCAATATTTCTTCTTGCTTGTAAGGTAGTGTATCGATATATGTTAGAATACGTTCAATATCAAGAATACTGCGTATATGTACATTTAAAGCCGCCAAAACAGCTTCTTCAAATGCCTTTTCACTGATATTATGGGTAGTGCAACTATTTTTATCATTTCGGTTGGTAGAACAAGTGTAGTAGTAATATTTTTTCCCATTAGCAGGAACCGTCTTGCGGATCATATTTTCTTTACAATCTCCGCAGGCAATAATACCTGAAAAAAGATATACGGTTTCCTCAGCAGGGGCAATCCGAGTGTCATGGAGCAATAAACCATTTACTGTGGTAAATAGCTCTTTTGATATTATAGGCTCATGTGCATTTTCCACTCGCACCCACTCTTCTTTAGGACGTTCAACTCTCGTTTTTATTTTGTAATTCGGAGTGGTTCTTTTTCCCTGCTCCAACACACCGATATACAATTCATTTGTTAAGATTCGTCTGACTGCAACGGCAGACCAGAGAGCCTGCTGTTTTACTTTAAAGGTTGTTTTGTACCTTTCTCCCAATGAGCGTTTATATTCCATAGGGGACAGGATACCCATTTCATTTAGTCGGTTGGCTATACCCTGCTGGCTCATCCCTTCAAGTTTCCACTTGAAAATGTCACGGACAACTTGAGCTGCATATTCGTCTATTTCCAGCTTATTCTTATTATTCTCAGCTTTCTTATAGCCATAAGCAGCAAAAGAGCCAATAAAATCACCCTTTTTACGTTTGATTTCAAGTTGGCTCCTTATTTTAATTGAGGAATCTCTGCAATATGAGTCGTTTATTAGATTTTTAAATGGAATCATGATGTTATCGGTAATATTTGAACCTTCCGCACTATCATAATTATCATTGATCGCAATGAAACGCACACCAAGAAAAGGAAATATCTTTTGAATATATTTCCCTGACTCAATATAGTTTCTGCCAAAACGTGAAAGGTCTTTTACGACAACACAGTTTACCTTCCCTGCCTTAATCTCTTCCATCATTTCTAAAAAGGCAGGCCGATTAAAGTCAACGCCACTATATCCATCATCTACGTGCACAGAAGCAATTTGGATTTCTGACTTTGACCTTAAATATTCACGAATTAGTTCCTTTTGGTTTGAAATGCTGTCACTTTCTTCTTTATCTCCATCATCTCTTGAGAGTCTTACATAAATAGCAGCATTATAGGTTTTGTTATCTTTTAAAAATTCCATGAGTAAAGCCTCCTGTTTGTTTAAAGTATTAGCAAAACTTTAAACACATTAGGCTTCACTGATTATAGTCCAATAAAAGCTTAGCATAAAATTAACTGCGCGTCCAGATTTCCGAAGCGCCAATTTGTAAAGTTTTGCCTTCTACTGTTCTATAAGCTTCTAAAGTAATTCTCCAACCTGTCTTCTAATGTTGCTGTTGTATCGGCGAAACTCATCTTAACCACAACCTTGCCACATCTGAAGCAGTAAGGATTTTTCACTTGTCTGATAAAATCTTTCTTTCGTTCTTCCACCGGTAAATCCGTATTGACTTTGACTGTTTTAATATCTACTAAGGTGGATGGATCAACTGTACGTATATCTATATTTTTCATGTCCGTTATGGTCATGGCTGTATTCATGAAACCGCTCCTTTCAAAAAAAGCGAGCAGCTATTCCCATAACCGCTCACTCAATCTTGATAAAAATATTCTTTTCTTTTTACTTTACGGAAAAATGCTTTTACCTCATCAAGAGAATCTGTCACCCTATAGTCTGATAGGGCACCAAGCACCCTCTTGCGGTACTTTCCTTTTTTACTGATCCTGAAATCTAAAATGGCAATGAGACCGGTATCAGTTTCACATCGAATCAAGCGCCCCATACCTTGCTTTAGCTTAATGAGCATTTCAGGAAAAATAATAAATTCTATAAACTCTTTCAACTCCGCATACTGTTTCTTCCTATGTTCCAAAATCGGTGTCGGTGTTGGAAACGGCAAGTTGACGATAATAAGTGAAGATAGAATATCTCCGGGACAGTCAACACCTTCCCAAAATGAGCCTGTAGCAAAAAGAACACTGTTTCCGCTGTTTTTAAAAGCTTCAACAATGTTCTTCTCACTTTTATCCATTTTCAGGACCGGATATTTGATTCTGTGTCTCGCCAATTCATATACTCTTGATAATAAAGAGTAGGAAGTAAACAAAATCACTGTATGCCCATAGGCTGCATCCACAATCCTTATAATTTCATCAGCTAAAGCCTCAATATACTCATTGCATTGTTTATCAGGAAATGGTACGTTTTCACTGACATAAAGCAATGCATTATTTTTATAGTCAAATGGAGAACGACAGCTCATCTCACTGATAAAATTTTTATTGACCTTATCTATTCCCGCATTGCTTTTGAAGTAGGTAAAGCCTCTATCATCTGATAATGTTCCGGAAGTCAAAATCTTTGGGATTCCGTTTTTCCATAGTACTTTGTGCAATTGATCCTCTAAATCTGTTGGGATGCAGCAGATAGAAACCAATTTGTCGCTCAAAGGGTTTTCAAGCCAATAAATGATATTCTCTGTCCGGAAAAAAGTTTCAATCTGTTCTTTTGCTTCCAAAAACATAATCTCTAATGTCCTGCTCTTTGAAATATCCACCGCACAATATTCCTGAATATTTTCAATGATTTTTAACATCTCCAAGAGCAGCATTTTTTCAAAGTGCCCTATGAATATACCAATTTGTGATGTTTCATCATCTACAGCATCCAGGTTAATTTTTGAAACTAGGCTTCTAAAAAATCTCGTCCTCAGAACAGATAAACTGTCTAACTTCATTTTTGCTATCTGTAAATATGCCTTATTACCTTTTAGATTGCTTTTTAGCACATTGGTCATGATCGTTATATCTTCACTTGAAAATCTCTTCCCAAATATTTGCATAGCTGCATCTGGCAATTTATGAGCCTCATCAATAATTGCTACTGAGTGTTCCGGAATAAGCGTATGCTTCCCTTTGGCACGTTTCATTGTATCTGCCAAGTAATAATTATGGTTACATACCTGAAAGTCATGAATTGATGATCTCGCATAATCCATATGCTTGATATATTGGCATTCCTTATAGTAAGGGCAGGAAATTTCACAGGCTTTGGGCACATTGATTTTTTGAACTATATGGTTTTTCAACCCTTTGTATTCATCCAAATCAATTCCGTAATCCGGTATCTTTAATGCGGACAATTTATAAAGCAGTTCTCTGTCCACAGCTTTTTGACTACTCTTTAAATAACTCGTTAACCGGTCGTATCGCATCTGACAAAAGTAATGTTCTTTCCCCTTTCTTAAAACTGCACTTAAAGGACGATCAATCACCTTATTCTTCAGCAATATATCAGATAAGATTGGGACATAAGTGCGAACAATGGCATTTTGCAAATCAATACTGGATGTTGATATAACACAAGGGACAGAGCAGTATTCATTGTCCAAATATGTAAGTATACCTGCTTTGCTACGCTTTTGTCTTTCATAAAGAGCATAAACAACACAAGCAACTATGTAAGCATAGGTTTTTCCCGTTCCAACCTCTGCTTCGCAAATAGCAATATGATTCTGCTTAATTCCTTCATACATCATTTTAGATAGCTCAATTTGATTTTCCCTGATTGTAAATCCGCTTGCTGCCATCAGTTTTTTGAAGATAAATTCAATCATGGCATTCGGGTTTTCAGGAAGTGTGACTTGATAAGCAGGTGTAGCAATAAACTTCTCTATTAGTTTCTTTTTTATATCATCAGAATAAACTTGCTTGCTTTTAGCAATAGCAACCATACAATTTCTCATCAAGCAAATTACATAGTAGGTATTTATGCTTCTATTTTCTTTCACCATGAAAATGTAGTTTTTATCAAATGTAAAAAGATAACGAAATTCGTTTCTGTTTCCATGCTTTTTGAGATATTGTTGCATGATCGATTCGTCTGTCGTTTTTATCTCAAACATAATTTTCCTCTCCTTAGTATTATGTGGGATACTTGACAGCACAATGATACGGTGGCCTGTACTACTATTTGAGCGATTTTGAATAATCAGCTTTCGTACAGGCCACCGCATAGTTTCTGCTGTCAAGCAATTCGTTTGAACAGTAGAATTGGTGTGTATCATATTTGTTCTCAACACCCCTGATACAACTGAGGGGATATATCAGTTTGTCTTTGGAAAACATCATATAAGCTGACATGGCTATAAGTTCTCAAGCCAAATGAGCGTTATCCCGTCATTCGTTGCGGGCTGCCCAATGCGGTGAGGCGTTCAAGGCAGAAGTATCATTATTTATCCCTTTGTCGGTCATCGCAATTAGCCATTCCACTGGCTATTTCAAGCCGGAGGTGTTCGCTCGCGTCCAGGACGGTCATGGCGCTCCGCTTTCGTTGCTTGCCATTTCTGGCTGCAAAGGTGGTTTTCCTGATATACCGTATGTTCAGTTTTCAAGGAGCATAAGGAGAGTAAAAAATAACCCCCTCACTTCTAAGCCGGAAAAGTGAGGGGGGTGTACGGAATTATTTTTTATTTTCCATATATTTTTTTAGCTTCTTTAGGATTCTGTTCTTTCGATCACTTATGGTCATTACTGGTATGCCACTTTCCTCTGATAGCTGTCGCTGACTTTTTTCTTCATAAAATAACTGGATGATTAAATTCAGTTCATCATCAGACAAAAGGGATAGACACTCCCTTAATTTCTCAATCATGATTTTAGTGACAATAGAATCACAAATATCCTCTGTAAGCCTATCCACGAGCATTTCTTCTCCCAGAATATCCTCATAGGCATTATCAAACTGTGAATACAAGAACCTGCCATGTGCCAAATCCCGTTCTTCCAAATAGCGCTCTCTTCTGAGCATTTTGAAATACTCTCTGTAAATTTCTTCTGTTACCTGTTCAACGTGATTTCCAATGCGTATAAAAAACTTCTTTTCCTTATCCATTTTCTTAACCTCCAAATTTCGTTTTGATGAATGTTCAAGCGAAATTTGAAAGTCATGGATAACGGGCGATGCTTGTTTCCCACCGATTTGTGCTATAGATACAGGTCTTCATAAAGGCACCTCCAAAATTCCTGAAGTATGCCTTTAATACAAAAACGTCTAAAAACACGTCGTTTTGTTTTAAGGAATGTTCATGCTTAATATGAAAACGAGAGCTGTAAGTTCCCCGCCTTTTCATACAACTTTCTCCTGTTTCCGGGCATAAAAAAAGGCCGGAAGTGAACTAATCACCTCCGGCCTTAATCGCCGCCATATTTACTGATAAAACAGGGCATTAAAAAAGCCCCAAAATCCTATTTGGATATTGAGGCTGTAAGCTTCTATATTCAAGTTAATTTATGCCATAATTCACCAGCATAGACAGTGTAACATGTTGGAAGTCGGAAAGCAGTAGGGAATTAATCGGGACTTTGTCGGGATTAAGTCGGGGTTGTCCAAACAGCAAAAAAGCTCGGTATCTCACTTTCTCCTTCGATTGCAGCAAAAATTCCTCTCATTGATGGAATTGTATAGCCCCAAAGGCAAATAGCGAATAAATCAATCGCTTCCCGTTTTTTATCGTAATATGTACTACGCTCCATATTTAATAATTCAAGCATTTCCTGCTCTGAGTATTTGGAAACCGTTAGATATTGCTTACTTAATATTTCATGATACAGCTTCCCGTTATCAGGATATTCATAAATTTTATTCATTGTGGAATCAATCAATGAAATGAGCCATTGTGTTTCAAATAAAGACCTTACATTGTCTGAAAACTTATCTTGTTCTGTTTCAGGCGCAAAATTAGCTAGGTACTCCAACGCATTCTCCAAGTTTTTGCTGTAATAACACTCGGCACTCTCACATATTTGAAAAACTCTATTTGATGTTGACCACACGACCGGACGATATATTTTAAGAAGCAGTTTTGTTTTATGTAGAACCGTAGTGCGCTCTATATTCAATCCTTTATACATTAGTGCGCATTGTTTCATTACTTTGCTCTCTTTACGCATAGCATCTGTCCTTCCTTAATTTTCATATTGACATCTGTTTCAATCAAGTGTAACATATATAACGAACGAAGTTGCATGTTGTATATCCAAATTATACACGAACATATTTTCGTTTGTCAATAGAATTATTGTGTACGATGTTGCATATCGAGCATATAAAAACGCATTGCTTAGGAAGGAGCCAATATCATGTTGTTTGGTGATAAAATTAAAGAACTGAGAACTTCGGCAGGAATGAGTCAACAAGAATTAGCAAATAAAGCAGGGCTTTCCTTACGATCTATTCAAAATTATGAGAGCAACCAAAGATACCCAAAAGATGTAGCAATTTTAAACAAGCTCTGCAAGGCATTGAATACAACAATAGAAGAACTGATGAAGGAAGAAGATAATTTCATTCAGGAAGCATCTGAAAAATACGGCACCCGTGGCAAAAAAGATGCTCAAAAATTAGTTGATGAGTTAGGCGGCCTTTTTGCCGGTGGGGAATTAAATGAAGAGGATAAAGACAAAGTTTTTAGAGCTATCACTGAGATGTACTGGAAGGCCAAGGACAATAATAAGAAATATACCCCTAAGAAATACAGGAAAGAGTCTGATGAGTAGACTGCTGTCCGTTTTATAGTACACATTATTTGGTATAATGGGAATACTAAGGGGGTGAATCACGTATGCCGAACAAAGACTATATTCAATCGGTTGCTTCCGGGTTAATCAAGCGGTATGATACGAGAGATCCTTTTGAACTATGTAAAGCTACTGGAGTTGAAGTTTTTTATGCTGATTTAGGTCATCTCAAAGGAATGTACAAATATCTTAAACGGAACCGTTTTGCAGTCATCAATGAAAAACTTGATGATTACATAAAAAAGTTGGTTTGTGCTCATGAGTTAGGGCACGACTTATTACATAGGGATTTGGCTAGGAGGGTGTGTTTGCAGGAATTCATGCTGTATGATATGAAAAGCCGTCCTGAATATGAAGCTAATCTATTCGCATCAGAGATTCTTCTACCGGATGATGCTATTTTTTCTTATGCACATGAAGGTTACGATATTGAACAAATAGCACGGATACTTTATACCGACATAAATTTAATCGCCCTAAAAATGGCTTCTATGAATTCAAGAGGATACCAATTTAGAACTGTTTATGACCCAAAATCTGATTTTCTAAAAAAATAAACAGAGTATTTTCTTCATTGAAAAGCTCTGTTTTCTATTTGACACCACCAACTACAAGAGCGATGTGGTTGCGGTAGGTATTGCTTATCTCTCATAAGTATCATAACAAAACTGATGGCCTCATTAAAATGTCGACAGTTTTAATATTTACCCTATTTTATTTAATATGTATGAGCCATCACATAAGGATTGTTCTTCACGTTCCCTCTCATCTTTAATAAAGGAAGCCCTATTTTCTAAAATCTTTAATATTTGTACAGGCCACGTATTAACCTGATCTAATTCAATCATCAATTAAATATTCCTTTCATTTGTCATTTCCATAGGAAAAATCTCAAAAATCCATTAAATATCTTGATAATAGAAAATAAAATCGAAAACCTCCACAGCTTTTTTATATTTCAATCCGGATATATAACAAAGTCTATCTGTTGTTGATACAATTCCCTTTATCAAGTAATCCTCCAAATGGTCATGGAAGCAATTCAGCTACAAAATACCTACCACCATTTTCTACTTTAACTTTTTCAATCCAAAACGAGTTTTATTCTTTATCATTAATTCTTTCCATTCAATATTTTCTACTTAATACATATGAACAAAAGTAAAGAAAAGGCTCTAAAAATACCATAGATCCTTCCGTAACAACATTTCAAATCTGCTGTTACTCCCTTTTTTTAATCTCTATTGTCAGAATGTTAAGCAAAGACGAGTAAAAGCTTATTAGAAACAGAGATTAACAATGAAATCTCATTCATGCTTAGTTTCCATTTACTATAGCAAATATCTTTGCATAAGCATTTTCTAAATTTTCCAGTGACTCATATATTTCTTTGAGGATATCACTACTTAACTTAAAATCCTCTTGCAATTTTGCAATCAAATTATTCTCTTGTGAATGGAGTATACCATCAGATTTTAAGAGTGCAATCAATTCGATTATAATTCTTCTGATGCTTTCCGGTGTGCTTATTTCAAGAATCTTTTTAACAATTTCATCGTATTCTAATCCTTTAATAGTATAAGCATTTTCATCAAGAGCCATCTCCTGACGATATTCTTGTATGTAATTCTTCTCCTGCTCAGAATAATCATTATCTATATTGGCAGCAAAGTTACATAATTCTAAAAATAACTCCTGTTCTGGTTTTGATAAATACTTTAATAGCATGAAAATCCCTCCAATAAATTTTTTAAATTACCATTCTAATTTTTCATCCTCTTGGTATAAGGAAATTGCATAATCTATGAATTCCATTAGTTTCTCTTTATTTATTGCATCAATACTTATTCTGTATTTTGCTCCATATTTCATGTTCAGCTCAAGTGCCGTTATATCCATTCCCAGAAATCGGTCTTCATTCATATATGTATAATCAAGATCTTCATAACGTGCAATAAATTTAGAAGTGCTATTTGCAGAATCCTTAACACAGACAGAGTCCACTGTAAGTACTAATCCGGACTTACCATTACTTGAAATACTGGTGTCAGTTATATCTATCAAATCATCTTTTCTATACTTTCCTTGACAAATTATTTCTCTAGCATTGCTTACACGTGGAGCATAATCATCTCCAGGTGCATAACCAAATATTTCTTCGAATTTCCCCTTTAAAGCTGATTTAATATCGCTCATTTTTATATCCTCCATTTTTTTTAAGTTCTCGCAAGCTTTATAGTTTTCTTCATAAAATTCCTGTAACGTAAAATCATTTCTATAAAATTTCTCATAATAGTCATCAATTCTACAAATGATAGGTCGTTCATCATAAATACTGCATAATTTTGTACTACAATCAAAATATATGCAAACTCCATCGCCTCTATCTAAATGCTTATAAAGATCGCTTCTGCTCACAGCCTTACAACACAAACCACATCTTTCACAAATAAACACCCTCTACACCTGGCCTATCATCTGCAAGTATTTGTTTCCGTTTTCTAACACTTGTGCAGTTGCCTCCTCAAGTTCACCATTCTGTTTAAGTAACGATGTGTCCAGAACGGCTTTAATTGTTTGAGCAAGCTGTACACACTTATAAATGTCTTGCTGTTCAGCTAAATTATACTTCTCCCAATCCGTTCCTTTATGATTGATTGTATCTGCCATTTTTGAGATGTATTCTACAAAGTAAGAATCAAGCTTTTGCAACAATTCTGTAAGCTGTCCTGCCCGTGTAAATATTGCCTTTAAAGCCACACCTATATTCTTAGCTTGAGCTTTAAAAGCTTTTGCTTTGTCATAATTACCATAAGAATCATTCAAAGCTTTACGAGCTTGGCTGGCAAAAATAGCTCCTCCAATTGCAAGTGCTGGTCCCGCAACAATACCACCAAGAACAATCATGCCCCCCATCATTCCAAATCCACCAGCTGCAAGCGCACCCCCACCAAGCCATGCAAGAGTGGCATTGACTGCTGCTGCACCAGACAGAGTTCCCAAGGCAGTACCAGTTGTAGCTGTAACTATTAATCCACCTAATCCACTCATCACGACACTGTATGTACCATATGCCAGTAATGCCCCAGACCCAATAGCTGCAAGGCCATTGATAGCTATTTGTTTTGCTTCATATGCCGCCTCTTTAAGTTGTTTAAATCCTTCACTTGATGGATTAAAATTCTTCAGTTCTTCAATCCCTTGACTATTTTTCAAGTTAATATTCTTTATTTTCTCAAAATTCATAACAAAATCATTAACAGAAGTTGAAAGTATACGTATCTTCTCTTGACCTAAAGCCTCGATTGCTCCTTTTGTCTTATCCTTTGCCATCGTTATAAACTCTTCAGCTTCTTTAGCCATTGCTTTTGCCGCTTCATTAACTTCATTAGCTTCATTCATATCATTCTTTGCATCTATTCCTTTCTTTACCCCTGTAATAGCTGCAGCAACAGCAATTCCTCCAACAATAAATGGTATAGGCATGTCCATCAATCTCCTTTTATATTAATTTAATTTTTTTAGAATTCGAGTGCCATGTTTTTATTACGCATAAATGTGTCAAACTCATTAAAATCCTTAAATTGCAATGCTTTACCCATCTCTAATGCAATATTATTTAATGCCGTAGTAAACAACTCAAGATTATTACTTTCAGTTGATTTTTCAATCATTTCAAAACTTTGTTCAAAAAGAATTTGCCTATTTTTATAATGGTTATCAATTAGTATACTTAATTCTCTTCTTTGTTTGTTCATAGCTTCTAATGCGGCTTCTGTTAATGCATGAATCTTGTTTCTTCTTTCAATTGAAACTCTCTCCTCCTGAAGCACCTGTATAGCTGATTTATATATGGTGGAAGATGTCATATATCCAATCATTCCACCAATAACCGTTCCAACTCCAGGGAATATTGCTGTGCCGATTGCTGCACCCCAGCTTGCTGCCATCATTCCTGTCCCTTTTTCACCAAGCTCCTCTACAAGCTCAACTTCATTGATTTCACCTTTTGCATAACGAACAATTGATTTTCCGACTTGAAGGGATACCGTAGCTATCATAGCGGGCATATTGGTTTTTGAAAGATTTTGAAATATACTGTTGCTGCTTGTCTGCATAACTCCTTTTATAGCAGCTCCCCCTGCTCCTATTATGTAACTGGTACCAGCTCCTTTAGCTGTATCTATTGCTGTATCTTTTAAAGCTTCTTTAATCTCTTTTTCACCTCTTATTACACTGATAATGTTTTGTGAAACAGAAATTGTAGCTGAAATTACAGCACCGGTTTTTGCTTGTTCAATACCGGCACGATTAGCTGTTTCAGCCACATACTTTGCTGTAGCTAACTTGGCATGTTCTCTGAGAAACATTGCTTCTTTACTACTAATCCCGCTATTTTGAACATCTTCTGCAACCTGTTCAAACTTCCGTGCATTTTGTTCCAACAACTCCGCTTTTTCAAAATTCCCGTTTTGTCTAAATTCAGCCGCTTTTTCATGGAGTTTTTGAGCTTCTTCGGTTGCATACTTTTTTACATGCTCATATTGTTCAGAAGGAACTAAAACCTTGTTTCCTCTGTATTTAGCCCATTTATCTCCGGCAAGCTCTTTTGCCAATTTTTCTGAGCTTTCTTTAATTTCTTGTGGTGTTTCATATTTACCACAAAATTTCATCTGTGCACTCCACAAGGGCTGTCCATTAACTGTGATTGGATTTCCATCAATATCTACAGCAAGAACATCAATCCTTTGGTCATTCCCTAAACCCACATCGTTTGAGCGACTATACCTAATATCTCTACCCTTAATAATGTTTTCAGCATTCTCTTTGCTTACAAAATGCCTTTCTGCCGAGAAACCAGCCTGCTGCTTCAGATTTTGATACTCAAAATCAGGGTTCACTTTAGATTCCGATATATGTCTAAGTCCTTTTGATATAATATTTCCTGCTTCATCAACAGACCCTTTATATCCTTTTATGTATTCTGCTGAGGCACTTCCAAATTTATCAACAACATCTTGCGCACCAACTCCAAGTGCCGCATCTCTCAACCCATCATTCTTCTTTTTTTTCTCTTCCATCCAATCACTTCCTTTAAACAAATATCCTGCACTAATACTCGCAGCCATAAATTTCATACATTTTCTTTATGTTCAACATGATTTCTTCTCTAAAGCTTTGAGGTTTAATCACTTCCAAGTTATCACTCTGGCTTAACAACCACATTTTTATACCCATGCCAAAAACCTCAGCTTCGATAATTTTTTTCTCTCCATCTTCTGCAATAATCTTCGCTGTTGGCAGACGATCCAATACTGCTTCCAAAGAATGACCCCAAAACTTAAACTGGATTTTCATAAGTTCTCCGGAGTACATAAACTGAACTCTTTTTCGGAACTCTCCATCATTGAACTTGTCTTTGTATGGGATATTAAAATGCTGTTTTATACCCTTCAAATCTGTAATTCGGTCTATACGAAAAGTGGTAGGGAAATCCTTACTTCCATCTGCCATAAAAGCTATTAGATAAAAATAGTATTCTGAAAACAATACAGCTACTGGCTTTACTAATCTTTCCTTTGTAATACCGTCTTGACGAGTATAATCAAACTGTATTATCTCATTATTGGTTATAAACTGTGATAGCTCCCACAAAATGGAAAACAGGTGTTTTTTATGCTGTAATGGCACATAGTGATGCAGCTCATTTCTTATCATGTTCTCAATCTTTTTACGATCATTTGGCACAACCTGTGTTAATAACTTACTGATAAGGCCATTGAGTTCTTCTTTACAGAAAGCACGGCTTTCCAATAGAATCTTACATAGTGCCATAACCTCTTCATTAGTGAGCCATTCTCTCTCAAAACGAACAAGGTAATAAACATTCCTAGTCTTATCATACTTTATTGCAACCTCATTTTCTGTCATATGTGTCTCCGCTAAATATGCACGAAGATCATCAATATCTCTCTGTATTGTTTTTTGAGTAACACCAAAAAAGTCCGCAAGCTGTGCTTTTTCTATAGCTTCGCCTTTATTTAGCCTCTCATAAATGCTCAGCAATCTAAAACCTTTATTCCCATTATAATCAATTCCTAAGTTCAAATCTTTCACCAACCTATTTACACGCTCAATATCATTATATCTGCCAAGATGGACATATAATGGGGTTCTTCAAGAATTTCTTTATAATCTTAGTTTTAATTCGTTGTTAAGTTCATCCGTATATATCTCAAGTATATTAAGTAACCTATCAGTTTCAGGATTTTTAATAAATACCAACAACAAACTCAGGAAAGTGTTCCATGATAACTTGGCTTTTTTATTCTCGACTTGCATGATGGTGTGTCTTGAAACTCCAATTAAGTTAGCCAGTTGCACTTGTGTTAACCCTAACTTGGTTCTTAGCATTGCTAAATTATCAGTCATATTGGTTAATACTTTTTCCCTCGCTAAAGCAACATTATTGTTTTCCAAAACACATACACCCCGCTAATCTAAATTTTACCAACATAAATAATATCATAAAATTTTACATTTTACTATACATATAGATAAAATGTTGAAAATAATGACTTTAGATAACCAATAAAAATAGGCCCTCTATGGAGCCAATCTCTACTGCTTCTCATTAATTTCTTTTACTCCACCGCCAAATGACCAATAATTATTTTCAATAAAATCGATAAACTTTTGTAGGAACTCATCCTCTGAACAGCTTTGAGGAACTGAAACACAGCCGTTTATTTCAATCTCCTTAATGGCTTTATACTCATCATCACCCTCAGAATCCATAGTCATTAATATCCTGTCTGCTGCTTTACGATATTTTTCTACTCTTTGATAATCTTCTTGGGTAGGATTTGAAATACGGGATAAATCCATGTTATCACTTAAATCTGCCAACTTAACTTTACAGGCTGTTTTATTCTCAAGAACCCTGCCAATGAAATCATCATAGTTTTCATTCTCACGCTTTGTCAGAGCATCTAATGCAATCAGAACTCCTTCAGAAAAACCTTCTTTTCTCAAATATTCAATAGTAATATCTGAATCCTCAATAGTATCATGTAACACTGCACAAATTCTTTCCGTTTCATTCCTTCGCATAAACATGACCCGCAGCGGGTGAAGTATATATGGCTGCCCAGCCTTGTCCAACTGTCCTTCATGCGCCTTAGCTGCGATACGAATAGCTTTATCAAGCATTTAGAACACCCCGTTTCATCTTTCCAATAAAATTATACTGCAAACTATATCTATAGTTTTTTAAACTCCTTATACTCCTTTAAAATCTGTTCAGGTTTTTCAAACTGCATTCTTCCAGGCTGAGCGTCAAACATATTCTGGATATCTACAAACGCACCCAAAACATTCAACGCAAGTGTAAGTTCTTCAACAGCCCTTTCTTTATCCTGAGCATTAATCGATTCTATAGCACTTTTTATAAGATACCTTACATCATCTGCCCAGGCTGCTATTAGAAGCGGGGATGAGAAGTAATTTTTACTTCTGCTTCACAATAAACTACGAACAGGCAAAAGCCTTTCGTAATGCAAACGGTCAATATCTTCGCCAATCGCAATGGGAAGATATTACGGTTGAAGTGATTTTCTAAAAAATATCCGTCTATCGAATAATTCGGTAGGCGGATTTTTTTTGCACATTCGTGTTTAGATTGTGTTTTCGTTATAATGAAATCAACAAGTATGAATTCGAAAAGTAGCATGGAAATCGTGTAGGATGCTGGAATTTAGCGA
>CAYRRM010000042.1:0-17724 GCA_964426675.1 uncultured Lentisphaera sp.
CTGAGAAGAACAAGAAAAAACGAAGGCGAAGCCAGAGAATTTTTCAGAAAATATAGGGGATATGCAGAAAAACTTTTTGCCCAAAAACTCAAAAATCTTTTTTCAGCAGACCCTATTTAGAAGATGCTCTCAAAGAACTTAAGAAAATGCCAGAGAGCACGGAAAGTGTTGAATTTTTCATCAGACTCTCGGCTATTTTAAGGAAAAAAGGGGATTTGATAGAAGCAGAAAGAGTTTTAACTAAAGCTATTAGCCTTTTTTCAACAAATCCATATCTTTACCTTAATCGTGGGGGAATAAGGCTTCTTCTTGGCAAAAAGGATGAAGCAAAAAGTGATTTTTTGACGGCTCTTAAATTGAAATCAGACTTAGAAGAAGCAAAAGCTAATCTAAAATTGATAGAATAAGATATTCATATCTTTCTTTTTATTAATAAGTTAAGAATTTAATTAATCTATTTTATTTTTTCGAATATTTTATACTGAAATTCTTTTAAAGCGCAGTAGAGAGTTGGGACAATCAGCATTGTCATTACCTCAATTATCATTCCACCAAAAGATGGTATTGCCATTGGAATCATGATATCAGAACCACGTCCTGAAGACGTTAGAACAGGAAGGAGAGCAAGTACAGTAGTAGCAGTAGTCATCAGGCAAGGTCGTACTCTTCTTTCTCCGGAAGAAAGTACTTTACTTTTTATTTCATCTGGAGATGACGATAATTTTCCCGAAAAATTTTGTTCAAGATACGTTCCCATAACAACCCCATCGTCAGTAGCTATACCAAATAGAGCTAAAAAACCAACCCATATTGCCACACTCAAATTTACCTGGTGCATTTGAAAAATTTCCCTCAGATTTTTTCCAAAAACACTGAAATTCAAGAACCAATCTTGACCGTAGAGCCATATCATTATGAACCCGCCTGACCAGGCGACGGCTATAGCAGAAAAAACTATAAGCGTAACTGGAATAGATTTGAACTGGAAATAAAGTATTAAGAAGATTACAAAAAGCGACAAAGGAAGGACTACCGAGAGTGTTTTTTGTGCTCTTATTTGATTTTCATAATTACCGGAGAAAGAATAAGTTACGCCAGATGGAATATTAAGAACTCCTTCTGCAATTTTGTTTTTGAGGTAATCAGCAGCTTGTTCAACCACATCAACTTCTGCATAACCTGTTTTTTTATCGAAAAGTACGTATCCGGTAAGGAATGTATCTTCACTTTTGATTACCTGCGGACCACGAACGTATTTGATATCAGCGAGTTGTGCTAATGGGATTTGTTGCCCCTCAGCTGTTTTCACGAAAATTTTTTCAAGAGAGTCTATTTGATCGCGAAGTTCCCTTAAGTAACGGACCCTAACCGAGTATCGTTCTCTTCCTTCGACAGTTGTTGTAATTTTTTTTCCGCCAACTGCAATTTCAATAACATCTTGAACATTCTGTATTTGAATTCCATATCTGGCAATTTTATCGCGGTCTATATCAATTTCAATATATGGTTTTCCGACTATTCTATCGGCAATAACAGCGGACTCTTCAATGGATGGAACTTCTTTGAGTAATTTCTCAATTTTTAATGCGACATTTTCAATGGTTTGAAGATCAGGTCCTTTTATTTTTATTCCCATAGGGGCTCTCATTCCAGTTTGAAGCATTACAATTCTTGCCGCGATGGGTTGCAATTTGGGAGCAGAAGTACTGCCTGGAATTTGCGCTGCTGCAACTATTTCATCCCAGATATCATCAGGAGAGTTTATCCCAGGCCAGACGTTTCTACCTGGATTGAGTTGTGGATCCAGAGGAAGACGCCATAAACGGAATGGCATTCCTTGTGAATCGGAAATGAGTTTTCCCTCTTTATCACGGAGAAATTTCCCTTTTACAATATAGGGCTTTCCATCTGGTGCATTTATAGGGGTTCCTTCTTCATTCCTGAAAAAATCATTCTGTGAAGGATCAAATTTAAAGAGTATGCGATGTCCATCTTTGTTAACCACATACTCAGGTTTATAATTGATAATAGTTTCTATCATTGAGATTGGTGCGGGGTCAAGAGGGCTTTCAGCTCTACCTATTTTTCCAACAGCTGACTCTATTTCGGGGATTGCATTTAAAGCGATATCTTGTTTTCTAAGTATATCCATTGCCTCTCCAATTGAGGCATGCGGCATAGTTGTTGGCATGTAAAGAAAAGACCCTTCATTAAGAGGAGGCATAAATTCTTTTCCAAGCCCAGGTAAATTATGAGCAAGATAAACATATGGCCTGCTCATTTTAAAAAATGAAGGCAGCCAATTAAACAGTTTATCAAAACCGAGCCATACAGAAAAACCAAATATAGTTACAAAAATTGGCAAGGAAAGAAACAAAATTTTATGATTCAAACAAAATCTGAGTAAATATGGATAAGTTATTTGAAAAAGTATAAATATAAATAGAAGTAATGCTATGGGTAACGCTACAACTATGAAATTTTTGGTAAATCCCAATCCTGCTCCAAGAGGCATCCAGTGCTTTGTAAGAATAACAGCGACAAATATTGCCACTATTAAACTAAAAAGTTTTACGATCCTCATTTTCAGTTTTCCTGATAGAACCTCTGAGCTTAATAAGTAAATTGATATGATAACTGCTGTTATACCTATTAGATAAAAGCGCAAGAAAATCAAAACCGCTCCTGCTATGCCGATTAAGAATAAAATAAAGCGTTTTTGTTTTTTTGACTCAACTTTTGTATTGAAAAAAACATCAGCTGCAGCTGGAACTATGGTAATTGCAACGATCACTGATGCCATCAACGCAAAAGTCTTTGTAAATGCAAGGGGCTTAAATAGTTTCCCTTCAGCTCCAATCATAGTAAAAACCGGCAAAAAACTAACTATTGTCGTCATAACGGCTGTAAATACTGCACTCGCTACTTCACTGCTAGCGCGATAAACTGCATAAATTTTTTTTTCTTCAGGTGGAGCAAGCTCGAGATGTTTGAGAATATTTTCACATATTATTATTCCCATATCAACGATTGTTCCAATTGCAATTGCTATACCTGAAAGGGAAACAATATTAGCGTCTACTTTGAAAATTTTCATTGCAATAAATGATATAAGAACGGCAAGTGGAAGCACCATTGAAATGAGTATAGAACTTCTTAGGTTAAATAGCATTGTGAGGATAATTATAATTGTTACGAGTATTTCTTCAGTAATTGATGATTCAAGAGTTCCAAGAGTTTCATATATAAGCCCGGTTCTATCATAGAAAGGAATTATTTCAATTTTGCTGAGCTTTACCCACTTGGGCCTATTTTCATATGGTATTTTCTGCAAATATTTTTTCCACTCAGTTTGATTGAGTTTAGAATCAAGGTAGGCGGAAAAACCGTGTGCCTTAGCAAATTCTTCAACTTTTTCTCTGGTAATTTTACTATAATCAATAATAACTTTTGAAGGCAAACCGGGGGTTATTTCCTTTATTTTTTCCTTTAGTTTCTTTATTGCTTCTAAGGGATTTGCTCCATAACGAACTACAACAATCCCACCAACGGCTTCTGCCCCATTTTTATCAAGTGCGCCACGTCTAAGAGCCGGTCCAAAGGATACTTTAGCTATGTTTTTAACCAGAATTGGAGTATTGTCATTTACTTTAATAACTATTTTTTCGACGTCTTCTAATTTTTTTATAAAACCAAGCCCTCTTATAACGTATTCAACTTTGTTAACTTCGATAGTTCTAGCTCCTACATCAAGATTAGATTTTCTTATAGCATTAAAAACATCTTCAAGAGACACGCCATAAGCACGCATAGCATCAGGATCAACATCAATCTGATATTCTTTTACAAAACCACCAATCGATGCAACCTCGCTTATACCATCCACTGAAAGCAAATAATATTTCACGTACCAGTCTTGTATCGTTCTGAGTTCCTGAAGGTCCCAACCCCCCGTTGTATTTCCTTTTTCATCACGTCCCTCAATGGTGTATTGATATATTTGACCGAGAGCAGTAGCATCAGGACCAAGCATTGGTTGAACACCTTCCGGTAACAAATTAGATGATATACTGTTTAACTTCTCAAGTATCCGCGAACGTGCCCAGTAAAAATCTACATTTTCTTTAAAAATTATATATATAGATGAAAAACCGAAGAAGGAATAACTTCTAACCGTCTTCACTCCCGGGACGCCAAGCAATGACACTGTAAGTGGATACGATATTTG
The DNA here is from genome assembly GCA_964426675.1 of uncultured Lentisphaera sp. Taxonomy (GTDB): domain Bacteria; phylum Verrucomicrobiota; class Lentisphaeria; order Victivallales; family GWF2-50-93; genus DYMC01. The sequence goes on from CAYRRM010000042.1 coordinate 4,229, forward strand.
ATCCTCTATATCCTGAGGAGACCGCCCCATCCATTCTGTAAAGACAATCTGTTGATTTTCTCCTATATCAGGAATTGCATCGACTGATACGGGATTTCGAGGTATCATATTTGTCTCCCAGTCAAACGGGGCAACCATTATTCCCCATATAACAATTGCAAAGACAATAAGAGCCGTTACCAGTTTATTTGAAAGGCAAAACCATACGATTTTGTCAAGAATACTTTTAGGTTCTGGGATTGGGGAATGAGGACTATTTATTTTTTGAGAGATATCAGAGATGTCTGTTTTATTTTTCAACTTTTTCACCACACTTCAACATTGCTTTTCCGAAATAGGGGTTTGCGAGTTCATCTGTATTTTGAAACCAATCCGCCCCCTTATTGTCAAACGCCATAGGGCAGTGAAACTTAAAAATTTTACCGGAATAGCCAAAGTTATAAAACATATTATTTATAATTCCGGAAAGATTTGAAAATGCCAAACGAAAGTCATTTATATTCCCGGATTTCTTCATTTGTTCTACAACACCTTCAAGTTCGGCTTTATTTTTTTTCCATTTTGATGTTATATCAGAATCTAATTCATTCTCTTCTATGTGGTTGAGCATTTCTCCTATTGAAATAGCATTTTTGAGAGCTCCTTCATAGTTATCATCAGCAAGATTCAACTGTATTGCAAAATATGGTTTATAAATCATATCAAGTTGTTTAACGAAAATTTCCGGTATTTTTTTAGTATCCGATTGGGGAAATAAATCTGTACCTTTTTCTTTACCCTCTGTTTTTTCTCCTGGCAACATCATACTCGGTTTTGCGAGGATCTGGAGAGCACTATCTATCTTGAAATTGCCATTTACAACGACGATTTCTCCTTCTTTTAAACCACTCTCAACAAGATAGTAATTTTCAGCCTTTGGTCCCAACACAATTTCACGTCCCACATAAGTGCCCGGCTTAGATTGCACATATACTATTGCCCTTTTCCCGGTTATGAGAGGAGCTGAAGCGGGAATAACAAGAGGAGCTAATCTCTCAGTTGTATCTGTTTGAACATATCCGAGAGATTCTGCTTTAACAAGGTCCATCCCACATACATCGCATTTTCCCGGGTTATCTTTAATAATTTCTGGATGCATTGGACTTATCCATTTTCCAGCAAGAGAGCTATCTATAACTTTCCCTCCTTTCGCAATTTCAGCCTTTACAATAGCCCGAACAAGCATTTCTGGTTTTAATTTAAGTTCCGAATTGTCAGCATTAACCCGAATCTTCACTGTTCTTGTATTTTTATCAACGAATGGACTTATGAATGATATTCGCCCATAGAAAATTTTTCCAGGATAGGCTTCAGTTGTAAACTCTACTTTTTGTCCGTATTTTAACCATTCAAGGTCAGATTCATAAGCATCAAGTTTTAACCATATTTTTGATAAATCAGCAATCGTAAAGAGCTTATCTCCTGTTTTAAAGTATTCTCCTTCTAAGGCATTTTTATGTATTACTATACCCGAAATGGGCGAATACAACGTTAAATGATCCAAAATTTCACCTTTTTTAATTATGCTATTAATATTTTCTTCTGTAAGCCCCCATAGTTCAAGTTTCTTTTTTACTGCCTTAAGCAAGTCTTCACCAGAAGCGTACCCAAATGATTCTTTTATCTCTTTTTGCTGGGAAATACTTTTCACCGCAAGAAGTAATTCCCGCTGAGCAAGTAGAAGATCTGGACTATAATATTCCGCCATCTTATCGCCAGTTCGAACAGATATCCCGGTAAAGTTCACGTAAAGTTTATCTATCCTCCCCGGCATTCGGGCCGTAATGTAAGCAATGCGAGTTTCATCATAATCAATTTTCCCTACCATTCGGATCTGTTTTTCTACAAATTTTCTCTCAACAGGTGCTACCTCAATTTCTGCAAGTTTTTGTTCTTTAGAAGAAAGAATTTCTACAGCGTCATAATCACTGCGTAGAGGCTCGTTTGTTACCGGTATAAGATCCATAAAACATATAGGGCATTTCCCGGGTTTTGACTGTCGTATCTGAGGATGCATTGAACAAGTCCACAATGTGATATTAGACTCTGTTTTTTCCTTCAAGGAAGATTTTAACCCATTTTCACTATGACTTTTTTTAGGTAAAAGAATTCCGACAAAAATTCCAAAAATAAAAATAATAAATAAATATATCCAATTCCTCAATGAAAAGTTCCTCACATTCACACATTCACCTCTCCAAAGCTCCTAAAAACCTCTTTAGATTCAAAAAATCATTAAATGAATTTATTTAAAATTTTTACTTATGATGTATGACATAGCAAAAAGAAAACTACATTTAGCATATAACCAATTGAAATTTTTCTAACTGGCAAAAACAAATATTTAACTCTACTGAACAAGTCAGAATTCTCTTTAAAATGTTCTTTCAATTATTTCAGCCAGTATCAAGTATCTTTGTAAAGCAACAAGCAACTCAGTGTTGATGAGCGCTTTTATCCTGTTCTTTATTATTTTCTGTCTCTTCCTTTGTCTGAATTTTTTCTAACTGCACGCCTTCATTTTTGAGCTTTTCAAGATACTTTGCCTGGTCTTTTTTAAATGTTGAAACACATCCCGGACAACAGAAATATACTCTACCCTCATCAGTGTCAACATAATAATTCTTATTTATCTTCCCTCCCATTACAGGGCAAATAGTTTGGCATTTTTCTTTTTGGGCATTTTCAATATGACATCCCTTCACATCATCTGCAATAACTATTGCACTCAAAGATGAAATAGTCATCACTGTTAAAATTAGTTTTTTCATTTTTTTCTCCTTTTTTAATTTCTATTAATACTTATCAATTTAATAAACATAATATAATTTAATTATAAAAAAAACAAATAAAAGATTATATTTTTTTGAGCACTTTTAACAGTTAGTCGGCAAAAATAAATTAAGTCGTTGTATCTAAAAGCAAAATTTTCTACATATTCCTACAATTAAATTTAAAAATACGCTCCCTCTAAGAGCAAATAAAATTATTTTATGGACTTTCTTGGAATTTCGCAAGCAATCTTTTGACATTTGATTATGGTATAGTGATTTTATGGCATATTTCTCTCCTGAAATATCACAATATTGGTTCTTTTTTTGAAAGTAAGAGCTTTTATGCTATAATTCAGCTCTCTCAAAATTTTAGATAAAAAAGTGCAAAGGGATTGGACTATGAAAATAAAAAATGGGAGAATTTATATTGGAGATGTACCGATTGTAAAATTAGTAGAACAATATGGTACTCCGATATATGTGTATGATGAGAAAAAAATCAGGCAAAATTATCGAAAGGCATATAAAGCATTTTCGAAATACTACCCTGATTTCAGGTTTTTTTATGCAATAAAAGCTTGCAATAACCCGGCAATCGCGTCTATAATGAAATCGGAAGGCGCAGGCATAGACGCCGCAAGTGTAAATGAAATATTACTTGCTAAATATATCGGACTCGGTGGCGAAGATGTAATGTTCAGTGGGAATTTTTTGTCTGATGACGATATAAAACAAGGCCTTAAGAGTGGGGTTATATTTAATCTTGACGATATATCAATACTGCCACGAGTATTGAAGTATGGAAAACCCAAAATACTTTCTTTTCGAGTAAATCCTGGTTATGGAAGAAGTAATGTGGGAGATTTTGTAACAAATGCAGGACCAAATGCAAAATTTGGAATTCATCCTGAGCAAGTTATTGATGCATATGCGCAGGCAAAAGCAGCGGGGATAAAGCGTTTCGGAGCTCACATGATGCCAGGTTCATGTATAACTGACGCAGATTATTTTCCCTTTATTACTGGTCTTTTAATGGATATTATTGGAAAAGTCTATAAAACTCTTAACATAAATTTTGAATTCATAGACCTTGGCGGTGGACTCGGAATTCCATATAGAGAAAATGAAGAAGAACTTGACCTTGAAAAGGCCGCCAAAAAAACAGCAGAAATATTCTCTGCAAAATTAAGAGAATATGAAATGAAACCCCCCCGTTTGATGATGGAACCAGCAAGATATTTCGTAGGAAATGCTGGATACATTGTAGGAAAAGTACACTCTATCAAAAACTCATACAAAAAAATCATCGGCACAGATGTGGGAATGAACACTATTGCAAGACCAGTACTCTACGGGGCTTTCCATAGTATTATCTTCGATGGAAAAAAATCAAAGAAAACTGAAAAAGCCGGACTTTGCGGCCAACTCTGTGAAAATACCGATTATTGGATAAAAGAGAGAGAGTTCCCAATTGATGTTAAAGAAGGAGATATTTTTGTAGTGGAAAATGCTGGAGCATATGGCTTTGTAATGAGTTATCAATATAATGGAAGGCTCCGCCCGGCAGAAGTTTTAGTAAACGGAAATGAAAGTTTTATCATAAGAGAAAAAGAAAACTTTAAAGATTTAATCGCAAATACAAAGATACCAAAACATTTGAAAAAGTAATTTTTTTTCTCTTTTTTCTTGATTCAGGAAAAAAATCGTATAAATTAATATATTTTAATAATTTCAGATAATTTCAGGATAAATTTCATGTTAAACATATATTCGAAAATCGCAAGAGTTTTTTCAAGCGATATAGGAATAGACCTTGGCACAGCAAATTGCCTTGTCTTTGTACGCGACAGAGGTATTGTCCTAAATGAACCCTCAGTTGTTGCTATTTCAGAGACTAATAAAGAAATCCTGGCCGTCGGAAGTGAAGCAAAGAGAATGCTCGGCAGAACGCCTGGAAATATTCGCGCAATAAGACCTATGAAAGATGGGGTTATCGCAGATTTCGATATTACCGAACAAATGCTTCGTTATTTTATCAGAAAGGCTATTGCCCATGTTCCTAAACGCAGAAGACTTTTTCATCCAAACGTGTTAATAGCTGTGCCTTCAGGAATTACAGAAGTTGAAACGCGAGCTGTAAAAGACAGTGCACGACGCGCTGGAGCAGGAGATATATATCTCATAGAAGAACCAATGGTCGCTGCTATTGGGGTAGGCCTTCCCATTGCTGAACCCTCAGGGAGCATGATAGTAGATATCGGCGGAGGAACAACAGAAGTAGCTGTAATCTCTTTGTCTGGAATCGTAGAATCAAGAAGTATCAGAGTAGCCGGCGACGAAATGGATGCTGCAATTTGTCAGCATATGAAAAGAGTATATAACCTGATGATTGGTGAAAGAACTTCTGAAGAAATCAAATTAAAAATAGGAAGCGCATATCCCATTGAAGAAGAAAATTTTATGGAAGTGAAAGGTCGCGATCTTATTTCAGGACTTCCAAAAACTATAAAGATATCTTCAAGTGAAATTAGAACCGCTCTGCAAGAACCTATAACAAATATAGTAGAAGCCGTAAGAATGACTCTCGAAAGATGTCCACCTGAACTTGCAGCCGATCTTATTGACAGAGGGATTATGCTCGCAGGAGGAGGTGCTTTGCTTAGAGGCCTTGATAGACTTATAGCTGAAGAAACTGGGTTGCCAGTTTTTGTTGCTGAAGATCCTCTAAAAGCTGTGGCAAATGGCACTGGAGCAGTATTGCAAGAAATTGAGGCAATGTCAAAAGCCCTTGCAGCGGTCTGAGAGCATGCCGTCAGTTATTCTCCTTAATGAAGTAGATTCAACAAATCTATACGCCCTTAGAAATATCCATAAACTAGAAAATCTTTCAGTTATTTTTGCGGAATATCAGTCTGCAGGGAAAGGCAGAGAGAATCGCAACTGGTTCTCCCCGAAGGGAAATATATACGCATCATTTGTTCTCAAGGAGTTTAAATACCCTCCGCCATGTGCGGCTTTTGCTACTTGTCTGGCCGGATTATTTACATTGCGTTCACTTGCCCCATCTATCAACTTAAGTATAAAATTACCAAATGATATTGTTTGCGAAAATCGCAAGATCGGCGGTGTTTTGTGCGAATTTCGCAAAGTTCAAAATAAAGATATTATTGTAGCTGGTATAGGTTTAAATATAAATTCTTCAGAGGATGAACTAAAAAATATCCCAGCTAATGCCGTGTCAATTTATTCTATCACCAAAGAAAAAAACGATTTAGAATTTGTTCGTATTAGTTTAATTAATAACGCATATCGCTTTTTCTCCATGTCCGATGATGAAATAGTGTCTAATTTCGTGAAAAACTGTATAATGTCCGGCAGGGAAGTTGTCGTAAAGGATTATCAGTTTCATATAAAAGGAAAATTGAATGAAATACTAAAAGACGGAGCAGCTATAATCGAAACTCCCGATGGAAAAATCAGAAAATTCTATAGTGGTGATTTTTCTTCTGACTCATAATTAATTTCCCATCAATCTGAATATTTCATAAGTCATGAATATTAAACTTGAAGCTCTATGATAAACCATAGTAGCCCCTCCTCTTGCGAAGAAAGTAGCTGGAGCAGTTACAACAAACCGACGTTCTCTTTCTCTTTGGGGTTTGCCTATTACTCTGGCCAAACGCAAATTATCCTAAATTAAGGAGTAGGGGGCGCATTTGCCGTAGATAGCAGGCAGCGAGAGTAAGCCGTAGCAACTAGTAGTCGAAGCTAACAAAGTAGATACGATAAATGCTGACAATTCCTCGCGGGTTGAAAATCGTTAAAAAATCGTCAACCTAAAAGCTTGACGATGCATAATTTATAACAACCTTCATACACGTAAAAATAAAAAAGATGTTAACCTGTTTTCTTAGGTTTATAGGAGGTTAATAAGCCTATTGAACGAAAAATTTATGCATCTACAGCACTAAATACTATAAAAATATTCAGAATAAAAAGTGGTAATTATCATACAGATGATGTGCCCCATTTACCTGCATTTCTATCTGGAATATTATATTTTTCAGGGAATTTTCCTTCAGCAATACCTCCGCAATTGTCAAAAGCAGGAGGACTTAACTTCCATTGTTTTCTCTGGAAAATCTTATTCTGGAATTTGCATTGTCCTATTCTTTTAGAGATTTTCAATGATTCCATACATGCTCTTATACATCCTTTTGCACCACATATAGCAAAATATCCTGTATGGTTTATGATTTGCCGATAATAAGGTATTATAGAATCAAATGGAAGTTCTTCACATGGCGACCATGAACCACGCGCCAGTGTATATGTTAATCTATAGGCTACTTCTTCAGATATATCTATATTTCTCACATCAATACCAAAACCTGGTAGTGCTTTCCTAAGAAATGGAGAAACTTCCCAATTTAATCCATGATGAGTAAGTGTACACCTACCCATATGAACATCTCCCCATTCATATTCCTGATCTTCAATTTTTATTTTAATTGTGGCCTTTTCACCAATTTTTGGTATTGCATTTCCAGGGCAATCTTTTACACAACGCATACATCGATTACACAAGGTGCCTGCTTTAATAAGTGGATCTGGTTCAAGCTCAGCATCTGTAAGTATTGTACCTATTCTTACACGTGGTCCAAATTTTGGATGGATAAAAACTTTTGACCATCCAATTTCACCAAGACCACAAGCCACAGCAGCTATCCGAACATTAAGATTAACCTCAGGAGCAGGTCTGCCATCGTTTAATACAGGCCTCTGCATTCCCGGCCGTTCCGGTACTCCAGGATAGACTGGGACAGCTTCAAAACCATAATCTTCAATAGCACAGGCTATTTTATATGTAACTCTGGGACGAAAAAGTGTGTTAAGGCGATTATAAGAGTAAAATGTATAATTTGCCCAATGTGTACCTTCAGTTATTCCCCGATAACTACCGCGAGGGATTGGTTGCACAATACTTATAACGGATTTGCATTCTGGAAAAATATTTTTAGGGTGCATCATTTGGGGAGCATTTTCAAAACGCTCAATATTTGCTATTCCAACGTCACCTGCCCCTGCAGCAAGAGCAATTTTTTTGATTATTTGCGAATTTAATATTTTCACTTTAATACCTCTTTTAAGTTGTTATAAAAAATAGAAAAAAGATTCTTTACCTTTTTCAAACTCTTTTTATATGTATTTTTTTCCACATCCAATATTAGATGCATCCTCAGAATTTTCATCCAAAGGCCTTCCAATAATATCAAGAGCCCACGGCAAACGTTTACGAAATGGATTCTTAAAATTATTTATACACTTTCCATTTTTCTCAAGTTGAACTATACATGCTCTAACACAAGCTGCACCAAGTCTATCTGGACGTGCCCCCTTACCGGGCTGAACCGTTGCTCCATTTTTACAAACCCGACAAAGTTCATAATCCGGCTCAAGATATTTAATACTAAAATCATCTATCATTTTTATCTTTTCCTTAGCGTATTGATAGGCTTTTAGTGGACAGGCGAAAACACAGGCCATACAATCTCCGCATATTGATTTCTTGTGTGATTGGTCCGCCTCAAACTGAAAATCAGTTAAAATCATTGCAAAACGCTGCCGTGGACCAAATTCTTTAGTGAGAAAAAAACCTCCATAACCTATTTCACCAAGTCCTGCTACTTGTGCAGCGTATTCAAAATCAACAATTACATTGGGACACGGTTTTTCTGGACAGACTGGGACACCTTTTGGCATACCTTCTTCAAAGTATGCAAAGAGAGGCACCGCCTCTACTCCATTTTCTTCAAGCCAACAGGTTAAATCATAGGTAGTTTGTGCAATAAAATTATCTTCAAGCCATCTAAATCCAAATGTGCCATAGGTGCTTGAAAAATTTGTTCCCTCTTCAACCCCTCTCAAAGAACCACGTAGTATTCTTCTTGCCAATACTATTACAGATTTACATTCCGGGAAGATAGACGATGGATGCTTATCTGGTGGAAGACTTGCGAATTTCGCAATTTCAGCAATTCCAATCAGATCAGCTCCAAACTTTTTTGCCATTTTTTTGATTTCTTCTGAATTCACTTTTTTCTCCTTTTTTTATTTTACATATATATATCCCATTGCAAATGAGGCTGCTTCAACTGTTTTTCGAAGTTCCTCTTGCAAGAATTTCTTTTTATCTTTATCCATTTCTACACCATCCATAGAAGCAAGTCCTATTGCAGAAACAAAATTGCCTCTAAAGTCAAATACTGGAGCCGCAATCGCATAAGTTCCAGGAAAACGTTCTGAATCAGTAATTGCAATCATCTCCTCCCTAATTTTTTTCAATTCACTTTTAAAAAATTCTTTATTCGTAATTGTTTTTTCTGTGTATTTTATAAATTCAATATTTTCAAGAAAAGAATCAAGTTCTTCCTCTGGAATATACGCTGCACATAGTTTTCCACCTGCACTTGCGTGAACTGGATTAAGCGCACCTATAGTTAAGCCATAATCTCCTCTTGCCTTTTCTGGATATACCACATCAATAATTAATGGACGTCTTTCAAATGGAACTATGAGATAAACCGGCAGGGCAGATAATCCACATAAGCGAATTAAAAATGGACGAAGTCTATTGCGTATTACAAGACGTGACAGACACGCATTCGAAAGAGTCAAAATTCTAAGGCTTATCTTGTATTTGCCTCCCTTTTTTTCCTGTTCAACGTAACCTGTCTGAACAAGTGTCTTTAAAAGACGGCATGCATGACTATTTGGTATTTTAAAATATTCAGCAAGCTCTTTCACTGAGTAAGCTTCTGCTGTTGAGGCAAGATATTCAAGAATTTTAAATCCATTTTGTAATGTGTTGTTCATTATCTCTCCTTTATTTTTAAAATCACAAAATATTATTTTCTAAATTATAGAATTTATTTATAAATTATTTTATAAAATAGAATTTTTCAAGTTTTTTTTTAAAAAAAAGTAAATATTTTTTTTGATTTTTTTAAAATTCAATATTATATAATATTATTCATTTATATTGAATTATAAAGGTGATGATAATGGAAAATTCGATTAAATCTGTAAAAAAGGCATTATTGGCTCTTGACTTCATCATTGAGAAATCTGAAGACAGAGAAGGAGTCGGGCTTGGAGAAATTGCAGCTCATTTAAAAATAAATAATAGCACTGCGAGAAATATTTTAAAAACCATGGAAGAGTGCGGATATTTAGGGAGAGGTCCTGGTAGAATATATTGTCCAGGAGCAAAATGTATAGATATGTCTCGCAATATTTTTTTAAAAAGACTTGTTACTATAGCTGGAGATATGATATTAGAAATTGCAAGAGAAACTGGCGAATCTTTTGTCCTTGCATCTATAAAAAAAGCAAAAAGAGTAGTTCTTTTTAGGGCAAGCGGTGACCAGGTAATACGTGTTGATACTGAAAGAGCCGAATCAGAAGATATATACAAATTAGTCACAATGAGGATATTTATCGCTTATATGTCCAGAAACGAACTTGAATTTTTTATATCTAAAAATGGTTTCCCGAATGAAAAATGGAATATGATTGATAACAGAGTCAAATTAGAAGCTGAATTAGAATTACTCCGCATGCAAGGTTATGCCGATGATCAAACCAAGCATTATCATGCATTTGCTGTTCCAATTTTTGGAGAAAATGAAAAAATCATAGCATCTCTTGGTGCTTACATCCCTTCCTTTAGGGCAACTACAGAACAATCCAAAAAAATACTTGAACTAATGATAAATTGTTCGAGGAAAATATCAAAATCTTTATAAAAAATAAGGAGATTTTACAATGAAAAAAAATGAAAAGAGCGAAAAAAAGGACAATGAGGAAAAATATCTAACTGATAATTTTTTAACTGCAAAAATAAAGTGTTATGCCGTTGAGACTTTGAACTCAGATTTGATAGGCATTGCAAATATTGAAAGATTTAAAAATGCCCCTTTAATGATGAGCCCTCAAGGAATAATGCCTTCAGCAAAATCTGTTATCGTAATGGCTATTCACCACCCTGATGCAATTATTGAACTCGATGGGCAAGAACACCCTCAAAAACATGGCCCATACGGGATTCAATATAATGGAATGAACTATCGCCTCGATGAAATGTCATATAGGATGTCCTTATTTATTGAAAAACAAGGTTTTAAAGCTGTCCCTATTGCCAGCTCAAACATCTGGCGCTATAAAGGGTATAAAGAACTAAAAGAACATTTTGCTCCAGATATCTCGCATATGCATGCAGCAGTTGCTGCAGGCCTTGCAGAATTTGGCTACAATGGACTTGCCATAACCCCTGAATTTGGTGCCAGAGTCAGGTATGTTACAGTTATAACAGATGCTATTCTAACTCCAAGCCCCTTAATTGAACCAGGAACTCTTTGCGATAATTGCAAACTATGTGCAAAACATTGTCTTTCAGGTGCACTTACCAAAGAACTCGATGGTTGGAATATAGTAAAAATAGAGGATAAAGAATATAAATATGTCAAAAAGAACTTATGGAGGTGCGCTTGGGGAGAACATTTTGACCTCAGTCTTGATTTGCCTATTCCAGAAAAAGTTGATGAAAAAGTAATCATTGAAAATGTCAAAAAATATGGCTTAACGCAAGGAGAAATGGGATCCTGTCTTAGATATTGTCTACCTTCTAATATAAGATATTGGGATAGGAAATATTCCAATGCTCCGAGAAGAAAAAAATACTTCATAGCAAATCCTGAAATATCATCATTTCATAGAGGACTTTTTGAAAAGATTCGTTCAATTGCTGCAAAATGGTGTATAGATGCAGTATTAATTAATGATGATATTTCTCTCTCCGGGCCTGGTATTTCTGTAAAAAATCATTTTCTACCAGATGCTAAAAGAGCTATTAGCCTTATAATAAGAGATAACAATTCATATTTAGAATCTGATTTTGCTTTTGCTCATAAGGCTCATGTTCAAACTTATATGATGCAGTCCGGTGCCTATGATATTATACGTGAACTTGAACGCTATGGTTATGATTCAATAACAAATTGCAACTGGGGTAATACTCCAAAAGAATATCATTTTCCAGATGCAAAAATTGCAGAAATCATAAGACCTCGAGATGATAGTTCAAAATACATCGTTCATACAGTTATAACAAATGCTAATTTGCCCATTACCGGTCTAAAACTTGCAAAAAAGATTCAAACTCCATCACGTAAACCTGAAGAACTACTAAAAATCATAAAAAGCAGACTCCTGGAATTTGAATGTAATATCATAGGCGTAGCCCCGGCAAAACGTCTAAAAGATATTGCAGATCAAATTCGCAATCATTATGAAAACGAAACAGAATTTATTGTCAAAGATAAAGCTAAGCGTTTTTACGATTTTGATCCAGAAATAACACGAAAACAACGCAAAATATATTCAGCAGAAGATCATCTACCTAATGCCAGGTCAGTTATCGTCATTGGACTAAAAATCCCCTCTGAAACAATAAATATAACATCTAAAACTCCAGCAGAAGCAATAGGTCCTTATGCCTTTGTGCAATATGAAATACAAGTTAGACTTTTTATACTTGCCTGGTGTGTGAAACAAATACTTGAAGATCACGGTTTTAAATCAGCAATAAGTTACGACGTTAACGGTGTTGGGTCTTATGTGGGTAACCCACGTGGAGAACAGCCAGACATTTTTTCTAACGCCATAGCTGCTGTTGCAGCGGGACTTGGAAGGCTTGGCAAATGTGGGTTTGCTATAAATCCTATTTTTAAGGCTAATCTCAGGTTTATCGCTGTTATTACTGATTCTCCACTGCCAACGAATAAGGTCTTGACAAGTGATGATATGCACTTATTGTGTGAAGAATGCTCTCATGACAGAGTTGAATGCCCAACAAATGCTTTTAATGATGAGATTAATTTTTCAATTGACGGGGTAGTTTCACAATTCAGAAAAATCGAAGTAAATCGTTGCAATTGGGCAAAAAGATATTCTCTCTCTGCCGAAGAGGGGAATAAATATATGGGCTGGGAACTTGATCTACCTGTTCCTGAAAACATTACGGAAAATAAACTCGCTGAAGGTGTGAAAAAGCATCCAACAATATCAAAATACCGCCCTTGTAATTTCGAAAGATGTTTTCTTAAATGCCCTTATTCAGGTTAAATTAAAATTTTAAGACAACAATTAAGATGGTGTTTTTCAATTTGACTGGAACAGTTCCAGGTAAATAAGACAATAATTTAGATGTAATCAAACAATCCTTCTAAAAAGTTTTTAATCCAATGATGCGTATTTCTTTTCCCTATACGGCGCAGTTGGAATTGCTGCGACATCATAATACCCCTATAATAAGAGAGATGTAGAAAATTGCGTGCTTAACAAATTGCTTTCTGGACTGGAAATTTTTCTCTTCTGCCTAGTTGACTCAATGAGCCAGATAGGCGCACATTCTTGTGCGAGCTTTCAGAAAATTCTACAGCAAAATGCAGTCCCCCCCAGCATAAGAGAACAACCAGATACTACCAGCCGTTCAATTTAAACACCAACTGATTTTTTAGTGAAAAATCCACTGTGCAATCCGCTAAAATCAATGGGAATTGTGGCATCCCACTTCGCAAGACTACCTGTCCATACAAAGCCTCCAGGATTGTTTATGGTCCT
>CAYRRM010000043.1:0-17681 GCA_964426675.1 uncultured Lentisphaera sp.
CTTCTACTTGTATTATACCCATTTTTTGCCTGTAATATATACTTGCTTATGCTTGACTTCCTGAATGCTTGTCATTCATAGCCTGAATGATTTTATGATTTTGGGTAGTTTCTCCTCTCACAAAAAAATATATTCAAGAGAGTAGTTTAAGAATGGGTATTTAATTTTTTCTTGGGATCAAGGAGAAAAGAATGAGAAGAGAATGGAGAAAGAAACAGGAGGACTTGACAAAATAAAAAAATGTGGTATAAGAGATAAAGGGAGGTGGGATAGATGAAGAGTGAAAATAGAAGGCAGATAGAGATGGAGGATTGGGCAGAAGATTTTTTCAAGAAGACAGGAAAGACGGTGTATGATTTAATACAAGAAGGAAAGACGGTATATGAGATACAGATGGAGTTCAAGAAGGTAGGGTTAAGGAGACCTCCGAGAAGGTGTGTATTAGGATACAAGGAGCAATTGAAAGATCCCAGCAAGATGTTCAAGAAGCTTGATTTTGAATTCAGGGAATTTGTCAGAAGCAAGCTTGGAGGAGCAATGGTAGGTGAGAATGTGATTTTGAATGCCATATTGACAGTGGGATATAATTCACTTATGAAGAAGATGGATGTGAGTGTGAATGAATTGATAAAGGCGATAGATTTGAAGTTAAAGATGAACAATGCCACAAGCAATCCAGAGGAAATAGAGAAGCAGTTAGAAGAAATTCTAAAAGAAGGAAAGAACAATTGATAAATGATGAAAAGAAGCGGTTATTATTTGAGAAGATAAAATACAGACCTATTCCAAAAGCCGAAGGAGTTCATAATACTGATAAGCAGGTAATCCTGATAATAGCACCAAGCCGTTCAAGCAAGAGTTCTGTATGTGTAGCAGAGGCGTTAAATGTCTTTCTTCAAAAGAAGAAAAACATATGGGTAGTAGCACCAAGTTATGATTTGACTGAACGGTTCATATTTGGAGCATCGCAGGTTAAAGGTGTATTAAATTATTGTTTAGAATTCTTTCCATTTTTAATTCCAAACAAGAACTACCAACGAAAGAAAGATCATATTCTTGAAAATGCGTTATTTTCCACGATAAAAGGAAAGAGTGTAAGGTATCCTGATAGTTTTGTTGCTGAACCTGTTGATTTAATCATTCTTGAAGATGCTGTATTTTTCCCACCTGATTTTTATGAGAAGTATATTCGTCCAAGAATATTGGATACAAAAGGCAGAATAATCATAAACTCTGTTCCTTCATTAAAGACAAGTTCTTGGCTAAACACAATTGCAAAGAAGGAGGATATTTTCTTTGCCAATTGGAGTTTGAAGGATAATATCTATCTTGATAAAACAGAGATAGAGAACTTTGAGAGGGATTGTCCTTCATATTTAAGAAGGGCATATATAGAAGGATTATTGCCAGTTTCAGATACATCTGTATTTGGTGATATAAACAAAAGTGCATATGGAAACTTTACACCATATATTGAAGGACACTATTATCAAGCAGGATTAGATATAGGAATGGTTCACGATAGAACAGTATTAAGCATATCAGATTTAACAGATTGGCGATTAGCATTTGTAGATATATTTCCAGAGAGGTTTTTTGAAACAAAATCAGTAGAAACACGGTTGATAAACAGTTTGAGAAAATACAATTTCCCAAATACAAATGTTGATATAAGTGGAATTGGTGAAAAGTTCAGTGATATGTTATCTAAATACTCTTTTTTCAATCCCATAAGTATGTATAATCAAAAGGTAAGAACAAGTTTAATAGATGGATTAGCATTAGCATTTCACAGAGGGTTTACAATTCCATACATCAAAGATTTGATAGATGAGTTGACATCTATTGACATTGTTTTAAAACCGGGTTATCGTAAATATATATCTAACATCAGAGATGATACTGTAATAAGTTTAGCACTATCAATAATGGGTTGGACAGATAAGGTAATAAAAGAAAAAAATACAGAGGAAGATGATACAAAGATACAAGAAATTGTCAGTGAAGAAAGGGACACAGAAGAAAACAGAGATAATATATTTGATGAACCCATTAACATCTTTTAACCAGGAGACACATTGAACTTCACATTTAGAAGAAACAGGTCAGCAGACGAATCTTATAATACCTCCTTCCAAGAAGCAATGAAAAACTCATTTGAAGCAGGAGAACTTGGGACATTAAATAGTTATGAATATGAAGAGTTTGATAAGGTAGTCAAGAAGAAGGGTTATAAGATTTATATGGATTTGAAGTATGATGAACAGGTTAAATTCTGTTTATTAGTCAAGAAGTTTTTAATCTTATCATCTGGCTGGGAAATACAATCGGTTGAAGGCGGAGAAGAACAAAAAGAATTTATAGAAGAAAACCTATCATTAAACAATCTGAACAAATCATTTTCTACAATCCTTCTTGATTTGCTATCAGCACTTGATTATGGATTTGTGTGTGCTGAAAAAATATGGAAAAAGGAGAATGATAGAATTTATCTTAAAGATATAAAGACGAAGTTCCCGTGGAATGTAGATTTTGAATATGATGATTATGGAAACCTAACAAAGTTATTAGTCAATTATGAAGAAATGCCAATACATAAATTTATCATATACTCATTTATGGAGCAATTTGGAAACAAGAAGGGAGAAAGTGATTTGAAGGCATCGTTCAATGCGTGCTGGTTCAAGGATAATGTATGGCATTTTTGGTCAAGACATCTTGAAAGATTTGGTTCACCAGTAGTCAAAGGACACGCCCCGCAGTCAGCATCACCAGAAGAGCGAAGCAAGTTTTTTAGCATACTCAATAGGTTGACACATATTACAGGTGTATTGCTTCCAAGAAGTAAAAACACAAAAGAAGAATTTGATTTTGAGTTTGTAGAGAGCAAGCGAGAAGGTGGAGACCAATTTGTAAAGGCAATGGAAAATGCTGATACAAGAATTGCAAGATCATTGATGTTGCCACAGTTATTTGGAACAACAGGTTCAACATTTGGTTCATATGCTCTTGGCTCATTGCAGTTTAAGGTTGTGTATGAATTTCTAACATTCATAGCCAACAATTTTGCAGAAGAAGTGGTTCAACGACAAATAATAAAACAACTGATAGATTATAATTTTTCAGATAGAAAATATCCTATATTTAAGTTTAAGCCATTGAGTGAGGAATTAGTTAAAGATGCAGTTGATAAAGCACAAAACGAATTGTATAAAAATAGAAAGGATAAAAAATGAGAATTTTATTAACAACACTCGGAGGGTATGGAGATAGTTTAATGCTATCTATGTATGCTAAAAGAATAAAAGAATTGTATCCTGACAGTATTCTTGATGTAGCAGGAAGAAAGGATACAATACATATATTAAAACACAATAAAAACATAGATGGAATATTATTTAGGTATAGTTTTAATGAAATACCTGTTTTAAGTAATAAATATGATGCAATAATAGATAGTAGATATGGAGTTAAAACATTTTATCTTAAAGAGCCATTTAATTTTGATTTAAGTTATGATGAGATATTAGCCAGACAAAAAGAAACAGAATTAGACCTTTGGGTTTGTGATATTATTCAATATAGAGCAAAACTGTGGGTTCAAAATCTACAAATGTTGTATGATACTAACTATTTTGGTGATAAAGAAACAGTTAATTGGTATCATATAATTTCTTATTTATCTGGGATAAATTTTACTCCTAATGATTTATATATTCATCAGGAAGGAATGACACTTCCTTTTGAAAAAGGAAATTATATTGCCGTGTCTAATATGAATGATAACAGAGGATATTCTAAAATTTATCCGCCTGTTCATTTAAATAAGGTTATCTCTGCTTTTCCTAATGAAAATTTCATAATTCTTGGTTCACATAAAAATCATTTAATCGCTGGAAAGGAAAATATAGTTAATTTGGAAAATAAATTAAATATATTTCAAACTGCATATGTAATAGCAAACTCAAAATTCTTATTATCAGAGGAAGGTGGATTGGTTCATATAGCAAAAGCAGTTAAAAAGAAATCAATTGTGTTGTTTGGTTCAACTCAAAAATGGTTGTTTGGATATAAAGATAATATAAATTTAACAGGAGATTACAATGATTGCTTGTATTGTCATAATCAGCATCCTTATTGGAATATGTTTTGTAAGTTAAATGGAAGTCGTTTATATTGTAAGAAATTAGTTTCTTTAAATCCAGAAATAGTTATACAAGAAATTGAAAAACTATTAAAAGGAGGGTCAAATTAGAGTATTAGTTGGATCTCCCGGTGGAAAATATAAAATTGCTAAAAAGATTATTAAATACTTTCCAGACCATAAGGTATATTGTGAATTATTTGGAGGATCTGGGGCAGTTTTGTTTCAAAAGAAACCATCAGAAGTAGAGGTTTACAATGACTTTGGTGAATATGGATTTGCCTATAAGTTTTTAAAGGAAGCATCAGAAGATACTTTAAAGAGATTAGAGAAATTAAATTGGCATCCAAGTGAAACACTATGGAATAGATTAAAAGCATCACAACCTAAAGATGATTTTGAAAGATTCAGAAAGTTTGTTTATGTAACATATTATAGTTATGGTAAAAAACAAGACAGTTCATTTGATCAAGCAAATATCCATAATTTTGATTATACAAAATTCAGAAGATTGAAGGAAAGATTGAAAAACGTAATAATATATAAACAGGATTATAAAAATATATTAAAAAAGTATGATAGCAAGGACACATTATTTTATTTTGATCCACCATACCACAATAATTGGAAAAAAGATTTTGGTTTGAATAAATTTGATTTAAATGAATTTAGAAGAATTCTTGATACAATAAAAGGAAAGTTTATTGTTTCTTATTCTAATACACCTAAAAGTCATAAGTTGTTTGAACCTTATAATATTAAACTAATTTACGTTGATAGACAGTTGCAATCACCAGAAAAATATAAAGATACTGAACTTCTTATTTTTAATTTTGTTCCAAAAGAAACCAAAACTTGGATAGCATATGAGGAAGAATTGGATGATTTTGAAATTGAATATCTTGATGAAGATGTGAATAAAGATTATAATCAATACAGAAGTGTTCCTAATGTAGTTTTAGATGAGTTTGTGTTAATACCAGATTTTATTTCATTAACTGGTTCTACCGTGTATGGAAAGCACATTCCTAATGATGTTGATATAGTAATTCGCATACCACAGGGAGTATTTGATGAGATATTCAATCATAACAGAGATATTATAGATGGACTTATACTCAAACTTGAAAGGATATTTAATAAAAAAATACATTTAGTTCCGTCATCAATTGGAGCAAATTGGTCAAATGTATCTTTATATGATTTGGTTCTAAAACCAAAAAATAAACTCCAAATAAATGAAATAAATGAAAAGGATTTTCAATCACACCATTATTTTCAAGAATTGAGGGCTACCTCGCCAGAAATACAGAAACAAGCAGAGGAAAGCAAAAAAGAAGATAAAATAAAGATGTTCAGGTTTTTCTTTCCTGAAAAAGTTTCTCTACAAGCAATAGAAGCATATAGAGTTGGCGAATTATATAATGTTGATCAAGTTATAGATTATTATACTAAACTTGGGTGGAAAAATAAACTTGATTTTCAGCCATTTGTTGCACAAAAGAAATACGATGGCAACAGAGCAGTCATTTTTAAGGATAAAGACAAGGTAAAGATATTTTCAGATGACGGGAAAGAAGTCAATTATGATAGATTACAGGGTTTAATAAATGAAATTAAAAGTATCAAACAGCCAAGTAATTTTGTATTAGATTGTGAAATTGAATTGTGGAAAAATGGAAGACATCAAAACAGAGAAGATACCACTGGGTTTTTACATAGCAAAGGTGAAGCAAAAGATGATGGTATAATAGCAAACTGTTTTGATTGTTTATATATAAATGATAATGATATACACAAAGAAGACATAACACAAAGAATCGCTGAACTCAAAAAAATTCCATTTCCTCAATCAACAATAGATATTCCAAATACTAAATTTCATTTGAATTTATCTCCAAGTTTTTTTGTGTCAAAACCAGAAGAGGTTTCACCAGTTTTGAATAAACTTGCCAATTCGCCTGCGAGTGAAGGAGCAATGTTAAAGGTAAATGGATATTCTCTTAATGGATATACTACAAATATGATTAAATATAAGAAATATGCTGAATTACATACTATTGTGTTAGATAGAAACACAACAAAGGTTCCTACGATTTATAATTATGAAATTGGATTAAGGTTTGATAGTGATGACAATATAAATCCAGCACATATACAAAAATTAGGCGATAATGAATATCTACACATTGGAAGGACATATAATACAAATGTTAAATGTGAGCCGGGAGATGTAATAACTGTTAGATTTCATACATTAAACTTGGAACAAACAAAAAATGGGAACTCATTACACATATATGAACCTATATTTTACGAGAAACATCCAGAGGCAATCGATCCTGATAGTTTTAAAACAGCAATTCAAATAGGGGAAAATTCAGGACTATTGGTTAAAAAGGAAAAGTTTATTGAGAATTTGGAAACATATGACCCTAAAAATATAAAAGATGATAGAGTTTTAATTGATGATTTTCGTTTATTGCTTGCGTTTTATTCATCTGGAAAGACAAAGTATAATCAGGATTTAATTAAAAGTAAATTCAAAGAGGTTTTAACTGAACTGTTAAAGCGTGGTAAGTTTGTATTCAGACCAGATTTATACAAGGATAAAGCAAAAGAATTATTCTATGATACACTTAAAGAAATTGTGAAGGGTGGTGTCTATTTAACCAATCCTTTTGCAAAAGAAGTGATAGATGGAAAGAAAACATTGATAGTTAAAGCCAGACCTTTTGAAAATATGCTTGATAAACCTTTATATTTGTGTGATAATAAATATGTGTATGGGGTTATAAAACTAAAATGAAAAAAATTGAGAATATATCTTTTTGTATAAGGTCAACTGGTGAACGAGAACAATATCTAAAACGAGCCATATGTTCGGTTCATTTACAAGAAATAGATGTGCCATATGAGGTTTTGGTTTGTGGGTGGACAGAATTAGACCAAGAAAAGTTTAAGTTTAGATTAATAGAGGATAAAGAAGATGCGTTAAATTCACGACTTGGTAAAATGTTAGATAAATTAGCAGAAAACGCCAAATCTGAATTGCTTGTGTTTATAGATGATGATACTGAATTATTACATTACTGGTGGCATAATGTTAAGAAACTTGATTTAGACCTATTTGATTTAACCTGTTTTAGAATGTATCAATTAGAAAAAGAACGACTTGAATTATACAGATGGTATGATTGGGCAGATGTAGTTCCGGGTAGAAGTGTTATAAAATCTTGGGATGAACCTGCGAATAAACGGACTTATATTGGTGGAAGTTCATTGATAATCAAAAGAGATGTTGTATTGAAGGTAAAATACGGTGACCTTGAAAGAGGCGAGGATAGTATATTTTGTTTCAAGTGTTTTGAATTAGGTTATAGAATAAGAACATTTCCTTTTATGAAATTCGCAACGGCTGTTCATTATTTAGCAGAGGAAGGCAGGCATAAATATGTCAAAGAATGATTTATTGTTGATTGTTTATAAATAAGGAGGATATAATGGAAGAAGAAAAAAAACAGGTTGAGTGGAATGAGGAAAATGAGACAAATGCTATTTTAGAAACATATGACGATGACCATTTTGAAAGAGAACATTGGCAAAAAGACAGAATGGAAAAAATTATAAAATTTTGTTTAACTAATAAACCACCTTTTTCAAAATTAAATGATAAACCATTAGAAGTCCTTGATGTTGGCTCTGCTGATGGATATTTGGCTGATAAACTTATAAAAGTAGGATATAAGGTTATTCCACTCGATTTATCACCTACAAGAATAAGGAGAATGAAGGAAATTTATGGTATTGAAGGAGTGTTAGGAGATATCAGAGAGATTCCTTTTCCAGATAAGACATTTGATATCGTTATAGCAGCAGAGATTCTTGAACATCTGAATGAAATGTGGAAAGGAATGAAAGAGATTGAACGGGTTTCAAAAGATGATGGTTTAATTGTTATTTCAGTTCCAATTGGTGAGGAACACGACAGTTTTATTTTACATAAATGGGCAATAAGAAAAAATGATGTTGAATTTTTAGGTAAACCAGATATGGTTGTTTTCAGTTTGAAAAAGATAAATAGAACGGAGAACAATGGAAAATAAACTCGTATCAATCATTATTCCTACTTATCATAGGCAAGAACGATTAAAACTATGTCTAAAACGAATTCTTGATAACACTGAATATCAGCCGTATGAGGTAGTAATTGTGATAGATGAAGAAACATCAGATAAATATGAGTTTCTTGATTCTTTTTCATTTGTCAGATATTATTTTAATGGAAAAAATATGGGATTTGTATATTCTTGGCATCGTGGAGTAGAATTATCAAAAGGAGAATATTTGGTGCATCTAAACGATGATGTTGAAGTATGTCCACGATGGTTGCAGATAGGAATGTATGAGATGAATACAAAATTTCAAGGTAATGGTATGATAGGGTTTTATGATGGTTTTCAGGATTTTTATGGTGCAATATTTTTGATATACAAAGAACTTTATCTTAAAATTAAGCCAGAAGGATACAAACACTATGGAATAGATTTTGAGACAACAAAGAAAGCCAATGATTTAGGTAAGTATTATAAATCTAAACTTGCTATGACATTACATTACCATCCGGGAATATTTCCTTTTATTCAAAAGGATGAAACATATCAATTGGAATCAAGATATATTAGTCAAGACAATGAGTTATTAATTGAGAGGTTAAATGAAAAAAATTGACCTAAAACAGTTTAATGCATTACGAAACAAACATTTAATTGATGATAAGACAAGAGTTAAGTTATGGGGAAGCAAAAGAAATGAGTTTTACGCATATATACCAGAGGTTTTAGTAAAGTTTGACCATCCAAAGGAATTAAAGTTCAAACAGGGGTTCCAATCCTTTATAAACACAGTTCAATTTGTTGAAACAGACCCATTTATGCAAGTCCCACCTGAAAATAAACAGTATCATTATGTTATCCAAGAGCATTTTAGAGGAAAGACTGTCCATTTAGATTTGAGATTAGAAAGAGAAAATGATTTAGTTGGGTGGACACTTCTTGTAGAATTGCCTGATACAATTAAAGAACCTATAACCACGATTGAACAAGCAAAACAATGGAATGAGAAAAATCTCACAAAGATAGATTGGGAAACTGGTGAAATAAGAAAACGGAAAATAAAAGGTGGAATTATACGCAAGGCAGATATTAGAGCAGTGAAAAAAGCAGCAGAACCTTTAATTTGGTTGAATGATGAGAGTTTAAATAGATTAAACCTGTTTGATTTGATAAATAATGATGACATAGAGTATTTTATTGAAGGAATAGCACCAATAGGAACACCCGGAAGCACTGCTAATTATCCTGGTATATTTTTAATAGTTGATAAAGGAATTGTTGAATATGGAGCGCAATTGCCGTATTTCCACGAGTATTTTTTATCAAAAGGAAAACTAAAAGAAGGAAGGCATTGTTTTAGGGCAATCCAGAAAGATGAAGAAGAGAGTTTTAAGGAAATTATCCTTCCTGAAGGAGTAAAAGAAGAAACAATTGTTGAACCGCTATATTGGGTATTTATGCAGCCTGATGACCAAAGACCTTATGTATTAAGTCAGCGTGCGAAAGAGAAAGATTACCTTCCACCTATTGGATATTCTGCATTACCAAGTAAATATAGGGTCAATGTGCCTAAAAATTTAAGATACTGGTTAGAAAAAGACCGTAAAAAAGCATTGCAAATGAGAAATAAACTTATTGAATATGAGGAATTAAATGTTGAAGTAGAAAAAGGTTCAGAAACAGGAAATTATAAACTGTTTAGGATTTGGTGGAAACGAGAGACAAAAGATGGTAGACCAGTTATTGTTATTCGCTGGGGAGCGTCATCTGAATACTACATTTTTAAGTTAGATAATATGATATTTGAGTGTGAATACAATCCTCTTGAAAATCCAACGACTGCAATCCAAAAACATTATAAAATAAATTTGGATAAACTGAAACAAGGGAAACTTCAACCGGGTGAATATCTTAATCCTACTAAAAATACTATTGCCAATGTTGAATTAGTTAAACAAGGTTCAGCAAAAATATACGATAGCAAACAAGATTTTATAAAGTTTGAAATAGATGGAAAACTTTATACAGGAAAGAGAGAAGATGCTAAAACGAATATATGGCTAATTGAAGCAAGCCAATTTCCAGATGTAATGAAGAAAGGAGAAAATAATGAGTAGAAGATTAAATAAATTTCAAAAAGAAATACTGATTTCTGAATTTAAGAAAAAATATAGGCGGTCGTGGAATGAATTTGATGATATAAGTTTGTATGAGGTTTTGAATCCGTATGATGTAATTCCTGAAAAAGAGGTTATTCATAATAGGCATAGAATTGAAAACGGATTTAGATTAAGCAAAATGGGTGAAGATGGTTATCTTGGTGATATTTAGAAAAATCCACTTGACAATTTTACCAGAGTTAATTTAATCTGTTTCCAAAGTTAAATAGGAGGAAATATGAGCACCTTATTAGAGAAATTCAGAAATGTAGATGATTTTGATGAAGGATTGAATTTGGTGAGTGAGTTTGACAAAGGAATTGAGCGGTTTGGTGATTTTGAAAGTTATTTGATTAAACTTTCAGAAATGGAAAATGAATCAGAACTGCAAAATGCATTGCAGGATTTGACAAATTTCGCTGAAAAATATGGGTATCCTTATGGTTATAGTGGAATAAATGTTGTTGATGAACTGAAACTTATATTAGCAAAAAATGATATCAAAGATATTAAAGAAGGATTACAAAGTTTGGTAGATAAACTCGCTAAAAACAAATATGGATATCCTTCTACAAAATACGGATATCCTGCTGTTAAGAAATCAACAGAAACAATTAATTTATTTGACCAAGAGATTTGTGCAACTGGTGATTTTGGGAATAATATCAAGATAACAGATAGCACTTTACAGACAATTGCTAAAAACTATGAGAAACTAAAAGATAAGATTAAACCTCCTTTAACTGTTGACCATATAGAAAGTGGTCCAGCGCTTGGCTGGGTTGAGAATGTAAGATATGCAGAAGGCAAGTTGTTTGGTGATATCAAAGATGTTCCGAAGCAGGTTGCTGATATGATACGAGTTGGAGCATATAGAAGATATTCCCCAGAACTATATGCGGGAGGTAATATACCCGGTATCCAAGAAAATGTTGAATTCCCAGTGCTGAAAGCGGTTAGTTTGTTAGGCGCTGGAATTCCACGAATGAAGAGTTTGGAAGACGCAAAAGTTCTTTATAATTCAGAAAAGAATGTAGATTACATTTTATTTTCTGAACAAGACAAATTTTCTGATAATCAGTTAGGAGGAGATATGAAAGAAAAGATAGAAGGCATTGAAAAAGAAGTAGAATTGATTAAGCAGGAAAATATAAATCTGAAAGTGAATAAGTTTATGGAGGAGCATTCAGAACAGATTATTCCTGCAATTGCTCCATTAGTTAAATCGCTATTGGTAGAAACTTTCAGTGAGGATAAGGTTATTAAATTTTCCGAAGATGGAAAGGATAAAGAATTGGGTATTGGTGAAGCCGTGATGGAGTTGATTAATAAACTCCCAAAATATGTTGAGTTTTCAGAGAAAGGTAAGAATAATCCTGAACTTGATACTGCCGAAGCAGAAAGAAAACTCGTATTGCAGTTCGCAGAAGAGCATAAAGTAAGCAAAGAAGTAGCATATGAAACATTAAAGCAAGAAGGTAAAATAAGATAAATTTTTCAATAAGGAGGAAGCAATGGCTGAAATAGAAGGCATTTTGACAGGGCAAGTAATAAGCAAGATAAATGGAACTTCAAGTGATGCAACCCCAAATAGGGTTGTTAAACTGAATAGTCCTGATTCAAAGCAGTTTATTTTACCAGCATTAGAAGGCGATGTTGTATTGGGTGTTTTACTTCCTGATTATAGGTATGAAAATGGTGTGACTCCTGTTGGTAAATCAGGAAATATACAAATTAGTGGTGTTGTAGACATTGATTGTGATGGTGGAGTTGCTGCTAATGATTTTGTAATTGCTACTACCAGTGGAAAAGTTAAGAGTATAGGTAGCATAGAAACATTATCTCCAACTCCTGCAACTGGTTTTATTGTAGGAATTGCTGTTGAGAATGGTGTTGATGGTGGAAAGGTTGCAGTTCTTTTGAACAAACAAATAGTATCACTTTCATAAAGGGAGGAAAATATGGCTGGATATATAAATGAGAAAATCTTGACAGATTTTGTAATTGATTATATGCCAAGAGATGAGGTATTTATTGCTGATGAAATTTTAACAAAGGTTCCTGTGAATGAAGTTTCAGGGAAATATATACAGTTCTTGAAAAGAGAAATAAAACTTTCAAATGATATTGTAGGATATCGTTCAAGTTCGCCTGAACTTCAAACAAAGAGAATTCCAATCAAAGGTGCTTATACAACAGAGAAACACGCCCATAAGGATTTTATCACAGAGGAAGATGCAAAGGCGTATTTTGACTATATGGATTTAGTGAAAGAAACATCTTTTGAACTCAAAACCCAGTTGATTAGGAATAAGGAGAAAAGAGTTTCTGATTTAGTGATTTCTACATCAAATTATACATCTTCTATATCTCCAAAATGGGATGATACAAGTCCCAAGATTATGAGTGATATCCAATCAGGTATTACGCAGTTTACAGAAAACTGTGGTATATCACCTAATACATTGATTATACCTCGTCAGGTATGGGATGTAATGAAATTTGATGAGGAAGTCTTGAAGTTCTGGGTTAGATTAACTGGACTTCAATCAAAAACAGAGTTCAGTTTAACTGGTCTTTTGAACCTTGCATTTGACACTATTACTAAAATTCTTATACCTAATGCAAAATATGACAAGGAACCAAAAGGCAAAACAGAGTCATTAGAGTATATTTGGGGTGATAATGTAGCACTATTATATACTGTTCCAAAAGGAACAAAGAAAACCTTTACTTGGGCATCAAGGTTTGTAAAACAGGAAATACAGGCAACTGTGTATCCTAACTATGACCCAGATGTAAAAGGTGATTGGGTAAAGGTAAGTTGTGAAGAGGATATAAAAGAAGTTTGTTCAAATGCTATTTATCTACTTAAAGGAGTATTGAAATAATAACAAATGTATTATATTACGATAAGTGGTGTTTTAGAACAGTTTCCTGATATCAATGGAAAACTGGAAAAAGGAACAATCTCAATCAAGATGATTGAAGAGTGGATATTACAGGCAGAAGGATTGATTAATGGTTATATAGGTAAAAGATATGAATTGCCATTTGAAACACCACCAGATTTTGTTGTTTCATTAGCATACAAGGCATTTGAATTCTTTTATCTTGATGCCACGCACATTCCTTCTGTCACGGGACAAGAGCCCGGATTTGAGAGCCCAAAATGGAGACGATTGTTAGATTTACTTGAAATGATAAGAGATGGTAATTTGCTTTTATATGATAAAGACAAAAAAGCAATACCACCTTCGCAAGAGAAACTTGCTTCTATCATTTCTAATAAAGAGAATGAAAACCAGATTTTTAATATGAAAGATTTTTGGGATCAAGAAGTTAGCGAGTCATACGATAAGGAACCATAAGTGGCAAAGAATTTGTTTTCAATTTCAATTTCTGGGAATAGTGGATATGGCAGGTTTGCTCAATCAATGCTTGAAGCCAAAACTGTGGCTTTATTTGAAAAATGGCAGAAAAAAAGCATTGGATTTGAAGTTTCAAGAGATGTAGCAGAAGGAATGATGCCTATCTTAAAAATGGTAGAATTCACAAAATCTGTTTCATCAAAAGAATTTCAAAATGCAGCAAAAGCCAAATTTGAAGAGAGATTGGAAATTGCACAACGCAATAAATTCAATACTCGTGGATATCGAAAATGGGCTCCACTGAAACCATCTACTAAAAGATGGAGAAACTATATAAGCCAAAAGGAAGGTTTTGAAAGTTATGGATTGTTCGCACTGTGGGGCTATCCACCTTTGACTTTTTCTGGTGCATTAAGAACTGCTGTATCAAAAGGATTGATGATAACAAAATTCAATTTCTTCTCTGAAACAGATTATAGAAAAGGTTATTTGAAACTTTCTAATCTGAATATAGGTGCTAAATGGGAAGAGCCAAGAATTGAAACAAGACAGCGATATTTTCATATGACTGCTAATTCTATTCAAACTTTCAGAGATTTAATAGAGAGACATCGTAGAACTGGAAGATATGCTTTTTTAACTCCTACTCTTGATGTAATGAAAGGTGATACTGTTGATTTTACTCAAAGTTTAACAAGAGGCGAGTTTTTCAGGTATGTTTGGTCGCCTTTTGTAAGAAAGGACTTTGAGGAACTCTTTAAGAAAAAGAGATTCAAAGCAGGGTCGCCAGAGAAAATAGTTTCTGAAACATTAAATATCGGTAGTGATATAGTTAATAATCTTGACAAAGAAGGAACAGTTTCAGCCGATATGATACAAAAAAGAGTTCAGGAACTTATGAAAAAGAGGGAAAAAATGGAATTAACAAAAGAAGAGTGGGATTTTCTTGTGGATAATTTGGAGGAGGAAGAATAAATTGAGCAATAAAACGTGGTCTTGTATTGTAAATGATATCAGAGATGCTCTTTATAATACCTTGAAAAATGCCAAGATAAAGAACAATAAAGGCATAATTGCAACAGTGTATAAACGAAATCTTCCTATTGAACCTTCAAAAGATGATTGTCCAATTATTTCTATTTTTAAGAAAAACTCTACTGGGGAAGAGTTAATAAAAGACCAGCCTAGTTTAGAATTGCCAAGAATAGTTTATCTTGTTATAGGAATATGTGATTATTCGGCTGATGATTTAGATGAAGCAGAGGTTAAAACAGATGGTATCATAGACAAGATTTTTGTTGAATTAAATGCAAATCCATCTCTCAATAATTTAGTAAGAGGAATTCGTGTTAAAAATGTTGTATGGGATGAAGCCAATGTAAAGAATATGTGGTTTTCACTTCCAACAATTGAATTATCAGTTCAAAGTATTTTTTTATAATAAACAAGGAGGTTTGAAATGCCGTCTGAATTTGATGCGGGAAAAATAATTTCAGGAGGAGCAACTGTATTTATTAAGGACAAAGGTGATAGTGTTTATACTAATGTAGGGTTCACGAGAGATGGTGTTACAATAAGAAAATCAAGAGATTCAAGGGATTTGCTGGCCGATCAATCTTTTTATCCAATTGATGTTTCTATAACATCAGAAGGGTTTGAGGTTGCATTTAAGGTATATCAGAGCACATATGCAAACTTTAAATCAATATGGGGAGAGCCCGGAAGAACAAAAGTAGTTGATGGAAAGGTTAAAGGTGTTTTTGGTATTTCTTCTGCCAGTGAAGTTAAGTATAAATCTCTGAAAATATGTGGATTAAGAAAAGATGGTAAGGCAGTTGAGTATGAATTCCTAAAATGTGTTCAGGTTAGTTTTGGTGAGCATACACTTGTTAGAGATGGTGATGCTATGATTGAAGCCACATTTAGAGTAATCTGGGATACAGATGCGGAGGCAATGGGATATTTCACGCCCGGTGTAGAAACATAATTTTTGTAGTTTAACAAGGAGGGATTGATGATTGGAAATAAGGATAAAATTCCTTTAAAAGAAAGAAAGATGGTTGTAAAGTATGTTGAAGATGGGATTTTGATTTCTGATTTAACTCTGGCTTCTGTATTATTAACATTGCTCAAAGACGGGACTGCCTGTTATCAAGCCATATTAGATGACAGTGACAAGTCCCGTTTTTTATTTTATATCAAGGGTGATCCAGAGGTTTTAAAAAAGACGATCCACGAGTTTTATAGCATAGGTGTGCAAAATCCTATGGAACAATTGAAAGAATTCGTGGCAAAACAGGTTTATCTTAAAACACTTATAGACAAAGCCAGAGAAGGAGGTCATAATGGATGAGATTGATGAAAAAGTATTGAAGGATTATGTTGAAGCAGAATTCAAAGGTCAAAAATTTAGGTTTTATCCAATACCAGTTGGCGATGTATTGGAGTTTTCAGAACTATTAGCCAACCAACCTATGGAAATACTGAAAGAGGAGGATAAACTCCTGAATTTTATTTCTAAATCTTTAAGAACAGATAAAAAGAATATAAGAAGGACAGTTGGGTTTTATATGTTTGCTCTTGGAAACATTTTGGAGGCAATAGATTTCAGTTTTTTTATAAAATATTCAGGGAGTTTAGTAAAAAAACTGGAGGAGGTAAGAAAAGAGATAGAGGAATTTTCACCTTCATCATCTCAAAACTTGCAGGACAATTCGGATGGACTCCAGAATACATCAAAGAAAACCTCTCCCTGAATCAATTTATTCTATTTTATAAAGAAGCATTAGAAATAGAGAAAGAAGAAATGAAAAACTTGGCATTCTCAATAGCATTAGGAACTGGTGCTGTTTTGTCAAAAGAAGGCAGCCAGAGTTTAAACAAGTTTCTCAATGATATAGAAGATTCTGATTATGAATTAAGTCCAGAGGAATTAAACATATTTCTTGGTGGACTATAAGGATAAATTATGGCGCAAAATGAGATAAAGATAAAATTAAATGCTGATACTGCTGATGTAGTCGCTAAATTTTCTCAATTAAGCAAGATTATATCTGATTTAACCAAGCAATTACAGAATTTAACTCAAACAGCGGGTATTTCTACAAAAGAAATAACAGTCATACCACAAAAGGTTAGTTTAACTCCTAAAAAAGAAACCTACCAAGCAGCTGGAAGAGTAGAATATACATCTGTATCTCCATCAGGAGAGATTTCAAGAGAAGTTCTTCCAGTAGGTCTAAAAGCAACTGTTCCAACTGCAAAAGCAGAAGCAGAACAAGAATTGCAGAGGAAAGAAAAGATTTACGAGGTTGAAAAGCGGCTTTACCAAGCAGGATATCAAAACTCTACTATTCAATCAAAGATAAAAGAATTAACAAAAGCACAGGGAACAGATTTTGATGTTTTATTAAGTAAAACAAAATCTCTTGCATCTGAATTTGAGAAAAATAAACGACTTAATCAAGAATTATCAATATTACAAGCAAGATACCCTCAAATATTTGAAGCACAAAAAAATAGCAAAAAAGAAATAAATAATTTAACACTTCGTGAAAAACAGCAATTAATTGAAAATGTAAGAGTAGAGATTGCACATAATAGAGAGATAGAAAAAAGAGCAGAACAAGAATTGCGGAGGAAAGAAAAGATTTACGAGGTTGAAAAGCGGCTTTACCAAGCAGGATATCAAAATTCAACTATTCAATCTAAAATAAGAGAATTAACAAAAGCACAAGGCGTCGAATTTGATGTTTTATTAAATAAGACAAAATCACTTGCCTCTGAATTTGAAAAAAACAAAAGATTGAATCAGAATTTAGCAGTGATTCAATCACAATTTCCTCAAATATATGACAAATTGACAAAGGGTAAAAAGGATATAAATGGTTTA
>CAYRRM010000044.1:0-17411 GCA_964426675.1 uncultured Lentisphaera sp.
CAATCCAATGTAAGGAAATGTCTCCAGTATCAGCATGGTCGATTTTTGAGCCCTCTGGAAGTTTTGTCCATATTACTGGATGTCCTTTAGGAACATAATCACTGAATCCCGTTTGAATTTTAAAACTGACCCCATCTGGTAGTAATTGGGGTGTAAAAATTAAAGGTTCTCCTGATTTTCCATTTATGGTTAAGAGCTGGGGAAGTTTTCCACGTGTTTTTTCGTAATATGCTTCAGTCATATCTGCCATTTCCTTATCGAAACACCAAAATGCTTCTTTCATATCACCTTTGAATTCAGCATATGGGGCTGGAGGGGCTATTGGTTTTTTATCTTCTCTCCAACGATCAATTAGCCAGCCTTCCTTAGGGTCAATATTTATAAGTTCTATGGTTTTGTTTATCTGAAGGTCGGATGGAAGACGTGTTTTAGCAGCTTTTTTTATGAACATGGCAAGAAAACTAATGAGTTCTGAAGATGCGTTGAAGTGACCTTGTCCAGCATCAGCCAAAAATGCGAGAACTGCTTTAGGATATTTTTGCTTAAATTCAAACATAGGATTTAATCTGTCTTCCCACCATTCATATTCTGCCATTACCATGAGACCCGGAATGCCATCTATATTACGGTTTCCCCATTCAGGATTTTTTCCTCCATATCCGGTGAGTTTTGTTTGAGGAGCGTCTCCGTGAATGGATATGATAGCTAAGGTTCGTTTAGGATTCCAGGCTGCGAAATTCCATGGCCACGTGGCATTAGCACTATGTCCTAACGTAATAATGGGCGCTGTTTTTAATTCTTGATAACCAGAGGAGTCTGCAAAATAATCCAACATATCTTGAAATTTTTGGCCTGCATTACCGGCAGGATCAAATCTAATATCAAGATTTGGAACGACCCATATTTCTGCGATATTCAGTTCAGCTAATGTATTGCGTATAATAGGATTCTCAAGAATTCCTTGCTCTATCATATTGTGGTTGGCAAGCATAACAGCGCTAATATATTCACATTCTGGAGGAATCCATAGATATGCCCTTGTCTTATTTTCATCTAGAGGCTGGGACCATTGCCATTCTGCTGCCTGACAGAATATTCCAAGCGAAATGAATATTAAGGGTAATGATATTTTTTGTTGAGTTTTTGCATTCATAATTGTTGTTTATCAGATTTCCTTTTGATAGTTATTTGTACTAAATTTTTATAGAGATAAACTGAATAAAATGTATTTATTTTTATTAATGACTTTGTATTTTTTTTGATCATTTTATCATCTGCAAAAATTGTTATATACATTAGATATTTCAGAATTCCATTTATTATACCAATATCTTCATAGGTGATATTTAAGGCATTACGGACAGAACTGCATTAGGAGAAGCATCTTGTTGTTGCCCTACATTACAAAGGTTATTTTGGCTTACTTGTTCTCCATGTCCATCGTAAAATAATATGTTTGCTCCATCAGGAGTACAAGGATAGTAAGTTTGATAAGAAGGATTATTATTGGGATATGGATTTCGAATAGGTGCTTTATATTTGGTATGGTTAAACATGTATCCAGATAAAGCTACGGTGTAATAGTAAGCAGCATCTTGTATCATAGCTTGCCTATTGGGACGTGTGAGTCTCATGATTTTGTCCGGCGCTGGGATGCCTCCAAAATTAGGCTGTCTTTCACCCGGGAAATACATTATATTTGTGTATGAGGGATTTCTCGTATTTAATGGATTACTGATCGGAGGTGCTGGGGTAAGTGGGCAATTCCATATACGCCAATCTTTTACATATTCATTATATCCAATTCGAAGATTCCACCATCCAGTTAAGTTACTTATGGCCATTGTGGGTGGCCACCAGTCGCCGGAAAGAGGAGAAAATGCAGGATAAAAAGAGCTATTATAATCATTAGAATAAGTAAGGCATGCGAGATTGGATTGTTTAAGATTGCCAAGACATGCGGTTCTTTTTGCCAGTATTTTTGCTCTGAAGAGAGAAGGCAAAAGTAGGCTTAGTAAAATCGCCATAATTGCAATTACTACGAGTAATTCAATTAGAGTAAAGGAATAATTAAATTTTTTTTTCATCTATTTATCCTCCGTTATTTTATTATTTTAAAAATTCGAGAGACAGGTTTTGCTGATTGAATTTTTGGTTCATTTTTATTTCCATATTGCCATGCTGTGACTTTTACCTCAATTGGTAATGTAGTGCACATTGGTATTTCATCGAAATATAAAGTATCATCTATTAGATAAGCAGGACCATACTCTACAAAATATTCAACAGGAAGTCCAATATCTGAAGTAGCGTTTAATTGAAGTTGCTTTGTTCCAACTTTTACGTCAGGGAGTTCTGGAAATGATATTTTTTGAGGAATTCCTTCCTGATTATATACGGGTATATTTATCACTCCAGCTATTTCAGCCCGCTTGTATTTTGTGTTACCAGGATAATAAGCAAGGACGCACGCTCCTCCAGCACGTCTGCTCTTATTTATGCCAAAGCGGTCAAAGCGGACAGCTACATTTTCTGAGTCAACTGTAATTATTGGGCCGCAAATAGGTCTAATTAGTGCCCTGTTTTCAGGGTCATCTGGAAGAAATTTTTTCCAATTTGAACTTGTTTTTGCAGGAAATTCATCTGTAAATACAGCCTGTAAATGGAATGTTAAACCATCTTTTTGTGGGGAAAACTCTGGATGAAATCCTACATGATCATATTTATACGGAACAGTAAGACCATTTTGTTCAAAGGCGATAAATACAGTTTTTTTTCCATTATGACGAGTAACGTGTGCCTCCATACGTTTTGCATCATTTTCATTGAATACCCAGTTGCCTTCAATTCCAAAAGGTCCTTCTATTCCTTTAAAATCTGAAACCGGAGCCATTTGAGCTTTTGGAGATTCATCGAAACGCCAGAAATCAACATACCATCCTTTTTGTGGATCAACAGGGCTTAATGGGAGTTCACCATTAGGATTTCTTACCTTGTCAGCCTCAAAAATCCATCCTCCTAGATAGTCACATGTTTCATCTGGGACGCCAAAGTGAGTTGAACTCGGGTCAGCGAGGATGGTAAATGGAATTTCTGGATAGCGGGTTCGGAATAATGGTGTTCTCCTGTTATAACGTCCACTATTTCCTTCACTATCTCGATGTAAGAGAGGGATACCTTTCATTTTTGCTATATCCTCTGGGGTAACAAAAGGGTGATCATAAAGAGTATTCTGTTTAGAGCAACAAAGCGTATTTCCATCATATGAAATCGCGGCAACTGCACGCTCTGGAGACCATGCGGCCATCTCATAGCCAAAATCAGCCATAGCAGAGTGCCCTATTCCTATAAATGGTATTGTTTTTAGATATTCTAGACCTGTTACCTGGGCGAGTGAATCGAAAATTTCCTGGGCTGTGGCACTATTTTTTTGAATATGATGATCGAAGTGAGGGCCGAACATTCCATTATCTATCCATATACATCCATAATCTATTTTTTTGAGCGATTTACGGAATGAGGGATTTTCAAGGATAGGGCGTTCGCACATATTGAATTGACCGATTACCACTCCACGAAGTTTTTTGGCTTCAGGAGGAATCCATAGAAAAGCTCTTGGCGGCATTCCTGTATCAGCTATTCTTGATTTTATTTCGGCGCAATATTGCCAGATAGCTCTATCCAATGTCATGCCTTTAAATGGTGATGATATATCTCTTTTAAAGGGGAATTGTTTTTCATTAACTTCAGGCATATTAGTCTGAGATATGGATTCCTCTCGCAATACCTTACCATTTTTTGATTCAATCATATTGATTTTAATATCAGTCGGATTGCTATTTAACCCATTAATTAATATCTCTTGTATTCTACCATCTCTAAGTTCGATACGAAGCTTGTCATTAGTATCAGCTATAGCTGATTTGATCACAGATTCATTCTCATATGGTTCAATTACCGTGATGAATTGGGCTTCTTCACCGACTGAACGAATTGCAACCGTTTTACGTCTTTGACTTTCATCTCCAACAAAGTAATCGGCGCCAAATATCGCTTTAAAACGAGAGGCATTTAAGCCTTTCAAATTTAAGGTAATGTGTGCTGGCAGAGCTTCATGATAATATATTCCAGCAATTTTTATAGGACCGCCTTTAGAATCTGTCTTCAAAGAACCTTCATTAATCTTAATTTCACTACCATCTTTTGTTAATACTCTTGCATTTGCCCAGAATATATCGGTAGTATCCTTTTGATCTGTTAAGAGTTCAATAGAATCTAATCCAGCAACAGGTATATCTATTTCAACCTGTCCGAGAGCCCATAAACCACTATAGCCTTCAACTAATATTTTTTCTCCTGAACGGATGATGTATTTGACTTTTCTACAGCGGTGAAATTCTGGAGGGGTACCTATCATTATTTCGTGATTATGAGGCCATAAATTATATACATCAAATTTCAATACTCCATCTTCACTTGAATCGATTCTTGTTCCTGCATGATCTGCTCCTTTTCCGAAGATGAATTCATAATGTCCTATTGATTTTTTGTCTGATTTATACCAATCACAATCAGTTACAAACTGAGCAGCACTTAATGGATCTGGATTCCACTGTCCTGTATGTTTTGCAAATTGCGCTCCTTCAATTCCTTTAAAACCTTTCATCTGAAGAAGTGATTCATAAATGTGTTTCTTTTCTCCTTTTAGATAATCACAAAGAATAAGATAATCATCTGTCACTATCATTAATCTGCGTTGTAAAATCGGTTCGGTATAGTCTGTTAAAGAGCCGTATTTTGGCGGATTTTCTGGTATTGGAACAGAACGCCCTTCTGCCAATGCCTTTTCTGCAAAGGTTTTAAAAGGTTGATCCCAATAAACCATCCCTCCATATGGTGGATTAGACCACCTTGAATTTGTTTCTACGGCAATAGCCTGCATCATTTTTCCACTGTGAAAAAGTAATTTGTGACATTCTGTTGGTTCTTGCATTTTTTGATCAACAACTACCATATTCTTAGATACACTAGTTTGTACATAAAATTTATACATGTAATTGGGATAACTATACCAGATAAAAATTGGATTATAAAAACTGCGTCCATATCTTGAAAGATGGACCAAATTTGTACGGTCAAAATGGCCGTGATACCAGCCATGATCTCCATAGTGAATTACAGCTTGTATCTGTTCTCGTTGGGACCTATTTGCAGTTTGAGACCGCAATACAGCAACGCCTGCGTTATCTGCGTATGCTGAATAGCGTGAAAGGTCAGGACCATCAGGATGTTCAGGAACACCATAGATCAGATCTCGTATTCCAGAGCGTTTTATTACCGCAGAATAGGTAGGGTCTCTGTATACATAATATGCTATATCAAGTGCGTTGCCGCCAACATCGTTTTGTGTAGAGTCATTCAATCCAAACATTTTGCTCCTGTAATCTAACATTGGAGGAAGAGCGTCCCACATTTTTTTTATACTGATGCCATCTTTGCTAACAGGTCCCCAACGTAATTTTGTTATTCCGTATTCTTGTTGTTCTGCAGGGGTTTTTTCCTTAGGCCTGTAACCGCCTGGGAATTTTGCATTTACCAGATCAAGGCCCCAGCGTTTCATTGCAATGGCAACTTGTGTAAACATAGTAGCACACCATATATTATAACTGATTGAGCACTCATACCACCATCCATCATCCAGTACGCCTCGTTGTAATTGATCAAGAACCCCTCCAGGGGTGTTAAGAATCCAATCTACCGCTTTTAAGTCTTGTATTACCAATGCACAAAAAAGTAATCCACAGTCCATTGAAACGCACCAATTACTAATATTAGTTGAGCCCAGATCTCTTTCTTCCCCAATGAAAAGCCTCAATGTATTATCTATTTGTATACGATCATTTGTGGAAAATACCCCTGAAGGTAATGCCATATCATATGCCATAGCTATATGCTGAAAGAAATGCCCCTCTTGAACTGAAGCTTGGTGACAGGCACGTCGCGTAATAGGATAGCCATTTTCTGGATTACTAAGCCGTAATAAAAATAAACGTACTTTTTCTGCATATTTTTTGTCGCCTGTTAATTGGTATGCAATTCCAGATGCCATAAGTCCTTGCTCTTGATTAGTAGTAAAGAGCCAGTCACCTTTTTTGGGGTCTTTGGTGTTACGCACATTTGGAACATTCCATTTCTCTGCCTGTTCAATATATGTTTCGGCGCTTTTTTTTGCCCAGTCATATTTTTTTATTTTTTCTCTTACTTCATCCCATCCTGCTTTGTCGTGTATCAAGTATGGATGGTCTAAAGATTTAATTTTAGGATCTGGATGCATTTTTATAAAATCAGCGTTTACTATCATTGTTGATAGTATTGAAAAAGTAATTAAATAATTTTTCATTTTCTCCTTCCTTCAATTTTTAATTATGATTTTAACTATTTTTTCATATTTAATTGATTTAATAGTTTAATAGGTTATTTTTTTGTACACCCTTGTTTCTTGTGCATTGATTGTGAAATAATTTTTATCTAAAATGTTTCCAGAATTGATATCTATAATTTTTTTTGCATTATTTTTCCATTCATCTGGAATTTGTACAGTTTCTGTTTTTTTATCAAGATTTGAGTTCATCACAATAAAATAGTCGCCATAACACAGTTGGTTCAGGGAAAACATATTTTTGTCTTCTGGAATTTTATGTGGGATAATAGCATAGGTATCAAATTCAGGCGAGAGATAATGAATGAATGCATACCCGCTTGCTTTTTTATCTTTATACCATTGATTCATACATAACATCACTCTTCTTTCGCCATCTTTAAAAGAGACAACTTGAGCAATTTCATCTCCCCATACAAAATCAGGGGCCCCGGATTCCATTGGCAATAACACATCATTTGCGGGGAAATTCTTGAATAGTTTTTTCCTTTCATGAATTTCTCTAAGGAAGCCCATCATAGATTGATAAAACCAATTTCCTTCTGTTGCGCCCCGCCAATTATTTATATCGCTTATAGTTAATCCAGAATATTCTAATTGAAGCAAACGAATGTGATATGGATTTTTAAATTCTGTGGCAGCCGGGATTGATGGGCCGAAATTAGTTCCACCGCGCATTCGATGCCTCCAATTCAAATAACCATCAATTTTCCATTCAGGTTTATTGTCATCACGAAATACTGGATATACAAAATGTATAAAACCGTCAGCGGCAATTGAAGAAATCTTTTTAAATTCTTCATAACCTGACAACTTATAAAGATACCATGTATCTGTTACAAAGGAACGTCCATATTCAGAAGTATATCCTCCATTTCCCGTTCCCCATGATTCTAAAGTGATTCCTTTTGGAGATACCCATGAAAATTCACCTAACTGTACATTTCCAGTAATAGCTTTTATTCGCTCATTCATTTTTGCCATATCTGGGTAATATTTTTTTTGCGCATTTAAAATTTTTAGTGCTGTTATACAAGGAAAAACGCCTTGTAATTGGAAACATTCCTGATTAGGTGCGTGTCCCTCCCTAGCGGAAAGGAACTTCGCGCTCATACTAAATAAATCAATGTATGCATCGTGTCTTTTTATCGGAGGAGTCGTAGGATCACAATCATCATCTATCATCTGATCAAGTAGCCCACTTTTTTTCATATCGTCTGCGGTAAGTAGAAATGCTGTAGCAAATGCCCAATGCGCATTACCTTCAAGTGTTCCATCTGCCCATTGTCGTTTTGGCCCTCCTACCCACTTTTTTGTCCATGGAGAGAAAAATGCTCCATTTGCTCCTTGAGCCCGCCTGGTAAAATCAAGAGCAAGTGCAATCCGTTCAAGCCAGACTTTATCCTTGTATTGCTTTGTCCCTTTAGTTATATACGCCATTGCTCCAGCATATGGATTGGTAAGTGGTCCCAGGTTATTTCGGAAATTGTAAAAATATTGAGTATCATCTTTGATTTTTTGTAACATTTGAATTTTTGCCATTTCGTCTGAATTTTTCCATTTATTAGGGTCGAATCTAATGCAAAAGCCTCCAACCATATCCATAGGCCATTCTTTATTTTTAACTTTTTCTTTCCAGTCAGGAGCCCAAAGTTGTTCGTTCATACATCTGAAGCCTACATTTTCTATAAGATTTATAATTTTATTATCTATAGCATATAGTAAATCTGATGAGAATGGTTTAAATTTTGGCCACTTATAAGGGGTTATAGTTCTGAATGGTGGTTCTGTTGGGGAAAAAAAAGGATCAGTATGAACATATATACGATAAATCTTTCTACTTGGAGGATTATCAGTACAAATGGAGAGTTTTAATTCGTTATTATTGCTTGTCATGCTGAGAGGAATCGATACAGTTGAGTAAAAGAAAAATCCTGCTTTTTTACCATCTGTTTTGCTGCCGTGTGTAGGTTCATCAAGTAATCCACCAAACCATACGTTTTGTGGATAAACTAAGTCAAGTCCATACTCATCACGTAGAAATAATTTTCCTCTTACATCGTCTCCACCTTTAAAACGAACGGAAATATAGTTCTGGTTAGCGGGATCTATTTTTGTGGAAAATACTAATCTCGAATCCTTGTCTAATATTTGGTAATAATCTAATGATGTTTCATCGTCATGAAGTTTTTGAATTTTACCAACAGTTTGGATTTTTAGTTCTGGAATAGCAAGAGGAGGATTTTGCTTTATTTTACTTGATGCTTCAACTGTTTTTTCTTGCTTTAATATATCTTTTTCCTCCGAAAATATCCTATTATTAAAAAGTAAAATAAAAAGTAAAAAAATACAATTTATAAATAATTTGTTCCTGAACCAATATTTGTTAGACATTATTTTAATCTCCTGCTTTTATTGTCCAGATACCACCTGAGAGACTCCCTTCTTCGGACTCGGATAATAATTTGACGTGGCCATCTACAAAAAGATGAGTTGCTTTATGTCCAACATGATATAGAAAATTGCTTCCAGGATTGTGATTAGACCACCAATAAGTGCCCTGATTTCCTCCAAAGGCATTTTCCCCAAAAAACAAAGTTCCAGCAGGGTCAGCTATCATAGAGCTTTTTCTCATCGCCCAAACATATCCACCAGTATTCCATTCAATTCCCTCACTTGGAAAAGAAGTATTTCTCATTATTGCCATATTTCGCGGAGCCAGATCCCAATCTCCGAGAGAAGTTAGCCTATTGACGATTAAGTATTCTGGGCATACATATTGCCGAACCATTCCCCACACTCTAACTTTATTAAATCCCCATGTCCAGCCCCAATCTTCCCATTTTCTGCCAAGATATGTGTTCAATTGATCGTCCCATGTTATATTTGTTGTGTTTGCTCCTGGATAGTAGTTATTTGCCAGATAACCGTAATCTAATTCGTGCATTGATTGGGCAGAGCTAACTTGTTTGAAATTATTTATACAAAGAGTTTGACGTGCAACTTTCTTTGCTGTTATTAAAGATGGGAGGAGTAGTCCTGCTAGAATCGCAATTATTGCAATTACTACGAGTAATTCAATTAGAGTAAAGGAAAGCCTTATTGGTAAATTAACATATAGAATTCTTCCATTCTTTAGAATAAATTTTTTGAGTTTCATACAAACTGCCTCCTTATTTTAGATTTATTTTATAGCCTTTTATCGCCGAGTTATATGTTTTACATGTCGTATTAGAAAGGATTATTTCAGGTGATAGTATGATATCTTTGTTTCTTTCTTTGTTTTTTCTATCATTAATCCTTTCAAGGAGTTCTCTTACAGCTATTTTTCCAATTTTATTTATTTGAATATTTATCGAAGATGGAGTTGGATTAAGAAGGGAAAGATATCTTGTCTCATAGTTGCAACCTAATATATCTATAGAAGAATCACTAAAATTATATTTACTAAGAGCCAATATTACACCTATCATACAATGATCTGCGCAGAAAAATGCCCCTGTCGGTTTTGTCTTTAACTGAATGAATTGTTCTGCTAAAAGTTCGTATTTATTTTCGGGATGACGCAACTTTGAAGGAATAGAGATGATGTCTGCATTTATATTTAATTTGGTGCATGAGTTAATAAAAACTTTTTCCCTTTCCATATATGCGGAATGTTGAGGTTCAGAATTAAAAAAAACGACATACTTGTGATTTTTTGACTTCATGTAATTGGCAGCGAGTTCACCTACTATTCGGTTGTTATATGTAATAACTTTGCCTTGATTTGCAATATCAGGATGTTTTTTTAAACAAAATACACAAGGAATTCCTTTTAATTTGGACTTCAAATTGCTATGTATTTTATTTTCACCTAATGATAGAATTAGAACACCATCACAGAATCTCTTATCAAGCATTTCAGGAACAGGTCGTTTTGTAGAGCTATATTCAAAAATGAAAGTCATTTTGTATTTTTCAAGTTCTTCAAGTATTCCAGCAAGAAGATCAGAGAAAATTGGAAGTTTTAATATATCAATAGGAGATAGTTCGCCTATGGCAAGTAGCATTATTACTCCGTTTTTTATCCCTTGTCGTTCTTTTGTTTTTGGTCCTGGGCGCCGTGTATTAAAGATGTAATTAAGTTTCTTTATAGCGTTCTCTATTTTGACAACTTTATCGTGAGATACAAATCTTTTATTGTTAAGATAATGCGAGACAGTTCCAATACTTACATTAGCTAATTGTGCTACTTTTTTGATAGACATAATGAATACCAGAATTATATTTTTATATTGAAATTATAGCATTAATTTCAAAAAAAGCAAGTAAAAAAAATTTTTTTTTTGATTTTTTTTACCATCTGACTTTATCAGGGGCAGGACATGACTTATCCTTTAGGGTTATTAAATATTTTATCAAACATCCGCAATGGGCGCATGTAGATTTAGCAATAAAATAAGGACATTTTTTGCATAATGAAAAACGCCTTAGATATTCTTCCATTGTAACCCATCGCCCCCTGCCTGGACGGAAATTGTTCGGTAGTTCTATGTTTTCGGTTGCTCTATTCATGCATGACTTACACATTGAAGAATTATTTATATCCATAGTAAATTTCCTTCTCTTTTTTATTTATATGTAAAATCATTCCATCTAAGTTCATTTTTTAATTTAGGAATTGAACTGTTTTTGTCGATATGTATGCATTCAATTTTTATTATTTCAGCAAGATCTTTGACACATTCTGCTAATACCTGTTGGCTAAAAGCGGTGTGGTGAGCTCCTCCGGCTAAAATCCATGCAGTAGCTGAGGTTTTTAAGTCTGGTTCTGGTATCCATATTGCCCTAGCAACTGGGAGTTTTGGCAATTTTTGCTTTATTTCTATACATTCAATAGAATTCATTATTATTCGAAATCTCTGTTCAAGTTCGATTAAGCTAACATTTATAGCTGGTCCAGGAGCTGTATTAAAAATCATTCTAGCAGGAGGATTTTTATTTCCTATACTAAGGGGATGAATATCGATGGTAATATCTCCATCTGAGATTGAAGGGCATAATTCCAACATGTGAGCTCCGAGAACCATCATTTCCCCATCTTTTAAATGATATGTGTAATCCTCCATAAATGAAGTTCCTCCATCAAGACCTGTGCCCATTACCTTTAACGCACGAACTAATGCTGCATGTTTCCAGTCTCCTTCGGCTCCGAAGCCAAAACCTTCCTCCATTAATCTTTGAACTGCAAGTCCAGGTAGTTGTTCTAATTCCCCTAAATCTTCAAAAGTAGTGGTGAAAGCGGAGAAACCCCCATCAGTCAAAAATTTTCTAATGGCAATTTCGAGTTTTGCTTGATAGATGAGATTTTGATGATAATTCCCGTTCTTTTTGCATATAGAGCTCAATTTGTATTTTTTCTCATAATCTGCCAATATATTTTTCACTTCACTTTCTTTTATATTCTGAATTAGTTTTATTAATTCTGAAACTCCATAACTATTTACAGAAAAACCTAATTTGATTTGAGCATTGACTTTATTACCTTCCGTTACGGCGACATTACGCATATTATCACCAAAACGAGCAATTCTTAGCCTTCTCAGTTCGTTCTGTCCGATCACTGCACGAGACCATATTCCTATTTGTTTTTGTACGGATGAATCTTTCCAATATCCAGAGACGACTTTGCGTTGAATATCCATTCTTGTCATTATAAAGCCATGTTCTCTATCCCCGTGAGCAGACTGATTTAAATTCATAAAATTCATGTCAATGGTATCCCATGGAATTTCATAATGATATTGTGTGTGTAAATGCAGGATTGGCTTATTTAGTATACTTAGTCCATTTATCCACATTTTTGATGGAGAGAAAGTATGGCACCATGTAATTAGTCCAATACATTTTTCAGTAGAATTTGCCTCTTTACAGGTGGAGTAAATTTCATCTTCCGTTTTTACGACTGTTTTGAA
This sequence comes from uncultured Lentisphaera sp., assembly GCA_964426675.1. Taxonomy (GTDB): domain Bacteria; phylum Verrucomicrobiota; class Lentisphaeria; order Victivallales; family GWF2-50-93; genus DYMC01. The sequence continues at coordinate 12,397 of CAYRRM010000044.1, forward strand.
AACGATTTTTACAGGTATAAATGATGATTTATTAAGATAGTTTGCGATTTCCTTTGAATGCCTATTTATGTCATCAAAAATTTTTTCGCCATATAAATACTGACTTCCTGTAATAAGCCAAATCTCGAAGTCTTTTAAATTTAATTTTTTTTGCATTTATAAAACTCTTTTTTTTTATATCTAAAATTAAGTATTCAGTTTATTGTTAGCGATAAAACTGCTCTTGGATAAAGTTTTATCTTTATTCCATTTTTTGTAATATTAAAATCATTAAAATCTGATGGTTTAACTGATTCAGGTTCTTTAAATGTATTCATTGAATTCATAGATTTTCCTGTTAAAATTTTAGCCGTAATAGATGAAATATCTTTTCCCTGCATTTCGCATAATAAATCTGCGCTTGATTCATGATGTATATTACATAGAGTTAAATTGATGCTACCATTTTTATTTAAAGAAGCTGAAGCTGAAAGTTGAGGTAAATTTTCTTCTTTATTTCTATAAGGTGAAAATTCAGTCAAAACAGGTAGCAGAGTTGCATCCTGATGATTCTTATACATATTAAAAACATGATATGTTGGAGTTTTGAGCATTTTACTACCTTCTGTAAGTATCATAGCTTGCAAAACATTAACAGTTTGTGCTATATTAGTCATATGTATTCGTTCTGAATGGTTATTGAAGATATTTAGTGAGACCCCGGCAACGAGTGCATCTCTTATCGTATTTTGTTGATATAAAAATGCTGGATTTGTTCCTGGTTCAACATCAAACCAAGTTCCCCATTCATCGATTATCAATCCAATGCGTTTTTCATAATCGTATCTATCCATTATTATTTCTGTTTTTTTGATGACATTTTCAATTTCAATAGCTTTTTTTAATGTTACAAACCATTCGTCTTCTGTGAAAACAGTAGCAGAGCCTTTTTTATTCCATGTTGTACCTGGTACTGTATAGTAGTGAATGCTTAATCCATCCATGAATCTACCTGCTTCTTTTAATAGAATTTCATTCCATTCGTCGTTGAATCCACAGGCAATTTTATAAAGTTTTTTTCCTGAATAATTGCGACAGTATGTGGCATATCTTTTATAAACATCCGCATAATATTGAGCTCTCATGTTGCCCCCACAACCCCAATTTTCATTTCCTACTCCCCAATATTTAACTTCCCATGCTGTTTCGCGCCCATTCTTTTTACGAAGCTTGGCCATAGGAGTTCCTTCAGGCATCGTTAAATATTCTAACCATTCGGACATTTCTTGAACTGTCCCGGAGCCTATATTTCCGCAGATATATGGTTCACAATTGAGCAGTTCGCACAGTAACATAAATTCATGTGTACCAAAATGATTGTTTTCTACGGTTCCACCCCAGTTAGTATTAATCATTGTTGGACGGTCTTTCTTTTCTCCTATACCATCTTTCCAGTGGTAAGTATCGGCAAAACAACCACCTGGCCAGCGTAAATTTGGCATTTGCAATTCCTTTAATGCTTCTAAAACATCTTTTCGGATACCATGTACATTAGGGATGTTTGAGTCTTCTCCAACCCATATCCCTTCATATATACATCTGCCAAGATGTTCAGCAAAATGACCATATATATGCTTTGATATTTTATGTTTTGGCTCTCCTGCTTTGACGATGATCTTGTTTTTCATAATTTGTCTTCCTTTTGTTATAGTTCTTTATTTAAAGTTTGAAAATTATTATGTTAAAAGAATAAGGTTGAATAATTTCAGATAAGTTATCTGTTATAGTGATTTGGAACTCCTCTGTTACTAATTCGGAGAAATTTGTTGCGGCAAGATTATTTCCACGCAAAACTTTTTTTATAGCAATTTTTTCTTTTGTTGTAATATTTAGGAATTTCATTTTCAAATTGAAATTTTCAGACTCTCCATTTATCACTTTCACTATTAGGTTCCCTGTGTTAGAGTTAAATACGGTAGATATAGCTATTCGCGTATTTTCTATTTTAAGTTTAGGTATTTTTATATAAAAATTACCACTATATTCGCTAAACATTTTCTGAATATAGTAATTTATAGTAGGGATAACTTTTATTTTATCAAAATAAATTAGATTAGGCCTCCAATTCAGATGATTTATATTTCCTAATAGAGGTGCATAAGAAGCAAATTTTACGATATCAGCATTTCTTTCAAGGCTGGTCAAAAACGCAGCTTCAGCCAATGCTGAGGATAAAGAATTACTTCTGTCTCCTTCATGTGCGGCGTATTCTCCCAAATATACTTTTGGGCCATTCCTATCATAAGAATCATATCTATATAAATTTTTCCAGAACCATTCTGGAGGTAAATAATAATGTTCATCTACAATTGGCAAGTTTAATTCTTTTGCAAATTTCCACCCCTCTTCAAAGTCACGTCCTTCTTCTGATGGACCAACGGTTCCAATTACCGTAATTTCTGGACATTTTTTTTTCAAATTAGTGAATATTTCATAAAAACATTTCTTAAATTGAGATGTAATATGTTCTTCATTTCCAATTCCTATATACTTTACGTTAAAAGGTTCTGAATGTCCTAATTTTGTACGGATTTTTCCATATGTTGAAGAAGCTGGTCCGTTTGCAAACTCGATGAAGTCGATTATATCCTGAATGTGTTTTTGTAGAGCTTCTTTTCCTAATGCGATTTGTCCTCTTCCTCCTACACCAGTAATTGAACCACCTGCATTTTGACAAGATACTCCTGAGTGGAAAATAGGAATTGGAATAGCCCCTATATCTTCACAAAATTGAAGGTATTCGTAAAATCCCAATCCTAAACTCTGATGATATCCCCATATATTTCTTTGTGATTTACGAAATTCAATTGGTCCTATTGTATGTTTCCAATTATACATATTGTCTACTCCATCACCATGAACAAGACAACCTCCAGGAAATCTAATAAATTTTGGTTTTAAATCTGCTATACATTGTGCCAGATCATTTCGTAAACCATTTTGATGGTTTTTAAATGTTTTTGAGGGAAATAATGAGACCATGTCTATTCCGATTCTTCCAGGGTGAGAAGCCATTATAAGTAGACGGCCATTATTTGTTGAATTTTTTGGAAAAAGTTGTAGCGTATACTTTTTCCACGATGAACTAAGGATGGGTAAAATTTTTGAATCAAGTAGGTTTGAGTTTTCATCTTCTAAACAGACGGTCATACGTCCCGGAGTTCCTGTTAATTGGCGTGCGTATATTGAAAAGTTATAATATTCCCCTTTACAGAGAGGAATTCCTCCGTCATAGCCACTATTACAAATTCCAGTACATCCCATTTGATTTCTTATTCCTAATACAAGATAATGAGGGTTATTAGGATGAATTGGTTCTGAGGAATCTATCAATAAAACACCTTTTCCTCCATTACGTTCTATCAATGTCCATCCGGTTAAGTGGTGCCAGTCACCTAAAATACGTGAATCTCCGTTTCGTTGATCTACCTGGGAATATTCAAACGAACGATTTTGGATTAATTCTCCATATAACCCCCCATCAGCTGAAAAACTGATATCTTCAAAGAAAATACCAATGAGCTCAGGACTAATATTGATTTTTCTTGAGAAATCTATAGAAAATGAAAGTTCTTTAATATTCATATAAAATTCCTTTTTTGAGATTAATTAGAAATTTCTGAAAAACTTTTTGATAGCAAAAAAATATTAATCAGTTGTTTTGTTGAATAGAAGAAACTTTTTGTATTCATAGTAATTCTGTATTATTTTTTTATTACTTTAACTTGCACTAAATATATATTATCTACTGAAAATTGTAAATGAACTGAACTTTTAATTGTTTGACTTATCCTTTTATTTTTGTAAATTATAATAAAAAAAGTATTTAAATTTGTGAAATTAAAAAAAATAGTCTCTTCTATGAATGAGAGTATTATAGAAAGTATCGGTGTAGGTTTTAGACATGATGAGAAGTTTATAATTGACAGACCTGATGGTTTGGAAAGTTATTTATTTTTGCATTTTCTGTCTGATGTTGAGATCTGTACAGAAAAAGGTATAGAGATTGCTAAACCTGGAGATTGTATTATTTATTCTCCACGGACTCCTCAAAAATATTACGGAAAGAAATGTGGCTTAATTAATGATTGGTTTCACGCAAAATCATATTTATTTTCTTCTATATTGAATGAAATAAATTTACCTGTTAACGTTATTTTGAATTCTTTAAGAAGTGATTTTATAACCCCTATGATGATAAATATTTCTCAAGAAATTTTTCATAAGAAACTGTTTTATCAAGATGTTGTATATTTATTGACAAAACAGTTAATGATAGAATTAAAGAGGCAACTTCTCGAAACACAAAGTTTAAAACTCACTCCGAGAAAAATAGAGCTTTTGAATAAATTCAGGGAATTGAGATTTACTATCAGTCAAAATATTTGTAGAAATTGGACGGTTTCTAAAATGTCTGAACAAATTAATCTTAGTCCCTCGCGTTTTGCTGTTATATACAAAGAATTTTTCCATATTAGTCCAATTGAAGATGTTCTGAGCATAAGGTTAAATAGAGCAAAGGTCTTATTGAAAAATTACTCTCTTAACACTTCAGATGTATGTTACCAATCAGGATTTAAAAATCTTAATTATTTTTGTCGTATTTTTAAACGTAAATTTGGGGTTTCTCCTGGTAAATATAGGGTATTAAGTGATTCTCTTCTTAACACATAGAATATTCTCTTTCCAAGAAAACTTGATTCATTATTAAGTTAATCTGCATTGATAAAGATTAATTCTTTTTTTTCTTTAGATTTTTCTATAATCCTATACGGCACAGTTGGAGTTGCTACTATATCATAATAGCATTATAATAAATGAGATATAGAAAATAATGTGCTTACCAAATTGCCTGGACTTGAAATTTTTCTATCTGAGTAGTTGACTAAAGAAGCCGGATAGGTGTACATACTTGCGTGTCCTTTCAGAAAATTCTACAGCAAAATGCGACATTCTCAACTAACATTAGAAAGCAA
>CAYRRM010000045.1:0-17364 GCA_964426675.1 uncultured Lentisphaera sp.
CTCCGATTTCAAGTAATTTTTCTACGTTAAGTTTGAGTTGTTTTCTATTATTTTCTACTGCCAATCTCATCCCAAATCCATACTCAGCATTGTCTTCGAAGAGTGAGTTTGCCCATGCTGGGCCTCTGCCGTCTTTAGTTTTGCAATAAGGAGTGGTTGGGAACGTTCCACCATAAATTGAGGAACATCCGGTTGCGTTTGCGATGATTAGATTTTCTCCGCAGAGCTGAGTGAGTATTTTTACATAGGGAGTTTCTCCGCATCCTGCACATGCGCCAGAGAATTCAAATAGAGGTTTTTTAAACATTAATCCTTTTAGAGTTTCTTCTGGTGCGCCATCAAGGATATTGTCCTGGAGTTTTTCGAAGAATTTATAATTTTCAACCTGTCCATTTGCTCTTTCTTCTTCTAATGTTGTAAATTCAAGCGCTTTATTTGGTTTTGCTGGACATGTTTCAACGCAGACTCCACATCCTGTGCAATCATCTACATAAATCTGTATTCTGTAGTCGAGATTTTTGTCATTTTTGCATTTTGATTTGACTGTTTTAAATGTAGATGGTGCTTTTGTGCTTTCTTCAGGAAGAATTTGTTTTGCCCTTATTACTGCATGTGGACATGACATTACACACATATTGCATTGTATACATGCTTCTGGGATCCATTTTGGGACCCTCGGAGCTATACCGCGTTTTTCAAGGGCAGCAGTACCTGTTGGGATTGTTCCGTCAAAGGACATAACAGAAACCGGTATATTATCGCCATTGAGATGCATAAGGGGTTCTACAATTTTCTTTGCAAAGTTATCTGCGTCTTCTGGTATGAGTTTAGGTGCCTCATAATATTCGGTTATTTTGTCGGGGATTTTTACTTCTTGTAGAGCTTCTGCTGTTTTATCGACGCATAGCCAGTTCATCTTTACGATATCTTCACCTTTTGCAGCATAAGTCTTTTTAATAGCGTCTTTTATTAACTGCATAGCCTTATCTTTTTCGAGGACTCCAGAGATGAGGAAAAACGCTGTCATCATCACGGTATTTATTCTTGCGCCGAGTCCGCATTCAGTAGATATTTTTAGTGCATCAATATTGTAAAACTTGATTTTTTTCTTTTTTATAATTTGCTGCATATCTTTTGTAAGGTGCTTAAAAATCTCCTCATTATTCCATTCAGAATTCAGGAGGAATACGCCACCTTCAGTGATTCCATTGAGCATATCATATCTACCGATATATGCTGGATTATGGCATGCGACGAAGTTGGGGGAATCGATCAGGTAAGCTGATTTAATTTGTGATTTTCCGAATCTTAAATGGGAAATTGTAATACCATATGATTTTTTTGAATCGTAAACAAAGTATCCCTGAGCATACATATCTGTGTTATCACCGATTATCTTTATAGAGTTTTTATTAGCTCCTACTGTGCCGTCTGAACCGAGTCCCCAGAACATACATCTTACTACATCAGATGGTTCAGTATTGATTTTCTTTGTTACAGGTATGGATAATTTTGTTACGTCGTCCTCAATTCCAACTGTAAAACCATGGAAAGCGGCTTTATCAAGGTGTTCATATACAGCATTTACCATAGATGGTGTAAATTCTTTGCTTGAAAGACCGTAACGTCCTCCTATAATTTTAATTTTTTCTCCTTTTAGCGCGCTTACGACATCGAGGTACAATGGTTCGCCAATTGCTCCAGGTTCTTTTGTTCTATCAAGGACGGCAATTTTTTTGACTGTTTTTGGTAGTACTGCCTTGAAATCTTCCACTGAAAATGGCCTATAAAGTCTTACAAATACAGCTCCGACTTTTTTACCTTTTGAGACTAAATAATTTACAGTTTCTTCTATTGTGGAGCATGCAGATCCCATAGCAACTATTACTTTTTTCGCATCTGGAGCGCCGATGTAGTCGAATAGTTTGTATTTTCTTCCTGTTATTGCGAAGACTTTTTCCATATATTCTTTTACAATTGTCGGGCATTCAGCATAATACTTATTTACCGTTTCTCTTCCCTGGAAATAGACATCAGGATTTTGGGCGCCTACTTTTAAGAAAGGGGCATCTGGGCGGATTGCGCGTTTTCTGAACTCCTCGATATATTTGTGTTCAACTAAGCTGGCAATCTCCTCATATGAAATTTGATGAACTTTCTGGACTTCGTGTGATGTTCTAAAACCATCGAAAAAGTGTAAAAATGGAATTTTCGATTTGAGAGTTGAAAGATGCGCAACAAGTGCCAGATCCATTACTTCTTGAACAGAAGCAGATGCGATTAAAGCAAATCCTGTATTTCGGACTGACATAACGTCTGAGTGATCACCAAAGATGGAGAGTGACTGACACGCAAGAGAACGAGCTGATACATGAAAAACCGTAGGCAGCATTTCTCCAGCGATTTTATGCATATTTGGGATCATCAGTAATAATCCCTGAGAAGCTGTAAAAGTCGTAGTTAGTGCTCCGGCTGTCAATGAACCGTGAACAGCGCCAGCGGCTCCTGCTTCTGACTGCATTTCTACAACATTTACTGGTAGACCAAAAATATTTTTTCTCCCTTTAGCTGACCACTCGTCAACATATTCACCCATGTTTGATGATGGAGTAATTGGGTAGATAGCGGCTACTTCACTCAGAGCATAAGCCACATGTGCGGCGGCGGTATTACCGTCAATAGTTACCATTTTACCTGGCATTTTGGATTCTCCTTTTAATTTTTTTCAAATAATTAGTTTGATATAACGAGAGACAAAAAAGAGCCTTTTTATTTTAATATAATACAGAAATTTTTATTTTCAAAAAGAAAAAGTAATTTTCTAAATTACTATTTTTTTTACCATTCTTATGTATTCAGTATTTTTTAAATCATTGATAACATCATCGGATACGGTTCCTGCCAGCCTGAACATAAACATAGTTCTCTTGCGTTCTTTGCTATGGGAGAAATCAGTTCTTGTAATTAGTTTTTTATGTTTATCGAAAACAGTTGATATTTTTGACAGCACACCCATTTTGTCTTCGCAACGAACGAGTATAAATGTTCCTGAAGGTTCAACTTCATAGGTAAATCCATCTACCAATGTTATTCGCGGATGAGGACCGCTGAAAACGACGCCTCCTATATTGAAACTTTGTTTTGTTTTTAGAGAGTTAAATGTAAATTTTACAGCATTTTCATAATCGCTGAAAGAGGGATCATTAAAATCTTTTACTTTTATTCCAATGCTTTCAGCGCGTTGATCGGCGTTTACGTAACTTACGAATTTATGGATAGCTCCCAGAAAACCTTTCAAAAAAGCAAGCCTCAATAGAGTGCAATCATGTTTGATTATATCTCCTCTGTACATACATTCTAAAGAATCTGGAGTGAAGTCTATAAATTGCTGAGCAAATGAGCCAAGTTTTTCAGATAGGACTACATATGAGGACATAAGATTTCCTTCAATCATCCTTATTTTTGGCATATTTACTGGAGCATCCACTACGCCTCCTTCAAGTGCTTTTGGAACTTGATCTGCAATGAATTCTGCTATTTTTTCTTGGGCTTCAGTTGTGGACGCACCGATATGAGGAGTCATTACAACGTTTGGTAGTTTTATGAAAGGGTTTTCTCTTGGTGGTTCCTGATTCCATGTATCTATTCCTGCAGCTGATACTTTTCCAGACTTAAGAGCTTCGATGAGGGAGTTTTCCTCTATGATCCCTCCTCTTGCAGCATTTATTAATATTACACCATCCTTCATCATCGCAATTTCATTTCTGCCAATCATTCCGTAGGTTTCTTTATTTTTGGGGACGTGGACGGAAATAATATCTGAATTTTGGAGCAATGTTTTTAAATCTGATTTTATAACTCTGCATCTATTAAATTTTTCATCTGGAATATATGGATCATATGATAGGACTTTCATTTCAAGACCATTGCAAAATTGAGCCACTCTGTGTCCTACATTACCAAGCCCTATGATACCTATGGTTTTTCCCATCAGCTCCATCCCGCTGAATTTGTGTCTATCCCATAGTAATTTTTCCATATTTTTATGTGCTGGTATTATTTTTCTTGCGCATGCTAAGATAAGTGCGAGTGTTAATTCTGCTGCTGAGTTTGTGTTTAGTCCAGGAGAATTGAATACTAAAATTCCTTTTTGTGTAGCATATTCAACGTCAATATGGGCATAGCCTACTGCGGCAACTGCAATTACTTTCAGGTTTTCAGCGATATCTATCAATTCTCGTGAGACGTTTGTTTCAGATCTTGTAATGAGGCAGTCGTATATAGAGATAATTTTTTTTAATTCTTCGACACCTATATCTGGTTTGAAATCTACCTTATAGTCATTGTACTTACTAAGTTTATTTACTGCATTTTGACTAATTTTTCCAGTGATTAGAATTTTTTTCATTTATTTATCCATTATAATATTAGTTTTATTTTCTATTTATTGGTTAATTTTTGCCAGACTCTAAATAATTCTGTTACTCCCCACGCTTGAGCGAGGCATCCTCTCTGTAAGTGGGGATAGTCTCCATCAAGAATTTCAGGGATATTGCCAATAGAACCATCCTCTAATAGTTTTAGAGAGGAGGACAGTATAGATAATGCAGTAGGAATGGCCTGTTTTCCGTAAACTTGGACGAGCGCTTCAGGATATGATGGGAATAACCACGTCCATGCAGTGCCATTGTGGTATGCTGGTTTTCTACTTGTATCTTCGGGGCCAATGTAATGTCCAAAATAAGGTCTTGACGGGTTATTTAGTATATTTCCATTGCTCCCAATTATTGGAAGTTCATACTTCACAGGTCTGTCTGCCAGGGATCTGATTGCTCCAGGAATTATGAGTTCAGAGCATGCTTTCAAGATTCCCTTTTGGAGTTTTTCTTCTCCATTTATGACTCCAAGGGTTATAGTAAGGAGTTGATTTGGGCGGAGGTGATCATCTTTTACAGCTCTTGCGGCTGATTTTCCTTTTGAACAATGAAGGCAATCGGATAACCATTCGTACTCTTCTGTGATAGGATCTTTTATTATATAAAATTTTTTTAGTGAATTGATTGCTCTCTGGCGGATTTCTTCGAATGTCGAAATATTTGTTTTCTGATAAAGGAATTCAAGTGCACTAATCCATAGAGCTTGAATTTCTATAGGGTAGCCTTCTCGAGGCGTTCCCGCTGGATAATTTGTATCCATCCACGTGAAGTGAGATGGGCTGAATATTAGACCTGATTCAGGATCCATTTTTATCCCATTAGGTGTTCCATTTACGTAATATTTTGCGATAGTTTTTAGCACTGAGAGCAAATTTTCTTCATCATTAATTTTCTCTGATAATATTGCATCACCGAAAGTTTCGCAATAGTCTTTTATTGTTAGAAAAAGCCAGAGAGGTGCATCACTTGTGTCGCGATTGCTTGCGTTTGTTCCCATAATCATATTGGGTATAGTTCCATTTTCTGCGAATTTCGCAAAGAGCAGTATTATTTTTTCTACGTCATCTTTTTTATTTGCTGCTATCAGGCCTCTCGAAGCTATCAGTGTGTCTCTTCCCCAATCTATGAACCAGGGGTAGCCTGCTATGATAGTTTTCCAATTGTCTCTTTTTACTATAAATTTTTCCATAGCTGAAATTAGTGTTTTAGAAAAATCAGCTTTTTTATTTATTTCTGATTCCAATTGGAAATCTTCAAATGATATATTTACTTTTTCAGGTTCAAAATCTGTGATTATGCAGCCTGATATGACATCGTATTCATCTCCACCGAGCATTAATTCAAAATATCCGGGCGAAAACAAATCGCTATTAGGGTCAAGTCCACGTTCCGCTTCGTTTTTTCTAAAAATAGAATATGACCATTCTGGAGATGTTTTAAATTTTCCTTTTGTTGAATACATACATAGTTTTCTATCCTTAGCAGGTTCAAATACAAATGATTTTATTGAAGTTAAAACCTGGTTTTGCCATAAGTTTTCAGGGCCAAGATATGCTTTTGTTTCGTGATGAAAGTTTCTATCTTCTATATCAGGCTTTATAATCAATTTTAATGGTACTTTGTCATCAATAATATTTATATTCTGGTTTTCTTGTGATAGATGTTTTGCCGATAATCTTTTTATAGTCATAATAGTTTGATTTTTCATAGGAAGCATCTGTATTGATATTGCGAATTTCGCAAATATACCATTGCCGAGAGGAATGCTAAATTCCCAGATGGCGCAATTTCCATTGCTGGAAACGGAAAAATTATCAATTTTATCTTTAGAAAACCATTCCTTTCTCCCGTGATAGTCTGTGCATATTCTGCAACGAGTCCACATAATATGTCTATCTTCAGGATGATTTGGATTTAGGTTTCCTGCGAGAAGGCAGTCATACCTACTTGAGAGTTCAGCCCATTTTACCGGGATATATGCGAACCCCCCTCTGCCATTTGTCAGTAGAATGTTTAGGTTAGTATTGGCAATTTTTGTGTGGTCATACATAGTTACTACATTGAGATTATTGCTGTTAATTCGGGGCAATACCAACAATTCGGAGCTTTCTCTATAAGATTTATCATCTGCGTAGACGCTAATGCGAATTTTACACTTTTGGAAAGAGGTATTATTTAATTTTAGTGGTGGTATAAGGACAAAATTAAAAGCGCCTTTTGCCCGGAGGCTATCTCTCTGGATAAGTATTTTCCCATTTTCATCTGCAATTCGCACTCTGAAATTAAATTGGGCTCTCACCAAAATCAAGTGATCAGGTGGGAGCATAACGAGTCTTTTTATATCTTCTGGCCAGTGCCATTCTACAATTTTACAGAATTGTTCTTTGAATATTTCGCGGCAGAAGTTATAAGGATTATCGAGTAGTGTGTTGGCAAGTTCATGGGGATTTTTGTCTATAATTACGTGGGATTTTTGTTGCCATGTAATAATATCCATAGCCATAGCCATTGCATTTTGCAGAGTTATTCTATCTGGTTTTATGATATCTCTGTCTTCCATTTCTATTATTTTTTTCATATCGTTGATGGATGGGGAAAGACAGAGAGCCTGTCCTGGGGAAAGTTTAAGATTAAATCTGAGATTTCCTGAATCGAAAACAAAAGTTTCTTCGGAAATTAGATCTATAAGGGAGTCTTTTTGATGGGGAGTTTCGTTTTTTAACCATGAAGCGACAGATTCTTTTTCACAATTTAAATTTATAAGTATGAGAAGAGGGGACTTTGAGTTTGAATCAGATCTTGTAAACGCAACAACTTCTTGGTGACCCGAATCTATAATTTTTATTTTTGAACCGTTATAAAAGGCTGGATGAGAAATAAGTATTGAATTCAGTCGTGAGATATGTGCTATTTGATTTACTTTAGCTCCCCAATTCAGCGCATTAGATTCATGAACATCAATTTTTTCTTTCGCAAACCACTCTACGCCATTTGTGAATCCAAAAGCTCCATTATTTGATGCTAATGCTGATAAAGCTGTGCGCATTTTTGCATAGATTTCAGAAGTCGCAGCAAGTCTATTGTTGTCATGGGTTTCTGCATAATGGACCATAATTCCATCGCCAAGACTTACTTTATGGGCATATGGTATATATCCTTCAATTTGTTCTCTTGTGTAATTTTGAAATAGTTCTGAATATGCCCAATTCATATTAGCGTTATCAAGGAGTCTTCTCGTTATTTCCGGTGCACCACCAAGACCTTCAAGTAGAAAAATTGTTTCTGGGTATTCTACTCTTACTTTTGCGATTATATATTCCCAAGCTTTTTCTGGAATCATATAACCTGCATCGCATCGAAAACCATCAACACCTCTGGCACACCACGTAAGGAATACTTCTGCCAGATAGTCCCATAAGTCTGGTTTGTTATGGTTAAGTTCCGTGAGATCTCCCCATACGACTCCCCATGCTCCTGGTGAATGAATTGAGCCATCTTCCTCTCTTATAAGCCACTCAGGATGAGTTTCATGAATTTTTGAAGCCCAACCAGTGTGATTTATTGCGAGGTCTATAAAGATTTTTGCGTTTTTTCTGTGGATCGCATCTACAAGTTCTAGAAATTGATCAAGAGGAGTTGCCTTGCGGTCAAATTCGGCAAGAGAAGGATCTATACTGGTAAAATCAAGTGAAGCATAAGGACTTCCATATCTTCCCATTCGGGCAAATACAGTTGGAGTTGGATTTATTGGCAGAAGATGAATTATTCTGCAGTTCAAATCATCAATTATATGAGGTAAACATTTTTTTAAATCACGAAAAGTACCCGATGGCGGAATGACTGTATAATGCATACGATCGAGTTCGGCAATTTCGTCTGCTTCTAATTTTGGAATTGGTCTGGAAAAAGCAAAATTTTTATTAATTCCGAATTGTCTTACAAAGGCGCAATATATACTGTTTGCGCAACAGTAACCTGAAGGTTCAACATTTATATGAACGTTAGGTCCGTCAACCCAATGAGGTTCACGTTCTTCATCTTCAATATAAAAACATTTAGCCTCGAAATGCCCTTCTTCCAGCAAAGCAATTCTTATAGAAAAAGAAAAGTTATCCTTTTTTTCAAGTGGTATGTCGTGCCAATCCTGTCCGCTTCTTGGTCTCGCAGATAGGACAGAAGAGATAATTTCCTCTCTGGCAATTGATGCATTTTCGAGGTTAGTTCTAAGAAAAGCTTTTCCACGAACTTCTTTGTCAAAAGAGAGGGAAAAATCAATAGTATCTCCTCTATACAGAAGTATATGTTCGCCAGGAAATGGTTTTTGTATCATTTTATCAATAATAATCTTTTTTATATTTCTCAAATTAGCTTAATAAATTAGTTTCAAAAGTTAATCATAGCAAGAAAAAATTGTTATAAAATTAAGTTGAGATTAGCTATGATTTCATTATGTAAAGGGAAAAAGCCTATGATTTCTCTAAAATTTTTTTCTTGAAATAATAGGTTCTTAATGTAATATATGCGGACTTAAAAATCTTTAAGTTGAATTTTCGTTAGTGTTATAATTGATTTTAAAAAAATAAAATAGAAAAGGAGAAAATGAAAAAGAAATTTTTTTTCTTAGCGGCACTTTCTTTGGCTTCTGTACCCTTCACAAAAGTCTATAGTGCAATTGAAAGTTCTACTTCAGAACTGGAAAAAACAGCAAATAATATCCTGTCTGTGGGAAAAGAGATGGCATCTGGAGCTCAGTCAATAGTTCAGGTTCCGGCTCTCGATACGATGCCAATCTATTGGTGGATTGCGCCGATAAGTTCTATCCTTGCTCTTATCTTTGCGTGGATTTTCTATCAAAAGATGATTTCTGCACCTGAGGGAACGGAAAAAATGAAAGAAATTGCCGGTTATGTTCGTGAAGGTGCGATGGCGTATCTTTTCAGGCAGTATAAAGTTGTATCTGTGGTTTTTGTAATTCTTTTTGTTATCTTTCTTATTCTTGCAATATTTAAAATACAAAATCCATTTGTGCCGATTGCGTTTCTTACAGGTGGGTTTTTCTCAGGGCTTTGCGGGTTTATCGGGATGAATACTGCAACGAGAGCATCTAATAGAACAGCTCAAGGTGCCAGTGAGAGTTTAAATAGGGGACTTCAGGTGGCTTTCAGGTCTGGTGCAGTTATGGGCCTGGTAGTTGTTGGACTTGGACTTCTCGATATATGCATATGGTATTTCATACTTGATAAACTGATTTACACTCCGGAGAATATGGTAAATGGACTTCGTTTTCTTGGGATGAATCTGGTTTATCCAAATACAACTCAGGTGGAAAAACTCGTTCACATAACAACGACAATGATAACATTTGGAATGGGAGCGTCAACTCAAGCTCTATTTGCACGTGTTGGAGGAGGTATATACACGAAAGCCGCAGATGTTGGGGCTGATTTAGTTGGTAAAGTGGAAGCCGGAATACCTGAAGATGATCCGCGTAACCCAGCAACAATTGCTGATAACGTAGGCGACAACGTTGGCGATGTCGCAGGAATGGGAGCAGACCTTTATGAATCATATTGTGGTTCAATTCTTGCAACTGCAGCTCTTGGTGCGTCAGTAGGAGCACAAAAATTCGCTTCAGCCATTGATGTCAATTCAAAAACTGATGCTTTGAAACAAGCTATAGGCCTGGTGATTTCTCCAATGATAGTCGCAGGAATAGGAACAATTTTGTCAATTATAGGTATATTTATGGTTCGTTGTAAAGAGGGTGCGTCTCAGAGAAATTTATTGCGTGCTCTTTTAACTGGCACTCTGGGTAGTTCCATTCTTATTGTAATTGCAACCTTTGTACTTGCAAAAATTGGACTTATATCTTACGGTATATTTGGCGCTGTAATTGCTGGACTTTTCGCAGGGGTAATTATCGGGCAGTCAACAGAATATTACACTTCAGATGAATATGAACCAACTAAAGGAATTGCCGCTCAGGCAAAAATGGGACCGGCAACAACAATAATTGATGGTCTTGCAGTTGGTATGTTTTCTTCTGGAATTCCAGTAGTTACAATAGTAGTAGGAATATTGGCTGCGTTTACCCTTTCTGGAGGAGTAAAGGATTTCACAATGGGACTTTATGGGGTTGGTTTTGCCGCTGTCGGAATGCTTGCTACTCTCGGAATAACATTGGCAACTGATGCTTACGGTCCAATTGCAGATAACGCAGGCGGTAATGCGGAAATGTCAGGGCTTCCAAAAGAAGTAAGAGAAAGAACTGATGCTCTGGACGCTCTTGGTAATACAACTGCTGCCACAGGGAAGGGGTTTGCAATAGGTTCTGCTGCGCTTACGGCTCTTGCCCTGTTTGCAGCATATATTGAGGAAGTTAAAATATGGGTTGCTAAATTTGCCCATTACGCAGGTGGAAGTTTTATGGGCTTTTCAATGGACTCTGCATCTAAGGCTTCGATTCTTGACTTTATTGCTCCGTTAAAATTACATATAATGAATCCACTACTTATCTCTGGGCTCTTCATTGGAGGAATGATGGCATTTGTCTTTTGCGCAATGACAATGAAGGCTGTTGGAAGGGCGGCAGGTTCAATGGTAAATGAAGTACGCAGGCAATTTAAGGAAAAACCCGGTATCATGGACGGAAAAGATAAGCCAGATTATGCAAAATGTGTAGAAATCTCAACAGCAGGAGCTCAGAAAGAAATGTTGGTACCATCATTACTGGCTATTATCGTTCCGGTTATTACCGGATTGATACTTGGCGTTGCTGGAGTAATTGGACTCCTGGCTGGAGGGCTTGCAACAGGTTTTGTTCTTGCTACAATGTTGAACAATGCAGGAGGGGCATGGGATAATGCAAAGAAGTTTATTGAGAAAGGGAACTATGGTGGCAAAAAACTTCCAGATGGAAGTAAGAATCCTGTTCACGGCGCTGCTGTCATAGGAGATACTGTGGGTGACCCATGTAAAGATACTTCAGGCCCCTCTCTAAATATCTTAATTAAGCTAATGAGCATGGTGAGCATAGTATTTACTCCCGTAGTGATAAAATTTTCACCGATAGTAAAAGGATTTATTATAAATATACTTGTCAGATAAAAATAGATTTTAGTTAATTTTTTTTGCAAGAACAACAGCGCCGTCCACATCATTGGACGGCGCTTTAGTTAAAAACTCCCAATTATGAAATTTTTTTTAAAAACTTATGGATGTCAGATGAATATCAGAGATTCTGAAGCTGTTTCATCTATCCTATTGAATGCTGGATACCAACAAACGAATGATATTGAAGATGCAAATATTATAATGATAAATACCTGTAGTGTAAGGGATTCTGCAGAAAAGAAAGCTGAAGGATATCTCTGGAAACTTCGTGATTGGAAAGAGGCAGGACATGATAGAATACTTTGTATAATCGGTTGTATGGCTCAATCAGAAGGAAATAAATTGTTGGACAAGTTCCCTCATCTCGATATTGTAGTTGGGACCGCAGCAATATCAAGATTGCCTGAATTAATAGAAAATGTTTCTTTAGGGTATGGTAGGTTCTCTGAAACTAATTTAAACTCTATACCTTATGATGATGCGAATACACACCTTTATAAAAATAAAATATCTGCATTCATACCTGTTATGCGTGGTTGTTCAATGCACTGTAGCTATTGTATCGTACCTCAGGTGAGGGGGACAGAAATAAGTAGGCCAATAGAGGAAATAATTGGCGAAGCAAGACTCCTTGTTGAAAATGGAGTAAAGGAAATATTTTTGCTTGGGCAAAATATTGCAGCCTATGGACAAAATGGAGATAAAAGCAAAAGACCTCTTTTTGCTGAATTACTTGCGAAAATCGCAGAAATTAATGAGCTAAAAAGGATTAGATTTACATCTCCTCATCCAGCTAACTTCAATGATGACCTCATTAAGGTAGTTTGTGAAACCCCAAAAATCTGCTCTTCAATACACATTCCAATACAATCAGGTTCAAACAAAATATTGAAAAAAATGAAAAGAGGATATACTCTTGAAGATTATATGCGAATTATTAATAAATTGAAAGAGGGACGGCCGGAATTGTGTTTTTCTACCGATGTTATTGTTGGTTTTCCAGGAGAAGAAGAAGACGATTTTTATCTTACCCGCAATGTGTTAAATTCAGTAGATTTTGATCAGGAATTTATCTTTAAATACTCAAAAAGAAAAGATACTCCAGCTGCTGAAATGATAGAACAGGTTCCACAAAAAATAAAAGAAGAAAGAAATAAAATTCTTCTCGATGACCTTAAAAAAAGAGTAATCAAAAAAAATAAAAATTTGATAGGAACAGAACAGGAAATTTTAATCGAATCAGAAAGTCCAAGACAGAATAAAAGATTTATCGGAAAAACGTCGTCAAATAAAACAGTAATAGTTGAAAAAAAAGAAAATTTTGCTATAGGTTCCTTTGCTATAGCAGTCATAGAAGATTGCACTATGGCAGCCTTATATGGTAGATTGAAATAATTGTTTTTAGTTGTATTTTACAGAAAAAATTTTTAGAAAAATATGCGCGGGTGGCGGAACTGGCAGACGCGCCAGACTTAGGATCTGGTGGAGAAATCCATGGGGGTTCGAGTCCTCTCCCGCGCACCAAAAAATCTCCCTGAAAAATGTCTAAAAAAATATTTCTTATTTGTGGCAGTGATGAATTCGCAGTCAAAACGAAAAGTCATTCTATCATAGAATCTCTTTGTGGTAAAGATTTTGAGCAAAATCCAGCACTTGAAATAATACACGGTGATACGGAGGAAAAAATGTCTCCATCCAGATTGCTTGCTCAAATTATTGAAGCTATATTTACTCCTCCATTTTTATCGGAAAAGAAAGTGGTATGGGCTAAAAATTTTCAGTTTGAGTTCATAACAGGAAAAGCCCAGAAAAGCAAATCTAAAAAAGAAGATGAAAAAGAAGGCATATTTGAGGACTTTTTAAATGTTTTAAAAGCAGAACTACCCGAAAATATTCAACTTGTCCTGACCATCTTCAATGTTGATAAACGTTCAGTCCTCTATAAAACTTGTTCAAAAAAAGCAGAACTCTTTGAGTTTGAAAAAATTGGAGTTGACACGAAAAATATTGACGGGATAATTTCGCAATATATTCGTGAAAAAAGTTCCGAACTCGGAATAAAAATAACGAAAGAAGCTGAAGATTTTATTTGCGAAGCATGTGGAGCAAACTATTCAAGAGTAAATAGTGAACTGGAAAAAATCGCAGCTTATATATCCCCAAGAGAAGAGGCAAATTTAGTCGATTGTTTACAAATATGTAGTATGACGCCAGAATTGGCATCATGGGCTTTTACAGAAGCGATAGGGAAAAGAGATGTAAAAGCAGCAATAAAATCACTGGATATACTTTTAACACCTAAAAATCCAGAAAATCGAATGTTATACTCTATAATTAGTTTATTTACTGATATTTCTCACATAAAAATAGCAGAAAAAGTCCTGAAACTTGAGAATTGCCTAAGATTTCCGGAATTTGATTATAAACTCAAGAATATAAATGGAACTCTTAAAGAAAAATTTTCGTGGTTAAATATATTTTCAATGAATTCATATCGTGCTTTTAAACTCTTAGAACAATCGCGTAATTTTTCTGAGTGTGAAATAGCAAATGCATTTAAACAAATACTCGAAACGAATAAATCCCTCGTATCGGGTACTCCAAATCCTCGAATTGAACTTGAGAACCTTGCTATAACGCTATGCAAGAAAAATAAATAAGAATATTGTTGAACCTAAATTAAGCAGTTAATCGGATTTGCCGTAGAGACTCCTCACCGAGACAAAACTGTAGTAATTGCTCTAATTCAAATCTAACGAAGTGTCTCTACTGAAAAATTCAGGATACGCCTTCATTTACCACAGCATTTTTTGAATTTTTTTCCACTCCCACAAGGACAAGGGTCATTTCTGCCTACCTTTGGTAGTTCTCTTCTAATAGTGATATTTGCAGATTTTTCTTCTTCTTGATTTTCTTGCAATTTTTTTTCAGGAGTTTCGCTTCCTAATTGGTCTATTGATGTATGTATCAGGTTTTGAGGCAGAGATGAAAGTATTTGTTCAAAAATTGAGAGATTTGTCGCAGAACGGAACATATTAGACAGGATTTCTTTATTTATTTCGGTCATCATATCACTGAATAGTTTAAAAGCTTCATGCCGATACTCTACGAGAGGATTTTTCTGTGCGTAGGCTCTGAGTCCGACACTTGATCGGAGATGATCCATAGCGTAGAGATGATCCTGCCAAAGCCTATCGATGGCATCCAGCATTATGTTTCTTTCAAGCCATTTGAGTGATTCCGGAGTCTCGAGACTTTCTTTTTCTTTATATGCATTATTAATCTTTTGAGTAATTTTTTCAACATAATATTCTACTGTAAAATTATCTTCATCAGTTGGTTGTGGAATATCTTTTTCTGAAAAACCTATTGGAAATACTGTGTTTAACCAGGTAAGAAGTTCAGTTTTTCTAACAGATACAACTTTTTTTCCACTCATTTCAACTGTATTCTGAATTTGAGCTTCAATCTCGGTATTTAATATGTCAAAAAGTATTTCACGAGGATTGTCGGATAGTAGGATTTCCTTTCTAAGACCATATATAACTTCCCTTTGTTTATTCATCACATCATCATATTCAAGGGTGCGTTTTCTTATTGCAAAATGATGTTGTTCAACTCGTTTTTGGGCTGTTTCTATAGAACGGTTTAACAGTGGATGTTCCAGTTCTTCATCTTCTTCGAGTCCCATTTTACTCATAAGTGTAGATATTCTATCTGAGCCAAAAAGCCTCATAAGATTATCTTCAAGTGATACGTAAAATCTCGAAGAACCAGGGTCTCCCTGCCTTGCACATCTTCCTCGTAATTGCCTGTCAATTCTTCTCGAATCGTGTCTTTCGCTTCCAATCACATGTAATCCGCCTAATTCTGCAACTCCAGGTCCAAGTTTTATATCTGTTCCGCGGCCAGCCATATTTGTAGCAACAGTAACTGCCCCTTTTTGTCCTGCTCTTGCAACTATATCTGCTTCAAACTGATGGTTCTTTGCATTGAGCACATTATGAGGAATCCTCTCCATTTTGAGCATTCTACTGAGGATTTCAGAAACTTCTACGGATATAGTTCCAAGTAGGACGGGCTGTCCTCGTTGATAACATTCCTTTACTTCCTGAATTATAGCTTTGTATTTTTCGCGTTTTGTCTTGTAAACTCTATCATTATAATCTTTCCTGATACAGGGCTTATTCGTTGGAATCACTTTTACATCAAGTTTATAAATTTCATGAAATTCATTGGCTTCAGTTTCAGCCGTACCTGTCATTCCTGCTAATTTTTCATACATTCTAAAGTAATTCTGGATGGTTATTGTTGCCAGTGTTTGAGTTTCCCGTTCAATTTTGACATTTTCTTTTGCTTCGAGAGCCTGATGGAGTCCCTCGCTAAAGCGTCTTCCCGGCATAAGCCTACCAGTATGTTCATCAACTATGAGGACTTTATTATCCTGTACTACGTAATGGACGTCTTTTTCATATAAACAATATGCCTTAAGTAGTTGAGATAAATTATGTAGCATTTCACTTTTTTTTGAGAACTCTTCTTGAAAATTTTGTTTCTTTTTTATTTTTTCATCTGCAGGTAGGTCACTTGAATCAATTTCATGTAATGTCATCAATAAATCTGGCAGGACAAACATTTCCGGGTCATTAGGACTTATTGCATTTCTTCCCTTTTCTGTGAGATCTGCCTCATGGCTTTTTTCATCAATAGTAAAAAATAATTCTGACTGGATTTCGTGAAGTAATTCTTTATTTTGTTCACTTCGAACAAAATTTTCAGTTTTTTCGAGTTTTTTTAATATTTCGCCATCTTCGAGGAGGTGTAATAATTGTTTATGTGTGGGCATTCCAAATTTCACCTGAAGCAATTTTATCAGTGCTTGTTCCTGCTCCTCTTCGCTGGAATTTTCTTTTGTAAGGACAAGCTTTGCTTCATTTACAAGTCGTGAGCATAGTAAATTTTGTTTTCTATAGAGTTCTGCTACGGGTTCTTTTAATTTATCAAATTGATGAGTTGAAATTGCAACGGGTCCTGAAATAATCAATGGAGTTCTTGCTTCATCGATCAATATGCTATCGACTTCGTCTATGATGGCATAAAAGTGGTCCCTCTGGACAAGTTGGTCCTTTGAGTTTGCCATTCCCATATCGCGCAAGTAGTCGAAGCCAAATTCACTATTTGTTCCATATGTAATATCACAGGCATATTGAGCTCTTCGTTCTGATGAGTTCATCTGATTTTGCAGGCAACCCACAGTTAGACCTAAAAAGGTATAAACAGTTCCCATCCACTCTGCGTCGCGGCGCGCCAAATAATCGTTGACAGTAACAAGTTGACAATTTCTACCTGTAAGCGCATTAAGATATAAAGGCATTGTAGCTACGAGGGTTTTTCCTTCACCAGTTGCCATTTCTGCAATTGAATTTTGGTGTAAGGCTATTCCCCCCATTAATTGAACATCATATGGAACCATATCCCATGTGAGTTCATGCCCGCAAACTGTAATTTTTGTGCCAATGAGGCGTCTGCAGGCGTTTTTCACTACAGCAAAAGCTTCCGGGAGAAGATCATCAGTAGTTTCTCCTTTTTTGAGGCGCTCTTTAAATTCAATAGTTTTTGCCTTTAATTGTTCATCAGTTAGACTTTGATAGCTTTTCTCTATTTCATTAATTTTCTGAACAATGGGTCTGAATTTACGAGCATCTCTTTCGGCTTTGCTGCCAAATATTTTTTGAAGAATAAAGTTTATCATAAGAAGGAGAATTATAATCCATGAATGAGATTATTCAAAATAAAAGTAATTTTTTTATACAAA
>CAYRRM010000046.1:0-16050 GCA_964426675.1 uncultured Lentisphaera sp.
TAAAAAACAAAATTTTAACTGATACTAAAGCTGCCGTTTTTCTTGAAACTGCGCTTGTAATGCCTTTATTCATGATCTTATTTTGCTTTTGTATCGATTTACCGCGTATAATTGTTATAAAACAGAGAACGTATGGTGTCCAGAGAGTTTTAGCTGAGATAAGAGCAAGAAATTCAGGTTCTTTTAATTATGATGCTTCTTTCCTTTCTTCTCTTTTCTTTGATGATAACCTTTCTGCTAATGTTAAGATCTCTATAAATAATTATGAAGATAAAAAAACGCTTCTATCTGAAATCGTGGACATTCAAGATTGGTTGAAAAATGATATCTGGAAATATTTTACAGGTATTTTAAAATTTCTTGGCAATATTGTTACGGGAGGAAATCTTAAGCCTTATTTATTCAATGTGTTTTCAAATGATAAATTATATCATGGTTCTGTAACTGTTAATGCTCAGACGATTCTTCCCCCACAAGCCTACAATGATTTGGCAAATTTGAACGCCCCAAATGTGATAATAAAAACTGAACATGATTGTTACATTCCGTCCTTTGACTCTTGTAAGTATACAGGCGAATCATTTATCGGAAAGTTAATAGATTGGTTGCATAAATTATGAAAGATAAATATGAAATAAAAAATCAAATTACCAGAATTGTAATAATATTTATTTTATCTGCAGGAGTTACTTTTCTTGGTATAACTCATTATAAAATAGGAATAAATAATAAGAAAAAAACTCAAATATTTGCTAACCAGATACCTATAGAAGAATTAGTTAAAAACAATGATGAGATTGGGCAAATCAATTATAGGGGATTGCTCATTGATGTAAAAAGGGAATTAAATGAAAATCCAATCTCATATGTTAAAAGAAACATAGAAAATGCGAATTTCGCAAATGGAGCAAAAAAGATTGAATTGAATAAATTGAACAAGAATCTGAAAAATAAAAATATTAATTCTAATCTTGAATTAATCTTCTTTGTTGCAGAGAGAGGACAAATAATGAGAGGCTATCTACTTAGAGGAATTTCTGGAAAAACACGTATAACTTCTGTTGAAATTCCATTAAAGAAAATTGAAAAAGCAATCAACTATCATTCCAGAATAGACACGATGGACATACCTCCTGGCTTTTTGAGTATTATGCCTTCTATACCGGAATTATACATAAAAAATAACTTAGAAACAGGTTTTGGTATATATTCATGTAGGGCAAAAAAAATTGAAAAAGAATATTTGATAAGAGAAGTAAAACAACGAATGATAGAAAATGGTTGGAAGCTGGAAAATTGGGATCCAGCGTTAAAAGAAGAATTTAAAGGAAAAGAATTTTTCCTGTCAGCGTATAAAGATGATATTTTATGTCATTTCATGGTCTCCGAAAATAAATTTAGCGAAGATTTACATTTGACATATAAATTTTCTGGTTCAAGATATGCTTTGGTGAATTCAAGAGTAATTAACTAATAAAAAATAAAAGGAGTAATATAAAAATGCAAGATAAAACTAAAACCATCTTACCTCTCGTAGTTGCTGTTGTTTTAGGAATTGTTTCCGTTGTCATCATAAATCGATATATAACATCAAAAACAACTGTTCCTGAAGTAAAAAAGGTAAAAGTCATTATAGCAGCTAAGCCTATTGTTTCATCGCAAATAATTTCAATGGATCAACTAGGTGTAAAGGAAGTACCAGAGAATGCTACTTCTGACGTTAACATAATTGTTCCTTACTCTGGAACTCCGGAGAGAACCTATGAAGAAATAGATAGGCTCAAAGTAATGATTGCCGGAAGAAAGGCAATAAGAAACATAAGCATTGGAAGCCCACTATTGTGGACTGATTTGAAAGAAGTTGAATCACAAGCTCTCTCTGATATAGTTTCCAAAAATAAAAGAGCTGTTACAATTCCTGTGGATCAATTAAGTGCAGTTGGATATAATATAATAGCGGGTGATAAGGTTGATATAGTAGCAACCAAAGAAAGTTCGTGTGGCGGAAGTAACACGGTATCAATCCCAAATCAAGCAGGAGCAATGAGAGATCTTATGGACTTAAATCAGTCCCCGATCAAGGTAAACGAATCTGAAGGGAAAAGTTTCGTTATAATGCAAAATGTTCTTGTATTAGCAATAGGACAGGATTATAATACTTTCAGCGGGCGTTCCCAGCAGCAAGGGAAAAGTTTTAGTTCCGTAACGCTTGAGGTTTCCCTGGAAGAAGCTCTTATGTTGACTCATGCCAGGCAAAATGCAACTTTGAGTCTTATATTGCGCAATCCTGCTTCAACGCAAAGATTTGAATTTGATAAACTTCCAGTAGTGGATTGTAGCAACATAAGGACGAACATAGCTCCCAAACTTGATAAAATTCGTGCTTCCGAGGAAAATATTTCAGAGATGAGTTCTCAAAAACAAAATAATCCATAAAATGTTGATGAATAATTTATAAATAAATTAATTAATGGGTAATAATAAAATGAAAAAAATTTTAACTTTCACAGTCCTTTTGATTTACTGTTTCATCGCAAAAACAGAAGACTTTCAGCAGAATAGAAAGGTCCAGCTAAAGGAAGGTGCAAGAACGATCTTATTTTTGCCTTCAGTTTCAACTTTTTTAGTTCATGATCCGGAGATAATTTCAGTTGCTAAAACCGAAAGCCCTGACGAACTTATAATAATAGGATTAAAGATGGGCAACGCTGTAATAAGTTGCCAAAATATGGATAGAACAATTACAACAATAAATGTTTGTGTTGTCCCAAAATACTGGGATACTCTTGAGGCTTTATTTGAAAATAATCCAAATATAAGAATGACTGTTACTGGAGAACACCTTATATTAAGTGGGGAAGTTAATGATCAGGATAGTATGAGCAGGGTAAAAACAGCTCAAGAACTCGACAAGAAAAGAATTATCAATAATGTTACTTTTTCAAAACAGAATCTTCTGGAAAAAATAAATTCCTATCTTAAAAATTCAGGTTTGAACGATGTTTTTGCAAAAATTGATGACAAAGTAGTGTATCTTAGAGGAATGTTACTTGATAAAGATAAAGAAAAGGACCTTATTTCGGTAGTAAAATCCTTAGCGGACAGCTTTTCCTGTTCAGTAAATACTTCAGGACTCAAAACTGGAGGTCCTCCCCTAATAGTTGAGGTTAAATTTGTTAATGTAGCGAGAGGAAAAGATAATAATATGGGACTTTTAATGGATGATATAAAGTATAATTTAAACTGGAATCCTAAAGAAGTTGATGTATGGCAATTTGAAAATCATACAAGGTCCAGACAAGAAACTGGATCGTGGGAACTTGATGGTGAGGTAACTAATTCCGGCTCTGTTAAGTTGCAAAAGATAAAAAGCTCCCTGAAAGTCCTTTATGAAGCAAGAATGTCCACTATGAGTGGGGAAAAAGTAAAACTGCAAAGAGGAGGAGCTATCTATCTTCAAACCTCTGGCGTTCAGGTAGCAGATGTGCAAACGGTAGATTATGGTTTCATTGTTGAGATAGTTCCTACGATACTTTCTCCAAATTCTATATCAGCAGATGTTTCTGTTCAGGTAAGTGGGCTCCAAAACTCTAACCCGCTCACTATAAACAAATATACTACGAATGCAAAATATGTGATATCTCCTGGCGAAATTATTGTCTTAAATAAGATGAACGTGATTAACGATAAATTGGCAAAACAAGGAGTGCCTTTCTTATCAGAAATTCCTGTATTGGGATATATGTTTGAAAATACTCAGGAAAATAATGATGATTCTAATGTTCTTTTGTTGCTTCGAATTTCAGCATTTGAACCTGATGTCATAGCGGAAGAAGGCAGAGACTCTAATGAAAAGTTTAAGAAGATAAAGAAAAGCGATCACTCTGAGATTATTGATAGCGTAAATCCTCTTAATTCAGCTGAGGATGAAATAGAGAAAAGAGTGGGAGTCGAATGAGAAAATGGAACAAAAAATTCAAGTAATCTTTAATGATGAAAATTTATCTCTGATAGATTCTGATTATACGAGATCATTTTCTATTGGAACAGAGGAAGATAAAGATATTCGTATAGAAACGGATAAAGCAAAAATATCGTTAAATATTTTTCCATGTAATTCCCATTGGTGGATACAAAATTGTGGATCAGAACCTACACCAACGGTCTTATCAAAACCTTTTGATATACTGCCAATTATAGATGAACTTACAATATCATTTGCTGAAGATAAGCTAAAATTTATTTTACAGGGGCAGATTAAATCATCACCTGAAGATAAATTAAAAAGCCAGGTTTATGATCAGATTATGGCGTATATGAAATCTGAGTCAGCTTTAGCGAGCAGTACGAGTGATGATGAGCTTACTGAAAAAATAGACAAACTTATTGATAATTTTCTTGCCAAACTTACAGATTTACCCTCCGGCTTTCAAAAGGAAAATTTTTCTGAAGTTAAAAAAGAAATAATTCAAGATATATTACACTTAGGACCTCTGGAACCTTTGATATCAGACGACAGTATTACAGAAATTATGGTTATTAATTATAAGACCATCTATGTAGAACAGCATGGCAAGATTAGCCTTTCGGATAGAAAATTCAGATCTCCTGAGCATCTCAGAACAGTTGTTGAGAGGATAGTATCTCCAATAGGTAGGAGAATAGATGAATCAAGTCCTCTCGTTGATGCACGTTTACCAGACGGTTCGCGTGTAAATGCAGTAATACCACCTGTTACTCCAGATGGGGTCTGTCTTACCATAAGAAAGTTTGGCAAAACAGTGTTTAATGTTGAAAAATTGATAGAATTTGGTTCTATGACACCTATCATGGGAGAATTTCTTGAAGCATGTATTAAGGCAAGAAAAAATATTGTTGTAAGTGGTGGAACGGGAAGCGGCAAGACAAGTCTCTTGAATGCGCTTTCTAACTATTTGCCATCAGATGAAAGAATAATAACTATTGAGGATTCTCTTGAATTAAAACTTCAGCAAAAACATGTAGTGAGAATGGAGGCAAGACCGCCGAATGCAGAAGGGAAAGGTGAAATATCTATAAGAAATCTTGTGAAAAATTCCCTTAGAATGAGACCAGATAGAATAGTAATAGGAGAATGTCGTGGTGGAGAAGCCCTTGATATGTTGCAAGCTATGAATACAGGGCACGATGGTTCACTTACTACAATTCACGCTAATTCACCAAAGGATACAGTCTCAAGACTTGAAACACTTGTCCTCATGGCAGGTATGGATTTACCCCTTAAAGCCATAAGAAATCAAATTTGCTCCGCAGTTAACCTTATTGTGCAAACAGCCAGATATCAAGATGGCTCAAGAAAAGTCTCCAGCGTATCAGAGATTACTGGTGTTGATAAAAATGGAGAGCCCTTATTAAATGAAATTTTTGCATTTAAACAGGAAGGTATTGACAAAACAACAGGAAAAGTTATTGGTAAGCATTATCTTGTTTCTATACCAACATTTATTGATGAATTTGTAAAAAAAGGAATAAATTTTACAAAAGAAAAATTAGAGATGTCAGAACAAAAATGATTATAAATATTGCAATAGGTATTTTACTTTTTAGTGTAATACTAATAAGTTACTTCATATTAAAGAAAGTATTTGAATCGGGTATTGTACAAAAAAAACTTTTATCTTCTGTATCAGAAATAGAGCAAAAAAATTATCTTGCAATACCAGTTGAAAAGATAGTAATGGTTTCTGTCATTCTCTCTGCTCTTTTGTTTATTTCTGGAATCTTCCTGGCAAAAGAAAATCTTATCGCTGGTATTATGCTTGGTTTTGTAATGGCAATTTTTGCTTTTTTCTTTCCCCATTTTATCGTGACTCGTATTATTGAAAAGAGACTTCAAAAATTAAATGAAGAATTACCTCCTACTTTGGAACTACTTTCAAACTCTTTGAGAGCTGGTTTAACTTTAATCCAGGCTATAGAAAGAAATATTGACCGTATGCCAAAAACTACAGCAGATGAATTTAGAATTGTACTATATGAGTGTAAAATAGGAAAAAGCCTTACAGAAGCTCTAAATAATTTTGCAGATAGAACATCTCTGATGGATGTTCGCCTTACTGCGATAGCAGCTGAACTATCGTTGAGATATGGAGGAAATTTGTCGACAAGTTTTTATAATCTTGCGAAATTAATTCGCGAAAGATATCTCTTTCAAAAAGAAGTATCAGCACTAACTGCTGAAGGAAAAATGCAAGCCATCGTTATGACAGCACTACCTTTTGTAATTATAATTGTTATGACTTTAATACGACGTGATGAAATGCTTGTATTTCTTTCGTCAAAAACCGGTGTCATTAGTGTAGTTACAGTATTTATAATGCAGTTATTAGCATACATATGGATAAATAAAATAGTCAGTATAAAAGTGTAGGAAATTTACATGAACGAAAATATTGCAACAATACTATTATCATTGTCAGTAGCTATATTTTCATATTATCTTGTTAAAATCTACTTTTCGGTTTCTTCTGCAAATCTGCAAGGATTTGAGTCAGTTCCCACAGATCCCTTTATTATTTTAATTAAGGAATTAATTAATCCTATTGTTTCGATACTTGAAAAATATCAGGATAATCCTTCTTTAGCAAATGAGCTTCGAGTTTATAAGAGATTAATACTTTCTTCTGGTGTTTTTTTTAATTTAAGCGCATTAGAAATTTATGCAATTAAAATAATTTTGCCTGTATTATTCATTATTTTCTTTTTACCTCTATCATTACTCTTGCCATTTGATGTAAAATTATCTGTATCTTCTATCATTGCGTTCTCTGTTCTCCTCTATTTTTACCCTACTACTGCATTAAATGATAAAGCGAAAAAAAGGCGTGAACTTTTTCTCAGACAGTTACCAGGCGGATTAGATATTTTAAAAATTGCAGCTGATGCCGGCCTTGATTTTCAGAATTCCATAAAATATTTGGTTCAAATATATATTCCTGGGCCAGTAAAAGAAGAGTTTAGTATATTTTTAAGAGAAATAAAACTTGGTATTCCGGCAACAGAAGCGCTTGCAAATATCTCGTATCGTATTGATATGCCAGAAGTATGTTCTATTTTTATTTCCTTGTCTCAATCTATTGAAATGGGAACTAGTATATCAGGAATATTGTCAGATATAGTTACTGAATTAAGAAAAAAACGTCTTCTTTCAGCTGAAACAGAAGCTCAAAAAACAGTGGTAAAGATCACTTTCCCATTGTTATTTCTTATTTTGCCAGGTATATTTATTGTATTACTTGCACCATTAATAAAACCAATAATGCAGGCGTTATCGGGTTTGTAAAAATTATGGAAAATACGAAAACAACAAAAAAAATCTCATATATAAAACTTTTTATTATCGCCTTATTTCTCCTTATCATTATGATGTTATCATATAGTATAATTAGAATGCATAGGCAAATCAAAAAATTTCATATAGAATCCGCTAAAAAATTATCTTCTGATATTGTAGAAATTATATGTCCATCAGATTGGACTTATGAACAGGTTGTGAATTCATTTAGATTTCTTCATCCTGATGGTTCTATTATCATATTTGATATATTTAAAAATCATATATTCTATTTTATGCCGCTTGATAGGAATTTGTCTCGAGCATCTTCTTACATACAGAATACATTACTCAGATATGGTATGAAAATAAGGATAACCGTCACAGAAGTTAATGAAGATAAAATTTCAGGAATCCCTGCCCTACTTTTTACATTTAAAACAGAAGATAATAAAGGGGGTATTGCCCTTATATCTTACTATATGGATTATAAGATTACTTATATAGGAATCTGGACTGGAGCAGAATTTAGTCATACAGCATTGGTTTGCAAAAATTGCAAAAATTTTATATCTATAAAGAAACCACAATTGAGATTATATACAAGACCCATAATAGATAGCGCAAATTTTGTAGATAATTATGAAATTATAACAAAAACAGATAATTTTTATGAGCAAGCAAAACAACTATGGCAAACTGTAAAAGATAGTCCCAATGATATTGTTAGTTCTGTAAATGCCTATCAAAATGCTCTCTCAACTCTCGCTTTATCAAACTCAGGCGGCTTAATTTATGATAAAGCCTCCATACTTCTCGAAGATGCTCAAAAAGCCGCTAATGCAAGAATAGATAATCTCGAAAAAATGAAAGGCCTTGTTACCCAATATATTAAAATAGGTGATACAAATATGGCTGAAAAAATAATCGAAAATATGCTCGATACAGTAATATTTGAGAACGAATTATCATATAAAGAATGGGCATTAAAAACAAAAATGACTTTAACAAAATCAGAAAGTGAAAGCGAATAAATGAAATATACAATTAAAGTATTCTCAAAATCAGGTACATTACTGATAAAGTCTGATATAGACTTTACACAGAATAATTCCATAACTATTGGTTCATCAGACTATTGTAATATTTCTCTCAGAAAATTTTTAGAAAATGGGGATATTAATAGCGTGGAATCAACGCATTTGATCATCTTGTCCCAAAATAATTCATTAACTGTATTAAGCCCATCGGGAAAAAATCCTCCTAAATTTTCTAATGGTAAGATTGCATTGGAAAAAGAAATCACACCAGGTGAAAAAATATTCTTTGGTGATTGTTTTATGATTATTGAGTCATTTGAATACAAAGGAAATCCGATTTCCTTCCTCATCATAAAAAAGTCATCAAAGATCATAGCTGAATATAAACTCTACAATCAAACGTATAGTATTGGTGATGCTAATTCAGGAGCAAACTTGACCGTACCATTTGATACATCAGGAAAAATCATAATGACTATAAATGTTACTACAGAAGGCATTCTATTAACTCCTATTTCAAATGAAATTAGTAGTAGTTCAGGAAGCATTATGGATAAGACAGTAGTAGACTTTTCTGAACAATATAAATTTAGAGAATATAGATTTTGTTTTGGCAAAGATTACCATCCTAATGAGCATTTATCTGTCTCAATTAATAGTATTCTCAATACCGCCATATCAACTCTTTTTATTATAGCCTTATCTTTGTCATTGTATTTATTTTATCATCATCATAAAATATCTACCTTAATCCCAAATAAGGAAAATGATGATATTCAATTAGCAAAAGAACTTTCAAACTCTCTAAATGAAGGAGATATATTCAGGGCTATTTATATTTCTTCTATGTTACCAGGAAAGGATGAATATAAAAAGTTAATTTCATTAGATAATGCAATTTCTATCACCTTATTCTTCCAAAGCATTGTTTCCAATTTTGAATCTAAAATTTCAAAAGATGACTTTATGGATACTCTCCTCTCATGTAAAAATCCTGTCCTCTCATTACAAGCATATTCAACTTATTTCAATGGTATTACAGATGAATTAAACAGTTCATTTGAAGTTATAAATGCAACAAAATATAATAATATTCCTCAACTTAAGTCAATAAAATCCAGTAAAATAATGGAGAAAATACAAATTTTCAAAGACTATTTTGCGTCATTTAACAGCCTTAATAAAGCATGGTTGAATGAAGATTGGGAAAATGCTTCTAATATATTAACAACACTGGTAGAAAAAAGTGAAAAAGCGGGAATGAAAAGTTTCCTGGCTTTTTTTCGCAAACATATTGACATAGCAAAAACTGGGAAGAGAATTCAAAAATTAGAAAAAGACTTAAAAAATTCAAATTTTATAGATAATTTTGCTCTAATAAATAAATTGAAACAAGAAGTTGAACAAATACAAACAGAAATCGCTGATATATCAAAATCTGATAGAGCAGCATATGAACTTCTTAAAAACGATTTGCAAAGGATCTCTACAAACTTAGGAGAAGCAGAAAATATAACAAATATCTTCTTCAAGTGGCAGAAAAATCAAGAAGAAGACCCAATTTTAATAGAACTAATATCGTCAATTTCAAAATTAAAACCATCAGAGTATAATACTTTGAGAAAAACTCTGTTTAAAATTGCAGTTCAGGTAAGTTCTAACGTAGAAAAAAGAATTAATGCAATTAATACGACAGGCTCTATCGAAAATCTCGAAAAATGTGATAGACTCAGTTCTATATGCAGTATAATACTGTTTTTCAATCCTCAATTTGATACTTCGGCATTGACTGAAAAAAGAAATAAAATATACAATGAATTGCTGAATAAATGCGATGAGTTATTTGCTGAATACAAAAATTTCGACCCAAACTCAAAGGAAGCAAAAGTTATACTCTCTCAAATACTATCATATGCTCCTCCCGACAGCCGCTATAAAACATGGGCGGAGAAAACATTAAAAACAGAATAATAAATAAAATATCACCTATTGCATTTAATTATAAAGTTATAGGAAAAATTTTCAGATACTTAGGTTCCCTTTACTTCACGCCCTGAAAAAATATTTATAACTTCTATTTGATTTTTACCTTTATCATTGTAGATTATCTTATTTCATAGATTAATATTTGAAAAATAAAAATGTTAAAAGAGGAGAGAAAAGTCATGAAAAAACTCGGTGCTATAATTGCAGCAGCATTTGTAATGATTGCCGGGACAACAACTTATGCAGCAGATTCTGTTTTTGAAGGAATCGTTTTATACATACCACACAGAATTGTTGATGCCTTTGATGTATTCTCTATGACAGTAGGTTTTGGTCCTACAGCTCGTGTAAAAGTGTATTCTACCAGATATCTCGCATTTGGTGCGGGCGTGGGCGTTGAAGCTTCAGCGGTAAAACAGATAAACAGACAATATGGTGCTGGACTTGAGTCAGGTTGGGATGCGAGTTTCGCATGGCTTTCAGCAGAGCATAGTCAGAGAGAAGATTCAATAGGCTCTCTAAAAGATTATTATTACTATGAAACAGGAATCCCATCCCCCAGCGAAAGAATCTATGACTATTTTGAAGGAACAAGAGATTTTTGGTCTATTGGCGTTGATACGGGTGCTGGACTCGTAAAATTCTCATTTGAACTTCATCCTGTTGAAATAGCCGATTTCATTACGGGATGGCTCTTTATCGATCTAAAAGATGATGATTTTGGTGTAGAAGACATTAATCTTTAATCATCTTTTATTCTCTCAGGGGCATACTTAGTTTAGTGATGACTTATTCGGATATTTGCTTGTTCCGATAATTAGTCGTTTTCTTGAGTCATTTCTAATTTATAAGGAGGGCTCATCATCGCAAAAAACAGAATAATGATTTTTCTGCTTTCGGCATCTTTTTTATTTGCGATTTTCGCAAATTTCGCAAATTCAGTCGGAAATGATTTCAACGACAATCATATTTTGGCATACAAACAAGCGGTAGTCCAATTTAATGATTCTTTTTCAGCAGCCGATGAAGATGCCGAAACAACTTCGGTATCTGAGGGCTCTTCCGCAGGTCGGATTTTTGGAATTGGTTTTTTGTTTTTTATCTCCCTGATATCAGGGGTTGCGATTTTTATTCTCGCCATATTCCTCTTTTTCCGCTGGAGAAAAATGTCACTTTTGCCTAAACTATTTGCGGCAGGTTGTTCTCTGATTTTTCTCATAGTTTTTCTTCTTTCTCTAATTGGGGCGCTTATCGCCCTTTACTATTCTGTCAAAGAAAAGGATTCATCAGGACGGAAAAAATTTGAAGATAACGGTAAGCATTCCACTAATCTTCCAGGAAAGCACAATGGGATTTCCGTCATAGATAGGGAACCGGATAAAGCAGAGCTTGCGAAATTCGCATTTTCCAGATTCAATAATGCAGTGAAACTCTATCAAGAATATCAAAATACTCATGACCCAGAAATTTATAAGAAAGCCATTGAAGAAATTGAAGTAGCAATAGGAACTGATGATGAAAATCCAGCGTATTGGTTACTTGCCGGTAAAATATATTCCGAAATTGCCCCGGATTATGATGTGCAGGTTCTGGCCGAGGAATATCTGCGAAAATCGCTTGAACTTGATCCTAATAACATCCAAACTTTGCTTTCTCTCGCAAATTGCCTTTCACTTCAAGAAAGATATTATGAAGCCAATGAACTTTTCACAAAGGTACTCACAAGGAACTACCATGCGTTTCGCGACTATCTTGTGCCGATTATCACCTATAATTACATTTACGATAAACAGTATGAAAAAGCGGAAAGGTTTCTTCGCAATCTTCTTGAAAATGATCCTGGATCGGATGTTTTGCGAATATCGCTCGCCATAACACTGAATATGCAGGGGAAAAGTAGGTCAGATGATGCCAAAAATGAGCTCCGTAAAGTCATTTTGAAATCAGATAGTCCGCCAATATTGAAGACTTACGCTTCCAATTTGCTGAAGAATTTCGACAAATGGCATGGAGGTATGAAGAATGAAAATAAAGAATAATAAAATAAATTTTGCGAATTTCGCAAACGGAGCCACCATCCTCCTTTTGTTTGTATTGTCATTCTCGCTCATTTGTTATTCCTTGGAGACTCCGGATAAGTATCAAAGCAATGATGAGTGGAAAAAAGCAAGAGAAATCGAATTGCAAAGTCAAATTGATGATGCCGTAAAGCGTGGAGCCACACCATCTGAAATATCAAAAATCCGCGAAAAATGGGTAAACGAAAATAGAGCAATGGAAAGTAGTCGCAGTCAGGCGCTCAGAGATTTCATTAAAGAAGTTTACGGAGTAAGCGACGATAAAACAGCTCAAAGAATACTGGAGACCGATTTTGAACAATCAGGAACCAAACCCGAACAAGGACAGGGAAGGTTTGGGGATATTGACATGACACCAAAACCAGAAGCTTGGAAAAAAATATGTGATTATGTGAATAAAAATCCGGATTCGAATAAGTTCGACGTAAGAGGAGGCTCAATCGAAATTCTAAATCAGGAAACTACTATTCATAATCCCAATAAATTCTACAAATACAGCGTTGAAAAAGGTCCCGACGGAAAAGTGAAAATAGTGGAACCAGGAAAAGATGGGGCGCCAGTCAGGCGTTTTGATGTTGTTGCGGCAAGAGCCGGTGACAAGGAGAGTTACATATCCTACGAATTTGATGAGAATGGCAAAATCGTGATAGAGGATGGCGCATCCGTCGGCTACGATAAAAATGGCAACCCTGTCAGAAAACCAGGACCAAAGATCGCAGACCCTCACCTGAATACCCTTGATAACATGAAGAAAATTGGCAACCATTTTGACAAGGACAAGCGCGGAAATTTCAATTATCATGATAATCAGGCAACCGCTAAAGCCGTAATGAGAACTATAGAAGGAGCATACGGAAGTGACCCGTCAAAATGGCCTCCTGATATAGCTGAAATGCATAGAAAATGTTATCAGGTCAAGAACGGAGTTTCCCTCGAGGAGCTTGGTATGACCGACAAAAATGCGAAAAATAAATTTTATGACCAGATGCAAGATGTTGTCAAAAAGTCATATGAGAAGACTTCCGCCGATTCGGCGAGACGTGACGCTGAACTTGATGCTAAACGTCGACAGGAATGGAGTGAGATAGTGGAATTGAAAAAGAAAATGGGCGAAATGAAAAAAGCCGGCGACGAGGCCGGATTCAAAAAAGCCCAAAGCGAACTCCAGGAAAAAAAATCCAGTTACGAAAAAACATCATCGAAGTTAATGGAAAAACGGTCTCTTGAGCTTCGTGCTGAACATGGGGTGATCGAAAACAAAGGCATCAGACTCCTCTCGGATTGCAAAGAAGGCAAATCCGTCAGAACCGTCGAATCAAAATACGGACAGGTCAGCGTTCAAGATGTTGAGACGAGAAAAGTGATGTCACCAACAGAGCTTGAAGCAAAGCTCACTGATAGTACAAGGAAGAAACTTGCTGAGTCGCTCAAACCAGAGATTCCAGAGTCATCTGTGGGCAAAGGTAAGACTGTTGGCTCCGGGAAAGTGGATATTGAACCGTTTTCCGGCAGGAAAGCGCTATTCGATAATACAGGCAAATTGCTTGATTTATATGGCGCATACCAGAATTATGATGTGACCGGAGAGGCACTTGACCTTGTGCTCGACACGAATCCCACTCTGAAAAAGGGTGTGCAAACTATTACCGCCGGTGCAAGCCTGCTAACCCTCGCTCAAAATGCCAGGACATCGGCCGTTGGAGCTATTATTGCCGGAGCTCCAGGCGCGATAAAATCCGGAGCTGAGGCGAGTATAGATGAATATGCAAAATGGTATCTGGAAAATCCTGGGGCCGGAGATCCAAATTTCTTCCAGCGCACTGCAATAGGCTTCAGAGGCGCAAATAATTTCGCAAAACAGTTTGCGAAAGACACGGTATACGGTTTGACGGTCAAACCAGTAGTGGATATCTATCAAATCGCTGAATCTGGAACAGGCGCGTTCAATGCGAAACTCGCAAAGATTGAGACCGAACGGAAAAATCGCGAGAACAAAGAGCAAATGCTTGCGACAGCCGAGGAAAAAACATTTGGCATAGTGCGAAATAAATTTGATTCTATGGAGAATGATGCAAAAAAAATCCTTTCTGATAATTCCTCAACAGAAGATGAAAAGAAAAAAGCAAGGGCAGTCCTCAAAGAATTGGAGTTCGGAAGAAGGCGTCTCCAGGAGGCAATTGATGAACAGAGAAACCGAGATGTAAGCGGAGAATTCGGTAGCAACTACGACGAAGAGGATGAAAATAAGAGACATGTCGAACATTTAAAAGCCGTCAAAGAACGCGAGGAAGCCAGAAAACAACGCGAACTTACTATGAAAAACCTCGAAACGGCACTATCCAACGCTGAACGAGAAATGAAATCATTAACTCAAATTGCTGATTCCGTGAAAGTGAGTATATCTGTGGTTGACAAAGAGACAGGTTCTCCACTCGATGCGGAAGTCTCAATAAGCGGTGCCAAATACAAAAATCTGCGTCAGGAGTGCCGAAACGGTTCCGTCGTCTTCAAAGAAGTACCTTCCGGAAATTACGATATTTATGTGATGGCGAGAGGCTATGAATCCAGGCGAGTATCTTATTCCTTTGATGCGACTAAAAAGAAAGAATATTCCGGCTCTTTCAGCTTGATGAAAATGCCTTCAGATGAGACTCAGGCTTTTGCGAAACTCGCAGTAATGGTCGTTGATTCCGAGAGCGGTGAGGCTGTGAGTGGCGCCACAATAGCCCTTGAATCCCCTGACAGGAATTATTCGTATTCAGCATCAACTCCTACTGGTGCGATGGAGTTTCCAACTCTCGCTTCCGGAGACTATTTTGTATCCGCTGGCGCACCAGGATATACCGCAAAATCAAGGTTGAGAATTCCAATCGAACCGGCGAAAAATCCAGCTCCAAGATGCAGAATAACTCTCGTTAAATTAGCAAAAGAAGAACAAAAAGCAGACGGGCAGATAGACTTCAAGAATATCTTCGACAATACATATGTCCAGACTGATGATGGGCCAAAAAGGGCAGGGGAATTGAAAAAATCAGGTCGTAATGGCACAACTGATAGCGGAGAGAAGGATGAAAAACCGAAGACAAGCAATAATAACAATGACAAAATCAGAAAACAGATAGAGGCACTTCGCGCAGAAGGCAATGCTAAACTCGACAAAATACGCGACGAACTCAAAAAGATGGAGGGACAGGAAATAAAGATGAAATGCCCTATATGTGGATATGGAGGACCTCATTACTGGGATGGAAGTGGATGGTCGTGTAAGAATTGTGGTGCTACCGTCTGTCAACCATCGAATTATCCAACATCCTCTGGCACTTACTCCAAAGTTCGTGACGATTATAAACGCAGGATCGCTGAACTCGAAGCGAAAATAAAATAGAAGAAAAATTAAAACAATTTCTCTTGTTTAGTCTATAAAGTCCAACTATGAAAATTTGAATTTCAACTGAATACAACTATCACTTTTTTAGGTTAAAAGAAAAATGCCTAAATAAATCTCAAAAAATTAAGAAGTCTTTTTTATGGACTCCCTAAAATATAATTTTTTTTCAATTTTGATTTGAAATTGTGGGATTGGTTATTACTTTAGAAAAAGATTAAGGAAAAATTGTGCAATTATCTAATATGG
>CAYRRM010000047.1:0-2600 GCA_964426675.1 uncultured Lentisphaera sp.
AAGGGTACAGTTTACCCTTATGAAGCATCTTTGAGATTTAAGAAACTCTATGGTATTTTGCATCTTATCCCACGCACCCTTTACACCAAACAATTTATCCTGCATATCTTTGTATCCATGTATGGACAAGAGCCATTCCCTGCATCCTGCATCCACTATTCGCTTTATTTTTTCGATTGCAAGACCGTTTGTTATGATGCAGGTATGAAGCCCTATGGATTCAGAAAATTTAATGATTTCAGGCAGTTCAGGGTGTATGGTGGGTTCGCCACCGGTAAAATCAGTAGATGTATTGCCCCTTCTTTTGGCTAACATCAGTTCTTTCTTTACTGCGTCCAGGGGTTTTGTCCATCTTTTATCTTCATAGGTGTAATAACACATCTGACACCTTGCATTGCACACCCTGTTTACATCAATTACCGCCCTTTTTGTAGGTATTAATTCAGGCAAAAACATTATAAGTATCCTCCAGTGGCATTTTTATATGACAAAAAACACTTCAGATTTTAAAAAATCTTCCTCTATTTTATCCCTCCATGTAAAAACAAAAAGTCGTCTATTTTCTTCCATAGATTTTATCAGCTCCTTTGTTTCTCCTGCAAAAAGGGTAATATCACCGAATTTATCCAGTTCTCCGTTCGGATAGGCTTTTTGTAAGATATCTTCAGCCAATTTGGCATCTTCAGCACCAGTCGCTATTATAATGGGCAGCTTCTTGTGAACTTTGGCTTTCGTATAGTAGTCAATAATATCAAATATTGTCTTTTTCTCAAAATTGCAAATAAGATGTCTTATTTTGTCAGAGGTATCACAGATAATATCCGCTGTTAGGATAGATTTATCGTTTAAGATTTTATGATACATTGATTCTTCGTCTAAATGATCATGGATATTCCATTTTTCCTTGAACAAATTTAGATTCTTTTCAAATGCAGGTGAATATCCATTTTTTTCTTTATGAAAAGTCTTATTTCCGAAATGATAAATGAATGTGTCCATGCAGATTAATGGTTTTAATCCCATCCTGTGAATACGCATGGAAAGATCGCTGTCCTCGAAATTTCCCGGGTAAAACCTTTCATCGAATCCACCTGTGCGGTCAAATACTTCTTTTTTAATTGCAAGGCATAATCCCATAATTACTTCGGTAATCATATATTTATCTTTATTTTTATTCGATATGCCAAAGGCATAGGCAACTAATTGACCAAAATTTACTTGATTTAAAGAGTTAAAGGAAACCGGGCAATCTTTTATCCTTTGTCTTCCATTTACATAGTTCGATAACGGCCCTGTTATACCTATTGAAGTGTCTTCTGCAAGGGGTTTTATTAATTTTTGAAGCCAGTTTGGGGTAACAATAGTATCGTTATTTAAAAATACAAGATAATCACCTGAAGCAATGTCTGCACCCTTGTTACAACCACCAGCAAAACCTTTATTCTCATTTATTCTTAAATACCTAATTGTTATTTTTGGATTTCTTTCTTTCCAGCCTTTAAGGCCCTTAAATAAGGGCACTTCTGAACCATTATCTACAATAATTATTTCGTAAGGTATGTCTGTGTATCTTGAAATGGAGTCAAGACATATCTTTGTATATTCCCAGTTGTCTTTTACAGGTATTATGATACTTGTGAGGGTATCTTTAAAATCCTTCTTTGAAAACCCTTTCGTTATCTCGTTGCCGAATACTGATATTTCTGAGCTATATGCGCTATCAGAAAAGGTTATATTTTTACAAATCTCATCTACCCTTCCATATTTTCCCTCTTTTAATATATCCTGAAGCTTTCTCTTCACAGCATCGGGAGAAAAATTATTTTCAATATAGAGCTTTCCATTTGCTGACAGACTATTCCATAAATCCTTGTCATTATAAAGAATAATTACCTTTTCTGCGAATTCCTTTGCATCATCGGAAATAAGCACATTCACTTTATCTATTAAACCTATACCTTCTGCTCCAATCGATGTTGTTACAACCGGCAGTCCCCAGGACAGGGCCTCTCCAATTTTGCCCTTCATGCCCGCACCGTATCGCAAAGGTGCAACAGATACCCTTGCGTTTTTTAAATAAGGGGTAAGGTCTTCCACGTAGCCGGTAACAATCACATCATCTGAGGCAAGGGCTTTTACATCCTCCTGGGGATTATTCCCAACTATATATAACTTTACATCTTTAAGCACACTTTTTATGTATGGAAAAATCTCATTACACAGGAAAAAAACAGCGTCCCTATTAGGGGCATGGTTGAAATTACCAACGAAAAGAATATCCCTTGTGCTTTCAAATTTTTTCTCTACGATCACTCTTTCGTGGATATTGGGAACTATGTCAATTGGTATCTTTCCAAGATATCCCTCAATTGCCCGCCTGTCATCTTCTGTTACAACCCAGACTCTATCTGCCTGCCTGTATGTAAATATCTCCTGTTCCTTGTTTCTTAATGCTTTTTTGAGTAACTCCTTATCTTCCTTTAATTCTGCCTCTCTTACTTCCCTTATAAAATGAATATCCACGGAATCCACTATTATCTTTGTATCTGGAGATGTTTTCCTCAAAAAAGGTATCCAGTTCTTAGCAAGGTTCCAGAATT
>CAYRRM010000047.1:2610-15451 GCA_964426675.1 uncultured Lentisphaera sp.
AGCATAATCAAAATCTCTTTCTTTCAAAAAAGCCGACAAAGCTTCAACATTGAGGGCATTTCCAGAAGAAAAATTAAAAATAGTGTATGTCTCAACCCCTATCTCCTCCAAAATGGGTCTGTATTTTGCCTCACCTTCGTTATTCATCGCAATAAACGAAACATGGCAATTAATCGCCTTCATCGACTTTAAGATGTTAAAAAGCCTCAATGATCCTGATGCTTTATCAAACATGGGTAGAAAATGGTCCAAAACAAGAATTCTCTTTTTTACACCCCTTTCAGATGCATTTAAAACGTTCTTTACATCAAAATTAAACTGTTTTTTGAGGTCTTCTTTCCATTTTTGAATAAACTTTTCACGATTTGACACCTGATACTTTTTAAAACCACCTGATAAATCAATCCCTGCTGTCTTTCCTTCGTAATGAATAATTACACTTTTTGGTTGGTAATAAACCTTATATCCCCTTCTTCTTATTTCAAAACACAGGTCAGTATCCTCATAATATGCCGGGGTGTACCTTTCGTCAAAACCTCCTATCTGTTCCCAAAGATCCCGCCTTACCATAAGAGCTGCGCCAGAACAGTAATCAACCTCCCTAACAAAATTAAACCTTGGATCCTGGGGGTCCATTCCTCGGCCATAGTTCCAGCCCGTACCATCTGAAAAGA
Organism: uncultured Lentisphaera sp.; assembly: GCA_964426675.1. Taxonomy (GTDB): domain Bacteria; phylum Verrucomicrobiota; class Lentisphaeria; order Victivallales; family GWF2-50-93; genus DYMC01. The sequence goes on from CAYRRM010000047.1 coordinate 3,285, forward strand.
TTATCCCTCCCGCCTCCTGAAGTTTGCCGTCAGGGTATACAAGTTTAGCTCCACAAGCACCGCAATCGGGATAACTTCTGAAAGTCTCTACCAGAGCATCAAGCCATCCAGGCTGTGCCTCTGTATCATTATTTAGGAACAGTATGTATTCCCCTCTCGCACGGGAAGCACCAAAATTACATCCGCCTACAAATCCCAAATTATTTTCCAGTCTGAAATAATGAAGATGAGAAATTTTCAAGCCCTTGAAATAGCTCTCCGTTTCATCAGTAGAACCGTTGTCTACAACTATTATCTCGTATGGTAGGTCAGATCCGTTCTTTACAATAGAATCAACACATCTAATTGTGAAATGTAGATTATTCAAAACTGGGATTACTATGGATACCAAGGGCTTCAATTCATCAAAGCCACGGACCAGTTCTCTGAGATGTGCGAGAATCTCTTGAGATTCACGATCCTTCGGATCAATAGAGATAACTTTCTCATACAGCTCTTTTGCCTCATCAATACGTTCAAATTCAATGTACAGATTTGCGAGGTTTTTGAGAATTAGTGTGTCGTCCGGTTTTAATCTTATCGCCTTCTCTAAATAGTAGGCTGTTTTTTCTTTGTCACCCTTTCTGTAATAGACCCCTGCCAGTTCATTGTAAGCGGGAGCATAGTTAGGATATTCTGATATTATTAGCTCAAGTTCATTTTTGGCCTGATCCAGTTTTTGGTTCTCTATTAATTGTTCAACAGATTCCATTTTTTCTTTTAGATAGGGATTGCTTTGTAAACTCTTTATGTTCTTTAAGGTGTCCAGATAAAATTCGTATAACCCTTCTATCTCCTCTTCTAAACTGGGAATTTTGGTTTCTATTGCACCTTTCGATAACTTTTTTAATAGTTCTTTATCGTTAATTAATTTCTTTAGTGCCTCGGCAAGTGCCTTGTGGTCGCCATTTGGTATTCTTAGCCCATTTATCCCGTCTTTTATAATCGATGAGCCAAAAAAATCAGTAACAATAACCGGAATTCCCAGAAAGAGCAATTCCCTTACCACTCTATTGTAAGTCTCGAAGTAGGATGGAGCAATTGCTACATGAACATGTTTCGCTATATCTATCAAGTCATTGTAATCATAGGGCCCAGCATATCTAATCTTTAAAGGGTATGTCTTTTGGAGATCTTTTACCCAATTTAGATATTCTTGAATCGCAGCACCATATATCTCAAGCCTGAAACCTTCAAGATCGGCTATTCTTTCAAATGCCTTTAAAAGCACATCAATCCCTTTTCGATATATTAAATTTCCAAAGTAGCCAAAACAAATTGTATTATCGTTATTGTCAAACTTATTTACAATGTCTCTTTTGAAATTAAAATCGAATCCTCTGGGTATGACCCTCGTCTTTTCAGAAGGCATCTCAATAAAACGGCAAAAATAATTTTTAAACTCTTCTGTTGTAAATACAACGCCATCTATAGATGTTTTATAGATTTCCTCTATATATTTAAATTTTTGCTCATATAACAATAACCTGTCTTTTTCTGAGATTGAGATTTGAACACCGCTCCTATTTAATATGTTTACCTCAAGGCATTGAGCGCACTTGAAAGCACTTTCCGGTCCGCTACACAAAATCCCTTGTTTCCCAGCTTCTATAACAGGAGAATCAAAATAGCAAAGCTCTTCAACATTACATATGCCTCGAACAACAATAGAGCCAAACTCTTTAAAAGTTTTTATCATTTCAACAGGCATAAAAACATAGTCGTTCACGTGAATAATATCAGGCTGAAATTCTATTAAAATTTTTCTTACCAGGTCCAGATATTGTTTAAGAAAAGTTTTATCAAGGGTTAGAAGAAAAGTTTTGAACTTATTAAGGGCTGGCACTTTATATATAACAAAATCTTCATTTAATTCTTTTGTGGCGCCTTCTTTGACCTCTCCTGATGGTATAAGAACACCCACTTCCAATCCTTTTTTCTTCATACCTATGGCATGATTATATGTGGATAGAGGGGTCCCTGAAAGTTCGTAGGGATAAATGCTGTGATTGACGAATAAAACCCTTTTTGGGATGTCGTCTTTTGCTACAACCCTCTTATTAGAGTTTCTCTTCTCGTCACTTTTATTTATACCCATAAAATCTCTTATCTTTCTTATCATCTCGTCCGTTGTGAAGCCGTCTTTTATCATCTTTTCTCTTCCCTTAAGTCCCATTTTCCTTCTCAGTTCCCCATCTTTAGAAAGCATAAACATATATTCTGCCATCTTATCTACATCACCTTCATCCACAAGAAAACCCGTTACCCCGTGCTCAACAGCCTCAGGTATTCCTTCATGATTTGTGGCAACTACTGGCAATCCCACTGCCTGTGCTTCAAGGATACTGTTTGGAAGTCCTTCTCTATTTCCCGTTTCAGCATCAGTAATTGAATGCTGAACGTATACGCTTGACTGTCTTAATTTTTCTAAGACGAATTCGTTAGGTTTAGAGCTATGAAGAGTTACTGCCTTGTTTAGATTATGCTTCCTTATAAAACTTTCCACCTCATCTCTCATGGGGCCATCGCCTATTATGTGAAGGTTAACGCTCGGGTTTAACTCATGGACTTTTTTAAAGGCATTAAGTAGATGCATAATACCTTTTTTAGCAACAAGTCTTGTAACAGCTATGAAGGAACAGGGATCTCTTTCGGGATTAGCCGGAATTTCAGGTATATTTACACCATAATGGATCTTTTTTATCTTCTCTTTAGGTAAGCCGATATCAAGTAGCCGCATCGTCATTGGCTCTGAAACGGTTATAACCCCTTTCACAACACTGCCCATCCACTTATAATAGGATACTATGTCCGGGTTTCTTAGAAACTCTGAGGCATCCTGACCATGGAAATGGACAAAGATAGGTAGATGGGAAACCCTTTCATTTAGTTCCACAAGAGCTCCACCTATGCAACCAAATTCACAAAGGATATGGGTAACATTATGGGATTTTAAAAAATCAATAACCTCTTTTTCCAACTTCGAATCAAATCTATAATATCCAAGCTGAATCGGTATTATTTTAATGGGTCCTTTAAACCATGAATCATCGAGAACCGAGCCTGTTAATACAACTGTTCTGCCTGGACAGATATTTTTAATGTGCCTTTTTATAAAAGTCTCCGAAATTGCCCCAACTTGAGGACACACAATCGCAAGGACAGGCTCTTTTTGAGTCGCATAGTCGTATGACGGTTTCCTACATGTTCCTGTCAATCCTGTAATCATAACGCTTTCTTTTTCCATGTCCTCTAATGTTATCTTTTTTGATTTTTTTTCCCGTTCTAAAAGCTCCACATAAAACGGATAAATAAGTTCGGTAAATCTTTGCCTTTCCACATCACTCATGGAACTTCTTCTCACCCACAGCCCAATCATCTGGGCAAGGCTTGCATTCCATCCTCCCATTGCCTCAATGTTTGTCTCTGTAAAGCCTGCGTTTAATAGATGCCTTTTTAGCGAAAAAGGGGTATATCTATACTCGTCTTGAGGGTTATCGTGGATAGGCCACAAAAACGGCACTGTAAAGAAAAGTCTACCGCCTGGCTTTAAAACCCTATATGCTTCCTTCAGCACGTGCTCTATATTTGGCAGATGCTCAAAAACTTCGGTGGCCATTGCACAATCAACAGAATTATCATCAAGGGGGATTTTGTGTCCATCCCAGAATATATCAGGTTTTTTATCTTTTTGATATTTTGGATTCTCAATGTCCATTCCAATGTATTGTGTGATATTACTGTTCTCTAATACAAACTGTTTATAGGGCATCTCACCACATCCGATATCAAGCAATATCCCTTTGCATCGAGATATGAACTCTTTAAGCGCACTATAAATAGAGGAACGGACAAGATATAGATCCATGTTATTTTCAGATAGTGCAGGATTAATAAAGTCTGTGGGACAATTTGGCTTCACCAAATTTCTTTTTAAAGATAAAGTAAATTTTTCAACCCACATAATGGCTCTTCTAAGGCGTGGTGAATTTGCATAAATTTTCTCTATTCGTCTCATATCTTGTTTAGCTGCTTCTTCTCCCAGAAGCCATAATCTGAGGATAGCTCTTGCACACTCTAACTCAACAAGGTCTTCTTTTTTTAAAATTTTTTGATATCGCAGTATAGCCCTATCCATTAAATAAAGTTTGTCCTCTGTTTTTAACTTAGAGACAATACATTCATTAAAAAGTGATGAAGGAATTTCTTTTTTTAACTTAAAAACTATTGAGTTATCTGGAACGTATGAAATAATCTCAAAGTAATCCGAAAAAAGCTCCATAGTGATTGCTAACCATGGACATGTAGGATGCACCAAATCCTGTTGAATAACTATAGAGTGATCGACAATAAGATTTGGGAAAAATTCCTTAACCAAATGATCATTTATTTCCCAAGTTTTTGCTACATCTATGAATAATATTTCAATTTTCCCCCCTTTCCATTTAAAATTACGAATATCTCCTTCATGCACTTCTACGACATTAGAAACTTTAGAAATGTTTTTATCAAAAATATGGCGAATGGAATCCCCTGGCTTTATATCGCCAAAATTCCTTAAATAATTTTCAACTTGGTGTTCGTCAGCAATGAATAAATCATAAGAGTGAACAACTTTCCTGTCTGGCATATATTTTTTGTTAACAAGAATGCCATTTGCTAAAGCTATTGTAGAGCCACCAATAAAACACCCTGCATCAATTATAGCACCACTACCGCACCAATAGTCCCTGGCTAACAGGTAAAGTAACTTACGCTCAGGAATAGAAATCATGGTGGTAACATTTTTAACATCTTCTGGAATCTCCACAGCAACCCAGTTGCCAATGTTAGTAGTGGTTGCAGACACATATGATTGAGACTTTTCAGCGAACTGATTTTGCCCTGTGTTACTTCTTGGCATTCTCGAATCTTCCCTGCTTATTCCGTCCTCGGTCTTATTAAGTGGCGGAAGCACTATTTCATTTATTGCTGGGAGTGAAATATCGCTCTTTGTATTTGCTTTTTCGATGAGTCGGTTGAGAAAGTCTGCCCATTTATCTGCGCAAATATCTATTGTATAATTTTTCTCGATTGTTTCACGTGCCCTTTTCGAAAGCCTGGACCATAAACCTTTTTCGGTTTTGAGCCTTCTTATGGCATTTAAAAAGTCATCCACCCTGTTATTCACAAGAAGACCGTTTTCGTTGTCACTTATTATTTCTGACGCCCCACTTCGAGTCCTTGTACAAACAGGAACAAGCCCACAGCCCATAGCTTCCATTAGCGAAATTGATAATCCTTCATAGTCTGAAAGGAGAACGAAAACATGGTGTTTCAACAAGGCTTCAAAAATCTCCTCAATTTGTAGTAAACCTCCGTAAGTAAGCTTATCGCCTAAATTTAAGCTCCTGATTCGATCAATTACTCTTCCCCCTTCTCTATCCTCACCGTAGAGAGTTGCACGCGTTCCAGGCACCTCAAGGACTGCCCTTTCCAGTGAATCTATTACATCAAATATTCGCTTCTGACGCTGGATCAACCGGCCAGTATACACAAGAGATAAATTATCCGCTGGCTCATGGCATGTTTTCTGTGGCAATGGAATTCCGTACGGACAGTGGAGAACGTCAACTTCGGAGACTTTCTTCTCAAGTACAAGGGACTCTATAAACTTAGAAACAGCGACTATGCCGGAAAGTCTATATTCGGGTAACCCGGAAACAAAATATTCAATCAGCTCATGATGAAAAGTATCATCAGAATGTAGAATTCCAATCGTAGGAATTCCCGCAGCTTTCACCCACTTCGATGCGTAGTAAGCAGGAACGCAAAGATTAGGAATGAAAACATCAGGCGGACTGTCTTTTAAAACTTTGAGAATTTGAAAAATATTCTGTTCTGTATATGGCTGCCTCTGCAGTGTGATGCATTTTATCCCAGTTTTAGTGAGATTTTCTACAACAATGCAAGGTCTTCGGTCATTCATAAGAAAAATAACTTCAGGTGCGAACCCCTTTTTTGATAATTCGGGCAAAATTCTCTGCAACCAAATATTAGGTCCATTAATGTGATTGGGACCATGAGCGACAAAAATAATCTTTTTTTTGTCTTTAAAGGTGACACTTTTAGCGTGCTTTTTCTTTTCCAGCATTGATGAAATCATTTCTCTATCTTTGTCTGAAAGTAAACTTATATTTTTCAGCTCCTTTAAATGAGATTGAATAACTTTTACTATTGCGTCTTCATACTTACCGTTGTAATGCTCATATACCCTGAGATACATGTAAATTCTACCCGCATGTATAAAATCACCCTTATGAGTTCCGGTGACACCACCAGAGTGTTTTCTATAAACAGCCCAAAACTTATCAAAATATTTTATCTTCTTGTCACCGCACAAAAGCATCTCAAGAGCCATATCACCACTGGGAACCTTGTAATACCAATCAGGCACAACAAAATCTTCGGATTTTCTAAAAACAAGGCTACAGGTTGGAATCAGTGGAGCAGCAATTAAATCCTCTATGGTATAAACATCTCTATCTCGTTGAATATTGTTCCACGGGAAATCTGAATATATTCCTTCCCTTCCATTTTCGAATAACACCTTTGCATTATGAAAACACATTGCATAATCTGGATTTGCCTCCAAAAAACCTATTTGCTTTTGCAATTTATAAGGATCTGTCCAGTAATCGTCACCTTCACAGAGAGCTATGTATTTGCCTTGAGCCATTTCAAGGAGCATTGGAAGAATAGCCCTACCTTTAGATTTCTGATTTTCTTTTTGAAAGATACATTTAAATATGTCTGGGAACCTGTTCATGTAGGATTCGATGATTTCCCTTGTTCCATCCGTTGAGGCATCATCATGGATTATGATTTCAAATGGGAAATTAGTTTTTTGCATAAGAAAGCCTTCGATAGCCTGATTGATATACTTTTCATGATTGTAGGTTATACAGCATATGCTGACTAAGGGCAAATTACTTGATTTCATATGATCCCTCGAAACACTCAAGTTTAAATTCTAAATTTGGAATATACTCACTTAATTTATAGGATGCCCCTGATATTCTAACTCTCCTTCCAGAAATGTATATCCTTTTGCTTTCAAGCCAATCGGCTATTTGCAAAACCATGGGAATTTGTTTATCAAGAATTATGTCGTAGCCTTCCCAATCTTCTATAACGCAAATGTTCTGCATAATAATGGGGCCTGTGTCTATACCTTCATCAATAAAATGTGCTGTATTACCTGTAACAAAACTCCCATACTCGATTGCCTTATCAATAGCCTTAATACCAGGAAAAGCAGGAAGTAAAGAAGGATGAAAGTTAATGATTCTGTATTTGTAGTGAGATAAAAGCGGTTCTTTAAGCAATTGGCTACCAAAAACAAAAAGATAATCACAGGCAAGCTGATTCATTAATTCTGAAAGTTGATTAGACACAGTGTAGCCTCTGTCCCTCACATCTATCTTTTTTACATCTTTTTTAATAAGTGTTATCTTCAAACTATTGCATAAGTCATCAAGGGGTAATTTTGAAGTATTATCAATGTATATAAACGCTACCTTTCGCAGAAAGTCTGAAAACAACTCGCTTGATAATGAAAAAATTAAAAGCTTTGTCACCCGTGTCGCATTACCAGAACAATAAAAACCAATCTTCATCCTATATACCTAACAAATGCATTTTTTATGTAAGTCTATACATAGTGAGATATGCCTTCACTCTCTCCAATTCATTAAACATGAGCACATCTATGATTGAAAGTTGCGGAACAAAACTGTTTCCTCCCTGATTATACGTGATATTTTCTGGCTCCAGAAAATAAAGACTGATTCCCTGTTCAGAAAAGATGTGCTTGTCATAAAGGGCTTTCCCTCCTGGTAAATTTATGTAAGTATCAACGCTAAAGTAATTGCAAAATGCAATAACCTTGTCCTGCTTTTTCAGGAAGTGGTTTATCGGCACAGATGACGAGACAATGAGCTCTGTCTGGATCGCCAGAAACTTACATACCTCTGTTATTGAGTGAAACAAAAAATTGAAGAGGTTTTCATCTGGATATGTTAGGCAATTCTCAACAAGAGGATACACCTGTCTAAAATTAGGGGCTTTTTTATAAGCCGCCTCTATTCGATGGAGCAATCTTTTATTATTTTCCATACCGTTCATTAAACGCCGATCCCTAATATGGAGATAATCTGAGTCATTTTTTAAGGAGAGACTAATCCACTTAGGTTCACCGTTTACTAAAATTCTATTCCTATTGATCCATCCGCCTTTTACATATTTTATGTTGTCATAAACTATAAACTTATCAACAGCACTGATGAGCTGAAAATAACCTATATACGGGAAAAAATACGGCTGCATGATCGCAAGCTTCATGTTTTTGCCTCTTTTGGATTGCAATTTAGAGCAATATCTTTCAGTCGCTCAAAGTTTTGTCTCGCTGCCTCTTTGATAGCGGGAACTCTTTTTTTTAGATGCTCTTTTATGTTGGCTTTATTGTGCCAGCACAAACCTATCTTCGCGATCAAATCTTCCGGGTCTGTTGGATCTGCGACCAGGTGACTGATACCCACCTGTGCAGCAAAACCTTTTAGCTTGTGAGCCTTTGGCTCATGTCCATAATCTATTATCACTGTTGGAACATATTGACTTAACCCAGCTACGGCACCGTGAAGACGCCCGCTTACTACCATGTCAAACTGTCCTATAACTGCCTTCATCTGTGAAGGTGAGTATATACCATTTAGTAGATAAACATGGTCGGAAAGCCCTCTTTTTCTTAGAATCTCCTCCAGTTGTCTTACTATAGGATAGTCTCTACCATGGATCAGCTGGAAATTATTAAAGTTTTTCTTAAAGCCATTTGAATGTGATGCAAGACAGACCCGGGCACCTATTTTCTTGACTACAAATTCTACTGCCTCAACGAAGCTTTCGTATTCATCGTCACTTCTTGGCCACTTATTGAATGGCCCTCTTTTAAAATTCCATCCACATATGAAAAAACCTATAGTGGATCTTTTAGATTCAAACAAACGGTTTATCTCTGGTATTTTTTCAATCTCAGACCTTGGTAACCCATCAAAAAGAAATGAGGGGCAAGCAAGTTCAAAGGTCTTTTCTACATTGAAGCCTTCGCTTTGAAGTAAGGATCTGCTCAAGCTATCTCTTGTCGTTACAAATTCAAATCCTCTATAAACTTTTTTGGCGAAAGATTTTGTAGATGTATTGCTAAATGGGCCTGGTGATCCAGCCAGCATTACGACTTTCTTTCCCATTAGCATAGGTACATAATCCTTACATAAACCCACGAAAAACCTGTTCTCGCCTGCTAATTCAGCGTTGTCGCCCCACATGTCTCCGCTAAAATCAATTACAAGGTCAGATAAAAGCACCTCATCAATGTAAGGGGATTTGAAGTAAACCTCTCCTGTCACCTGAAAGATATGAGCAGCACCAACTTCTTGCAAAGCTATGGGCAGATCCCTTTCACTCCACGAATAATAAAGATCCATCGGAAGCCTTACAACATTTTCGCGTTTACAAAACTCATCTGTCATCTGAAATGTCGTTCTTATCTCTGCGTCCGGGAAAACCCTGTGTAACTCCCGAAAAAGAGGCTCTATTATGTAATAGTTCCCGATGTTTCCAAATTCTAAGCGCCCGAGGTGCAAAGTGCATTGCCCGATAACTAATATTCGCATTTAATCTCCCTTAATGATTCCACATATTGAATCGACATCACGTTCATCTAAATCATGATACATGGATAGACACAGCACCTCTTTTGTCATCCGCTCAGCGACTGGTAGGTTAGCCGGTAAAGCTGACGGTAAGCCCCTGTAAGTGGGAAACTGACTGATTAACGGATAAAAATATCTGCGTGCATAGATGCCTCGTCTTTTTAATTCGTTATAAAGATCATCCCTACTTCTCCCAAAGCTTCTTTCCTCTATAAATACAGGAAAGTACTGGAAGTTGGTCTTCACATGAGCATCTCTTTTGAGAAGTCTTACTCCTTTAATACCTGATAAATTTCTTTGATAAAGCTCTGAGAGCTTCCGCCTTTTCTCTATTGCCTCATCTATGTATTTCAACTGTAATAACCCCAACGCTGCCTGGAATTCGTTCATCTTTGCATTTATTCCAGGCCCTACCACAGTAACCTCATCTGCAAAGCCGAAATTTTTTAAAAAATCTATCCTTTTTTTCATCTTTTCATCGTGGCAGACAATTGCACCTCCTTCAAATGTGGTAAAGACCTTTGTTGCATGAAAGCTCAATACAGATAAATCACCGTAGTTTAAGATTGATTCACCGTTTAGAGTTACCCCGAAGGCATGACATGCATCGTATATGACTTTAAGCCCATAAATATCTGCAATTTCTTGAATTTTTCTCACATCACAGGGATTACCGTATACATGCACAGCCAGTATGGCTGTTGTCTTAGGAGTAATGAGGGCCTCTATCTTTTCAGGATCAATACTGCAATATTCAGGTTCAATATCGCAGAATACAGGGGTTATACCGTTCCAGTGGAGGGCATGGGTTGTGGCAACAAAGCTGTAGGGAGTGGTTATTACCTCACCTGTTATGCGAAGTGCCTGTAAGGCAGTCACAAGGGCAAGTGTCCCATTTGCAAATAGGGAAACATATTTGACACCCAGATAATCTGCGAGTGCCTTTTCAAACCTCTGGTGATATGGACCATTATTTGTGAGCCATCTCGAATCCCAGATGTCTTTTAAGACTTCAACAAATTCATCGAAAGGTGGCAGGCTCGGTCTTGTTACATATATCATAATCGCTCCTTTGTTGATGCAAACAGAACTTTCTCCTCATGATGTATGGAAAAATGATTGAGAAAAAAGTGGTATCCCAGCTTTAAATCATCTAACACATTGGCAATATGAGCAAAATCGTCAGCAAAATTATGGTAAATTGAGATTGCCAGTTGAGGTCTAAATTTTTTCAATGTGTTAATAGCCCCTTTGATTGCCTTCTGTTCGCTTCCTTCAATATCCATTTTTATAAAATCCACTTTATTTATATGATGCTCCTCAACAAACTGATCGATTGAAATGGAAGATACATACCCCTGCATCCCCTCAAAAGGCGCACTGCTCACTATGCTTCCAGGACCATTATCCTTATAATACATCTTAATTCCAGAACTTTCCCATAAAGGTGCGGGGATTACCTGAATTCTCTTTGTCATTCCAGGATTCAAACCAATGTTTTTATACAGGATATCTAAATTTGACGGTATAAACTCAAAAGTATATACCCTTCCTGAATCCCCAACCTGGCTTGCAAAGTATAGGGCAGTATCACCCCAGCAACCCCCTCCATCAATAAAAACATCTCCCTCCCTGGCCCCTATAAAACGATTATTATCAATTCTGTATTCGTAGTTTTTTATAAAAAATTGAGAAATTACGCCTGTGGGTGTATTGAATAGTTTTACAGGGATACCAAAAGGACTTAAATCTACAAAAATCAGTTTTTTATTGGCGCCGGGAAAAACAGCCTCAATATAATCTTTTTTGTCACCCATGGCAGTTACATTTCTGATTGCATTCCAATACTCAGGGACAGAAAGAGGCATTTTTATTTTTCTGTGCCCCAGAATTCTAAAAGCCAATGCCTGTATAAAAATAAAACGAGAATAGTCATCTTCGAGTAACTGATAAAACCTATCCAGCTCATTTAAATACTTGTTAATCTCAAAAAAAGTGTAGCTTCCATCTACTATTTCTCTTTCAGGAGCCCCAAACCTTGAAAAATCAAAATTATTCTCAAAGTTGTTATGCCAGTTATTTGCCAGGTTATCAAAAAGATCTCTAACAAAAGAATATGTTCCCAAGACAACTCCAGAATAAATACATAAAAATCACCGTTCTTTTATTTAACACGCCCATGCCTCAAACCGAATTTTGTTAAAAACGCATCTTCTGCCACTCCCTTTATTACCTTGACCAAGAATGCCTCATTTCCCTTTGGGTCGTAAAGTCCCGGGCCTAAAAGTATCTTTGTCTTCATTTTCTAAAAAAGATTTAGTCCTTCTATCTCCTTTAAATTTGTTATTGCATCGAAATTATTAGGGTCAATCGCAAGAA
>CAYRRM010000048.1:0-14984 GCA_964426675.1 uncultured Lentisphaera sp.
ATGCAATCTTTGAATAACTTTCAAATTGTTCTTCTTCAGATGGAATTAATGGAGGGTCCTTTTTAAATATAAGATATTCTGATCGCATCAATCCTATCCCTGCAGCTCCATATTTCATGGCCAATTCGGACTCTTCCGGATATTCTATGTTTGCAGCAATTTGAATTCTGAACCCATCTATAGTTTCAGGACGAAGCCTTATTTCATTTAAAAATTCTGTATGAAGTTTTTGGTCTTTAGTTTCCTTTTCAGCATATAATTGGAGAGTTGTTTTGGATGCATTCAGAACTACAGTTCCAACATATCCATCTACAACAGTAATATCTCCATTTCTTGCCCTGTCGGTGAGTCCAGCAGGAACTCCGACGACAGCAGGGATACCTATTGAGCGAGCCATAATTGCGGTATGAGATGTTTTTCCTCCTGACTCCGTTACTACTGCCAAAATCTTTTCTTTTTCGAATTCAGCTATATCTGTAGGCGCCAACTCATCTGCAATTATTATTCTTTGACCTGTGAATTCATCAGAGAGTGTCTGTTTATGATCTTTTTTCTTTTGTAAATTAAGGACTACTCTATCACTAATATCTTTGATATCAGCAGCTCTTTCACGGAAATAATTATCTGATATTGATGTCAACGCATCGAGATATTTTTTTATGGTTCGATTGAATATGAATTCTACATTTTTTCTTTCTGTTTTTAATTGTTTTTCAACTTCTGAAATCAATATTTTATCATTTAGAATCGATATATGAGCATCGAATATCTTTGATTCTTTTTCTCCCAAAACATTTTTTAACTTTTCCTGAAAAATTTCGATTTCTTTCCTTGTTTCATTCAATGCATTATGCAATCTTTCAATCTCAAGTGGTATATCAGAAGAATTTATCTCTCTTTCTTCGATAATTATTTTGGCCTTAGAAATTACAAGGGCCTGGCCTATTGCAATACCTCCAGAAGCGGGAATTCCCTTTAATATAATTTCATTCGATTGTTCTTTTTCATCTTTCATAGAGCGTTAATCTATAACATTTTTTATTTTTTTCCAGTTAAAAAGTTCTTATTTAAAGAAGAGATTCTGGATGATTACTGATAAAAAAAAGAGAGATGTTTCAGTAGTTTCAGATACTGCGCCAAGAATATCTCCAGTAATTCCAGTAATCATTTTTCTTGATAAAAAAAACCAATAAAAGGTATTAATAACAGTTACAGTTATTATTAGGGATGAAATTACGAATAGTTCAAATAATTTTAGACTATTGAAAAATGGGAAAAATAAAATTAATAACGAAAATAATATTGCAAAAAAAAAGGCATATTTATTTGTTTTTCCAACAATATTTGATGCAGTGCCTTTTTCTCTTGGATATCTTCCAATAAAAGATAATATTGTCATGGAGAGTCTAGAAAAAGTGAAAGAAATAATTATGAAAGAAATATTATAAGTAAAAAACTCTGATATTTTTGGGGGAAATGGTGGTTGAAATAGAAAATAAACAGCAAAAAATTTTATTGCTAAGAGTAAGAAAAGTGCCGTTGCCGCCGTTGAACCAAGATGAGGGTCTTTCATGACTGATAGTCTTTTCTCCGCGTTTGCATTTACAATAGAAAATGCATCTACTGAATCACAAAACCCGTCTATGTGAAGCGCACGAGTTAACCAGGTAGATAAAGAAATAATCCCAATAGCAGATATAAAAGAGAGAATATCCTGTTGTATTGGGAGATAATTTAAAAATATAATTGGGATAATTGAAAAAAAAGATATAATAAGTCCAATAAACGGAAAGAATGCTGGCATAAGCTCCCATTCTTTTGAGGATATCTCAAAGTTTAATGGTATTGTTATTCTTGTCAAAAAAGACATAGATAAAAAAAATGAATTTATTGCTGTAATTATTTTAGGCATATTTTATTTGCAATTTTTATTTTGTCATAGATAATATATCCGTAATTTATAATAAAGAAATTCTATAAATGAAAAAGATTTCTAATAAAAAGGGGAATTTTAACTTATGAGAGTATTGGTAGTCGGAGGGGGCGGTAGAGAACACGCTATTTGTTGGGCTTTGGCAAAGAGTAAAATAGTTGACAAATTATTTTGTGCCCCCGGCAATGCTGGAATAAAAAAAATAGCAGAATGTATTGACATTCAAGTTGAAGATATTAAAAGTCTTGCGAAATTCGCAAAAGAAAATTTCATTGACTTTACAGTAGTTGGACCGGAACTTCCTTTATGTCTTGGAATATCTGATTTGTTTAAGGAAAATAATCTAAAGATATTTGGACCTGAAAAAAATTCTGCGAAATTAGAAGGTAGCAAGATTTTTGCAAAAAAATTTATGAAAAAATATTCGATACCAACAGCCGATTTTAATGTCTTTGATGATAGAAATAAAGCGATAAATTTCCTTGAAGATATTTTCAGTTCAAAAAAAGGAATTGTTATCAAGGCAGATGGCCTTGCAGCAGGAAAAGGAGTGATAATTGCCAATACTCTTGAAGAGGCAAAAGAAGCTGTTGAACTTTGTTTTGGAGGACAATTTGGAGATGCTGGAAGAAAAATATTGATAGAGGAGATGCTTTATGGAGAAGAAGCATCAATCCTCGCATTATGTGATGGAAAAACAATAATCCCACTTGCGAGTTCTCAGGACCATAAGAGGGTAGGGGACGGAGATAGTGGTCCCAATACCGGTGGTATGGGAGCTTATTCTCCAGCGCCTATTGTAACAGAAAAACTCATGGCTCAAATAGAAAAAAACATATTCGATCGCTTTCTTCGAGGAATAAAGTCTGAAAATATGTCGTATTGCGGTATAATATATGCGGGAATAATGGTAACAAATAAAGGTCCTATGGTACTGGAGTTCAATGTCCGATTTGGTGATCCTGAAACTCAGGCTATATTGCCAAGATTAAAGACAGATCTTGGAGAACTTATTCTTAGAGCAATAGAACAAAATCTTTCAGGAGTAAATCTTATTTGGGAAAAGCATCCGGCTGTCTCGGTAGTTATGGCTTCTGCTGGATATCCCGGAACTTATCAAAAGGGTTTCGAGATTGATGGTCTGGATGATGCAGAAAATGATGGGGCAATAGTTTTTCATGCAGGAACTTCATTCAAGGATGGCAAAATAGTCACTTCAGGTGGTAGAGTTCTTGCTGTTACGGCTTTGGGAAATACAATCGAAGAAGCAATAGAAAAATCCTACAATGCAGTATCAAAAATAAAATGGAAAGGATGTTTTTATAGGAAAGACATAGCAAAAAAAGCAATTCAACGAAAATTGTAAAAAAATACAAGAGTGTTCTATGAATATAAATTTTCTCCCTTCAAAAGTAAAAGAAAACATAAAAAAAATCTGTAATGATAAAATGATTTTAAATGCTGCAAGATCAAATACAACAATAAATGGAGAAAATGGAGAAGGATATTTGATTGACTTAGGCGATAAGATTATTTTTATGAGCAGGAAAATGGGAGAAAATGATTTCTCTGTAAAAGAATTTTCTGATAAAATCATTGGTAAAATAATAAAAGATAATTTTAATGTATATCTCAATATCAAGACTTCTCTTGATGAAAATAAGATTAAATTTTCTTCTTTAGAAGAAAATGATCTTGCGAAAATCGCAAAAAAATTACTCACGATTTCTGATAATGAAAATCAGAAAAAAGATCTACCACAGGCCAATGCAGAAGGAAATTTTGAGAAAGATAACAAAAAATCAGATAATATTGAAAAGAAAATTAATGATATTGATAACAATTCTAAAATTCAGCCAATAATTCTTTTTGGAGCTGCGATGATGTATATAGCTAAATCGGATCAAATCGTAGCAAAAGAAGAGGATTTTTATGTAATTTCTATGCTTAATTATAACAAAGAACTTTTGAAAAAATCTCTCGAATATTTTAAAACTACAAGTTATGAAAAATTTTTATCAGATTGCAAAAAATTGACATCTGAACAGAAATTGTGCATTTTGGCAAACATGAACGAAATAGCAATGAAAGATAGTGAATTTGACTCTTCTGAACAAAAAATGATAAATAGTTTTGTCAAGATTCTCGAGATAGATGTTGTAGAATATGAAACAATAAGAAATGTACTCTTGATAAAGAATAATCTATCTGTTTTTTTTAATAATAAGGAATAAGGAGGTCATATGCAAAAACTTATTATGGAGATGGCAGAAAGAATAGATGCAAATAGGAAACATTTGATTGAACGGCTTAAATCCGAGCTGGAATTCGCTGAATTTTTATATCAGAGAATTAATAAAAAAGATGAAATCAAGTATAAAAAACTTCTAAATGCCGCAGAACAGTTTTTAACAGAAAGCTTTAAAGAAGCACATTCAAATATAGATGTGATTGTAAACAAATTCGAGGAGTTAATGCTACCATTTTCAACTCTAGCGAAAGAATACACTATTTATTGTATAGGACATGCGCATATTGATATGAACTGGATGTGGTCATGGCCTGAAACTGTAGCCGTTACAAATGATACTTTTAAAACAGTCTTGGCATTGTTAGCAGAATATCCTGATTTTTGTTTTTCTCAAAGTCAAGCGAGTGTTTATAAAATCATTGAAAAGTATAATCCAGTTCTCTTAGATAAAATAAAAAAATACGTAAAAGAAGGCAGATGGGAATTAACTGCAAGTCATTGGGTTGAAAATGATGCTAACATTATTAGTGGCGAAGCTATGTGTCGGCATTTACTCTATACACGCAAATATATGAAAGAAATTTTTGGTGTTAAACCTGAAGATATCCCTGTGAATTGGGCTCCCGATACTTTTGGATTTGCTGAAACAGTACCTTCTATTTTAAGGCAAGGTGCAATAAAATATATGTATCTTCATCGGCCCGGAACTTTGAGACTTCAAAAACCTACTGCTTTTTATTGGAAGGCTAAAGATGGAGCAAAAGTACTTGTTAAAAATGATATGCATATGGGATATAATTGCCGTATAGGACCACATATCGTTACAGATTATCTCGTTAATTTTGTAAAGGAAACAGGATTAAAATTTGTAAATGTTGTGTATGGTATTGGTGATCATGGAGGAGGACCAACAAAACATGACTTGAATTATGCATTGGAAATGAATCAATGGAAGATTTTCCCTAATATAAAATTTGCTACTGTGAGAGAATTCTTTGAAAGATTGGAATTAGAAGGAAAAAAATTGCCAGTTATAGAAGGCGAATTAAATTTTGAGTTTACTGGTTGTTATACAAGTCAATCTATAATAAAAAGAATCGCAAGATATGGAGAAAAAAGGCTTCTTGATACTGAACAAGAGAGTACTTTTGCCTATTTTATTTCTGGAAAGAGACCATCTCTTCCTATAATGGAACAAAATTGGCAGAATATCCTATTTTCTCATTTTCACGACATATTACCTGGTTCTGGAGTGCATGATACGAGAACTTACATTCACGGTTTATATCAGGAAACAATGGCGTCTGCCGGTATAATTGCTACAGAAGCGTTATCAGCTATAGCAGAAAATGTTAATACCATCTTAAAAGAGCAAAATAATAATGAAGATTTACTACCTATCTTAATTAAACACTCTTCTTTTGGGGGAGGGGCAGGATATGGAACTGGTGAAGGAGGGATAACCGCAGCTTATAGAGGCGAAGAGAACATTACCCATTTTCTAGTCTTTAATACCTCTGCGCAAAGTAGATATGAAGTTCTGGAGTTTATTATCTGGGCGAATTCAAACAACAAGAATCTAAAAAATATAAAATTTAAGGCAGTTTCTCCAAACGGTAAATTTATCCCATGTCAAACGACTGAAGTGGGGAGTTATTGGGGACATGATTTTGTTAAAATAGTTTTTCCCGTTGATTTACCTTCAAACGGCTATGCTCTATATTCCGTCGTAGAAGGCGAATGTGATAATAATGTCAATTCAGTAGCAACGCAAATAGGATTGAAACATCATTGTTTTTATGCTTTTTATGAAAAAGGTCCTGAAGGAATTGAGAATGAATATATAAGATTGGAACTTAATCCAAAAACGGGCTGGATAAACAATTTAATCCCAAAAAAATTCGGCAAAAGTATTGTTTCCAATAATCACTTACCATTAATTGAGTATTCGGAAGAAAGAGTACATAATATGACGGCCTGGGAAGTGGACTATTCATCAAATTTTTTATCTCCAGAATTACGTTCGATAAAACGTTTGCAAGATGGTCCTTATAAAGCTATGATAGAGATGTCTTTCTCTATAAAGGAATCTGACTTAAAAGTGAAATATGAACTTAGAGCAGGGGATCCTAAATTATATATAACTCTTGATATTACCTGGTTTCAAAGAGGAACGATAAAAGATGGTGTTCCAAGATTGGATTTTGTATTACCTGTATTTTTAAAAAATCCCTCTATTGAATATGAAATTCCGTTTTCTGGAATAAAACGAGAGATGAAATATGAAGAGGAAGTTCCAGCTCTACGCTGGGCAAAAATTCACAGTTCCTCAGATAAATATGGAGTACTATTACTGAATGATTCGAAACATGGGCATTCTTTTAAAGATGGAATCTTAAGACTCTCCTTAATACGGTCTTCATATGATCCAGATCCATTTCCTGAAATAGGCAGACATCAGATAAAATTAGCTCTCATGCCATTTAATGGAGATTTAGCAGTCTCTGATGCGATAAGAGAGGGGATAAATTTTAATCACCAACCTGAAATTATCTCTACCGGAACTCATAGTGGAAAATTACCTAAGTCCTTATCTTTTATAAAAATAGATAGTTTATCTGTTGTTTTATCAGCAATAAAATTTTCAGAAGATTCTAATAAAAAAATAATTTTACGTCTTTTTAATCCGGATAATAGAGAAACAACTGCAAGACTTTCCATTTCAAAACAAATTGGGAAGTTTAAAAGAATTTCAGAATGTGATATTCTCGAACGTCAAATAAAGAATTCCTCCAACTCATTGGCGATAAAGGAAAACACTATAACATTAAATTTAAAAGCAAATTCAATAATGAGTTATATTTTAGAATTAGATAACTAAATTGATTGAATTTATATTTTTAAATATCTATATTTGTTATTTTCTTAATTGTCATAAAACCTGCAAATACAAGAACAGAGGCAAGAACGATAACTCCTATTCCGATATAGGAATTAAAAAATCCTGACATCATATCTGGATTAATGTAATTCATTACTATCATAAGTAGATAAGGGAGGGCACCAACAATGTATGCTTGGAGCCTGCCCTGGGCAGTCAATGCCCTTAATCTTGATGCAATACGCATTCTTTCTCGAATCACAGCCGCAAGTCGTTCAAATACTACAGTAAGTTCGCCTCCTGTTTGACGTGCTGTAAGTATGGCTGTTGCAACGAGTTCAAAATCATCACTATTAAGTCGTTTTACCATATTATCAAGAGCTTTTTCAAGTGGAACACCGAGTCTGAGTTCCTGAACTAACAATCTAAATTCTATAGATATAGGCTTTATATTTTCTTCTGCAATTACTTCTATAGCTTGATTGATACTGAAACCTGCTTTTAAGGCACTACTCATTGAGTTTAGTGCATCCTCCAATTGTTCATTAAATTTAAAAAGTCTTTGTTTTTTGAGATGCCTTATATAGATTTTAGGTAACGGAAAACTTATTATGAAAGCGATGATTCCAACACAAAGGGCTTTTCCCCAGGACCATGAATTACCTACAATACCAAGAAATGTTATAGCAGTAAGGGCACATAAGAATGAAATTGCGATAGTTAAATCGAGAACCCTTTCAGGTGGCATCTGAAGTATTACCTCATCATATTCTGTAGAAGCCTCTTTTAAGTATTTTTCCTTGTATCTACTACTGGCTATGGAAAAAAAATCAATAATAATAATTGAAGCCAAAGAAACTGAAATCCCCGAACAGAGAGATGCAGCAATTGAAAGCCATGGAAATTCTTTCATCAGATAATTCTCCTGTCATTAAATATAGAAATATCAATGTCTATCTTAGCCCGTTGAATTTCTTCCATAAAAGTTGGAATGTTTCCACAAGGGACATGACGCCCAATCATCTTACCATCAGGCGTCCATCCTTCATGTTTATATTCAAAAATATCTTGCATAGTAATTACATCTCCCTCCATTTTTGTGATTTCACTAATCTGTGTAATTTTTCTTGAACCATCTTTCATCCTGTCTACCTGTACTATAATTGTAATTGCTGATGCTATTTGTTCGCGAATTGCGCGGAGAGGTAAATCGAAGCCAGCCATTAAAACCAATGTTTCCAAACGTGCAAGGGCATCTCTCGGCGAGTTGGCATGAATAGTTGTAAGAGAACCATCATGCCCTGTATTCATTGCTTGAAGCATATCAAGGGCTTCCCCTCCTCGACACTCTCCAACAACTATTCTATCCGGACGCATACGGAGAGAATTCCTGACCAGATCTCGTATAGTTATTTCCCCTTTTCCTTCTATATTAGGAGGACGAGCCTCTAACCGAACAACATGTTCCTGTTTTAACTGTAGTTCTGCTGCATCTTCAATAGTTATTATACGTTCACGAGGAGGTAAAAAAGAACTAAGAACATTTAACAGAGTAGTTTTACCTGAGCCAGTTCCACCTGAAATAATAATATTCTTTCTTATCTGAACGCAGGCGTCTAAAAAACGAGCCATATCATTTGTAAGAGAACCAAAGCGGATCAAATCATGAACCTGAAAAGGCGTTTTTGAAAATTTTCTAATGGTTATTGATGGACCAACGAGAGAGAGTGGAGGGATAATTGCATTAACGCGAGAACCATCCTTCAAACGGGCATCAACCATAGGCGAACTTTCATCAATTCTTCTGCCAAGTGGAGACACTATTCGTTCTATCGCAGCAAGAACCTGATTATCATCCGCAAAAGCTGTATCCGTTCTGTATATCACTCCATCTTTTTCTATGTAAACATTATTAGGTCCATTGACCATAATTTCAGTTATCTCAGGAACATCTATTAAGTCCTCCAGAGGCCCTAAGCCAATAGCCTCATGTACAAGTTCTCTCTCTATTTTCTCGATTGTAACACCAGGGGGTAGGGGAACTGAAAGGTCTTTCATGATTTCGTGTATAGTTGTACGAGCCTTTTCTGCCAATTGATCTTCAGATGCCCCTGATAGGGCCATCCTCTTTAGATTGAGTCGTTTTAAAAGTTCAACATGTGCATGACGTTTTATTTCCTGAACAATGGGTCGGGCATTTTCATCTATTCCAGATATCTTGATTACCGGGATTTTTGAATATTTTCTTTGTTCAGGTGGAGTATTTGACGTTTTTGAACTTTCTACTTTTTTTATTTCACGTTCAATCTCTTCCTTTTTTTTAGGATCAGAAAGAGAAGAATGCGTTGCCATTGAAACATTAGCATTAGGAGGATATTGGGTAAAAGATATTTGTTTTTCAAGCAATATTATATGAACATCACTTGCTATCGTAATTGTTGAACCTATTGGCACTTCAACAGGGTCTGCCCCTATTCGTTCACCATCAAGATAGGTACCGTTAGAACTTCCACAATCAGCGATCTTAACCAAACCGTCAGTAACAGTTAAAATAGCATGTCTTGCTGATATTTCAGGACGAGAAAACTGAATATGAGATGCCGGACTACTACCAATGCGATAAACTCCTTGAACAAGTTTCGCTTCCGCATCTGCTTTGCCTGGTTGTTTTATAAGAACTTTAAACATCTTACCACATAAACGTTGAGTTAAGAGAAGATATTTTATCTTACATTATATAATTTCATAAACTTTTCACGCTTTTGTGTATATTCATCTATATGCTGTTCGAGATACTTGAAGTTAACACTTTGCAAATTATATTCGAAAACAGCATCTTCAAAGTTCCTTAAACTTAATGTAAGCTTCCCTTTTTGACTGGCAAAAACTATCATTTCAACTTCTCGTGGAGTAAGGGATAAAGTAACCGTATTATATCCTTTCTGAGATGCGGTACGCCCACTCGTTCTTTCTGCCGCAGCAAATTGAGTACCTGTGGCAAGAACAACTACATTTTGCAAAATTGTCAGTGTTATCGTGTCAAGAGATTTATCTCCCTTCATCTCCGGAAAATTAAATGTCCCTATTATATCAATGTGATGCCCCGGTTTAATTAAACCTGTTACAGAAGATGTTGTATCTACCGGTATTGAAATTGCTCTCAAACCTTTAGGAATTATAGCAGCTAATCCTTGTTGTTTTACTGAGGTATCATCTTCAAGCTGAAACCATTTTAAGAATTCACCTCTCAATACCGATACTGTTAACCTTCTACCTATTACAGAGTGCTTATCACGCGCCTCAATTTCAACTTGACCTACAGTAGGAAACCTTTTTGTGGCTACAGCCTCTATATCTGATTCAGTTATTTTCTCCCCTTGAGGAATGGACCTTTTCAATCTTAAAAGTATAACATCTTTTGCTGCGCCGAGAACCTTTTCTCTTTCATATTTAATCTGAAGATAAGTCAATATAAAAGCAAGGAAACCAAAAAACACTGCCAATATTATCATTAATTTTTGCTTCATACGCATTAACCTCAAATTTTCATTTTACAAAAATATATACTTAAATCTTGTTAATTCAATTAGTGGATAAATTTAATTTACCACGCTTTCAACAAGTTATTAACAACCATATAAGTTTAATACTATAACTCATTTATTAAAAGAATTTTATATATAAAAACCTAAAGATTTAAAAAACTATTTAACTTAACATAATATATATTATGCGACATTGCATACAGTCTGTTTTTAGATGATTTTTGGCTATTTTTTTATTTTTTAATTACTTCCTATTTAAGATGGCTTCTTTCATAATTTGGACTGGAGCTTCAATGCCAGTCCATAATTTAAATGATTCAGCGCCTTGATAAATCAACATTGAAAGACCGTTTGCAACAGGACATTTGTTTCTTTTGGCAAATTTTATAAATTCTGTATCGGCGTAAACCATATCATAATAAATCTTGTCATTAAAAAAAAATTCTTCGGGAAGGGGTGATTGATCATCCTTTTTAAGCCCTAATGTGGTTGATTGAATTATAATATCACTTTTTAGAATGTTTTTCTTTATGGTAGTTATGTCATTTATGCTACAAAAAGATGTATCTACATCAGGAAAGTTATTTTTTATTAATTCAGCTGTTTTTTGTGCTTTAAAAATAGTTCTATTCGTTAAAAATAATGATTTTACTCCAATTGATGCAAAATATATCGCTACAGCCCTCGCCGCACCACCACATCCAATAAAAAAAATATTTTTATTTTTAACATTAATTGAAAAAATATCTTTTATAGCAAGCTCCAAACCTCTACCATCTGTAGTTTCACCAAAAAGCTTCCCATTTTTATTTATAATTGTGTTTACGCTTTCTGCTATTTTCGCAAGTTTGGATACAGAATGAATGTGATTTATTATAGAATTTTTATGTGGAACTGTTACATTAACGCCTTTGTATTTTTTTTCTGCTTCTCTTGCGAAATTCGCAAGTTCTTCTTTTTTCACATGTATAGCTTGATACTTAGCATTTAAACCGAGGTATTTGAAGGCGGCATTATGCATCAATGGGGAAAGAGAATGCTCAATAGGATCCCCTATTACTGCGAAATTCGCAGGTTCTAAGTCTGTATTATTATTTAAGTTCAATTTTCTCCAAGATTAAAAAATCTTTTTGCTTTATTTAAAAATTCCTCAATAATTGGGTGTGAGCCTGATTTTTTTGATTCTTCTGCAAATTGTCTAAGAAGTTCCTTTTGCCTTGAGTTTAAATTTTTAGGAATTTCCACAAAGACTCTTACGAATTGATCTCCTCTCTGACCGCCTTTTAATGAAGGCATACCTTTTCCTTTTATTCTCAAAGTAGACCCGTTTTGAGTTCCTTCAGGGATTTTTAATTTTGCTTTTCCTGTTACTGTTGGCACTTCTACTATTCCACCGAGAGCAGCAGTAGTAAAGTCTATAGGAAGATCGCAAATTACATCCTGACCATCACGTTTGAATAATTCGTGAGGTCTCACATGAATAATTACATATAAATCACCCGGTGCTCCGCCTCTTATACCCCCCTCTCCTTCTCCAGCAACTTTGAGTTTTGAGCCCGTGTCAACTCCAGGAGGAATATGTATTTTCAATGTTTTTTCTACTCGTACTTGCCCGGAACCATTACAATTCGAGCAAGGTTTATCTATAACCTGGCCAGTCCCCCTACAATTTGGGCATGTCTGACGAAGACTAAAAAAACCTTGTGTAATTGTAGTTTGCCCTCTTCCCCCGCAATATGGACAATTTTTTCTAGTGCTTCCTTTTGCACAACCGCTTCCATTACAATCCGGACAAGCATCCATTCTGGGGATTTTTATTTTCTTTTCAGTTCCGAAGACGGCTTCTTCAAAATCTATTTCGAGGTCAAAACGCAGGTCGGCACCATCAATGGGGCCCGTTGAACTTTTCCTTCTTGTATTTCGACCAGAAAATAAATCTTCGAATATAGAACTACCTCCCGAAGAGCCAAATACCTGCTCAAAAATGTCAAAAGGATCGTGAAATTCATAAGAACTGAACCCCCCTGCCCCTCCTCTTCCAGCACGCGTAAATGTTTCGTGTCCTAATTGGTCATACTGAGCTCTTTTTTGGGGATCGCTAAGAACTTCGTATGCTTGAGAAATTTCTTTAAATTTTTCTTCAGCTGCTTTGTCTCCAGGATTTTTATCTGGGTGATATTTTATTGCTAATTTTCTGTATGCTTTTTTTATTTCTTCTTGCGTTGCGTTTTTTGAAATACCGAGAATTTCATAATAGTCATTTGAAGTGCTCATACGTTTTTTACCTATGCCTGATTTGTATTGTTACTTTGCTCTGTTTCTAAAGATTGATTTTTATCTGCCGTTGTATTGTCATCTTCTGCAATTGTCTTATCTGTTCCAGAACTTACAACAACTAATGCCGGTTGTAATACTTTATCCCCAATTTTATATCCACATCTCCATTGTTCCAAAATATACCCTTCTGGAACTTTTTCGGAAGTTTTCCTTAGACTTGCTTCATGGAGATGAGGGTCAAATTTTTTCCCGATAGCGTCAATTTTTTCTATTCCAAGTTCATCAAATGCCTTTGTAAATTCGGATAAAATCAATTCCATTCCGTGATAAAGAACTTCAAAGCTATGTTTTTCATTAGCTGCCTTTACCGCTAGTTCAAAATGATCGTAAACTTTTAAGAACGGAATTAATGTATCTATTTTTACCATTTTTTTTATTTCGTCCATTTCTTTATATGATCTTTTCTTGTAATTATCAAAATCGGCAAATGCCCTGAGCAATTTATCTTTTGTTTCAGACAGCTCTTTCTCTAGCGAATTAATCTTTTCCTGAAGATTATTGCTTGTTAATTGCTCATTCTGTTGTTGGTCTTTCTGAGAATTTTTAGATGTAGTATTTCCATCATTTTTTAACTCTTCTACAGCTTCATTTGTAGTCGTATTGTTAATTTTTTTTTCTTCTTTTTTTGTCATAGTATCACAACTCTTTAATTTTTTTTTTCAGTTTCGAATTTTAAATAAAAGGCAAAATAATAATATAATATTTTTTTTAAAAGAATCAAGAAAAATAATGGGATATTGGATATTTAAAAAGGCTGAATGATAAATTTGGAAAAAATAGTTCTATACCGGAATTAAAATTTTTCAGATAACTTCTTATGTTTTGTTTTGATATAAGAGAGATTTTGTTCAATAAGATTGATTCTCTCTTCTACAGATTTGAACGATCTCATAGGATCATTTGGAGTGTTTATTACATAATCAATAAGTACGTCTATATTTGAAACTGCCACGTGAATTCTTGTATCAGAAGAAGCATAATAAATTAGAACAGTTCCATTATTTAAAACTACAGCTCCATTACAGAAGACTACATTTGAAACATCCCCTACCCTTTCAATACCAAGAGGAGCTAAAAAATATCCTCCCGGTGAGGCTATTACTTTTTCCGGAGAATGAAGATCACAGAGAAAAGCATAAAGAACATATCGAAGACCAGCTGCTGTATTACGTACACCATGAGCAATATGCAACCAACCTTTTGGAGTTTTTATTGGAACTGCCCCGGCCCCATTTTTAACCTCTTTTACGGTGTGATAGAGTCTCGGATCCACAATCTTTTCCTCATCTATTACCGCAGGTGCTATTGAATCAGAAAGCCCCCAGCCAATTCCTCCTCCGCTGCCTGCTTCTATAAAGCTGTCCTGAGGACGAGTATAAAAGGCATATTTTCCTTTTACAAACTCAGGGTGCAGGACAACATTTCTTTGTTGTGGAGATTTTGTTTTTAAATCCGGAAGTCTCTCCCAATTTTTTAAATCTCTTGTTCTGACTATTCCACACTGAGCTATTGCACTGGAAAGATCGCCAGGTGGAGCATTTGGGTCTTTTTTTTCCACACAAAATAATCCATATATCCAACCGTCCTCATGCTTTGTTAAACGCATATCATACCAATTAGTTTCATCAGATGAATTTTCCGGAATATAGATAGGCTTATCTATGAATTTGAAACCATCTATTCCATTTTTACTTTCTGCAATAGCAAAAAAAGATTTTCTATCATATCCTTCGACTCTACATATTAGAAATATTTTGTTGTCATGTAAAATCGCGCCAGGATTAAAAACAGCATTAATTCCAAGTCTCTCCAATAGAAAAGGATTCGTATTAGGATTGAGATCGTATTTCCAGTGAGGAGGAATATGATTTCTTGTTAAAACAGGATTTTTGTATCTGTAATATGCAGAACCGAACCATAAAGGATCTATTGCATTTTTTGTAGAAATTGTTTTTTTATATATATGTATAATTTTTTTTAATCTTTTTTTATAACTAAAACCAGGATAGATTTTTTTAGATTTTGATTTTTTATTCA
>CAYRRM010000049.1:0-14024 GCA_964426675.1 uncultured Lentisphaera sp.
CACCTAATTTATATTTTGTCATCATATCTTTCATGAAATTTTTCCAATAAGTATTTTAATTTATCCTTTTGACGTTGTTCATTTTGCAATTTTAGTGTTTCATTTAAAACATATTCAACCATCTCTTTATTGACTCTAAACAAATAACCAGCATTGCCCCTACCTAATACATTAAAAGGAGCATAATAATCTGGCTGCATTTTCAATAATTTATTCATATGAACTGCTGTATTAATACATTTACTAAATTCAAAACATTCTACATCAATTTTTAATCCTTCATTATCCCATTGATTAAATTTACTTGAAGGCCTCTTTGCACTATATGCACTACTTTTTGCAATGCTAATAACTGAAATATTTTGTCTATTGCTATGTAATATAAAATCACCAGGATAAACGTTATGCATTTCTAACCAATGTGATTTTGCGTTTGCTCCTTCACAATCAGGTGCCCAAAGATATCCGCCGATAACCTCTTCATGGAAAGTTGCATTTTGAAAAACTAAAAAACAACCAGTTACTACACCTTTATCATTATATCTTTTTTGTCTAATTTTTAGATATTTTTCTTTCATGCAAACTTCACAAATATCTTGATCACCTTTGATATAGTTTACTTCACATCTTGGGCACTTTCTCATTTTATTTCTCCTTTATTTGTACTCTTGTTATATAAGCTTTATTATACATATCTCTTTTTACATTCTGCCCATTTTTTTGCCTGTGCCCAGGTAACATCAACTCCTAAGCCGTAAAAATGCGCTTTCCCGCAAGATATTTTTATGTTTTCCACTCCTCTTAATTGGCTGATATCATCAGTACCTTTTGTCTCAATTACAAAATAGAGCTTCTTTTCGTTTTCAGTTTCTACATAAACAGCCCAGTCAGGGGTATAAGAGCCAACAGGGGTATCAATTGTAAATCTTTTGGGAATCTTGAAAAAGAGCTTTACATCCTCATCGTTATCAAGCGCCTCCGCAAAAGGCTTTTCAACCGTTTCGCTATCATATATAACATAATCATATACAGATTTATCAACAGGAAGAGCGTTACTATCCAAATAGGCAATTATTTCCCTTGTATCTTCTGTGTTAAATACATCCATATATGAGTATTCCTGCCCTTCTACTTTGGTATATTTTATACCATCTATACTCATTGTGCTTTTATGATAATTTATATAGTAGATTACTTGTTCTATATATTTTTGAGGATTATTGATAAAATCATTCAATCTGTTGCTTTCAATTAATATCTTGGCAACATTTGACCTTGGCAATTTGGTTGCTGTGGAAATAATTCTAACAACATCAGGAAGTTGAACGCTCTGCTCAATATCAGTATACCTTATCCCTTGCTCCTTATAATCTACACCTTCTTTTCTAATATCAATTATGGCCGTTTGCTTCTTGATTTTGGCCTTTTCAATAGGCATCATATGTGCTATCGATTCAATACATCTTTTCATGAAGGCATCAATATCTAAATTGATGCGGTAAATAGTCTTTTGTTTTATCTTGTTCCATAAGGCAATAAATCTCTCATCTTCAAAAACCCAATCTTTCCTTTTTACGTACACTTGTTTCTTTTCTGACTTTATTTCGACCTTCTTAGCGGCTTGCTGTAATTGATTTATAATACGTTGTCTAAGCGGTTCGAATTTTTTTGGCAGTTCAATGCTATTCTGTTGTAAGTCATTTTTTAAACTTATCTGTATTTTGTTATCTTTATCAATATAATTTTTTGAGCGGAAGAAATCCAATAAAGACGCCGAATCATCATATGTTATTTTCTGTTCTTTTTCATTTTCATCAAGATAACTCATATCGACAAACATACCGATATCCAAAACGCCAAATTTGATTCCGGTTTCCTCCTCGATTTCCTTTTGAAGTGTGGAAAGTAATTCAGCAAAGGATTCTTTCGCAATAACATGCAATATATTTATGTTTTTATCTTCAACTCTTTCCCCATCCTGGTTAACGCAGAGCCTTAAACCTCTCCCTATTTTTTGCCTACAGGTGAAGGGCGTTTTACTTTCAATCAATGTACAAATTTGAAAAACATTCGGGTTATCCCATCCCTCCTTTAAAGCTGAATGGGAAAAGATAAACCGAAGAGGACAATCAAATGATAATAATTTCTCTTTATCTCTCATAATCAATTGATATACATTCTCATCATCGGCCGTATCCCCGCTTGTATCCTTAACTCTCCCCTTCTTATCTTTAGCAAAATAGCCATCATGCACTTTATCAGCAGGCTGATTAAAAAAGCTTTTTATTTCCTTAAACCTGTCCTATTCAATCAGCCTTGAATACTCCTCTTCGAATATTTTTGCGTATACACCCTTTTGATCCGGCGAATTATAATCTCTGTATTTTGCTACTTCATCAATAAAGAACAGGGATAGAATCTTAATTCCCCTTTTAATATATCTCAACTCTTTTTGCAGATGAATCTCTATTGTTCTACGTATCAGCTCTCTCTTTAACAGCATTTCATCAATACTTCCGAGATGTGAATTTTTTGTTACTGTTTGCGTGTTTGAGAATTCAACTTCCTCAAATCCGGACTCGCAGTTTATTCCGGCAACCACGTAACCTTGATAGATTTCTCTTGAAGTAACCTCAGCCAAATCAGTACCCGGCTTAACTTTAACGATTTTTCTCGTTACTATCTTGCTTTTTTTATCAGCAACATCAAGCTACAGTCTCGCGAAAAAACCGTTACTGTTATCACAACTAATCAGCCTAATATAAGGCTTGTTATAATCATCTACTACTTCACTATTGGCAACGCATATCTGCTTTACCAATCCTTGCTGGTATGCATCAACTGGGCTTAATCTGAAAATTGTATTAATTTTTGTTTTATGTGTTGCCGAATATCTAAGCTCAAAAAGAGGATTCAGATTTTTTATCGCCTCTCTTGCTTTATCCGTATTATCTACACTTTGAGGCTCATCAATTATTAAAATGGGCCTACATTCCTTGATAAATTCGGCGGCAGGCTTGCTCAGCCTGTCATTTTCCTGATTAAAGAGGTTCTTGCTCTTATTGAAGGCATCAATATTTATAATCATTATCTCAAGATTTGTACTTTGAGCAAAATCGCGCACCTCATAGAGCCTGCTTGAGTTATATATAAAAGGATTGACAATCGTACCATTATACTCTTTAGCAAAGTATTCCTTGGTTATGCTTAAACTCTTATAAACACCTTCACGTATTGCCTTTGAAGGTACTAAAATAACGAATTTTTTCCATCCATAACGCTTATTTAATTCATATATAGTCTTTGTATAAACAAATGTCTTGCCTGTGCCCGTCTCCATTTCAATATTAAAGCGCAGCTCTTCCAATTTGGTTAAGGGCAGCATATTTCTTGATTGAACAAGATGCATATTTTTTTCAATCTGTTCTTTGGAAAGTGTCAAAGTATTTCCGTAGCCCGCCGCACTTAAGTTAAAGAAATCTGTCAGCACAATAGAAAAGACAGAAGGTTGAATTTTCTGCCCTATAAATAAATCGGCTACAGCATTTACGGCCTTTTCCTGAAATTCCTGTCTTTTAAATTTTAACTTCATCAGAACAACTCCATCTTCTTCTCGTGCTTTTTGATTATTTCCTCTGTGTTAATCAAAGCGTTTGCGTCAGAGAAACACCTATCCGCAAAGATGAAAACGTCTATATCATCTTTTACCATAAGCTCTACATCATTATAGTTTATATTGCTTTGCAAACAGATAAGAGAATTGAAAATGCCTTCTACCTTATAAGCTGTTATAGAGCCATACTGCAGCTCGGTAACCTTATCGGTAAGCATATTCCCGCTCTTTAACATAATCTCATAAATCAAGTCCTCATCTGTCCTGCCTTCTACCAGATAAACAAGGCTGTCCTTTATCCTTTGAATCAACTCCTGAGTATCTGTGGTCGGTGTGCTGTCCCATTTAATAAGGTTTGAAGAATCCAACTTAAATACTTTAAAGCCGATATCAATATTTTTTCCAGTTTCCGATACTATCTTATCCCCGGCTCTCCTTATCCTTTCTTTGCCAATCTCGCAGATGTTTTTAAATCCTGCCTTATATGCCTCTGAATCTTCAGGACATAACTCGGGAAGCTATACCATAATAAATTTCCTGTTCCCGTCATCTTCAGCATTTAACTGCATTACAGCGTGAGCTGTCGTTGCCGAGCCGGAGAAAAAGTCGAGGATAATTGAATCTTTGGTAGAAAATGAAACCAAAAATTTCTTTATGATTTCTTCATCCTTAGGAAAATCAAAAAAATCATTCTTAAATAAATTCTTTAATCTTTTACTTGCGCCCCTTCTATCTTTATAAAATACTGTTTCAATTAACTGATATTCATTGTCCTTTAGATATATTTTTTTACAGGGTACCCCGTCCCCATTAAAATGAATTTTATTTTCTCTAATATCTTTTTCTAAATCTTCTTTTTTAGAGTAAGCCCAACCTCTTGAAGGTGCCTTGACTATATTCCCTGTAAATGGATTAACAATATCCCATTTAGGTCCGCCCCCACCTCCTCGCGAAATATCAGACGCAAAATATATCCCATTTTCATCAATCCAACAATAATGAGAGTGTTTCTTGCTATCATTATTCTCTGGTAATGATGAATACCATTTCTGCAATTCTTTTGATGCAATATCATAATTATTATAAAGTTTTAATAACTCTTCTACTTTTTTATATATGGCTTCCAACCCATTTTTCTTTTCATACCATGTAATATTACTATTATTAACAAAGCTTAAATTCTTTGCATAACATATTAAATATTCATGAGAATTTGAGATAAATTTTGATGCGTTTCTTCTTCCACCTTGCCATATAAAATTAGCAATAAAATTATTTTCCCCAAATATCTCATCGCAAATTTTCTTTAAATTTGCCTGTTCATTATCATCTATACTTATAAATATAACCCCGTCGTCAGATAACAAATTGCGCGCAAGTTTAAGGCGGGGATACAACATATTAAGCCAGTTGGTATGATACCTTCCCGCTGTTTCGGCGTTTGACTTTGCCTGCTGGTCTGTTATCTTTTTATAATTGGCAATGCTATCGTTAAAATCATCCGCATACACGAAATCCTTGCCGGTATTGTAGGGGGGATCAATATATATCATTTTAATCCTGT
This sequence comes from uncultured Lentisphaera sp., assembly GCA_964426675.1. Lineage (GTDB taxonomy): Bacteria > Verrucomicrobiota > Lentisphaeria > Victivallales > GWF2-50-93 > DYMC01. Next base: position 5,178 of record CAYRRM010000049.1, read on the forward strand.
TTAAATAGCTTTTGTTTAACAATTTTTATACTTCAAGATTATCTCCCTCTATATAAAGATTGCCTGTAGTATCCCAGTTTTTACTCTCCTCCTTGCAGGGAAGCAATGTCCCCATACTCGGAGTTTGGGCAAGCTTAATGCAATTGGTTTTTCCTTTCCAGGTCATCTGGTATTTTTCGTTGTCAGTCTCAACATAATCGCCTAACAAGTTTGAAAGCTTGGTTAAATCAATCTTTCCGTCGGTTACGATTTCCGGAAAGAGTTCTTTAATCTTTTTTATATTATCCTCAATTAAATCGTAAGATTTTCCCGTAATAATTTCTGCCATGGTTATCTCCTTTTATAATTTAAACGAATATTGCCTGTTTGAATGCTGGTCGCTTAAGCGGACTAACTGAGCATAACATCTTTCGTATATTTCTTCTTTGGAAAATATATCAAGTAAATATGCCCCACCTAAAAATGAGAGATATTTATAAAGCCCACTAAACATTGACTTTTTATTAACATCTCCGCCATCACTTTCAAAATCCTTAAGAGCTTGTAATATGGATAAGCGAATGTCCTTTGAATTGGAATATCCTCTGTAGTTTAAATTGATAAAAAGATCTTTATGGTCGAAAATAAATTTTGTCAATTCATACGGATCTTCTCTTTCCTTATCATAAGTTAAATAGACATACCACCATAACATAGATATACCTTGGCGGTAAAGGCTTCTCTTTTTATTCTTTTCCGGCATGAACCATCTGTTAATCAAATTTGCTTCTCTTTCAACATTAAAGCGATTTTTCATATAGTCGTAAAATCGGTCAAAGGTTAAGCCAAGCCACAGCCTTTGGTCAAATGCCGCGCTTTCAGTTATGCCTTTTATCCCCTCATATAATCTCTTCGCGTTAATAAAATCTGTGCTCTCCGGATTAAGCTTGTCAATTTCAAACGATAAATCATCGTCTATTTCTATTTTTGAAGGAATAAAAACCTGGTCGCCGAACCAATCCTTAAGCCAGCTGTTATCCGGCTTTTCCTTAATCTCCTTTAGCACAAGCTTTTGGTTTTCGGGAGAGGTTAATGTCAAAATTACATCTTCTGATAAAATATTAATCTTCATACTCTTCTCCTTCAATGGCAATCTTGTGTAAATTGATGATTCCGCGGCCAACTGTATTTTCCATAATCTTTTGAGATAAAACAAAACTGTCTATATTAGGCAAAGATTCGGGATTTAATTCATATCCGACATTTTTTGCAGCTTTGTTTAAGACTTTAAACCACCTACGCTCTTCATATTCATATAAGGAATCAGTTTTTTGCTTTAATTCCTCAATACATTTTATGAGCGCCGGAATAATGAGCATAGAATGCAATACAGGCTGCGCATTGGGATTGTTTTGATTCATTGAGACAAATTTCCTAAAGACTATGCTCGGCAGCCTTAAACATATTTTATCTCCCGTATAATCGATTACTATATCCTCATAATTCTCATCTTTAATCTCTGTAACAGCAAAGATTGACGGCACATTTGATAAATTGTCATTTTCCTTTTCTATCGTTATTGTTTTTTCTTTCCCGATTGCCAATATGTTGCCACGTTCCAAATAAAAAGAGGTGTTTTCATAATCCTTATTAAAACAATCGTTCGTATAATCAGGCAGATCCCCTAATGCCACAATAAACGGGCAGAGCTGAATATCCCCTTCTACTTTATCTGCGGATATCTCTATCATTTTCCCTTCAAAGGGGATTGCATAAGCTTCTCTAAAACATGTATAGGGACATTCAATGTGCATAAAAAATGATGCCTTACCATCTTTTATCAATTGCTCCAAACCATTATTCATTAATTGAGGCAACATTTTTATAATAATTGAATTCCGTGTAATCTTTTGATTAAGCAGGATATCAAATTCACTATCTATGTAATCGTTATTAAACGAATTCGCAAGGACGGGATATGGAAACAATTTAGCCTTTATACGCATAGATTTTTACCTCCATTGCGCTGTATTCCTCAGATAGTATACTAACATCCAGTTTAATCTGTTGGTTTTCTTCAAATTCCATATAACCGATTCTGTTTTTATAACAATTAATATTTTTATCGCCGCACTTTGCCTGAACCACTTTTACAGGCATTTTTTCGGATATTTCTGCAACTTTGTTTAATTCTATATAGCCTTTTTTAGTGCTTTCCGTCGGAGTAATAATCAACTTATATTTTTGCTGGGCTTTATCAAAACAATATATCCTTATTTGTTTTGCTTTAACCAAACAGAGTTTTTGTGCTTCTATCCCATCTCCATCTCCAACAGGAATACCGTTCCTTTCTCCTTCTCTATGCTCATTCCCTCCAAGATGAAAATGGCTAAATAGGTCACCTGTTTCTGCGTCTTCTCCCTCGCTGTCTGCAAAACTTTGAATGTCGCTACCCGGCTTCTCTGTCGCAAGGTGAACCGAATCATCGGCCTTCTCTCTTACCTTGACTTCGACGTTGATTATCCTGTTTAATGATTCTACCGTATTATTGTCCCGTTCTCCGTTTCCTTCTTCATTTAAAACGTCAGGCAAAAAGTCGCTGGCTCCTTCAATATCAACTGTAGTATTAATTGTCTTTTCTGCCTGTTCATTTAAATAATCCTTTATAGTATCATATATCTTTTTTAATAGCTCTTTTGATTCATTTGGTTTATACCTGTTAGGTTCCCATTTATTATGGGAGGGATTTTCTATCTCTTTTAACCATGAATTTAATTTATCGCCCTCAATCAAAGCCATCCCTACAAATCGTAATGATTGGCAAAGCCTGTCCTTGTCCATGATTTTCATGCCAGAGCTTCGTATCATCGCGATTTTGTTATTGCCGTCGTATCTAATATTAATTCCCAAATGGATATTTCCTAAAGAATAATTGCCGATCTTTATATCAAGGTCGCTCCATTGTGTTTTTTCTGACGTCAATAATTCGTAATAGAGTTTTGTTGAATAGGTTATTTTATCATTGAGAGATATAATAATGTCATCTAACGTATCTTTGCATATTTTGACATTGTTGACTGCCACTTCCAATTTTCCTTTGAAAATAGCAATCATAAAACTATCTAAGATTTCATTTATTATCGTTGTCTGAAATTCACTTTCGTCAATGAGAAAATCCTTTCTTAAGCCAGCGATATAGATATCTGTCCCGGGCGTGGTTCTTGTAAAATCCGAATCAAGATTAAGCATTGAACGAATAGGAAAAATATTGTAGTTACTACTAACTCCATAATATCCAATACCTTGCGCTATTTTATCGGAACCATCAGGATTTGCCTCGGGCAGCTTAAAAGATATTAGACGCGATACTCCTTGGCTGGCGGTTAAACCATCAATATCAAGAGTACTATAAAAAACTGTTCTTAAATCGGAACATGCGAAAGGGGCGCCCTTGCCTATACCAAAGGATCCTCCTTTGACATCATCTTTTTCTGAAGAGCCTGTGGTTTTAACTAAATTTGTCCAATCGCTTCCTCTCTCTTTGTCCGAGCCTCTTAAACCTGTCGTATTAAAGTCGCTTATTCTTAAAAAACTGATTCTATTTTTTTCAAGCAAATCCCCCGCATTATCGAAAAAGTTATATGTCCTTTTATTGCTACTGTCTTTAACAAAATCTTTACAGCGTTGTATAACGTCTTTAAAATGTTCTATATCAGGAAAATCGCTTGAATTGAGCGAAAATGTTTTAAATTCAACTACTACTGTTTTATTATTATGAGCAGCGTCCAGAGAATTCTGACAGATTTCCCTGGCAAGAGATTTAAGGGGATTGTCGTTAAATGTTTCAATCAGGGAATCTCTTAAACCAAATTCAGTTCCTCCATTGTTTGAAGGAAAACACCATTTAACTTTTGTATCCATATCTTTCATCCTCTTATAACAATTTAAATTTTTCGGAATTTCCAATACCGGTAAATTGTTTTTTGGCAAGCTCCAACTCCTGCTCAAGAACGGTAAATATTTTTTTTACATCTTCAGCCGTATACTCATAAACATTTTTATTGGAAAGATTACCTATAAGCCTAATCATTTCTAAGGCCTTGTTTGTCCTGCTTTCTGCAATTCTTATAAATCTTTCTCTTTTAGTCTCTTTCATATACGCATTCCTCAAATATTCTGTAAATATTATAAAATATGACAAGAATATTTTCAACTAAATATTATAATTTTTTAAAAATATTTTTATAATATAATTTCAATCCATTAAATCTTTTTGCCTTAGATATTTGATAAATTCAATTTCAGGTAATGCCTTTTTTTGTCTTAAATGAGCAATCAATTCATCATAGCTAAATATATTTAACTCTTTTTTTATTACTATTACATAAGATTGTTTGAACTGTCTCGCTGAAGTTATTGCAATAAATCTATCTGACCATTTATTGATTACGCTGTATAATAGCCATTGATTCCATTCGCAATTTATTTTGGGCATGAGTGAGAATTTATTGAATCTTTTTAACGAAAGGAAGTCATCATAATTCATGGCAGTCCCCAAAATATCTTCCGCAAACTGTAATTTATATTTATTGACTCCAATTATGTCTATTTTAGATATTGTTGCTTTATCTTTAAAGATAAATGTGTCATTTTGGGAATTTATAAAATCTATAATACTGTTAAGCGGCAATTTGTTTTCCCGAGCATAATCCGTTAAATCCTCAATTAATACTTCTCCATTGCTTTTCAGATAATCGCGCAAGCGTTCTTCGGCGCGTTCTATAATTATCCCTTTTTCTGCAAAAAACGGACGTTGCAATTCAAACTCATCTTCGAGGTAGGTCTTTAACACGCTGAATAATTGATATTGGTTTTCAATAAATAACCTTTCAAGCATAGATTTATCTTCTAATACTAAAACAGTTAATAAATCACGAGAATGGCATATTCTACCATTTGCAACCATATCTCGCATAATATTCTTTATCTTTATTAAATCATCTTCTGTAATGGGATATTTATCTTTGTGTATATAATGGCCAAACAAGTTTATGATATCATCTTCGGCCACTACAAAAGCGAGAATAACATTTGACAAAGCGGGAAATTCTTCCAATATATCTTGCTTAGACAGAGGTTTTGTTGATTCCTTAATAAAATCATAAACTAACTTATGTATCGATGTATACTCTCTGGATTTTGATATATAATCTCTTCTGAAAAAAAGCATATCATTATATTCCTGCTTAATAATACCTTGTAAAAAGTATTTATTGTTAACCCCTTGTTCTCTTAATTTATCTTCAAATTCATAGAATAAGGTATTCACTAATATTATTTCTCTTGGGTAATTTACTATAAATGCATATAATTCTTCCAATAATTCATCAGAAATGTATTTTTCTTGCCTTGGTTTATATGTTCCTCTATCGCACAGAATGGCAACGTCTGGGATTCTCGCAACGATTGCTCTGTTATTAATAGGCAATTTGTTATCAGCAAAATCCTTATTATAAAAATCTCTAAACTTTTCTATCTCTTTTTCATTATAAATATGTATACCTTCTTTAAAATACTTTCTCAGTATAATGTCATATTTTTCGGAAAGACTCAGTTTATTCTTTGAATAAAAAGTATTATTATCTAAATAATCTTGCACCATTACCTTTTTACAAAAATCTCTTGGTATTTCAAAGCCTAAATCAAAGAAAGCATTATGCATTTTGTCAATAGTCTTTTCCATATCCTCTTTGGAGATTATAGATGGCAGCTTTGCTGTTTCCAATAATAATTCCTTATACCAATCTAAATCGTCTTGAGGGAAATAAAATATATCCAATTCTTCAATATAAGCAATATCTGATAGATTGCAAACCTTTAACAAATATATAAATAAATTTGAATAGGTTCCGATTATGGAATCAATTTCATTGGGAGTTATATAATTAGGGTTATTTGAATGAGCTCTTAATATATTGCTTATACTACCGTATCTATTATTATAAAAAGTATTGAAGGCTTCTATATATTTTTTTTCTATTTGTCTTACTCGCTCTCTTGTAATACAAAATAAATCGCCTACGGTTTGTAATGTATTTCCCTCCATACGTTTGGACAATATAGATAAGTATAATTCCCAATTCTTTGACACATTTCCTAATTTGTTTTTTTGATTGACAATTCCAAAGAAGGTCTTTGACAAAGTTTCTCTAATACTGAGTGATAGTTTTTCTAGATAATTCAATATGTTGGGGGATTTCTTGTAAAGTTCTAATGCTTGTTCATCGGTTATTAAGTGAAGATCGCATAACAAAATAAGGCCTTGTTGTTCTAATAATTTTGAAATATTATAAGGTAATATATATTTTATTATTAATTTCTTATTGTCTGGATTAATATTTTCAATAGCTTTCCTAAATTGAGTTATAACCTTTCTTTCTACTTCAGCATTTTTATATTCCTTGATAAAAGCTAAAATTGCATCCTTAAGAATCTCTTCGTTATGAAAGATTTCAATGGCCTCCTCTTCAGAAAAAAGAGATAAAAATGCATATAAGAAATCATATGCATTTTTTAGTTTAGATAAATCTGTTTCTAAATAATTTTTATTTTGAAATATACTTAATACCCTTAATATATAGTTTATATCGTTTTTCAGGGCATATTTTATGGATTCTAAACCAAGTGTTTTAATTGATTGTGCAATTAACAATCTTTTTTTAATAATATCTTGTTCATAATAATTTGATTTGTTAAGATATTTTGAAGCTAATTCAACTATTGAATCTTTTTTTATAATAGCATGGGAATTTAGGAACTTTTGCAAATTACTTCTATTGAGATTTTTTACTTTAAATACTTTGCGTAAATAATCATATATCTGCTCAAAATCCACTTCTCTAATATTATTATAATCAAAATATTCTAAGAGTTTTTCAATCAAATCTTTAATGGGTATCTTTCTTTTTTTAGTACAATAATAAAACTCAACTCTATCATTTTGCGTTACAGAAACTAAATTTTCATTTTTCCTTTCTTTTATTTGAGGTTTTCCATTTCCAATAACAGGCTCAAATTCTTTTAATATATTCTTGGAGATTATGCTTTCATTACCAATAATACTTTTTAAATCCGAGCGGGTAAAAGTAGAATATCCATATATTTTTGCTAATTCCTTATATATATAATAAAATGGCAAATTTTCTGACTTACTAAATATCTTTTTCAAAACGAGATAAAAATCCTTTGAATCAACAGCAATTTTTCCAAGATTTATTATATTATTATTCTCAAATCCAATATCTTTCACGGGTTTTTACCTCTGTATAAACCTTTCTTATCATTATACCTTGAAAAGAGACATTTTTCAAGGCATATTATTGTTTGATATAATACAAGTATTTTTATCTGCAAAGGATTTGATTGTCAAAAATCTTCAACCGGAAATGTAGGGGCAAAATGAATTAATGTTAAGATACATATATCGTGTCTATGTAAAGCTCTTTTGTTCAATCCTCATCAGACTCTTTATATTTGCTTTTTGGCGTTATTTCTTTCAATTTTTTTCGTGCCTTTTTCCCGTATACACCAAGAGGCTTTATTGCTTCTTTAATAAAGTCATATAACTCGTCATCCATAACCTCATCAATATCCCAAGCATAATTAGATATGAAAGAATACCAAAAATCACCCAGGTCCATAAGAGTATAGCTGCCTTTCTAATGTTCTAAACAGGTATTATACGCTTTTTTTATTTGGGCATAGTCCTTTTTCTCTGCAAAAAACTTTAAGTAATCACGCATAAAAAACTCTTCAAAACCTTCCCACTTGTATTTAATAAATTGCAATTCAAACAATTTATCGTTATTTTTTAAATACGCATAAAGTTTTTCGATGTTTTCTTCTTCACATTCAAACAACCAATAAGTCGTTCTTAATAGCAAATCGTTCACGGTGCCATGCCTGTGTTTTTCACCCATTTTAAACACTTCATCAAACGGGAAATGGGTTAAAAGAAAATCGTAATATTTTAATGCTCTTTTAAAATCAAATTCACTTACACGGCCAATTATCTCGACAAAATCACAAGATAGTTCCTTTCGCCACTTGGGATTAAATTCGTTATGCAATTCGGGAAAAATGTCAAACAGAGCGGTGCCCAATTCCCAATAATCCGAGCCTTCGTTATAGTATTTCCAAAGTCCTTCCATAGGTAATGTCCTGGGAGGTTCTTCCACCGAAAAGCTGAGAGTTATAGAGCCGATTGTCCTTTCATCATCATAATCACTGTCTGATTTTTCTGTTTCATTGTCAATTTCTTCATCGATGTTATCATCGATATAATCGTCAGACTCTTCAAATTGTTCCCTGTAATACCCATCCTCGATTTTCTCTTTTTCATCCATCCATTCATCGTAATCCTCGAACTGTCTCGCATCATGATACGGATTGCTTAGATAATCATCAATATCGTCCCAAAAATCATCTTTTTTGCTCATTACTATTTCTCCACATTTTATAATTTATTTTTTATCATAGGGGTCTGCCAATCTAAAAACATCATCAAAAACAATGCCTATTGAAAATTTGTCATCTGTTCTTGCGCATATTTCAAAATTGTCAGCTACAGCTAAAACTTCCCTAAATTTTTCCATATCATCAAAGACAACCAAATCAGTTATTATTTCAAAGCACATTGATGTCCCTATTAACTTATCTAAAAATTTTGAACTATCTAATATTTCCGGATCTATTGGCGCCGAAAAGCGAACTCTTCCGGGATTTGAATTTTCTGCAAGTTCAGCAATGGTTCTTATTCTTAAATTGCAACTACAAGTGCAACGGTTTGTATAATAAGTTCTTTCAGTT
>CAYRRM010000050.1:0-13903 GCA_964426675.1 uncultured Lentisphaera sp.
ATTTCGGCAAAATGAAGAAAATTTCTTGCAAAAAAATCAAATTTTTCTCCATTTAATCTTCCAAATCCATATGAGGCAAATGCCGTCTTTATTCCTGCATTCCTGCCGCATAAAATATCTGTCCAATTATCTCCTATTATCCATGAAAAATCCTTTGAAATTTTTAATTTCTCTATGGCAAGAAAAACCGCGTCCGGAGCTGGTTTTAAAGGTATAGTTCCATTATCTGCAATAACCATATTAAATTTGTTATAAAGTTCAAATGATTTTAAAATTTCAATCGCATGTTCGTAAATTTTGTTGCTTAATAGAACAAGGGCAAAATCCGATTTTTTTATTATGTCGAGTCCCTCAGAAACACCATCATAGAGTTTAGTATTATCCAATAAGTGTTCAGAATAGTATTCTTTCATAATAAATAATGCGTCAAGTGTGTTGACATTTGTTCCGTAAAATGAACGTTCCAGAAGTTTTTTGACTCCGTTTCCAACGTAAGAAATAATCTCTTCCACTGGTAGTTTTTTTAGGGATAAACGTTTTCGTGCGAAATTCACTGCATTTGCGAGATCTTTACGAGAATCTATTAAAGTTCCATCGAGGTCACAGAATACTATTCCTTTCATTGAAATTTTTCCGATATTAATAAGATCCCATCTATAATCATTTGAACTCCTATTGTCATTACAATTAATCCAGTGATTCTGATTAAGGCGCCTAAGATATTATATTTTGAAAGAAACTGTGTTATTTTACTTGACAACAACATGAAGATATGATTTACTATTATAGCAATAGCGATAGATATGCTGGCGCTCCACACTCCTGCTGAGGTTTTCAGCAAGACACATGCTGTTATTGTGGCTGGTCCTGCTATCATAGGGCATGCCAGAGGTACAAGCGCTATATCTTCAAATCTATCCTTAGTATCTTTTTCAAAAAATATTCCTTTACGTAGGGCATTGAAACCTACGAAAGAAAGAACAAACCCGCCGACTATACTTAGTGAATACATGTCAACATGAAAAATCTCCTTTAATATGATATCACCAAACAACATAGTCCCAATCAATATGAATCCTGCGGTGATACTTGCTCTACTTATTAATTTTTTAGCTGGGATTTGTTCATTTTTAACAGCAGAGGAAAATGTAGAAAGGAGAGAGACTTTACTTATTGGATTTATAAAAGCAAGTATAGACAAAGTATCTATAAATATTCGTTTTATTTGAATGTATTCCATTATTTGTTAATTGCTGCTGAAATTAAGTATAAAACGGCCATTCTCACAGCAATGCCATTTGTAACTTGTTCAAGTATTACCGATTGAGCGCCATCAGCAAATTTTGAATCTATCTCAACCCCTCTATTTATTGGTCCAGGATGCATAATGAGGGCATCGGGTTTTACAAATCTCATTGTTTTAGTATTTAAACCAAAGATACTGGCATATTCTCCAATACTTGGAAAGAATGCAGAACGTTGCCTTTCATGTTGAATTCGTAAAAGATTGATAACATCGGCATTTTCAAGGGCTTCTCTTAAGTCATATGTAACCCGCACACCAATGGATTTAAATTCTTTTGGGACCAATGTAGCCGGACCTGCTATAGTTACATTTGCGCCGAGTTTAAGCAACCCCCATATATTGCTTCTTGCCACTCTGCTATGGAGAATATCTCCAAGTATGGTTACATTAAGTCCTTTTATCCTGCCTTTCTTTTCCCTTATTGTGAAGATGTCTAATAATGCCTGTGTTGGATGTTCATGGGCTCCATCTCCTGCATTTACTATTCCGCACTTTACATTATCTGCTATAAAGTAATGCGCTCCAACAGCGGAATGACGCATTACAATGAAGTCTACTTCCATAGATTCGATATTTTTCGCTGTATCCAGGAGAGTTTCCCCTTTTATGAGACTGCTTGATGAGGCATTAATATTTATGATATCTGCGCTAAGTCTTTGTTCTGCCAATTCAAATGATGTTCTTGTTCTTGTGCTTGGTTCAACGAAAAAGTTCACTACTGTTTTGCCTCTGAGTGCTGGGACTTTTTTTATGCGTCTTTTCGAAACTTTTTTGAATTCTTCTGCTGTATCAAGTATCAATTCTATTTCTTTTGCATTCAGGTCGTAGATTGCAATTAAATCCTTTCTTTTCCAATCATGCATTTATGCAACTCCTGATTTTATTTTATTTTGATGCAAATATACTATCGGTTTTTTATTATCAGAAGAAAAATTAACGGTTACCTTCATATTTTTTGATATCTTTTTTATTTTTCCAACATAATCTGCAGCAATAGGAAACTCGCGTCCTCCTCTATCAATTAGAATGGCAAGTCTTATCAAGGCTGGACGCCCATAATCGGTTATTGCATCAAGAGCTGCTCTTATTGTTCTACCTGTATGAAGAACATCATCTACGAGGATTATTGCTTTCCCCTCAACATCAAATGGTATATTTGTTTCATAAATTTTTGATATAGAACGTCTTGTTCCTATATCATCTCGGTACATGCTAATATCAATACTACCTGTTGGAACAGAAATTTTAGTTTTTGACTTAATTAATTCTGCTATTTTTTCGGCGAGATAAAAGCCTTTGTGTTGTATTCCAATGAGAGCAATATCCTCAAACTTTTTATTGAATTCCCTGCAGATTGATAAAACGATTTTCTGTATGTAATATTCTGTTTCTGTTCTATTTAATAAAATTCTTTTCAACTGCTTTTTATTCAAAAATATCTCCGTATTTGTTCTAGAATTAACCTATCTTTATTGTTTATAAATTTATCATTCAAAAATGCTATTGGCAAATGAAAAAGAATAAAATTTAAGAAATCCTGAGGATGAGAGAATAAATTTGGATATATTTTCTACTTTTTACTATTTTTTTACTACTATTTACATCCACAAATTACTTTAACATGTTTAAAAGAAAAATAGAGCCCCCTCCCCTTCATTTGAAGCAACAAAAATACAAAATTTAATCTAACTTTTATATTTCGTTTTTTAATCAATATTCCCACTGACAGAGACATTAGGGCTTTTCAGGGTGCCATACCATGTAATATCGGCATGTTTGAGATGATTACATTCTTTCCGTAAAGGCGATTTATAACGGATCCTTATCATATTACCCCATGAATCATTTGAGATATCACCTATTTCAACATATTCATTCTTTTTATTTTTTACAAACCATCTTGGGTCGGCAAGGTCAAAGATCACATCTATCTTTTCCTGGGGCTTGAGTAATTTGAGATCTGAATCCTGTATTTTTATATTTTGATTCAAAGTTTTTCTAAAAATAAAATTTTTTGTGCTTCTTTCCGATGAAAGAAGTTCAAATGACGCGTAGTCCGGAAGGATTATAATTCCCAAGACTTTTTCTGAACAATTTTTTAAGGTAAGTTTTATTTTAGGACTCTTTCTTATCGGCGGTTCCATTTCAGAATTAGAATTTCTCTCATTTCTGCCGGATAAATTTCTAAGTTGTGGGCGTTCAAGAACTTCCACTCCTACCCCGATGGGAGACCATTCCATACTTTTTGCTACAGCGATGCCACTATTTCCAATTGCGACGTTTACTTCAAGAGGGATTCTGATATTTCCTTTATCTCTGGCTTTTTTTTCAATTTCGAGTCCTTTGCCTTGCTGAACGAAAAATTTTTCTATACCATATTTTAAGTGAAGATATTTATCATTATAATACGAGTGTCTATCAATTCTTCCCCTTATAAAAAGTTCACTATTTGGAGGTTTTGTCAAAGAACAATTTTTAATATCCCAGATTCCGTCTTCATTTTCCTTTAACAGAACATAAAAGGGAGAATTAAAAGATTCAATATCAATAGTGGGATCTTTTATAATATCTAGTTGGATAAATGAGATATCGTAATTCAGAGCAACAAATTCGCCACGAAAAGGATCATAGGGATCAACTGGAACAGTTCTTAACCTGACATTCTTTCCGAATAATAAAATAAATTCCCTTTCTGCAGACATAAAAATCAAAACTAAAATTTGAAGAGCTATAACCAATATCAGGAATTTTTTATTCATAAAAGTTATTCCCTTAACTGCCAATCTGCTTTTTTGACTTCGAATACATTAATCCAATATAAAATATTCCAGTTCCCACTAAGAGAAATACTATACTTCGAATCAGAAGACTGGTAAAGAGATCTATATATCTCGCAAAGACTAAAATGGCAAAAAGCATCGTTCCCCAAAATATATGTAATATACTGAGGTGTCTGGAACCATAGCTTATCAAGGAAAGGGCTTGAAAAACGTATATTATATTAAAAAAAATTGCAGTTAGTAGTAAAAAATCATCATTCTTAGAATAGTTAGGCGAATAATAATATAAAAGCGGGAAAAGTGTAAGAATTAAAGACACTGGAATAGCTAAATACCCTATTGGCAGGAAATCTTTCATCAAGTATTTGAAGCGGGAAAAAGGAATAAAAATAAGAATCCAAGAAATTATAGATAAAATAAAAAATATTGAAACATATAGCGTAGCGTAGTAATTTTGAAAGATATCAATCTCTCTTGATAAGTCCCGACAAATTGATTTAAATGTCAAGCAAAACAAAACACTCCAGTAACAGATGTTGCCAAAAATCATGAGAACTGGATAAATGAATGAAATTTTACTTTTATCACGTGAAAAAATAGATGCTTTTAACAATACAGAAAGAGCTATAAACATTGCTCCAACTGAGATAAAAACTAAATAAAGATAAATTTCAAAGAGCTTTATACCAACAAAAAGAAGACAAATAAGAAATGAAAAAATTGCTATTGCAAATAATAATATGGATTCTTTTCTCAAAGCAAGAGGAACAATACCTAAAAGAATCAATGGAAATACGATATGCGGCGAATATGAAAATTCAAAAGCTTCAATTCCACACCACAACGAAAATATTGAAGAAGCTATAATTCCTTGAACAGAAGAGTGTAATGCCCATCCCATAAGCAATGCTCCCAATCCCCAGATAAAAAATCCATTAGGATAATGTTCATCTATATTATAAACCTGAGCAACAAGCCATATCCCTCCCCCAAAAAACATCGTTCCTAAGGCAAAAATTCCTTCAGATAAGGCGGTTTTCTCCTTCTTGAATTTAATATAGAAAGCAATTATTTCCGCAGATAGCAATGCTGAGAGAATTAAAGCGAGTTTAAAAAGCCTATGAAGTTTATCCCAATTATAAGAAAAAAACAGTATAACCCCAAGACCAAAAATTATCCCTCCAATAGATGAAAATATGAGCGTCCCCCAGTTAAATCCATTTATCTTTTTTTCAGGATAGAGTCCAAGTATTTTTTGTGCCTGTTCCTGCTCTATTATACCACCAGCCACCCAACGTTTTGACTCGTTCTCTATAATTTTTTTTAAATTCATCGGGGGACTTCTGAAAAAAATATAAAGTTTCTTATTCTTCCTGAAATTTTGAATCCACCAAATTGACAAGAGCTGAAAATGCAGCTTCCGCATCTTCTCCTGTTACGGTAATCTTTATCTTGCTACCATACCCTGCGGCAAGCATCAAAAGGCCCATGAGGCTTTTTCCATTGACACATTCACCATCTTTTTCCACAATTACATCGGAATTATAGAGAGAAGCTATCTGGACAAATAACGCGGCGGGTCTTGCATGAAGCCCTAAGTTATTTTTTATCTCAAGTTCTATTGAGAGATTTTTTTTCTCTATCATTTTGTCCTTTTTAGCTATAACCTATCTGGAATTTCAAAAATAAAATGTAATATTTATTGAATACGTTACTATCAAATTTTAATTTGTAAAGTATTTTTTAAGCAAAAGATTATAATAATTTGGATAAATAATTTTAGGTAAAATTATGAGAACATTAAAATTTTTCTCTATTTCTCTTATTTTTTTTTCTTTCCTTTACAGCTTTTTTTTTGAACTATATTCCCAGGATCGTCTGAAATGCGAGTTTTGCAAAAAAGTTATTCAGCCTGGAAAATCTTATATTAGAACTTCAGATGGAAGAATTTTTTGTTCAAACGCTTGCTATGAAAAAAGCCTTCCCATCTGTGCCATTTGCCATAAACCGCTTTCCGGAAAATATCTAAAAGGAAATGATGGAAAACTTTATTGTTCTGAGAAATGCCTATCTGCAATATGGCCAAAATGTTATGCATGTTCTCAGAAATCTTCAAAAGGCGCTATTATTGATACCGAACGGGGAAAATTATTTTTCTGTCCTGATTGCTTTTCTAAACCAAAGTGTTTTTGTTGTAATCTGCCCCTGAAGACAACAATTTTAAATGATGGTAGGCATGTATGTGAAGATTGTATGAAAGATGCTATTATCGATATAAAAACTGCAGAAAAACTTATGAATGAAGTCAGGGGGTTAATAGCAGAAAAACTCAAATTAAAAACAGAGCATCTTATTGAATATGAGTTGGTTGATCAGAAAACACTTGACACACTCTCCCCCAAAAATCAGACTGGAATGGAGCTTGGTCTCTTCAGGTATATAGAAGAAACTGAAACAATTACTACAAATCAGAATGGGAAAAAAATTTCAGAAAGTTCAAAAGTTAGTAAGACATATAAGATTTATATGGTTTCGCATATGTCGAAAAGAAAGTTTATTGAAGTTGCAGCGCATGAACTTGGACATGATTGGATGCAAGAGTACTACCCAAGAATCAAGGAACTCAAAGTAAAAGAAGGTTGGGCACAGTACCTGGCATATAAAGTAAATAAAATCTATGGCCATGATGGACTTAACAAGTTAATTGAAACTAACAAAGATCCCATATATGGAGATGGCTTTAGAGATATAAAATCTATCGCCGAAAAATCGGTTTCTCCTATGGATTCTCTTCATAAATTTTTTATGGAATACAATAAATAATTGATTATCATGAATACGAGAAAAATAATGTTAATCCCCAATTTTATAGCCTTTTTCCTATCTTTTTTATTCTTTATTACATCCTGTAATAAAACTAAGAATAACAATGAAAATAATACTGCTGATATCCCTGTAAAAGTATTGAACTTAAGAATAAATAAAATTCAAAATTTATTCGAAACTTACGGAATAATTGAATCACTCTCCAGCGTACAAATCTCTTCTGAACAACAAGGAAATATAGTTGAAATAAGCGCAAAAGAGGGCGAATGTATTGAAAAAGGAAGCTTGATATTAAAAATTGATAACAGTCTTTATCGGGAGGAAAAAGAGCGTGCAGAAGCAAATTTTAATTTAGCTGAATCTCTTTTTAAAAGACAAAAATCTCTTTTTGAAGCAAAAGCGATATCGGAAAAAGAATATGAAGACGCCTTCTTTGCAATGAAATCTGCAAAGGCAGCTCTTAATCTGGCCACTATATCCCTTGAACGTTGCGAAATTCGCAGCCCTATTTCGGCCTGCATAGACGAGATTTACGTTGAAGTGGGGGAATATCTTACGCCAGGAAAGAAAGTCGCGAGGCTTGAAAAAACTGATATCGTAAAGCTGGTTTTCTATATTCCAGAACAAGATATTTCATCTATCTCTACCGGGACACAAATAACTTATTTTTTAGATTCCGATCCATCAAAAGTTTTCAACGCACAAATAACTTATATTGCAAAAGCGGCAGATCAGGAAACTTTGACTTACCGTGCAGAAGCATGGATAGAAAATAAAAAAGCACTTTTACGTCCCGGTATGCTAGCTAAAGTCTCATTTGTCAGAAAAACTATTGAAAATGCTCTCTCCATACCAATAGAATCCATAATTCCTAAATATGGAGGACATTATGTTTTCATTTATGAAAACGGGGTGGCAAAACAAAAAGAAGTAGAGATTTTATTCCTCAGCAGAAAAGAAGCAGTATTGTCGGGGGGATTGAAAGAAGGAGATAAATTGATAATTGATGGAGGACGCTTCCTGCGTGAAGGAGACAGAATAAAAATTGTAGAGGAATTTTAATGAAAGCTGTTATTAATAGCGTTCTTAAAATGAGGCCTGCTGTCTTCTGTCTCATAATTTTTTTCATAATAATCGGAGGATATTCATACTTGACTCTTCCGAGAGAAAACGCCCCCGATATAACAATTCCATATGTATTTGTAAGCACAAGTTATGAAGGTGTTTCTCCAGAAGAAATTGAGAATTTAATAACCATCCAGCTTGAAAAGAAATTTCGTGGCCTTGATAAAGTAAAAGAGATAAAATCTGAATCGGTTGAAGGAAGTAGCAATATCACAATAGAATTCTACCCGAATCAAAAACTCGATGATGCCGTTCAAAAAGTAAAAGATAAAATTGATCTTGCAAGGAAAGACTTGCCTGATGATATAGATGAACCAACTGTCAGCGAGGTAAATTTAAGTACGGATATCCCGGTGATGACAATTGCCTTTTTTGGTTCAGATAGTCCTAAAACATTAAAAAAAATTGTAGAAGATATTAGAGACAAGGTTGAGTCTGTTCCGGGTGTTCTCGAAGCTAAAATTTTTGGAGATCTTGAACGCGAAATTAGAATTGAAATCGACGTAGATAAATTAAATGCCTACGGAATACCCGTATCGGAGATACTCTCAATAATCTCAAAAGAAAATAAGACATCTTCAGCCGGGAACATTGATATATCAGGAGGGAAATTTCAGATTAGAGTTCCAGGTGAATTTGCAAATCCAAATGAAATCAATAATCTTATAATCTCAAGGGGGAACAATGGTGCTGTTTATCTTACAGATATTGCCGTAATAAGAGATACTTTTAAGGATATAAGCTCTATATCCCGAATTAACGGCAAAAAATGTATTTCTCTAATGGTGCAAAAACGCTCCGGTCAAAATGTTATAAAAGTCACAAACGCAGTAAAAAAAGTCCTTCAGGAAGAAAGAAAAAGCCTTCCTGACGGGATTGACTTTTTAATTACATCAGATCTTTCAAAAGATACTTTTCGTATGCTCATTGAACTTGAAAATAATATAATCAGCGGAATGATTCTTGTTCTTTGCATCCTTTTTATTGTTCTTGGTTTTAGAAATAGTCTTTTTGTGGGATTAGCTATCCCAATGTCTATGTTAATTAGTTTTGCTGTAATCTCGTTCATGGGTATAACCCTCAATATGATAGTTCTCTTTAGTTTAATTCTGGTCCTCGGAATGCTTGTTGATAATGCTATTGTTCTGGTAGAAAATTCTTTTAGATACAGAAATCTCGGTTATAATTCATATGAAGCTTCACTTATGGGAGCATCTGAAGTAGGAATACCTATTATAGGGGCAACATTAACAACTGTCGTTGCATTTCTTCCTCTATTATTCTGGCCTGATGTAATTGGAGAATTTATGTGGTATTTACCCGTGACACTTATTATCACACTTACTGCTTCTTTATTTGTTGCTATGGTTATAAATCCTGTGATATGTTCGATATGGCTCAAGGAAAGTTCGCTGGAAAAGGCTGGTTTTTTCAAAAACTTAAGGGCATACGGAGAACTTCTCATTTTCATATATGAGAAATTCCTCAGATTTTCTGTTAAAAATCCGAAAAAGATATTTTCAGCTACTGCCATTATCTTTCTTCTCATTACGTTTTTATATTTTAAATTCGGTGCAGGCATTGAGTTATTTCCAGATGTAGAACCACGACGCGCCAGAATAAATATAGAATATCCTGAAGGGACCAGAATTGAAAAAACCGATAATCTTACAATGCAGATAGAAAATAGGATAAAATCCTATCCGGAAATCAAATATTTCCTGAGTACTATAGGAAGCGGTGGAGGTTCTTATTTTGCCGGAGGGCAACATGGGACAAATTATTCTTCAATACTTCTTGAATTTTCTGATTTCGAAGAAAGAAAAATTCCATCAAGTATAATTGTTGAAGCCATAAGATTACAACTAAATGGACTTAATGGCCTTGATTTTGAAAAGATAAAAACCCCAGGAAACTCTATTATCCTTGAAGGATCAAAAAATCAGATAAAAGCGCTAAAACTTGTCCTACAGGTAATTCTACATGATAAAATAAAAAATTACATTTTAGTAGAAAAAGAGAGCCCGCATTTCAAGCTTTCCTTACCTGAACACGATTTTGAAAGTATATATGCTCAAATTACAGAATCAGCTAAACCTTTCCCGGGAGCCAAAATCACAGTAAAAAAAGATAAAGAAGGGCCCCCTACTGGCGCTCCTATCCAAATTGAAATCAGCGGAGATGATTACCAGCTCATTGCTGAACTAACTAATCAAATTGAAAAAAAAATATCCTCCATCGAGGGCATTTCGGATATAAAAAATGATCTTATAGAAGGGCTCCCCGAACTTCGATTTATACCGGATAGGAAAAAACTTGCTCTCTTTAATCTCGATACATCAACAGTAGCCACTTTTATTAGAGCCGCAATCAATGGTCTGGAAGTGAGTAAATATCGCGAAGGAGAAGATGAATATGATATAACGATAAGATTGCCTGAAGAGCAACGCCTCGATACAAGTACTTTACTGAGAATGAGAATCCCAAACTCAAAAGGAAAATCAATACCATTGTCAAATCTCGGTTACTTCACATATACCGAAGGTTATGGCACGATAAAAAGAAAAAATCAGGATCGAACCATTACCATTCAGGCCGAAGCTCAAGAAGGATATTCCGCAAATGATGTCCTGAAAAAAATCCCTGAAAAAATATCTTCATTAAAAATACCAACAGGATATAAAGTAAATATTACAGGGGAAAATAAAGATCAAGATGAAAACTTCTCTTTTCTTCTAAAATCTTTTTTTATAGCGTCAGGATTAATTTTTATAATTCTTGTTCTCCAATTTAATTCTATTCTCCTTCCATTAATAATATTTTCTTCTGTAGTATTTTCCATGATTGGAGTATTCTTGGGTTTACTTGTATTCCACATGAGATTCAGCATTATAATGACAGGATTGGGTATAATAAGCCTCGCTGGAGTAGTCGTAAATAATGCTATAATCCTTCTTGACTTCGCTATCCAGCTACAGAAAAATAATAATCTGAACTCCGAAGAAGCTGCAATACAAGCTGGAAAACTTAGATTGAGACCTGTCCTTTTAACCGCTATAACAACAATCCTCGGATTAATACCAATGGCAATAGGTTGGAGCCTTGAAATCCATTCATTTCCACCCAAATTTATTGCAGGAGCGGAATCAAGCCAGTGGTGGGCTCCAATGGCAATAGTCGTAATCGTTGGACTTGCCATATCAACCCTCTTAACCCTATTCCTCGCCCCTGCTCTATATACATTTTTATCTAAACTAAAAAAATAACTTCCTCTCTGATCTTTTCATAAGTTCTCTTTTCTATGCCACAAAAATTAATTTTTGCATACAATTACCAAAAATCTGCCATTTTTTACGAGAGCGATATTTTATTTTGTATTAATTTATAGAAAAAAATAAAATATAGAGGCATAATATGAAAAACATTACTGGAAAAGAATTACTTTTAAGAGCAATAAGAGGAGAAGAAACAGAAAGGCCCCCATGGTTACCTTTTGTAGGATGCCATGGAGGATTTTTAATTGGCAAAACAGCTTCGGAATATCTTAAATCGCCAGAATTAATTGTTGCCGGACTAAAAAAAGCAAAAGAATTATACAGGCCTGATGGTTTACCTGTAACTTTTGACCTTCAAATAGAAGCAGAAATTCTCGGCTGTTCCTTGCATTGGGCAGAACAGGTCCCTCCGTCTGTAACAAGTCATCCTCTTGCTGAAGGACTTAGAATAGCTGATTTACCAGATCTTGAGCCATCAAAAGGCAGACTCCCTTGCATAATCGAAGCTTTACGTCGCTTAAAAAAAGAAATTGGAAAAGATACTGCCCTGTATGGACTCATATGCGGACCATTTACACTTGCCCTTCATCTTCTTGGAAATGATATCTTTCTGCAAATGTTTGATGATGAAAGAGCAGTAAAAGAGCTCTTATCCTACTGCGCTCAAATAGGAATTAAAATGTCTGATATCTACCTTGAAAACGGTGCGGATGTCATATCCGTAGTTGATCCAATGACAAGCCAGATATCTCCTGAGCACTTTGAATCTTTCGTAGCTCCCCCCATGAATAAAATATATGAACATATAAGAAGTCGTGGTGCTTTATCGGCCATCTTTGTATGTGGAGATGTAACTAGAAACCTCGAAGCAATGGTAAAAACAAAGGCAGATTGTATTTCTGTTGATGAGCAGATAGATATGCAATATCTAAAGACCTTATGCGAAAGAGAAAAAAAATCTTTTGGTGGAAATATAAAACTTACCTCCGTTCTCTTACTTGGTGATGAAAACGATGCAAAAATTGAAGCAGTAAATATCATTGAAAAAAGCGGAAAAAAAGGATTCATATTGGCTCCTGGATGTGACCTTCCCTATTCCACTCCACCCAAAAATCTCTCTGCTATAGCGCAGATAGTTCACGACCCATATCAATTCGAAGCCGCAAAAACACTAAAAGCAAAAGCCGCCGACAATTTTGACGACATTTCACTTCCCGATTATAAAGCTGCAAAAACAGTTTTGATTGATGTAATCACTCTTGATTCAACGTCTTGTGCCCCTTGTCAATACATGATGGAAGCCGTTCAAAAAGCCGCTGCTCAAAGCGGAATACTCTGTTATATAAATGAACATAAAATTAAAGTCCGTCAGGGAATAGGAATGATGGTAAAACTCGGAGTTAAAAATCTACCAACCATATGTATAAATGGTGAAGTTAAATTCGCTTCAATTATTCCAGATCAAAAAACATTAATTGAAGCTATAAAGAAAGCAGCAGGAAAAAAATGAATAAAATTAATATAGCTCTTATTACTGGTTTTTTAGGAAGTGGAAAAACAAGTTTTTTGAAAAATTATGCCAAAAAAAATAAATCACGCCGAATAGTTTACCTCGTAAATGAATTTTCACCCACAGATATTGACTCAAAATTTTTATCCTCTGAGATTTCAGATATAATTTCTATTCCGGGAGGCAGTATTTTTTGCAAGTGTCTTGTATCTGAATTTATAAAACATTTAAGAGAAATCCCACAAAAATTTCATGACATTGAAGGCGTGATTATTGAAGCAAGCGGCATAGCAAATACAAATAGTATTTCAAAGATGTTATTGGAAAGCAGATTAGATAATATTTTCAATCTGACAAGAATTCTTGCTATCATATTTCCAGATACTTTTCTAAAACTCCTTCATACACTGCCAAATATAAAAACACAGATAGAAACGGCAGATACTGTGATAATAAATAAAATTGATATCTCAACTCCTGCGAAAATCGCAGAATCAGAGGAAAAAATAATCACCATAAATCCAAATTGCAAAATAATAAAAACTCTTTATGCAAACACCAATATTGAGTTATTTGAAAAAAGACAAAAACTATTTACAAATGGAGAATATTCTTCTTGCAGAGATCCCAATTACACTGCATTCTCAACAGATTACTCTTTCTCAAAAAAGGAATTAGAACTCATTACATCAAAATTCAAGAACTCCATATACAGAATAAAGGGTTGGATAAATTCTACTTATCTTGACTATTCCGGTAATTTTTGGAATTTCATACCAGGACAAGATAAAAATGAAAATATAACTGTATGGATAGTAGATGGAGTTGAAGCAAAAAAGATAATATCATACATCTCTAGTGAATTTAAAACAAAGATTCAAACTTGATAATTTTAAAATTTTTACTTGTCTTTTATCTGTTCCATGAATATATAATCTACATTAAATCACCAAAAGAACTAACATGACTTTATTGCAAAATCAAAGTTGATTTGCCATGTTTGATTTACCCCATAGGCAAATTGCTGCATCTCAAAAATAAGAAATTTACCAAATCCTACGTTCATGAAATAAGCAAAAAA
>CAYRRM010000051.1:0-13394 GCA_964426675.1 uncultured Lentisphaera sp.
CAATGCCGAAATTATCGTATATGAGCCCACTAAAGAAATCAGTGAAAAACTAAAAAAGGAACGTGTAAAATTAACTGAAGCAAGAGCCCTGATGCTTTATGTGCTTTATGAATTGGTAAAGCAAGGTGAATATGTATCAGAATTTTCGGCTGAAAAGGTTTGCTATTTTTTACAAAAATTTGGGGCAAAAAAATATTTCAACTTGGAATTTAAACCCAATTTTTACGGTCCATATTCCGGAAAAGTAAAGTATGTGCTTAATTATTTGAATGACAGTTATATTACAGGATACAGCAATTTAAGCAAAAAACCATTTGAGCCATTATTATTGGTGGCTGACGGATATGAAGAGGTAAAAAATTTTGTAAACTCCAATAGTGAGCTAAAACAAATTGCCAAAAAAACTACCAATTTTTTGGATGGTTTTTATTCTGACTTCGGGCTTGAATTACTATCTACGATTGATTGGATAAAGGATAGCAAAAAAACGGATGATATCAATGTCATTAAAAACGAACTTAAGAATTGGAGTAATCGAAAAAGAAGCAAGTTTTCGGAGAATAGATATATTGAAATTGCCGTGAAACATATAAAAGAAAAGCGGGAGTTTGAAGTATATGAGGAAACATAACACAGCAATATCCGTAAACCTCAAAAAACAGGAATAATGTATGGAAGCAAAAGAAATATTAGATATAATAGGCAGAGGTGAAAGCAGTACCGTACAATTTAAGGAGAATACGTATAATGAATTAAGTATTGCTCAGGAAATGGTGGCTTTCTCAAATACTGAAGGCGGACTAATAATAATAGGTGTGGATGATAAGACCTGGGAAATAAAAGGTCTTACAAAAGAAGATATTAATCGGCTTAATAATCTCTTAATCAATGCAGCAGAGCAGCAGGTAAAGCCTCCCATCTATATAACTACTGAAAATATAACTATAGAGAATAAACTGGTTATGGTTGTAAAAGTGCCAAAAGGGACGGCTATCCCTTACAAGGATAAGGACGGAGCAATCTGGGTAAAAAACGGGGCAAACAAAAGAAGAGTAACCAGTAATGAAGAATTGGCAAGACTCCTGCAAACATCAGGGTATTTATATGCAGAAGAGAGAATTATAGAACATAGTTCTATAACGGAAGATTTAGATAAAATAAAATTTGCTACTTTTGTAAGAGAACAATACAATGAAGAAATTAGCGATAATCGTGATATTGAAAAGCATATTAACAACTTGAGACTGGGTAAGGATGGTAAATTGAATATAGCCGGTGCTTTGTTATTTGGAAAGAATTTAAAAAAACTTTTACCTCAATTCTATATCACTGCCATCTGGTTCTGGGAAAATAAAATAACAGACACGTCTTACAGAAGCAGCGATAACATCTATGGCACAATTGATGAATTATACAAAAAGGGCTTTGATTTTATTGTTTCAAAGCTTGATAAAGTTCAACCAAAAGACAGAAACTTTAATAGCATCGGTGAACTTGAAATACCGGAAATCGTAATAACAGAGATTTTGGTAAATGCTTTGGTACACAGGGATTATTTTATTAATGACTCTATTAAGATTTTTGTATTTGAAAACAGAATTGAAATCATTAGCCCCGGTGCTTTACCAAATAATTTAACCGAAGAACAAGTAAAAAAAGGCATCCGCCGCACCAGAAATAATATCATCGCATCTTTTGCTCCATATTTAATGGAGTACAGAGGAGCAGGAAGCGGTATTCTAAGAGCCCTAAAAGTATACCCTGATTTTGACATCAAAAATGAAAAAGAAAATGAAAGAGTAGTCGTGATAATAAACCGACACAGAAATACTATATGAAACTCACATTTGAACCTAACCTTGACTATCAGCTACGAGCAATCAATGCCGTAGTTAACCTTTTTGAAAGTCAGCCAAAAGATGATGATGGGTTGACAATTACTCTCATTGATAAAGATGAGAGTCAGCTTTTTCGTGAAATAAATGCCATTGCCAACAGGCTAACTATTTCAGAAGAACAGATATTTGAAAATCTAATCAAGGTTCAACAGACAAATGAAATTCAACCTCTTATTAAAAAAGAAGAGTTTAATAAAAACGGTCTCAACTTTACCGTTGAGATGGAAACAGGAACAGGGAAAACCTATGTTTACCTTCGTACAATTTACGAACTTAATAAAAAATATGGCTTCAAGAAATTTGTTATTGTGGTTCCATCTATTGCAATACGTGAAGGCGTGCTAAAGAACCTTGAAATTACCTTTGAACATTTTCAAAATCTTTACGACAATGTGCCTGTAAATTATTATGTCTATGAGAGTGGAAAGGTATCTATTTTACGTTCCTTTGCAACCAATAACAATATAGAAATTCTTGTTATTAATATCGATTCCTTTGCCAAAGATGAAAATATTATCAATCGTCCTAATGATAAATTAAGCGGACATGAGCCAATCAAATTTATACAGGCAAGCCAACCCATTGTTATTGTGGATGAACCGCAAAACATGGAAACAGAAAAAAGAAAATCTGCCATTGCAAGTTTAAATCCCCTTTGCACGTTAAGGTATTCTGCCACTCATCGCAATCTATATAATCTTGTTTATAGCTTAAATCCGATAAAAGCTTACGATCTTGGTCTTGTGAAACAAATTGAGGTTGATTCTGTAGTTGAAGAGAATGCTTATAATGATGCCTACATTGCTGTGGAAGAGATTAAATCGCAAAAAACAAAAGTTACGGCAAAACTTTCTATTCATGTAGATGATAAAGATGGAGTAAAAAAGAAAAGTATTACGGTAAAAGTTGGTAATGATCTTTATCAATTATCCGGCAATCGGGATGTTTACAAAGGGTATGTAATTGAAGAAATAGATGTTACCAATCAAACTATTACATTTACAAATGGAAATGCTCTTTCTAAAGGTTCATCACAGGGAGGGCTCACCGATGAAATCATGCGTTTTCAAATAAAAAGAACAATAGAAGAACATCTCAACAAGGAACTTAAACTCTACAAACAGGGCATAAAAATTCTCTCGCTTTTCTTTATTGATAGGGTTGCCAATTATCGATATTATGATGAACAGGGAAATACACAAAAAGGAAAAATTGCAAAATGGTTTGAAGATGTTTATCTTGAATATATCAACAAACCGCAATTTGCCAAATTAAGAAAAATTTTTCATAATGGAAGTATTGACATAGATAAAATACACAATGGCTACTTTTCGCAGGATAAAAAGGGACGACTCAAAGATACGCGAGGTGAAAGCGAAGATGATTTGAATACTTATGACTTGATAATGAAGGATAAGGAAAAATTGCTTGGTATAGAAAATCCATTACGGTTTATTTTTTCTCATACAGCACTGCGCGAAGGATGGGATAACCCGAATGTATTTCAGATATGTACTTTAAACGAAACTAAATCAGAGATAAAAAAACGTCAGGAAATTGGACGCGGGCTACGTCTGGCAGTAAATCAAGATGGCTTTCGAATATATGATAAAAACATCAATAAACTTACAGTTGTTGCCAATGAATCATACGAAATCTTTGCAAAGCAACTTCAAAGCGAGATAGAAGAGGATTGTGGTGTTAGTTTTGAAGGCAGAATTAAAAACAAAAGAAAAAGAATTGCCATTAAGTATCGCAAAGGATTTGAAGTAGATCCAAAATTTCTTGAAATTTGGGAAAAAGTCAAACATAAAACCCGTTATTCTGTTGAATACAATACACAGGAGCTTATAGAAAAATCCTCAAAAACCATTTCAGAACTCCCTCAAACTCCATCTCCTGCTTTGCGTTCAACCAGATTTAAAATCGATATTACCAATAAAGGTATTGACATGCGCTTAGTAATCGATAGACAAGAAATGTATGGCAATGAACATTGCTGGATTTTACCCGATATTATAGATTATATTCAACAAAAAACCGAACTTACCAGATTAACGATTGTTGAAATTTTAAATAAAGCCGGAAAATGGCAATATCTCTCTACTAATCCTCAATACTTTATTGACCAATGTGTTGCAATAATTAAAAAAACCTTGAGTGAATTAATGGTTGACGGTATAAAATACGAAAAAATTGGTAATAAGTATTACGAAATGAAACTCTTTGAAGAACAGGAACTTGAAACCTATCTGGATAACTTGACTTTCAAAGTAAGCAATAAAGAAAAAACAATTTACGAAGAATATATTCCCTTAGATTCTCAAGTAGAAAGCCAATTCGCAAAAGATTGTGAAAGCAGCGAGCAAATTGAGTTTTACTTTAAACTTCCTTCGTGGTTTAAAATCCCAACTCCAATTGGCAGCTATAACCCTGACTGGGCTGTGATATTTAAAAACGAAAAGAAAATTTATTTCGTAGCAGAAACAAAAGATACCGGTGGCGACAACGTCGATACTTCACAACTTCTTCCTGATGAACAGATTAAGATAAAATGCGGGAAAAAACATTATCAAATTTTTAAAGATGTTGAGTACAAGGTTGTAAAGAGTGTTAGAGAATTATCTTAAGAAGATAATAGAAGGACCAATAGAACTGTATAAGAAAAAGTAAAAAAAGATTTTGCACAAATACGGATATCCGCCGGATAAAGAGAATATGGCAACGGAAACCGTATTGAAGCAGGCGGAATTTTTGATCAATAGCTGAGCTAAAAGTGTGATATAAGCAAAGTGAGTGAAAAATAGGGGGTAATGAAAGGAAAAGTCGTATCTATCTTTTTAATTTTTGTAGGGGGCTACTGAAAGAAGATTTTCGCGTTTTTGGGCGAAAAGTTTTTTTGCGTATACTCTTTATGATTTAAGGGCTCGTTTTTTTGGATATTTCACTGGATTACCGATTTTGCAAGATATTCTACTTTGAATCTATTTTTCTCAAATGAAATTTTTGTAACAGAACAATTATCTATTTTTTCTACTTCTATACTGCACATAGATTTCACGAGAGCAGCAATAGTAGCCATATGAGAAATCAATACGATATTCTTGAGCTCAGGATATGATAAAAACTGCTTTGTCAGCGAATTTCGCAAATATACGGCGCGTCTTAAAATATCCTCTTTAGTTTCAAAATATTGAGGAAGCCATTTTTCATCAGTATAACTTCCATCTATTTTTGAGTTTGCAAGGGCAATTTCCTTTAGAGATTTTGCCTGATATTTTTGCGGAAAAATAGTTTCTGAAAAAAATTCATGAAGCAATGGTTCAAGAAAAAATTTTGCATTAAAACTTTCTGTTATAATTTCTGCTGTTTGAATTGTC
The DNA here is from genome assembly GCA_964426675.1 of uncultured Lentisphaera sp. Lineage (GTDB taxonomy): Bacteria > Verrucomicrobiota > Lentisphaeria > Victivallales > GWF2-50-93 > DYMC01. The sequence continues at coordinate 5,279 of CAYRRM010000051.1, forward strand.
CTGAGAAATGGGCTGCTCAAAAACTTTATATTTCCACTAATCTCAGTTTTAAGGAAAGAAGCACAGCTAACCGCTTGAGCTTTCCCACGCGGAGATAATGAAGAATCCGGATTATCAGAAAAACCACTATTTGCAAGGGATTCACCGTGTCTTATAATAAAAAAAAACCTTTCCACTGTAATTTTTTCCTTTGAAAAGAAACGTTTTTCTGAAATATTATAATGCTCAGGATAAAAATTCAAAATTTCATTTTCTATAATATTCTCATGATAGAAAATTTAAGGATAAAAAATTTTGCCCTTATAGATAAATTGCAAATGGACTTTTCGCCCGGTTTTAATGTGATTACAGGTGAAACAGGAGCAGGAAAAACAATCATTATGCAAGCAATAAATCTACTAATGGGAGAAAGAGCATCAAAAGAAATCCTCCGACAGGACTCCAACGAATGCGAAATCTGCGCTGAAATAAAATTAAATGAAAAAATAATTAAAAAACTATCTTTTCTGCAGGAAATCGGAATTTCATACGACGATAAATCCCTTATACTGAGAAGGATAATAACAACATCCTCTTCAAAAAATTATCTTAACGATACTCCTGTATCCCTTCAAACTTTAAAAACACTCGGAGAAATTTTGATTGACACTCATGGTCCGCACGAACACCAATCCTTACTTAAACAGTCTGTTCAACTTGAACTTCTCGACAATTACGCAAATCTCAACGAATTATGCGAGAAAACTTTTAAATCTTATCAGGTATGGAATGACGCCATAAAAGAAAAAGAAGAATTTGAAAAGGATATTCCTGATGGCAAGGAGGAAGAATTTTTAAGATATATCATAAATGAGATTAGAACGGCAGAACTGCGTGAAAATGAAGAAGATGAGATATTATTAAAACATAAAATCCTTACAAATGCACAAGATATTATTTCAGCAGTAAATAATTCTGTTAAAATCCTCTCTGATTCAGAGGAAAGCATCCTTGAAAAAATATTTGAATTAAATAGAATTCTAACTACTATTGAAAAATCAGATCCTGAAAAGTCGGCAGAATTTTTTCAAGATACAGAATCTATTCGCACAAAAATAACAGAATTAACAGATAAACTCCTAAATTACTCGGCAAAACTTGAACTCGATGAAAGAGAACTTGTCCAGATAGAAGAAAGACTTCGCATAATAAACTCATTAAAGAGGAAATATGGTAATGATATAATGGCTATTCTGAAAACCGCAGAAGAGGCTGAACAAAAATTAGAAAAAATAAAAAACACCTCAATTTTAAGAGAAAAGCTACTTGCGAAAATCGCAAAAGCCAAAGAAGACTTTGAAAAAGCAGCAACTGAACTTAGAAAGCAGAGAAAACACTTTTCTGCTTTATTTGCAAAGGCAATAGAAAAAGAACTTGAAAAACTCGGTTTTCTCAAATCAAGATTTTCTATTGATTTTTATGAAAGTGAAGCTGGACCAACAGGATTTGACAGGATTGATTTTATGTTCTCAGCAAATCCTGGAGAGCCTCTCAAACCATTAAGGAATATCGCGAGTAGTGGAGAAATCTCAAGGGTTATGTTAGCCTTAAAAACAGTGCTCGCTTCAGCAGATTCCGTTCCTATCCTGATTTTTGATGAGATTGATTCAAATATTGGTGGAACCACTGCTGGAATTGTAGGTAGTGAACTTGCGAAACTCGCAAAAACTCACCAGTTAATATGTATTTCTCATCTTCCACAGGTAGCCTCTGAGGCAGAGACACACTTCACTGTAGAAAAGATTAGTAAAAATAATAAAACTTTTACAAAAATAGAAAAAATCTGTGGAGAAAAGAGGATTGCGGAAATAGCGAGGATGCTCGGCGGCACAGATGCCGCTTTAATGCACGCCAAAGAATTGCTTCGAAAACAGAAATAACAGAGAAAAAGGAATAGTATTTTTAAACTTTAAAACCTATCTTAATATTTGAATTTTCGGAGGAATGAATTTTATTACTGCCTGTTTTTTCAGGAATTAAGAAAAAAACAATTACAAAGAGGAGAATGAAAACTTTTCATTGGAATTTAAAGATTTTGTTTATATTTTCTGCGATTTTCGCAGCAATTCACCTCTCAAATGCTCAGGAAGAGAATAAAGCCCCTGATGGTTTTACATGGCAAATCTTACCTTCTGTAAACGGAGCAATTTTAAAGCCAAAAGAATGGTTTTTTCACCATATTGATGTTCCAAAAGAAAAAAGATTTATGTTGATATTTTCACGGGAAAATTACCAGGCAGGGGAAAAACTCAATACATCCATAAAATTAATAATAATATGCGGAATACCAGAAAAGAAAAATATAAGTCCATCTGAATATATAGAAGATTTTATAAATCAAATTAGCTCTTCTACAAAGATTGAAAATCGAACAAGGAAAGAAAGAGCTTCATTTATCGAATACACGTTTTCAAGAGTTGATAAATCAAAGGTTAGTTCAGGAACGATACGAGAATACTTTCTTGGCCTGGCAAATAATAAAAGTGGAACAGTATATCTTTTTTCTTTTATAACACCTATTGAAAGGTGGGATAAAGATTTTCCCATTGCAGAAACAATTTTTAATAATCTAAGACTTGATGATAATCTTTAAAAAAATACGGAGCTAAAACACAATGAGTGAAATGCCTAAAACTTATGAACCTTCTTATGTAGAAGAAAAATACCTTAAATTCTGGCAAGACAAAAAATTATTTCGAGGGGACATAGACAATAAGAAAATCCCATATTCAATAGCTATTCCACCTCCGAATATTACGGGAATCCTTACTCTCGGCCACGTGCTTAACAATACTCTCCAGGATATATTGGCGCGCTGGCGCAGAATGCAAGGTAGAGCTGTATGTTGGTTCCCAGGCACGGATCACGCAGGAATAGCCACAGAAGCAAGAGTAGAAAAATACCTGAGAGAAAATGAAAATTTATCCAGAGATAAACTCGGAAGAGAAGAGTTCATAAAAAGAGTATGGCAATGGAAAGAAAATTACGGCGGGACAATAATAAAACAACTCAAAAAAATTGGTGCTTCGTGCGATTGGGATAGAGAAAGATTTACAATGGATAAAGGTCTTAGTGATGCTGTGACAGAAGTATTTATAAGACTCTATAATAAGGGTTATATATATCGTGGAAAACGTATGATAAATTGGTGCCCTGTCTCCAGAACTGCCCTTTCAGATGAAGAAGTAATATACAAAGAAGTCCATGGATATTTTTACCATTTTAAATATCCATTAAGTGATGGATCAGGTTTCCTTCAGATAGCCACTACACGACCTGAAACAATGCTCGGCGATACCGCAGTAGCGGTAAATCCTAAAGATGAAAGATATAAACACCTGATAGGAAAAACTGTTGATCTGCCTCTTGCAAATAGGAAAATACCTGTAATTGCTGATGAACACGCAGACCCTGAATTTGGAACAGGTTGCGTTAAAATAACACCTGCACACGATCCTAACGATTTTGAAGTGGCTTTACGACACAATTTGCCAATAATAAATGTAATGAACCCGGATGCAACAATGAATGAAAATGCCGGGGAAGATTTCGTAGGACTGGACAGATACGAATGCAGGGAAAAAATTGTAAAAATGATGAATGACATTAAACTTATAGAAAAAATAGAAGACCATATCCATAATGTTGGTTTTTCCGAAAGAGAAGATGTCCAGATAGAACCGCGAATCAGTGAACAATGGTTTGTAAGAATGAAAGAACTTGCACAACCCGCCATTGAAGCAGTTCGCAGCGGAAAAATTAAGTTTTATCCAGAACGCTGGACAAAAACTTATTTCCACTGGATGGAGAATATAAAGGACTGGTGTATAAGCCGTCAAATATGGTGGGGACACCGTATACCAGCATGGCATAATTTGAAAACTGGTCAAATATATGTTGGAAAAAATCCTCCTCCTGATATTGAAAACTGGAAACAGGATGAAGATGTTCTTGATACATGGTTTAGTTCCTGGTTATGGCCTTTTTCAATAATGGGTTGGCCTGAAAAAACAGAAACATTAAAATTTTTCTACCCTACAAATGACCTTGTAACGGGACCAGATATTATTTTCTTCTGGGTAGCAAGGATGATTATGGCGGGGATTGAGTTTATGGGAGATATTCCATTCAGAAACGTATATTTTACAAGTATTATAAGGGATGAAATTGGCAGGAAACTAAGTAAATCTCTCGGAAACTCGCCAGATCCTCTCGATGTTATTGCTCAATATGGGGCTGATGCACTTAGATTTTCAATAATCTACATTGCTCCAGTAGGAATGGACATAAGATATAGCAATGAAAAATGTGAACTTGGCAGAAATTTCTGCAATAAACTCTGGAATTCTGCGAGATTCAGGTATATGCAAAATATCCCGGGGAAAATTATAAAATTATCAGAATTAAAAGCAGAAGAACTTTCAAATGACGAAAAATGGATTATTGGCAGATTATCAGAAATTTCAGAAAAAATCAACGATTTTTTGGAAAATTTTAAATTTCACGACGCTTCGCACTTATTATACGACTTTGTTAGGGGAGAATTTTGCGACTGGTTTATAGAATGTCAGAAACTGCGTTTTAATGTGCCGGAATATAAAGAATCTGCTATAAAAGTTTTTGATTTCATATTTTACAGTATTTTGCGTCTGCTTCATCCTTTCATGCCATTTATTACAGAAGAAATAGCTCATCAAATAAAATACTTAGATGAAAGTCAAAGTATAATGCTATCTGATTTTCCAGAAGCAATTTCTGCTGAAGAACTAAAACGACTTCAAATAGATAGTAGAATTATTCAGGCAAATTCTGTAAAATTTTCAATTATTTCCGCAGCAAGAAAACTAAAAGTTGATGCAAAATTAGCTCCTAATCAAAAAGTAAAATTTTATTTCAATACCACAGAAGAAGATATCAGCATATTTCTAAATAATGAAATCGAAATGCTAAAAAAATTCACTTTCGCAGAAGACTTTATCATTGGGGGGGAATTTCCTGCAAATCCTGGCATTTCAACTCAACTTAGCACGGGAACACTTTTCCTTTCCCTCGAAGGAATAATAGATCTGAAGGCTGAAATAGAAAAGCTTGAGAAACAAAAACTTGAATTCGAAAAATGGTTAACTGGTGCGCGTGCGAAAATCGCAAATGAAAAATTCCTATCAAAAGCACCCCCTCAACTTGTTGAAAATACAAAAAATCAAATCACAGCCATTGAAGAAAAACTAAAGGCTATCAATGAAAATATAGCCTACTTAAGCAATTTCTCATCGCAAACTCAATCGTGAAAAAGATTTCGATAGAAATCTTAATTTTTATTTTAGTAACTAATTGACAGGCCATTATGAAAAATGTAAATAGCTTTTTTGTTTTTCTATGTCTGTTTGCAAATTTATTTTTCTTTTCATCACTTTCAGCCTCAAACAACGAAACAAATAATGAAAAAGTTCTTTACAGAGGTATTTTCAGGGTTAATACAAATATTAGTGCTGGTGAAAAAAGCATCGATGAGATAATTTCCAAAGCAAAAGATTCAAAAATTGACTTCATTGTGCTAAGCGATCAGTTTTTAGTCAAGTGCATATATGGTATTTTCCCATTCAGAAATATTTTTTACATTTCAAAAGAGAGAAATTCCATTTCTAAATACGGCATCAAAAATTACATAGACGTTATAGAAAAATCTTCATCATCCTGTAAACGACCTGTAATAATCCGAGGAGTGGATATAGCACCACATTATTTCTGGGAATTAAAAGGGGGAAAAATCTTTTGCCGTCAATATTCACAACAACTCACTATTTTTGGAGAAATTGATGAAAATTTTCTTTATAACCTGCCTGTAATCCACAATTCAAAAACAAATTTCTCTATTTTCAATAACATAAAACGGCTTCTCCCTCTACTACTCATACCATTTGCAATATTGCTGATGCGAAAGAGAATATGGTATGAAGATAATCAGGGAAACAAATATTATAAGCCCACAAAAATAAGGAGAATTTTTGCATTTGCGATTTTCGCAATTTCAATTCTATGGACGCTTAATAACAGACCTTTCATAGATGATTTCCCTTATGATCAATATAAAGACTATGGGGAAAAACCCTACCAGGAGCTTATAAACTATGTAAAAAATGCAGGAAAAGGAAAAATCGGAATAGCATGGTCTGCCCCTGAGGCAAAATCAATAAATAAGATCGCAGATTTCCCTTCGGTATACTTAATTACAGAAAAATATCCTCATGTTCTATTAAATACAGATAATTACGATGGATTTGCAGCTATATATGGAGATGCACGAACAGTTCATTTGCCTGGAAAAGAATGGGACAATGCGTTATTGAGTTATTGTAAGGGGAAAAGGAAAAAAGTTCCTTTTGCATTTGGAGAACTCGATTATCACAAAGATCTTAAAGAAATTCCATTTGATTACATAAAAACTTTTATTTTTCTGGACAAAAACAAAGAATTAAATGAGGAAAACATTATTAATGCATTGTTGAATGGGAATTCATATGCTTCAAGAAGAGGAGAATCCGAAATTATAATGGAAGAATTTTCTATCAGTAATGAGAAAGAAAAAGCATATTCAGGCGAAATAATTGAATTAAACTCTGAAAATTTAAAACTTTATATTTCAGGATTTATCGAAGGAAAAATTAACAATTTAAACGATAAAATACAATGTATTGTTATTATTAATGGTGAGAAAAAATACGATAAAATTATAGAATCAGGAAAAAATATAGAGATATCTTTTTGTATAGGCAAAAATGAATTTACAGAAAATTTAAATTATTTGAGAGTTATTTTGAATTCGATAGATTCAGAGATTATCTCAAATCCCATTTTCATAAAAAAGACTATAAAATAAAAAACCCGGCGCCGCGCTACTCTCCCGCACTCTTTATTGTGCAGTACCATCGCCGCAGAGACCCTTAACGACCGTGTTCGGAATGGGAACGGGTGTTTCCTTCTCGCTATGGACACCGGGAAAATTGGATTTGCTTGACGCATCAATCAAGCAAAGAAAAAAGAAAGGAGAAAAAGATATGTGCAACTTCTAATGACATTCTTTTCTCGCCTCACTATAGAAGCGGGAAAAAAATGGTCAAGCCAAACGACCATTAGTACTGGTAAGCTGAATACATTGCTGTACTTACACTTCCAGCCTATCAAGGTGGTAGTCTACCACCGGTCTTAGGGATATCTCGTCTTCGGACAGGCTTGGCGCTTAGATGCTTTCAGCGCTTATCCTTTCCGCACATAGCTACCCGGCAGTGCCGCTGACACGACAACCGGAACACCAGAGGTGCGTCATTCCCGGTCCTCTCGTACTAAGGAATGATTCCGTCAAATATCCTGCGCCCACAGTGGATAAGGACCGAACTGTCTCACGACGTTCTGAACCCAGCTCGCGTACCGCTTTAACCGGCGAACAGCCGGACCCTTGGGACCATCTTCAGCCCCAGGATGCGATGAGCCGACATCGAGGTGCCAAACCGCGCCGTCGCTATGGACGCTTGGGCGCGATCAGCCTGTTATCCCCAGAGTACCTTTTGTCCGATGAGCAATGGCGATTCCATGTTCAACCACTGGATCACTAGGCCCTGCTTTCGCAACTGCTCGACATGTCTGTCTCACAGTAAAGCACACTTCTACCCTTACGCTCTTAACGCGATTGCCAACCGCGCTGAGTGTACCTTGGGGCTCCTCCGTTACGATTTGGGAGGAAACCGCCCCAGTCAAACTGACCCTCTGACACTGTCCTTTACCCGGCTAACGGGAAAAAGTTAGATATCCGATTATCCAAGGGTGGTATTTCACCGTTGACTCCATTCCAGCTGACGCCGGAACTTCACCGTCTCCCACCTATCCTACACATGAATAAGCAAATACCAATATCAGATTACAGTAAAGGTTCATGGGGTCTTACCGTCCTACTGCGGGTATCCGGCATTTTCACCGGAACTACAACTTCGCCGAGCTCCACGTTGAGACAGCGCCCAGATCGTTACGCGATTCGTGCAGGTCGGAACTTACCCGACAAGGAATTTCGCTACCTTAGGACCGT
>CAYRRM010000052.1:0-12948 GCA_964426675.1 uncultured Lentisphaera sp.
CAGAGGAACCGGCCATTTCTTCTTCTTTTAGAGTATTGCCTAAAAGTGAAGCAGATTTGGAGTGTGAATATGAAGAAGAAATCGATTAACCAAATTTATGCAGATTTGATTATTTCAAGATATGAACATATGACAAAAATTAAACCAGAAAGGATAAATAAATGATACTGGCAATTTTTGGAAGCAGAAGTCTTGAAATGGATAAAGAAGAGGTAGGACAGATAATAGAAAAAAAAATAAAAGAAATACAACAGAATGAAAAAATAGAATATATCTGCATACCTTGGGTAACAGGAGCCTGTATGGCTGGTTTTCAGGTTGCAGAAAAACTTCAGATACCAGCAAAAGTGTTTTTTTACCAATCAGGTGTTGGATGGTTTCAGGCATTAAAGAACATAAAAAAACGAAGTCAGGAAATTGTTAATGAAGCGGATTATTTTATCATCATTCACGATGGTAAAAGCACAGGAACAATTAATGATTTAAAAATGATTAAAAAAGCACAAAAAAAGTATTACTATCATGTATTTAAAAGCTTTTATTTTTAATTATTAAATAATTTTTAATTAAATAAAATATATTTTATTAAGAAAAAGAAAAAATAAATAAAAAAGAAAAAGAATATGGCTAAAAGAGGAAGAAAGAAAATTGAAATAGACTGGGAAATAGTAAAAAATCTTGCATACATTCAATGTACAATAGATGAGATTGCTTTTGTTGTTGGGGTGAATAGAAAAACAATAATGAGAAGGAAGGAATTTAAGGACATTTATAAAAAAGCACAAGAAAAGGGCAAGGTTTCACTCAGGAGGATGCAGTTTGAAGCAGCTAAAAATGGAAACATCAGTATGTTAATCTGGTTAGGCAAGCAATATTTAGGTCAGGCAGAGAAGGTAGAAAACAATGTAGAGGCAAAGGTAGAGGATAACAGGAAGGTATTGAAGGCATTATTAGAAAAGGCCGGGAACAATGGGAAGACAGTATGGGATGAGGTTGTAGAAGCAATACACAAACATGAAAAAGATTTTGTCCCAGGTGGGACAGAAAACATAAATGAAGAAAAATCAGATACTTAAAAATTCAGGGGGAGGGGGTAGGGATATACAATTGACGAGGGAAATGGTGGATTTTTTGTATTGGGCAGGGAGAAATATTATAACAGAAAAAAATGAAGCACTTGATTTTAATCAACATTGTTTTTTGATGGACATATACAGATGGACAGGGAAGAAAGGGGAAACAGTGGTAATAAAGAAAGGTGCGCAGGTAGGGGTCAGTACCTGGGCAATATCATTAACACTGTGGTTAATGAGCCATTATCCAGTAACAGTCATTTATACATTACCCACAGGAGTGGATGCCAGTGAATTCAGCCAGACCAGATTTAACCCTATGATTTCAAAAATAAAGGCATTTTCTTTTATAAAGATAGATAATGTATCAGTGAAACAAATTTCAAGCTCATATTTGTTTTTAAGGGGCACTTGGACGGAAAGAGAGGCGATATCTGTGCCGTCAGATATGAATATTTATGATGAAGTGGACAGAAGCAGGATGGATATAATAGAGGCATACAAGGAAAGGTTGAGTGCAAGTTTTATTCAATGGCAGATATATATCAGTACTCCAACAATTCCAGGTTATGGAATTTCAAAATTATATGATGAAAGTGACAAAAGGGAATGGTTTGTCAGGTGTAAAAGGTGCAACAATGAAGACACAATAAAGATAGAGAATATTATTGATGGAGAATTCAGGTGTTTGAAGTGCAAGGAAATACTGGACAGGACACAGGGAAGGTGGGTTAAGACAGGAAATGGAACAATAAAGGGATATCACATACATCAAGGGATTGCACCATGGATAACGGCCAGAGAAATACTTGAAAAGCAGGAAAAATACACAATAAAAAGGGATTATTTTAATTTTGTATGGGGACAGGAATATGCGGGAGGAGATGAGGCAGTTAACAGGTTAGATATCATGTCAATCATAGTGGATGGAATACCTGCAGGGGTAAGGACGGTTATTGGGGTGGACTGGGGAGATGAAACATGGGTGGTTGTCAGGAGAGAAAATACAGTAATTTATATTGAAAAAATTACTGGAGATACAAGGACACACTGGCAGAGGGTGTTACAATTGGCGGAAAAGTTTAATGGGATGGTGGTGGCAGACTGGGGGTATGGGGATATTAAAAATGCTGAGATAGCGGATAGAATTAAGACAAGATTTTATGCCTGTCAATATAAAGAAGGGCAGATACCAGAAAAAATAGGGCAGGAAAAAGGTAATATCAGGGTTATTCAGGTGGATAGAACAAGAAGTATTGAGGAAACAATAGATGAAATCAAAAGAGGAAAGAATGATGAAAAAGGGGTTGCCCTTGTATCAGGACCCATGATAGAAACTTTAATAAGGCATTTTATGAATATCAAGGCATCAAGGACATCAGATAGATATCATAAAGAAAGGGTGATTTTTGAAAGGGTGGGGCCTGACCATCTGGTTCATGCTTGGAATTATGCAAGGTTAGGGGTAAAGGTTTTAGGAAGGATGAGGGCACATATCAGGGTGGTTGGATGACAAGGAGGAATAATGGCATGGTATCAGATTAAAAACAGGGTAAGGGCGGCGATAAAGGCTTTTCAGGACCCGGGGATGGTCAAAGGGAAAATGACATCAGGAACAGGACCCGGGGGGATAATATGGCACAAAACAGAACCTGTTACACATTATCAATACTGGATATATGCGGCTATCAATTGTATTGCAAGGACTATGGCAAAAGTTCCATTCAAGGTTATGATATGGAATGGTGAAGCATATGAAGAGGTAAAGGAACATCCATTAATTGATTTACTTTACAATGTGAATGAGAACATGAATTATTATGAGTTAATATACATGCATGCATTGTGGATGGAATTGACAGGGAACAGTTACTGGTATATTGTCAGGGATAATACAGGTAAACCAAGGGAAATATGGGATTTAGAGCCGGGAAGGGTTAAGGTTGTGGCGGGGAAGGAAAGGCTGGTTAGTGGTTATGTATACATGGCACCTGATGGAACACAGGTACCATTTTCAATTGATGAAATTATTCATTTCAAGTATCCAAATCCGCATTCAAGGTTCTATGGTCTGTCACCGGTTGAAGCGATGATGTATCTTGCGGGGGAAACAGAGGCAATGCATTCATTTGCATGGGCATTATTCAGAAATTCCGCAAATCCAGGAATGATTTTAACCACAGATGAGGTTGTGGATGATGTAACATTTAAAAGATTAAAAGAGGAATGGGAAGATGCATATAAAGGGGTTACACAGGCAGGAAAAACAATGTTTCTGGATGCAGGATTTAAACCTGAAAGAATAGGAATGACAATGCAGGAATTGAGTTTTATTGAAGGAAGGAAACTTGTCAGGAACGAGACTTTAAGTTTTTTTGGAGTTCCAATCACAAAACTTGGTTTTGGGGAAGAGATTAACAGGGCGACAGCGGAGGAACTGGATAAAACATTCTGGAGTGAGACAATAGAACCTAAAATGATTATGCTTTCAGCCAAGATAAATGAAAAATTATGTCCAATGTATAATAACCAGATGGAGATTGCTTTTATTGTGCCTGTGGTGACAAATAAAGAAATAGAATTGAAACAAATGGAACTGGATTTAGAAAAAGGAGTTAAGACAATTAACATGATAAGGGCAGAAAGAGGAGAACCACCAGTGGATTGGGGAGACAGGCCAATTTTACCGATGCAGATGATACCGCTTGGGGAAACATTTAAAACAGAAAGGGTTGTGGTTAATGCTGAAGAAAAAGAGGAACAGGAACAGAATAAAAGGATTAAAATTCAGGTTCCGGAGGTATATAGATGGGAAGCCAAACAGTGCAAGCTGGTAGGACTGAAGCATATATAGAAAGAAGATGGATAGAATATAAGGGATTTCAGGAAAGACAGGAACAGGAAATGGCCAGAGAAATCAGGCAAATTCTGAAAGGATACTGGAGGAATGTTAACAGAAGGTTAAATGAAATATCAGGAATGCAAACAAAAGGGTTTGAGGATTTTATTTTACCATCAAGGGAAAGGGTGGTTGAAGGGATTTACACAAGGACAAAAAAAATCGGGATTTTATGTTTAGAATTCGGGGCTAAAAGGGAAATTAGAGATATTGGAGGGGAGATAGAGGAAAAGGCATTGATTGTGGTTGACTGGAACTTGTTAATGAAAGAAGTTCTTGATGAAATTAGAAAATGGAAAAGTATTGTGGAAGAGTGGGTAAATACAATTGAGAATGATTTAAGGGATATATTCAGGAAGGGGGCAGAAGGTGGATGGAATATCATGAAATTGAAGGAAGAGGTTGAAAGAATAATGAGGCCATATTTTAACCCAGGCCATGAAGGATGGAAGGCATTGAGGATTGCAAGGACAGAAACAGCAAGGTTGATATGTAAAGGTGAACTTTTGGCGTTGAAAAGGGCAGGGGTAGAGAAAAAGAAGTGGGTGACGGCTGGAGATGAAGTTACTTGTGATGAATGTGTGGTGTTAGGGAGGCATGAACCAGTGTTGATTAATGAAACTTTTGGAGATTATGATGCTCCACCAGCTCATCCGAATTGCAGATGTGATATTATTGGGGTAATAGAAGAAGCCTCAGAGACACAAAAAGAATCAGAGGAAGAAAAAGAAGAGGAAATAGACTGGGATAAAATAACAACGATTGATGAGTTAAGAAAAATTAGTGAAAAATACATACTTGAAGATGGGGGAATTTTTGAGGTAGGTAATGATATAGATGTAGAGGTATTTAAAAAAGAGATTAAAGCATTATATGAACAGGTTAAAATCTGGGGGGTTAAGATAAATTCACTAAGAACAACAGATGTAGGAGAAGCATTTGGAAGATGTTATTTATTCAGAGGACGTATAGAATTTTCTAAAAAATTATATAAAAAAGGGATGAGAGAGAAATTATTAAGGTTATATAGACAATCTATTGATACACATTTTTCCAGGACAAGATATTTTGGGTCAACAGCATCTCATGAATACATGCATCATCTTATGTCAAAATTTGCAGAAAAAGTTGCGCAGGAAAGGGGATTGTTAAAAGGATTGGTGTATGAGGATTATTTAATAAAATTCAAGGATAGGTTAGTAGAAGTGGCAAGAAAAGAAATTGGGCTCAGAAATGAACAAAAATTAAGAATGGTGTTAGGGGGAAAGTATGCAAATGCTTCTATACATGAGGTAATGACGACTGTTTATAATTCATATTTAAGTGGAGCATATAAAGAATTAGGTTGGCATCAGATTGAAAGGGAGGTGGAGAATATATACAGGGAGATGGCTGAAAAGATAAATGGTAGGCCAGAACAAACAATTTCAGGGTTAAGGAAAGAACAGGAAAGAGTGAGAAAGGAAGAGAATGTATTAATTAACAAAAAAATAGAAGAAATTATAAGGAGGGGAAGATGGGAAAGACAATAATTGAGATTCTAAAGGAAAATGAAAGGAAACAGGGAATGGAAGGGTGGTTAACAGCGTTTGAAAAAAGGGTTAAGGAATATGGGATTAAGGAAGATAAGGAGGCTTATTTTTACAAGCAGGGGGTTGCGGATACAGAGATTGTGAATGAGAAACAAAGGCAGGTAAAAAGTTACATTGTCACAAAAGATTGTGACAGGATGGGTGATATTATGATTCCAGGTGGAGCCATTCTTGAAAATTACAGGAGAAATCCAGTGGTGTTGTGGGTGCATAGGCAGGACCTTTTGCCAATTGGGAAAAATTTATGGATTAAAACAGATAACAGGGGGTTAATTGCATTAACACAATACAGAAATACACAATTTGCGGAAGATGTTTGGAAATGCAGGAAAGAGGGACTTTTGGGATACTCAATTGGATATCTTGCACTGGAGGAAATCAGGGATAAAAGGGAAATTGAAAGATATATGAAGGAAAATGACCTGACAGGAGAACCATTAAGGATAGTGACAAAATGGGAACTTTTTGAATACAGTGATGTTTTAATTCCAGCCAATCCATATGCCCTTGAACCGGAAAGAATGGAAACAGAGACCATGAAACATTTTATTATTGAGGTAAAGAGTGGAAAAATAACCTGTCCCACTTGGGACAATGTTAATAAGTGTCAGAAAAATGAGGAACTTACAAAATTGGTAGGGGGGGGTGGAGATATAAAAAAGGAAGAACAAACAAAGGAGGGCAGAATGGAAGTAAAAAGGGTTATTCCATTTGAAGACCTTGGATATGTGGAGGATGAAAAGGAGGTATGGGATGCGGCCAGTGAAGTAACATCAGCAGATGTGGAGGATTTAAAGAAGATGTGTGCATGGTATGATGAGGAAAAGCCAGATGTGAAGGCCAGTTACAAACTTCCACATCACAGACAGAAAGACAAAAAGGCAGTATGGAGGGGGGTTGTGGCTGCAATGGCGGCTTTATTTGGAGCAAGAGGAGGGGTTAATATACCAGATGAAGACAGAAAAGGGGTTTATGAACATCTTGCCAAACATTATGAACACTGGGACAAAACACCTCCAGAATTCAGGGAATACACACAGGAAGAGGTTGCGGAGATGGAGAAAGAGGAAAGGGAACAATTACAGGAGGAACAACAGGAGAAGGTGAAGGAAGAGAGACCAGAATTAACAGAGGAAGATGCAAAAATTTATAAAATGTATGCTTTGTTATTTGCAGAAGGAGAAAAATTGCCAAAAATGAAGGGATACAGTGCATATGAGATAGTCAGGAAGTTTCCAGATGTTTTTATAGAAAAGCATGATGAGAAACAGGAAACACATGGAAAAAAGGAACAGGACAAACAGGAGGAAAAAAGATACATTACAAAAGAGCAGGCAGAAAAAATTGCGAAAGCATTGACTGAAAGAATGTTAAAGCACTTGACAGAAAAACAAAATAAAAGGTAAAATCACAGCGGTGGGGATAGCAGGGAATAAAACCCGGGGCTGTCAGCATAAAATGAATTAAAAAATATAACAGGAGGAAAAAATGAAGTATCTCAAAGATTTACTTGAACAGGGGAAAATTACACAGAAGGATTATGATGAGATAATGAAGGAAGCAGGAGCATGGATAACAGAGGATGATTTTGTCAAGATAATTGACAGGCAGATTGAAAAAGCAATGGCAGAGGTAAAAGCACAGGGACAGGTGCAGAACAAATTGATTGGGAAATTCACATCAGGTGGAAGGGTGGATGCTGCTGTTGCGGAAAAAACAATCAATCTGTTGAATGGTATCATGGGGTATAAGGCAGTCAATGTGATGAGTGAAGGGGTTGCAGAAGATGGAAGAAATCTTGTTCCAGAAGAGTTTACGGCAGAAGTTCTTAGAATTATACCTGAATATGGAGTGGCAAGGAGGGATTGCAGAATTATTCCCATGGCCAGCAAGACAAAAAAGATTCCAAGACTAATCGCAGGTGTCACCGCATACTGGGTTGGAGAAGCAGTAAAAAAGACAACCAGTAAACCAAACATCGGGGTGGTGACATTGACGGCAAAGAAACTTGCGGCCATTATACCGGCAACAGATGAACTTCTGGAAGATGCATCGGTGGACACATTCATGTTGATTGCGCAGTTAACTGGGGAAGCATTTGCATATGCGGAAGATGCCGCTCTGTTTCAGGGGACAGAAAGCATCAAAGGTCTTTTAACGGCAGATGGAGTTAATGAAGTGGTTACAACAGGTGCAACCTTTTCAACAATGACACCGGATGACCTGTATGATATGATTACAAGCATTCCATCCGCAGCCAGAAAGGGTGCAAAGTTCTATTTAAACAGCACCGTTCTTGGATACCTGGCCAAGAAAAAGGACAAACAGGACAATTATGTATGGATGAGGCCGGCGGATGGGAAACCAGGGACGATTTGGGGATATCCATATGAAGAAGTAGACCATGCACTTCCTGGTATTGACACAGAAAATCAGGCAGACACACCATTTGTGGTTTTTGGAAATCTGCAGAGGGCGATAATTGGGGATAGGAAGGTTTTAACAATAGATAAGGCAGACCAGGCCACACTCATTGATGGAGGGGATACTGTATCATTGTGGCAACAGGATATGCAGGCGATGAGGGGTGTGGAGAGGATAGATATTGCGGTTGCGTTGCCGGAAGCATTTGCACGGTTAAGAACAGCGGAAGCAACATAACAAGGGAGGCTTTCATGGATGCCTCCTAAAAATTGGGGTGGTGCCGGACCTCCCAACGGTGCCACCCCAAAAAGGGGGAATAGGTGAAAATAAAATGGATATGTGATGTAAAGGGATGGGCATATGATAACATAGCAAATTCAATTATCAAACACACCAGACAACACAAACACACCAAAGTTTTCATTTCAGAAAAAAAAGAATTCAATACAGAAAAAGATGATGTAATTATTTTATTTTCACCAAGATATTTTAGATACTTAAAAAATCAAGAGGAAAAAAAAACGATTGTTAGATTAGATGGATTCAGGGCATTTGGAGATGATATGAAACTGATGAGTATTGAAAACTTAAGGAACTGGTCATGGAGTGTTGTAAACAATGATTTATTTAGGGAACTTGAAAAAGTTGGGTGGAGCATTTTCAGGGTATACAGGAGTGATGAAGATGCACAACAGGTGATAAGGGAAAAAGAGAAGTGTTTTGAAGTGAAGATGGTGCAAAATGTTGATGGAGTGAAGTTATTACAGGAACCAGAAAATTCAATAACAAGGATTGGAGGGATAAGGACATTTAAGGGAGATACACACAGGTTTGATAGAGAACTGAGGTCATGTTATGGAGTTATTGCAACAAATAATGAATTATACAGAATCGCAATAGAATCAGGGGCAAAAAATGTGTGGTTGATACCTAATGGAGTAGATTTAGAAGTTTTCAGGCCAAGAGAGAAGAAGAGGCACGGGCAGTTTACAGTGGGATTTGCGGGAAATATAGGATTTCAGGGGGCGGCGGAATATAAAGGGTATGATATATCAAAGGCGGCTGCTAAAGTGGCAGGGGCAAGGTGGGAGGAAAGATTGTATGGAAAGAACCAAATACCACACAAGGAAATGGTAAAAAAGTTTTATCATCAGATTGATGTTTTAGTTCTGGCAAGTATCAATGAAGGGTGTAATAATACAGTGATGGAGGCTCTTGCATGTGGGGTACCTGTGTTGATTACAAAGGTTGGGTATCATGGAGAGATAATACAGGATGGAGAACAAGGGTTTTTTATAAAGAGAGACATACTTGATATATCAAAAAAAATAGAAAAGATGATGAAAGATAGGGACTTACATAAAGAGATGTCAGAAAAGGCAAGGAAGTTTGCTGAGGAACATCATGATATAAAAAAGATTTCAAAAAAATATGATGAGATTTTTAATATGGTGAATAAAGGGGAGGTGATAGAAAAGAAAAACGGGAAGGTTAAATGTATGATAAAGAAGGACTTCTGGGCATATGGCAGGCCATGGAAAAAAGGGAAAATTATTGAAATAGAGGAAAAAGATGCAAGAAAATTCAGGCAATATATATCAATAATATACACAACAAACAATATAAATACATGAAAAACATTAAATACAGTAAAGACTTTGAAAGAAAAAAAGAAAAAAGTATTAAAAAAAGAAAAAAGAAAATGACATACAAAAATAAGGCAATGAAGGTATATGAACAAAAGGAGATGAGATGGCACTAACAACAGTGTCAAGGGTGCAGAATGCACTCAGAAAAACAGGGGCAGTTCAAGGAGATACAACATTAATAACAAGATTAATAAAAGAAGTATCAACAGAAGCAGAAAAAATAACGAGAAGATTTTTGCAATATGGAAAATATACAGAAATTTTTGATGGTGGAAAAGATAAAATATGGTTAAAAGGGGCAGGAATTAAAAAATTAAACAAGATTTTTATAAACAATATGGAAATAGATATTATAGAAGAAATCGAGGCTTTAAATTTGATTTTGGACACAGAAACAGGTATGGTGTGGAGGAGGACGGGTTTTGATGTGGGATATAAAAATGTTGTGGTGGAGTATGAATGTGGATATGAGGCAAAAGATTCAAATGAAACAAATCCAGTTCCTCAGGACCTTGAAGGGGCGATTATTATGGAAGTGGTGGTGAGATACAGGTATTTATCAGAAGTAGAAATGCCTGTGACAACAGATTCAGGGGGAATAATGGATACAAGCAAAGAATGGTTGGATAAAAGGGCAAGGGAAATATTAAAAAGATATAAAAGGGTTCTGGTATGAGGTTTGATATTAAGATTTCAAGTAGAGAACTTGAGAAAAAGATTGATAGAATTATCAGGATGTCCCCGGGACAGGTTGAAAAAGCAATGTTACAGAGCGTTATTGATTTGGCAGGGCATATTAAATCAATGAAACTTTCAGGACAGGTGTTAAAAGCCAGGACAGGTTCATTAAGAAGGAGTATTGGGTGGGAAGTGAAGGGATATAGAGGGAAAATACAGGGAAGGGTAGGAACAAATTTGGTATATGCAAGAATACATGAATATGGGGGAGAAATAAAACCAAGACAGGCAAGGTTTTTAACGATACCATTGAAGGCAGTAAAAACAAGGGCAGGAGTAACAAGGGCAAAGGCAAGGGATTATCACAATACTTTTGTGAGAAAGGGAATTATATTTCAAAACAGGGATGGTAAAATAGTGCCATTGTTTAGGCTTTCAAAAGGGGTAAAAATACCAAAAAGGCCATACATGGCACCATCATTAAATGAAAAGAAGAATGATATTATCAGAAGGATTGGAAGTGCAATAATGGAGATAAGATGAAAGGAATTGAAATATTTGAAAAAGTTATTGAAATATTAAAGGATATAGATATTTTTGGAGGAAGGGTTTTTCAGGGAAGATATACAAGGACAACCACGGATGTATTTCCTGCGGTATGGGTGGATGTTGACAGTAACCAGACAGAAGATGAAATGCCGGAGGCAGATTTAGGGGTCAGGCAGGTTACAATGAGAATGATTATTGCGGCCAGTATTATGATTGAAGATACAGATAAACAGGTGGTTGGAGACAGTACACATCCAGGAACATTAGATATAGAGGAAGCAATAAAAAAAGCAATTTATTCAGAATTTCCATCACTTGGAGGACTTTGTTTAACTTTCAAACTCAGCACCATTGACACAGATGAAAAAAATTATCCAGTAAAAACAATAATAATGAATATGGATATAGAATACTTGGAGGACATTAATGATTGATTACCAAGCATTAAATGAAGCAGTAAAAGACAGGATAAAGGAACTGGTAGGAAAGGATGTAACAGTAGGGTATACAGAACCATCATCATTGGCATTTCCATATGTCAGGGTTACAAGGGCGCAAAAAGACAAAGAACCTGAAGCAATTGGAATTGGGGGGGTATATAAAGAGGCAGTGGTATATGTGGTTTCAGTGTATACATGGGCAGGAGGAACAAATAATAAAACTCAAGATGATATGGAGGAGGAAGGTTATGAAATAACAAAGGAAATAAGTCAGGGGCTTTCAGGAACAAGAACAATTAATTTTGAAGGAGTAATGGAAGTGGAAATAGAATCAATTAAAAGACCAAAACAAAAGAAGGGTTTATTCAGGGTTGATATTGAAATTGTTGTGTATGTAGAAATACAAGGAGGATAAGATGGCATATAGTGGAAATGAGCAATTTGTATTTATAGGGGAGGCTGATGGAACGAAATTAGTTAGTGTAGGGAATATAATTAATGGTGGAAGTGTTGACATTGAAAGTGCAGTGGAGGAACTCAGGGGTATCGGGAAATCATTACCATGGGAACAACGGCCAGCCCTTGTCACCCCAGGTGGCAGTATTGAAATGTTTATCAAGGATAAAACACCACTGTTATTGGGATTGAGAACCAATGATAAACTTTCAGAATTCAGTGTCTCCGCAGGGGCTTCAACAGAAGGGAAAACACATCTGTATTGCAAGGCATCATCAATTGGAATTGATGCAGAATTTAAAAGTCCACTTAAAGGAAAATTGGAATGGAAGGGAATGGGTGTTGATGAAGAGGCATCAGGACAAACACAGACTATTTTAACCAATCCAACATACATGTGGTATGAGTGCAAAGTTTCAGGTATTGACCTTAATGTCAGGGCAATTTCAATCAAGGTTGATAATGGACTTGAGGTTGAAGGAACACTTGGGGAAAAAACAGAAAACATTAGATTACCAGAATACATCATAGAGACAGACCAAAAAATTGAAGTGTCAATAAAGGCATTTGGTCCTTTGGTGGGGATTGCGGCTGATGACCTTGCAGAAATTTCAGAGGTGATATTGACTTGTACATCAGGGCAGAATTCACTGGTTATTAAGGCACAGGGGTTGTTGGCAAAAAAGGAAAGTATGCCGATTAAGGCAAATGATGTTGTTGTTTATGGAATAGATTATTCAGCAAGAGGAATAGTCATAACATAATAACAGGAGGATAAATGAGGGAAAAAACAATTACTCTGGATGGAATACAATATACAATTAGGGCGTTAACTTACAGGGAAAAAAAAGATGCAAAAAATGGAGTAAGTGAAATTGTTATAGAACATGACCCAATCACAGGGGAAAGAAGACAGAGGGAAGTTATTAAAATGGGGGATTATCAGGCAAGGGTTATTTTTGCAGGGTTAAAGTCCTGGTCAATAAGAAATGAGAAAGGAGAAGCAATACCACTGACATGGCAGAATTTTTTAGAATATTTTCCACCAGACCATGATGATGTTTTGTTTGGAGAAATTATGGCGCTTTCAACGCTGGGGGAAAATGAAAAAAAAACTTAAAAAAAGCAGTATCAATAATAAACGGGATTAATTATGAATATTTTGAAAAACTTGAGGAAATGGATAAG
>CAYRRM010000053.1:0-12891 GCA_964426675.1 uncultured Lentisphaera sp.
CAATATTCCTGTTGCTTTAAAAATCAAAATATATATTTGTTGTAGTTCTTTTATATCAAAAGGATGGGTATGCCTTCCAACAGGAAAACCTCCAATTGGAATTTCAATTTTCTGCCATTCTCCAGGTATAACAGGTAATCTATTTGAAAATAGATAAGTTTTACCTTCACTAAAATTTACATATTCCATATTAATTTTATCTGTCTGTTCGCCTTTAAACCTTAACCAGAAATAAAAACCCTGCACTGATTTATCTTTCCAGTTAGCAGAAATTTTTTCAAACAGTTTAGGATTGCTCAGAGTCATTGTTGCTTCTTTAAAAGAAACTCTCAAATAAGTTTTAAATTTTTCATCCTTTTCATCAATAATTCTTTCTACCTTACATGCTCCTCCTCCCCATGCATTAGCAAACCAGTTTTTCCCTGTTTCTTCATCGGAAAATGTAAGAACAGGAGTATAAATTGCATTCTGCTGTTCTTTTGTTTGAGAAAAAACAAAATTAAAAAATAGAAAAGACAATGCTGATACGCAAACAAAAACTTTTTTCATTTTTTCCCTCCTTATTTTATATACGGCGGATTTAGTTGTAATCTCCAGGGATTTGGTGGACCTGAATTAATCCTCGGGTAATTTAGGTCCACACTTTCTCCATGCCCATCAAGAAATAAAACATTGGCCCTATTGTTATGGATTAAATAAAGGTCATTTCCTATAAGAATTTGATAAGAGTAAGCAGCATTTGGCTTTCTATCACCTACCAGAATAATTCTTGAAGGAACAGGACATAAATCATATTTCTGAAAACCAACGTAAGTATTCATTCCATAACTCCAGGCTATATTTGATTTGGGCTGATGAGATGGACACTGAAAAACTTTTAATGACTGACTTGCTTTTGGAGTTAAATAATCAGCTTTTTTATAACTATAAGATACTAAATAAGGTCCTAAGTGGTCATACCACTGATACCAAAGTGTTCCGTATTGTTTATTAATAGGAGGATAATAACCATAATCTCCTCCATACATCATAAAAGCAAGTCCTACTGTTTTAAATTATTCATACATACTGCTGCCCTTGCCTTTTCTCTTGCCTTACTTAAAGCAGGTAGCAACATCGCAGCCAAAATCGCGATGATGGCTACCACTACCAGAAGTTCTATCAAGGTAAAACCCGAGTTTCTTGCCCTTTTTTCCATTTTTCTTTACCTCCTTCTCTTAATTTCTTATTTCGCCTCTGTTTTAATAATTTACTCTCATATCACCTCACCTCCTTCAAAACACTCTTCATATATTCAAAGTCATCTCTTGTCCCTTTTTCCACTTTCAATAATATGAATTTTCTCTAAATATGTTAACTGCATGTGTATATGTTTTAAATTTTATTGTTGGTGGAACTGAATGGTCTGAATGGAAAAAATAAGGGATTTTCATTTCTTTCAGTTTCTTAACCTTCCTTGAAACTTCATCCTCAACCTTATTCAGGTCATTTGTTCCTAAAACCATAACGTTTATATTTCCCATATAGGCAATTTTTCTCCCATACTCTTCAGCAAGTTTTACAACATCAAATCCTGCTTTTGCCTCCATCGGCTGAATACAATCAAAGCCAGCATCAATAATTAATGGCATGGCTTTCCTTACATCTCCGCAGCTATGAAGAATTACAGGCAATCCACAGTCCTTAAAGAACCTCACAAGTTGTTTCTCATACGGCATTATAAGTTCTTCAAGTGTTTTTGGTGAGCAGAAAAGTCCTTTTGAATAACCAAAATCCTCATAAAGGAAAAATCCATCAGGAAGCCCCGCTTCCCTGAATAAAATTTCATAATGTTTTATGTAAAAGTCAGTATACAGTTGACAGAAATCCTTTATCCATTCTGGCTCAAGCAATAAAGCAGGAAGAAAGTTTTTATCTCCTATTGTTCCTCTTAAGAGTTCATAAATAAAAAGATTCCCAAAAACAGAAAACTTTCCCTTTTCCTTTACCTTTTTTAAATTTTCTTTAATTCCATTTACATCTCCCAATCTTTCCTTCTTCGTCTCCGAAAGAATCTCTCTGTATTTTTTCCATATTTCTGATGTTTCTATTTCAAAGTCAATATGCTCAGGTGTTCCAGATTTTTTCTTCCACCATTTTAAAATTGAACCCCTTCCATCTTTTATAATCTGCCATTCCTCTGTCTCTTCAATAACTTCATTTCTTCCCGGAAAAAGAGCTGTATCAAACCAGCCACCACAATTAACAATATCATAATTAAAATATTCTCCAGTATCTACTGGCTGAATATAATCATTTTCCTTTTCAACTTTCACATACCTACCTGTTTCTTCATCCCATTTTGTTTCTCCTTCCTTTTTGTGAACTTTTTTTACAGGATAACCATCCTTAACCCATCCACAAAGTGTCTCGCTCCAGAAATGTTCATATAGACCCATTCTGTCTGGAATTTCTTTTTTCAATAATATTTTCACTCTTTCCCTTGAATTAATTTTTTACCTCCTTTTTGTTAACTTCGGTATTTGCAAAATTGTAAAATTCAAGATTTGACTCCACATTAATACTCAGTGTTTTCCGGATAAACACCAACAAGTCCTCCGTGTTCAACAACTATAATTTTCCTATTTCTTCCTTATTTTCCTCCTAACCTAATTAACAAATCTGGCCTGTCTGTCAAAATTACATCAACTCCCATTTTTATATATTTTTCTGCTGTTTTTGTATCATTTGCATAAAAAACATTTACAGTTACACCATAAGAATGTGCTCTTTCTACCAGTTCTTCTGTAATCTTGTAGGAAGGTGTAAAAAACTGCAATCTTTCTGCTTTACATTTTTTCGTTTCTTCTATATAATCTTCTGGTCTATCAAATTGTTTACCCATATTACAGATTCTTATATCTGGATATATTCTTCTTGCAATTTCTACCAAGGAAGAATCAATTGCAAGATATGTCTTCTTAATTTTGCCATTTCCGATGAGTATTCTTATAACCTTTTCAATAAGTTCTTTATCAGTCCGTGTATGCAGATTTATATCAATATTTTCAGGTATTACCTCAATTGCTTCTTCAAGGGTAGGTATTTTCTCTCCTTTAAGTTTATCGTCTTTCCATCTTCCAACATCAAGTTTTTTTATTTCTTTCAAATTCAAATTCCATATATAGCCAGTCCCATCTGTAGTCCTATCAACTTTCTCATCATGTAAAATAACAGGAAATTTATCCTTTGAAAACTTAACATCCATCTCTATCTCATCAACTCCTATCTCCGCTGCTTTTTTAAATGCTAAAAGTGTATTTTCTGGATATTCCCAACTAAATCCTCTATGAGCACAAATTTTTATCTTTCTCATTTTTTACTTAACCATTTTAATGTATTTATCAAAAACTGTGATACCCATCCTTTTGGGGGTACTTCCATATGTTTTCCATCAACTACATCAAATCCTAATAAAAAACCACAACAAACAACCCTGCCTTTACCTAATTCCCCAACAACCACAACAGGATTCTTATCTTTATCTAAAAGTATTACAAGCCCTTTTTCTCCTACATTTAAAACGAAATGGTCCCAATATGGATGTGTATAAAACTGTTTTTTATCCAGTTTATCCGTTAAAGGATGTTCAGCACTAATAACTACCTTTGAAAGAAGCCCCTGTTTTTCAAAACCCACCATCTTTTCTCCTGTTGCTATTTCAGGAAACACTCTATAAGGGAACAGTCTTCCTCCCACTGCGTCATGACAAAGCAATATACCACCACCTTCTTCTACATATTTTCTTAAATTGCCTATCCAGTTTTCTGGTGCCCTTGACATATCTTTTACATTTCCAGGAAGAATTAGCACATCAAAATTAGCGATGACTGATAAATTTAAATCATCTACCTTTATTTTTTCTGAATAATAGGCATCTTTAAATTCTTTTAAAGAATCCATAATTCCTTCTCCTCCAATACTTCCTTCAACAATGCCAATCGTTATCTTCCCTTTTTTCTTTTCCTCTATTACTTTTAGTAAATATGCTGAAACTCCTAAATTTTTAATTTTTCCTTTTTCAATATCTAAGATTTTATAATTATGTTCTTTAAGTTTTAGAGGAATTATTTTTACTTTATTATCAGGTAATATCTGATAAAACTTTATTTCTCCAAGTTTAATTGATGTTTTAAATTCTATCACCTGTGAATTTCCATTTACCTCTAATTCCTGACATTCTATAGTATCAAACACTCTATAGTTTCCAGCTACTTCATTTAGTTTCACCTCTACAGGTCCACTTTTGCTAGAACCATAATTGTATAAACCTAATAAATAAAAACCCTTACCTTCCCATAATATTGGCTGTATTCCGGACTCTATCTCTGTAATTAAAGAGCTATATTGAGAAATAATATATTTAAAGAGATTATTAACTTTCTGAGAAACAAATGCAGCACTTAAGTCAAATCCAAAATATAGAATATAACCTTTCCCTTTTCTCACACTAAAAATAATGGGATTATTAGTCCCCTTTATAACATTCAATATTTTTGCCTCCTTACTACTTTCTAAATTAACTTTATAACCTTTACCTAATGGAATAGGACCATAAATAGAATCTACTGTAAATCCACTCATCAGAGAAAACGATTGAATTCCCAATACGTTTCTAAAATCGGCATAGTTAATTAAATTGCCACTCAAAATAAGAACTCCGCCATCTTCAACATACTTCAAAAACACATCTCTTTCATTCTGTGGTAGAAATTTATCTTGAGGGAGTATAAGAATTTTGTATTCATTTATTCTATTAATATCTTTTGGGAAAATATATTGCCACTGAAGAGATTTTAAGTTTCCATAATTTACTATTTCACTGTCATACTCCTGATTATTTTCTTTTAAATATTCCAGCCATGCATTTTTATTCCAGTATATAGCACAGAACTTTGCCTGTTCTGAAGACATGATTAAGTTTCCAATAAGGGATTTAAGTTGAATTGAAAAATCTCTAACATATTCAAACATCTCCTCTCCTCTGTGTTTAATACCCCAGAAACTAAATGTCGCAATACCTTTACACCCATAAAAAGTATTTAAATATGCCTGTTTTTTCAATAATTCAGGCGAAAAAGATATAGTATCTCCAGTCCATGTCCATGAACCTTTATTATGCATACTGGCTGATTGAAATTTTATTGCAAACTGTCTTCTTGCATCATCACAAAAATATGGGTCAATATTTATTTCCACTCCGGTGTTGGCGATACCATCAAAATCTATTATTGCTTTAGGGTAGAATTGTCCTAACGGTAATTGGTCTGGCATTTGGTTAATATAGACAGGTATTTCCGGTTTTATCCTTTTTGCAAATTTATATCCCCAGTTTACAAAATGAGTATAAGTTTCTATTTTAAATTTTAGAAGGTCAAAAACTTTTGGGTCAGTGAGGTTTTTAAAATCAGGGGACTCTGGTGGCTCATATCCATATTTCTCTTTAAATTTGTTTTTACAGATTTGACATTTTCCATCAATTGAAGCCTCATCAGCAAGAGATATTGCATCAACTCCACATTTGATGAAATTTTCTATTAATGGTCCTAAATACAATTCTCTATATCTATCATCTCCTAAACAATGTGAATCTATTTCTTTTATCTTATATCGTGGACTGGAAGGATAAAGATTTACTCCAAGTTTATATTTATGTGCTGTGTTAACAACATCTGGCAATCTACTCACAACATATTTTTCCTGTTCATTTATTTCTCCGTAAAAATTGACAATCCAATTACTTCCTAATGTTTTTATTTCCTTAATTATTTGTTCGGGAGAGAGAAGAGATAGAAAACCTGCGCTATTACACGGAGAGTGCATTATAGGAAAATCCTTCTCAGGGTCAGGAACTTTTTCAACAAGAAAGTCTGACTTATTTTGTAAATTCATAACAATAAATTTTACTGAAGAAGCAAATCTTTTGGCATAATTTGAAGTTTGGCTATTAAGACATATAATAACTTCTATAATTTTATCTGGTTGTTTGGGAGAAAATGTGATAAATTGGCCATTATAGTTCTGGTTGATACCTATACTTACCTTACTTCTATTAAAGATAAATCCTATACTTCCTTTATTTCCCTGAAAATTTATCCAGTCACTGCTTATATTTTCTAATTTTAATGTTTTTAAAGCACCTGAATAATCATAAGCAGAATGGTCCATCAAGTAATTTTCCTCTTTTTCTGAACTTATAAAAGATAAAGAAGTAGGACTTTCTCCTGTAAAAAGGTCAATATTAAACACTAATTTACTTCCTTTACATTTGACATATGGGGCATCTTTATAAAACTCTAACTCAATCATTTCTTTTTCATTTGTTGTGCTCTTATATCTCAATTTTACTCTCAGCGGACCTTCTTCAACTATCTCTCCTCTTAGAAAACCTGTCCAACTTCCAATACCACTCAATGATAGATATGCAGGATGCAAAAAATTTAAACTTTCATTTCCTAAATAATAGAGAATACCATCGTAGTTTCCATATTTTGTCATTTTTGCTGTTAAAGTTCCTGTTTTGATTACCCATCCCTTATTATCCCTATCTTCAATCATTGATTTCTTTTCAAAAACATTAATTTTAGAGTTTCCCAGATATATATAATAAGGTCTCCAGGAATTTGCTGGAACGTCTCCTAAAAATAAAATGCTATAACCTT
Source organism: uncultured Lentisphaera sp. (assembly GCA_964426675.1). Lineage (GTDB taxonomy): Bacteria > Verrucomicrobiota > Lentisphaeria > Victivallales > GWF2-50-93 > DYMC01. The sequence goes on from CAYRRM010000053.1 coordinate 6,702, forward strand.
TTTCTCCTTTTGATATTTGATGAGGTATGACATCCCCTACTTGATTGACAATTCTTATAGAATTCAAATCAACTTTTTCCTGTATATCAAATGGGATGTTAACAGGTATATTATGAAGCCAGACATTTTCGTCATTATACAAAATCACTGGAACTCTATATTCCCAATTCTCGTCCCACCATCCTTGATTTCCAACCGAATATATAATCCATTTAGGATAAGAAATTTCTGACGAAACTAATCTTGCTTTATAAATATCTGAATCTTTCTGAGAACAAACAGATTGATTAGAAAAAATAGAGAGCAAGAGAAAGGATAGAAGCCAATTTTTTTTATTTTGTAATATCTTGTAAAACATTTACCCTCCCTTTTTATTTAGAAAATGCTATCTCTAAAATATAATTAAATTTATCACCCGGGTTTAATTCTTTTTTCCCGGATAATTCAAAAGTCAAAGTATAACTATGGCTAAAATCATCTCCAACAATAACCCATCCTTTATCTAATGGCTCTTTTATTCTTATAATAAACTTCTGACCTGTAAGTGTTTCAAATTCAACCTCCTCTAGTCTTTTATACTGATTTTTTAAAGAATATTCAGGTGCTACAAATCTTTTGTCGCCTTTTGTAATCTGAAATATATATTCTTGTTTATCACCAGAAGGATACTTCACAGAAAATGCCAATCCTGCATAAACTGACCTTATCATCCAGAAACTAAAATAAGTTTCTGCCAGAGTTAATTTTGTTTCTGGTTCTGCAAGAACATCAATTATTAACCTGGTTCTGTTTTCGTTATCCGGTGGGACAATCGTTACTTTCTCTATGACAGAGAGTAATACAGCTTCATCCTTATAAAATTTGTGTTCAATTATGGCTGTTTTCCCCCCTTTTTCTGAATCTATCACATCTTTGAAATGAGATATCCATGAAGAAAATCGTCTCTCTGGAATTTTTGTATAGTCAATCCTGCCCCACCATAGAACCGTCTCTCCTTGTTTTGTTATACTGAAAACATTATGATATTCAGAAGATATAAAACTAACAATTAAATCTTCACAAATTATCTTACATCCTCTATTATAATCTCCGGCAACTTTATCAACTTTTATAACATCGCAAAATACATTAAAACACATCAAAAACATCATAATTTTATAAATAAAAAATTTCTTAATTTCCCATCTCCTATTTTACGACCCTAAATAACCCCATCTTTTATAACTTTCCGAATTTTTATTCCAGACATCAGTTCGCCAGGATTCAACAACCTTTTTCAAAAACCATTCAACATGCCCATCTACAAAAAGAATATTTCCTCCTGATAAATGTCTATCACTTATATCATAATAACCACTTTTCTCTATAAGGGATTCATCCGAAGAAGAAGCTCTTTTTCTATCTGCTACCATAATCTTTAAATTTGGTTCAGGAATCCGCGAAAGTTTACTTGGTGGTGACTGCCTCCATGTTTCTGAAAGACCATATCTTATATCTAATAACTTGTAATTATATCCATATGAAATTGCATTATTCCAAAGAAGAGGACTTTTTAAATCATCACTTGGACAGGTTAGAAGTTTTTTATAAGGATGAGCAACTGCAGAATCAGGGATTTTTTGATAACCTATATATTTTGCAATTACTCCAAACCATCTTACCTGATTTCCCCATGGTGGCACTCCCCAATATGGAAACCAATCATCATAATCCTGAATGTACATATGGAAAGCAAGACCTATCTGTTTCAGATTATTCATGCATACTGACTGTCTTGCTTTTTCCCTTGCCTTTGAAAGTGCAGGTAGCAACATCGCAGCCAAAATCGCGATGATGGCTACCACTACCAGAAGTTCTATCAAGGTAAAACCCGAGTTTCTTGCCCTTTTTTCCATTTTTCTTTACCTCCTTCTCTTAATTTCTTATTTCGCCTCTGTTTTAATAATTTACTCTCATATCACCTCACCTCCTTCAAAACACTCTTCATATATTCAAAGTCATCTCTTGTCCCTTTTTCTACATCAGTCGGTTCCTCGTATTCAAGTCCTATATAGCCGGTATAAAATGGCAGTAGTTTCTCAAATATCCTTTTATAATCAATAACTCCTTCTTTTAGCCGGCAGTATCTTGGTTTTTTATTTTCAAACTTTACACCCTTAAAATGAGTAAATCCAATATAAGGCAAAATATAATCAATTGCTTTTATCGGGTCTTCTCCATAATATAAAAAGTTTGCAGGGTCATAGTTTATCTTCACATTTTCCATACCAACTTCTTCTATTAATTTTTTGCAACTTTGTCCTGTGCTCATCAGCCCTCCATGATTTTCAACAATAAGTGTCAAATTATATTTACCTGCGACTTCGCCTATCTCCTTTAACAGATTACCAACCCTTTTAAACGATTCCTCACTTTCTTCCCATACATCACACAACCTTACATACTTTGCACCAAGAAAAGAAATTAAAGGTATTTCGTGTTTGTAATTGTATGTTATAGATGCCTCTATAATGCGAACTCCTTTTCCGTCTGCTATTTTTTTATTCTTTTCAATTTTTTCTGTATCATTGTCAAAAGCAAGGGGTAATTTCAAAGGGTCTCCAAAATGAACGCAGATATCAGTAATTCCGATTTTTTTCATAAAATTACAGTAGTTATCAAAATCCCAGAATCTAAATCCCCAAGGTGAACTTGTAAATTTCATATCAATCCTCCCATTTGAAAAGAATTTTTAAGATGTCATATTTATTTTCTTCAAGTTCTTTGTATGCCTTTGGTGCATCATCAACTGAATATTCCTTTGTATATAAACCTTTTGCATCAAATTTCCCTTCCGATATTAATTTCAGTATTTCCTCCTTATCTCCTGGATTTAATGCAATTGAAGCACTCACAAACAGGTCACTGCAATTCCATCTTGAATACCTTGTTATTACTATTGGCTGTCTGTACTGTCCCTGTAAATGTATTCTTCCACCAGGCCTTACATAATCAAAAACATCATCAACAATTTTTGGATTTCCACTTGCCTCTATCACGACATCAACCTTTTTCCCGTCATTTATATCCAACAATTCTTTCACCGGATTTTTGCATCTCAAATCAATCACACATTTACTAAATTTCCTTGCCAGTTTCAATCTTGTCTCATTTATATCACCAGCAATCACTTTACCTGCACCATATATCCTCAGCAGTTGAACTGCTGAAAGTCCTATAACTCCCATTCCTACAACTAAAACTGTTTCTCCCTGATAAACCTTAACCATATCTATTCCTTTTTTTGCAACACAGGCAAGATATGCAATCACTGCCTCCTGATAACTAACATTTTCTGGTATTTTTGCTGGTCTATCCATTAATGCAGGACTTGTTTTTGGATTTTTTAGTGCGTATTCACATTGACCTCCCCAGGCAGCCATATAATCAGGATAATACCTGACTTCATTCGCCATTACTCTATCACCAACCTTCAATGTCTCTCCTTTATTTGTCTTAAATGCAGTTTTTCCAACATACACAACTTCTCCAACCTCTTCATAACCAGGAACACATGGATACCAGACACCTTCCCAATTTGCTTCTCCCCTGTATACGGCCATCTCTGTTCCTGTTGAAATTCCACTATATTTTGTCTTTACAACTATTGTCTCATCATCAACTTCAGCTAATCTTATCTCTTTCAATTCAACTTCTCTCGGTCTTTTTAAAATTATTGCTTTGCCTTTTTCATACATTTTTTCTCCTATTTGAAATTTTTAAGTTCTGGTTTTATAAATATTTTCTGAACTTTTTTATTTTTACCTTCTATTTTCTCAAGAATTATTTCACCCGCCCTTTTCCCAATCTCTTCTCCTTTCTGTTCAACAAATGGAATTAAACCTTTAACGACTGAATTAAAATGGACTTCTGAAAACTCAGACAAATTTAGATCAACGGGGTCAAATCCAGTCAAAACTATATCATCTGGAATTTCTAATTTATTATCATAGCAAAACTTAAATCCATATTTGAAATAGAGTAAGCTTTCCACAAATATTGCATCTGGTTTTTCTTCTTTGAACATTTTTTCAAGTGCGGAATAAATATCAGATTGTGAGATTATATCCTTACATATAAGGTTTTCCTCTACCTTAATCTTGTTCTTCCTTAATGCAAGCAAATAACCTTCAAATCTATTCCCTAAAGCAGTTAATTTTTCTTTACTGCCAATATAAGCAATTTTTCTTTTCCCATTTTTTATCAAAGAATCCACTGCTTTAAAACTGCCAAATTTGTTATCACTCACAACAAAATCAATATTCTTTTTGGGAAAATAATTGTCAACAAGAACAACCGGAATTCTTGACTTTTCTATTTCCTGCAATATTTCTTCATAATTTTCTCTTTTCTGTGGAGCAAGTATTAAACCTTCAACTTTTCTTTCAAAAAATGCCCGTAGATATTGTGTCTCCTTTTCTCCAAAATTTGAACTTGAAACAAGTGCAAAATAATTGCTTTTTGCAAGAACTCTTTCTATTCCTGATAGAATACTTAAATTAAAACTCCTTGTTAGATCCCCAAGAATTATTCCAATTGTTTGTGTTTTCCCGGTTTTTAATTGAAGTCCAAGATAATCTGGTTTATAATTTTCCTTCTCAAGTTTCTTTTTTATTTTTTCAACGAGTTCTCTTCTTATTCTCTTTTCTTTCCACTTATTGTTGTAAACATATGATACTGTTGCTACACTCACTCCAATTTCTTCTGCAATCTCTTTTAATCTCTTCATCTTCTCCATCTGCTTAATCGTTTCCCATTAATATTCTTATACCACTCATTATACCTATAAAAAGTTTTTTGTCAAGAGATAATCGTTTAACCGGACATTCCGAGATGAGACCCGCGGTGTCAAGGAGGCAAGACTGGAAGGCATCGGCGTCAATCTCTCTCCCGAAGCCAGACACATTCTTCACCACCCTTTTATGTCAAATTTTTGGGCGGAGTTTAGAGGTTTTCCTCCTGAAGGCTGTGCCAGATTTTCATGGCTTCCTCTTGAGTCTCGCCAGGGGAAAGCGGGCCGATGAGAATAAGGTTTCCCTTCCGGCGCAGATAGGAAAGAACGCGCCGGTAGTAACTTTTCAGGTCCTCTCCATCCTTTCTGGGGATACTGCCGAAATAGATTTTGCCGGAGGTCTCTATTTGGCTTAAGGTCTTTTTCCAGTCATACTTTTCCGGATTGCCGAAGTTTACTGCCTTGACTTCCGGCGCCTGAAGGAGCCTGTCCAGGAGGGTGCGGCCATCCCCGCAGAAGTGGAACCAGCCGCCAAAGGGAGCCACAGACTTAAAAGCAAACGGCAGGACTTTTTCCACCAGCCCCGGAGAAATCAGGGTGGTGGTATCTTCGCAGGAACGAACTCCGCAGCCGGCCATGTAAAGGGTAGCGCTGTGGCAACCGGATGTGGCTGGCTCGCCAATCCAGTCTTTAAGAATCTGGCTGGCTCGCCGGTAAACATAGCCGGTCAGCTCCAGCAGGTGTTCCACGAAGTCAAAATCGTCGTATAACTGGTAGAAAAGGTCATCGCCATAAATTAGATGGGCCAGATCAAACACTCCCTGGGTGTCTGGCAGATAAATCTTCACCGCGGTTGGCTTCAGGTACTCCTGATAGACCTGCAAATACAGCCGGCACTGGCGCATTAAGCCTTTTTCCTCCACCGGTTCCAATTTTTCCGGGGAAAGTTCCAGCAACTGCCGTTTGGTGAGTCGTTCATGGAGCCAGGGCATCTTGTCCGGGAAAATTTTCTGCGAAAGGCCAAAGACCGAGGCAAGAAAACCTGTTCCGAAATTCACCCGGACGGATGGGACCGCGTCACTGCCGCCCCGAAGAACCGCCAGGGCAACCCACAACTGCTCCAGCAACATCTTTTCCGGGTCGAAAAACTGCTCCTGTAGATTGTACCGGGGAAACCTTTCTCGTTCCGGCACCTGCCCGGTGAGCAGCAGCGGCAAAAAGTCCACTGACTGATGCTGCCAGACCGCGGCCTGCCTGGTCTGGCCGGCAGCCAAACGTTTTTCATCCGTGGCTTCCTGAATCAAACCTATCAGCTCTTTCAAGTTTTCTCTTAACATGGCCATTGTTTGCCCTTTCTTGATAAACTGTACGCTAACGATACGTTAGTTTGTATATTACTCCTTGTGAACTCTCCATAAT
>CAYRRM010000054.1:0-12467 GCA_964426675.1 uncultured Lentisphaera sp.
CAGACAAGAGTAATAAAGAAAAGAAAATAGAGCAAAATGAAGAGAATTCAAAAAAAGTAAGTAACAATGATAAGGATATAACAGTAAAAGAAGATAGAGCAAGAAATGTTATATTCGCAGGAAAAAACGCAGAAAAAAGTAAGGCCGTTCGTTTATTCATATTATCAGGACAATCTAATATGGCAGCCCTCGATCATAAACAATATTTTATTCCTCTAATTGAAAAAGCCTTCCCCGATGACGAACTTATATTTGTAAAAGACGCTCAAAGTGGACAACCCATTAGAAGATGGGTAAAAAATTGGAAACCAACTGCTGATTGGCAACCAAAAAGAACGTATGATAAACCAGGCCACAACGATTTATATGAGCGCCTAATGAATACAGTCAAAGAAACTGTCAAAGATAAAAAAATTGATTCAGTATCTTTCATCTGGATGCAGGGAGAAGCTGATGCAAAACAAGGCCAGGCAGAGAATTATGGAGATGCACTTAGAGAGCTAATAAAACAGGTTAGGACAGACTTGCAACGAGATGATATAACTGTAGTTATAGGAAGAATAAGTGATCACATGAAAGGAGACAAAAATTGGGATAAAGTTAGAGAAATGCAGGTAAAGGTAGCCGAAGAAGATCCTCTCGTCGAATGGATTGATACCGATGAATTCAACGGAACAAGCAATGGCCTACATTACGGCGCAGGTTATAAACAATTAGGAGAAGCCTTTGCTACAAAGTTAATAGAATTAATAAAACGACAGGGTAAATAAGATGTTTTTATTAAAACGCATCATTATATTATCATCAGTTGTATATTTTTTATATATGAGCAATTTCTTATTTGCTGAAATGAATAATACTTCAACAAAAATTGAAGGTCCAATCAAAGTCCCTAATAAGGGAATTGATATTTTCAGTGTATCAAGCCCATATACAGGTGGCAATAATAAAATTGAAGTCCTGCTACCAGAAAAAATACAAGAAAAGATAAAATATCCAGTCCTATATATCTTGTCTGTTGGTGGTGATTTTGGAGGAAAATATGGCGATCAAATTATGGAAATAAAAAAATCAGGCCTACATAATACATACAACCTAATTTGTGTGTCTATGGCATTTGATACTGTACCATGGTACGGAAGTCATGCAACGAATAAACAAATCCAACATGATTTATATATAAAAACAGTTGTAATCCCTCTGATTGAAAAATTCTACCCAGCATCTAATGAGGCAAAAGATCGTATACTCATAGGATTCAGCAAATCAGGTTGGGGTGCTATTTCTCTTCTCCTTAGAAATCAAGATATTTTCGGTTTTGCATGTTCATGGGATGCACCACTTATGATGGATGAAAACAATTTGAAGTGGGGAAGCGCGAAACACTTTGGCTCAAAAGAACACGCTACAGCGTATGTCCCAATTAACCTCGTGAAAAAATATGCTCCAGAATTAAGTAAACAAAAGGCAAAAATGGCAATTCTCGGCAGTTCCCTTTATGGAAAGGACACAAAAGCATTTCATAATCTCCTCGACGAATTGAAAGTTCCGCATATATATAGTAATGACCTGAAATTCGAACACCACTGGGAATCAGGTTGGCTCCCAAAAGCATTAGAACTTTTGATGACTTTTAGGTTAAACTCAAAATAAAGGAAAAATTAAATATGAAAATAATCCTTTACTGTCTTTTATTCATCTTCTATTTTTGCTCGAATTCTCACTCGATTGCTGATGAAGAAGAAAATAAAACAAATAATACATCAGATACTTTATCACAAATTGAAGAAAACAAATCCTCTGAGTTTATAGAAAGTATATTGCCTCCAGAAGATAGTTTTCCTGAAGGAACAAATTCTCTTAGAGAAAAATTAAAAGAAGCGTTTGTGAATATCAGAACTTCTGCAGAACAAGACGAAGATAGTGGGCTATTCGTACAACCAAACGTAAAACCTGGAAGAGTAGGCTTCAAAACAATAGAAGAAAGATTTTCCTGGAAAACAAGAATTGTACCTGTTTATGAATATGAAACATATACCGTAATGGAACGAAATACTAGTGGAGAACTCGTCGAAGTTAAAAAAAGGAGAATCATCAAACAAATTGGGACAAAAGAGGAAAAATATCTCGTAAAAGATCCTGAAGGCAGCATATATAAGACTATAAAAGTACCAATTATTGACAAAAATGCCGGACCTACAGAACTCAATCCCGGATTAATCGGCCAAAATGCCCTCTGTGTCTATATCTCCATAAAAATGGGAATTCCATACGATGAAACCATTAACTCAAATTGCCTGTGGACATTATCAAAATACATCGATCAGGCCGGCCTACCAGACAATACCTTTGATTTAGCATGCCTGACTCTTCTTTTTGTTAATCTCCCACAAGATAAAAAGGACTATGGAAACTTAACTTCTCTGATGCTAAATAAACTTCTTTTAGGACAAGTCTCTTCAAAAAAAGGACAAAATCTATGGGGACCAATATGTATAAACAATGAAATACTTGCAAAATTACAATTAGCAGAAAGAGAATATCTTCAAAAAGATTACGAAAAAGTAAAAGAAAAATTCAACTCTGCTCCTGAAAATAAAAAAATGATAGAAATAATGGATAAAGAAAAACAAAAATTAGAATCCTTCCAAAAACAAATAATCATGGGATTCTCACAAATAATTCCAAAATATAAAGTTGGACGGCCTGGAGAAAAAAATCCAAACTTTAGAACAGCTGACTATTATACTTATGGTAAAAATGATGCAGAACCAGGCATAAATATCTCAAATTACATATTTTATCCATACGCAGAAACAATTGCTGATATAGAGTCCACTGCATTTGTATCTCTTGCATTACATGAAGCAGCAAAGAAAAAATTGCTTCCAAAAATGACAATTTCTCCCCTCTCCCCTAATGGGAAACCTCTTTCCCCTCCCAAAAACGTAAGCCAGATATTAAAAAATAACATTGATACTCTTATAAGCCTCAAAGAAGAAAATGGAACTTGGAGTGAACTAAATCTATATTTTACCGTCCATGAATATGATAAGTTAGCTTATCCATATCTGCCTGCAAATGATAAAAATAAATTACAATTGCCCTCAAATAGCACTCCAATGAGCAAATGCCTTGCAAATGCTTCTTTACTCTTGCTGAATAACACCTTAAAATATTTAGAACCCAATAGAAAATCTCTAGATGTAGATGTTACAGGTATTTTTTCTGATTTAAAAGATTTTAATGACGAATTATTTCAGGAAAAAGAAGATATTCAAATAAAACCATATTATTCTTTACAATATCTCTTTTTTGCCTCTGAAATAATCAAGAATAATCCAGAAATGAATAATATTTTAACTAAAGCAATCGAAAATACTTCTTCTACTCCTTTAATAAAAAATAAAATTACTCGAACTGGCCTTGTCAGAGATGCTACAAGCTCCATGATGGAGTATCTTAAGTTAGTATCCGAATCTGAAAAAAAATATCTTGAAGAAAAACAAGATAAAAAAGGAAAAAAGGAAAAAGAAATTCTAATGGATTCCATCATAAATAAAACTTTAGCACACCGCGGTTTCTTATTTTCCCCAGAAATACTTCCTGATGTATATAAAATAATGATAATTCAAAATATAATAAATAATAACTAAAATATTATGTCAAATTTTATAATTATCGTCTCTGATGAGCATAACCCATTTTACTCAGAGCCATATGGTCACCATCACGTAAAAACTCCGAATCTCAATAGATTGGCAAAAAATGGTGTCGTGTATGATGCAGCTTATTGCCCCTCACCTTTATGTATGCCAAGCCGTTCTTCATTTCTCTCAGGATATAGAGTACATGAAACTCAGGTTTACAGTAATTGTAACATTGGACTTAATACCTCATTGCCATCCATAGGACATTCATTAAAAAAACAAAATGTATTTTCTATTTTTATAGGAAAATGTGACGCATATGCACCAGCTTCTGAACTCGGATTCAATAGGGTGTTTAGAGCATGGGATAGAAAAATACCTGGAGATACCAATCACAGACGAAATCCACTTTCAATACGTGAAGAAGCATTTAAACGGGCATATGGATATGGAATAAAAGAAGAAGCTGTTTACCCAGATATAAAGTGTATAGATGAAGCAATTACGTGGTTAAATACTGAAGCAAAACTTCTAACACTCCCGTGGGTATTAATAGTCAATATTGGCTCTCCTCATTTTCCACACTTCACTACAGAAGAATTCTGGAATATGTATTCTGATGCAGAGGATTTACCCTTATTCGACAAAAATACAGAATCTGCACAACATCCTTATTCAATAGCATTAAGAAAACATTTTCAAACAGAAAAATTTTCCGAAGAACAGATACGAGGATTAAGGAGAGGGTATTTTGCCTGTATAAGTTTCCTCGACAATCAAGTAGGGAGAATAATGAGTGCAATAAATTCAAATGGTTTAAAAAATAACACAAATATTGCATATACTTCAGATCACGGTGAGATGCTTGGAAAATTCGGTATGTGGTGGAAATGTAGCATGTATGAAGACTCCATACGTATCCCACTAATTATTTCAGGACCAGATTTTCCCAAAGGTAAACGAATAAAAACACCGGTAGACCTTCATGATCTCAGAGCAACAATCTTTGATCTTACAGGAACTGTCCAACCCCCAAAATGGTATGGTGTCTCATTAAAGAAAATACCTGAGTATGATAAATCAAGAATTATATTCTCGGAATATCACGGACACGGAACTCCAGGAAGCTCTTTTATGATAAGAAAAAACGAATGGAAATATATCTGGTATTATAATGCCCCACCCCAACTCTTCAACTTGAAATATGACCCTTTTGAACTTAATAATCTCGCAAACTCCAAGATAGAAATTCTTAATGAATTAGATACGGAATTAAGAAAAATTTGCTCACCGGAAATTGAAAATCAAAGAGCTGAGAACTTTATTAATAACCAGCTTCACTCTCTAAAGTATCAATCTCTGTGCCCTATATAAATTATGAGAAAATCTTATTCTAAAAAATTTCTTTCCGTTAATAATAGCAAGAAAAATAGAAAAAAAAGACCTATATACAGAAAATTCAAAAAAATAGAAAACCTATATTTGAGAATATTTGTACTATTTATCTTCATCTGCATACCAATTACTGTCATTGCAGATGTAGAAAATAAGATAACTTTTTCAATTCTCGACTACGATAAATTAACTCCTATAAAAGGAGCTAAAATCTCAATAGAAGATAATGTTTATTTAACGAATGAAAATGGTATTATTGAAATTAATAACACAGTAAAAGAAGATAAAAAAACTAAAAAACTAATAAAAATAAAAATTTCACATCCTGACTATTATACCGACTTTCCTGAACTAATTAACTTAAATGAAAATGAGGTAAACTTCCTCTTAATTCCTAATAATCTAGTTCTTAAAGCGAAGGGAAAAATCCTCCTCCCACCTGAAAAACGAAAAGAACTCATTGTAGGAATATTTATCGCAAAAAAAGATGCAATAGAGTCTGATCCTGATTGGAAAAAATGGGAATTTGCCTCAAATCCTGACTACATTAGAAACAGATTTAAGCCCAAAACTATAAAAGAAAAAAAGTACAGAGTATATTCTTTTTTAGAACTATTTGACAAAGAAGGAAGCTATGGAAAAGTTGATAAAGATGGAAATTTTTCAATTTCATTTATCCCAATTAGAAATGAAGAAAATTTTAAGATAATAGCCTCATCTCCTAATTTTGGGTTCTCAGAGCTTATCATCCCTAAAGACAAACTTGAAGATATTACTCTCTCTCTTTCAAAAAAAGGAGGAATAACTGTCGCTGGAAAAATCGTAGACGCAAATGATAAACCAATCATTGGTGCAGAATTAACTTGCGAATATACGAAATTTTCAATAAAAACAGATGATAACGGAAGATTTAGTATCTCAAATTGTTGGCCTTCCCTATTCTATTTCGATATAAATCCAGGAAAAGACCTTGAGGCTGAATCAATTTTCCTCGATACTACTTATTATAGACCACAAGAGCACACAGGAACATGGGATAATCTTAAAGTAGTATGTTATCCACGCAAAACAAAAAATATCCTGGATGCTTATCAAGAAGAAGAATTATGCAAAAATTTTTATTCCTTAGCTTTTGAAAATCTTAATTCAGGAAAATATCATGAAGCTATTGATAACTTTTCAAAAGCAATATTATTACTTAACTATAGTGAAACTGTATCTAATTCACTCATTAATCGAGCACTTGCATATCTGGCTATTGGTGATATGAAGAATGCCTATAATGATTGCTATGAAGCATTAATGCTCAGTCCAATGTCAGCATATGTTTCATTTATAGCTGGATGGCTTGAACTTCTTGCAGGAAAAAGTGAATTGGCAGAAAAACATTTTTCTAATGCCATAAATTTCAGAGATAATAAAGATAAGAATACACCGTATTATGCGTTAGGATTATATCTTTCTTCACTGGCAAATGGAAAAAATGAGAAAACATATCTCAAAAACATCAAAATATCAGAAGATGATAAAATAGGAATCCTATTCAATTTAATAATAAATAGTTCTAATGAATCAGATATTGAGAAAGTCTTGAATATCGTCAACGAACAACAAAAAATGGATATTTATTTCTACCTCGGAGAAATTTACAAATTTACTGGGAAGAAGAAAAAAGCAGAAGAATATTTCAAAAACGCTATTCAATTAAAAAAGTTTAATACTATCGAGTACATCATTACGATGGTTGAACTTGAAATATTAAAAGGAAATATCACAAACTTCAATTTTCCCAAAGCAAATATCAATCATACACTCTTGTTTGATTTTGAAAAAGAACAGATCTCAGATATTTTTAATCCTCCGCAAGGAGGACTTTTATCCTCCATTAGCCCATTATCAGAACATTTATCAAAAACAATTAATGACCCTCCATTGGGCAAAGCATTGAAAATAAGCTCCCCTCAAAAAGGGTTCTTATATACAAAAAAGGGGATTTTGCTAGAGAATTTAAAAAACTATGAATATCTGACCTTCTGGACATATAATTCATCCAACAATAAGCCTATTTTTGAATTGCAATTTATTGAAGAAGGAGGAATAGCAAAATTCTGGAGAAGAATAGAAATAACAAAAACTGGCTGGACAAAAATAACTATACCTCTACGATTTATGCGACAAAGTGAGAATAGAACGCCTTCCTGGAGAAATATTAAATATCTTGGATTATTCTTTCGAGATGCAGCAGATATATATATCGATAACTTCACTTTTTTAAAGTCTTCTGAAAAGAACGCCATTCTTTCAGAAGAGGAATTAGCTGAAATAGCCTTCCCCCTCACTCAAAAATTACAGATACAAAAATTAATAACAAATGACTATATAATTCTAACAAACTCCCAAGAAATTGAATTAAAAACACTAGAAAATAAAATTAATGAATTCTTCTCTACCATAAAAAAAGATTTTGAAGGAGTAAAAAAATCAGAACCTGATTCACCTCCAACTCTCATAATATTCGCTAATCAAGAAGAATACAGGAATTTTATACCAAGATTTGCCGCCCTTTTACTTGCTCAAGCAGACACACCAAAATCAGGAGGGTATACAATACATTCAATAGCAACTTCGTTCTGGAAATCTGATATGGGAACTTTACGCCCTGTATATTTCCACGAAATTTTCCACACTTGGTTGGATAAATTCTATGCTTTCCCTTCTGGAAATGGAGATTGGTTACAGGAAGGTTTTGCTAATTATTACCAAATTACTTTCTTCCCACAGGAAAACTTAAGTAAAATAATCCAAACAGCACTTTTAGAAGGTTTTACCCCACTCGAAGAACTATGTAATGGAAGTAGAATCTCTATGAACCAATATTGGCAGGCTTTAACTGTAGTAGCAATGTTAATGAACAAAAAAGAATACAGAAATAAATTAACCAATCTACTGAATACTTTTATCGAAAAAAATTCTGTAAATCTCACTGCAGTTATAACTGAAATTTACGGAATTGACATGCAAAAATTTACTTCTGATTGGAAAAAATTCTGCATGGAATACTCAAAACAGTTGAAGAATAAAAAGTAACCTTCTCTTTTCCTCTTTAGATTCAATGACTTAGATCAAACATAATTAAAATTAGAGTATAAAATAGATAAAATTCCAACTCTTCCGTCTTTTTATTAAAATATAGCTTTAAAATACAAAAAAACAGCAAGTTATCACATTGATTTTAGGCTGAAAATATATAAAATTTATAAAACTACCAGATTATTATTTTTATATTTATAAGATTCTTTATAAGAAAAGGAAAAATTATTGTAAATTCTCCGTAACGAATTAATATAATCATTACAAAAATCAATAAACATAAGTCCTATTAAAATAAAAAATCTCTTCACTTTTATAAATTCATGAATAATATAGAAGAATTAAAAGAAGTCCTCGAAAAAATTTTCTGCTTTCTGGAACAACTCACGGGTATGCGTGTAACAGTAAATGATATCTACGGCTTTTTCTGCGACCACGAGGGAAAAACAGTATTAGATCCAGACAGGATATACCATCGCCTTGATTATTGTCAGAAAGCAGATAGAAAAAGATGTATAGAGCATGAATGCAAGCATGCAAATATTATAGCTGCTAAAAAGAGTTTCCCATTTATTTGGTCTTGCTGGAAAGGCCCTCAGCAAATCGCTGTACCACTAAAATGGCATGGTCGTCATGCAGGAATTATCTTCATTGGCCCCTTTATTTCATCATCATCAAATAAAGAAATGTTGAAAGAAGAAATTCTACTCAATGTACCAGTTATAGATTTAGATAAATTAAACGGTATTTTTGAATTACTTGACGTAATAGGAAGAGGGATAGTAGAAAAGGCTGTTGAAGTAAAAATATCTGGTAAAGGGGAAAGATGGCAAAAGATATATAAATTATATACAGAAAATATCACAAAAAAAATAACTATAAAGGATGTTGCAAAAGAGTTAAATCTTTCTCCCTCAAGAGCAAGTCACATCGTAAAAGAATTATTCGGAAAATCATTTGAACAACTAGTCCTGGATTATAGAATACAAAGAGTAGCAGCCCTTCTTGAATCTACAGATATGAGCATCTCTGAAATAGCCGAAGAATGTGGTTTTTGCGACATTTTTTATTGCAGCAGAGTATTCAAAGAAAAATATGGAGTTTCACCTAATAATTTTAAACAGAAACATTTCATCAGACAACAACAAAGAAAATAAGAAAAACAAAAATAAATTATAAAATGAGGTTATTTATCCTTTGATCTTTACCGGGATACCGCAAAAACAAAGATAAACTTCATCTGCGAAATTCGCAAATATCTTATTAACAGTTCCAGCATTGTCTCTAAATTCACGTGAAACTTTATCTCCTGGTACAATACCACAACCAACCTCATTTGAAACAAATACTACCACAGGATGTGGCGACTTTTCAAGAAATTCCAAACATTTTTTTAGCTCAGTAAGCCAGTCTTTATCATTCAACATCATATTTGAAAGCCATATTGTAAGACAATCCACTACAATAAAATCGGCATTTGAAGCAACAGCCTTTTCAATAGATGAAGAGATAAAAAATCTTTCTTCTATTGTTTTCCATCTTTCACCCCTCTCTATTTGATGTTTTGCAATTCGGGCAGCCATTTCTTCATCACCAGCCCAACCTGTAGCTATGTAAAAAGGAGATTTTGAATTTTTCGCAAAATCAAGAGCCATCGAACTCTTACCACTTCTTGCCCCACCAGAAATAAGAATGATTTTCCCCTTACTATTAATCATATAATTGGTACAGATAAAAGGTAGGATTCAAATTCTTTTTAATATAGTACTGGACCATGATAGCCCCACTCCAAAACCACTGATAAGAATCGTCTTCACTTCAGTCTTAGATAAAAGCTCTTCTAAAATTATTGGAATTGAAGATGATACTGTATTACCAAAATCCTGCGCGTTAAAAATAACTTTTTCCCTGGGAATTTCAAGCTTCTTCCCGAGAGTGTCAACAATTATTTTACTGCCTTGATGAAAGACAAAAAGATCTATATCGTCTTTTTTTATCTTATTTTTATTCATAAGTTGTCTTATATCTTCAGGAATAACTTTAGCTGTAAAATTAAAAACGGCTCTGCCATTCATAAAAAGTTTACCATTTTTACATATTAAATCTTCATAATTTTTCCCAGATGTGCCAAAAGTAAACTTCATAGGAGTAAATATAGGAGTATCTGATAAAAGAACAACAGCTGCAGCATCTCCAAAAAGAAGACTCGTATTTTTATCATTCGGATCAATTATTTTCGAATAAGGATCTGAAGTAAATAATAGAGCTTTTTTGATTTCATTGCACTTCATAAACGATAAGATTACAGAAAGTCCATAGACAAATCCAGAACATCCAAGAGAAATATCAAAAGCCGCACACGAGTTTTTAAGGCCAAGCATGCCGTGTAGAATCGCAGCGCAGTGGGGAATGTTATAATCCGGATTTTGTGTTACAACAACAAGAGCTTCAATATCATCTTTATTTATTTTACACTTTTTTGAAAGGTTCTCAAATGCTTTTAGGCAGAGGATTGAAGCGTCTTCATTATTTGCCTTTAATGCAATTTGCCGAACACCTATTTTTTCTTCAATGAATTCATTTGTTATTGAGAATTTTTCCTTTCTCTCGTAATTTGATATCCTTTGAAGCGGAATATATGATGCTATATTTTCTATACCTATCATTAAATTTCACTCTATTAAATATTAAAAAATATTAATATACCATCTTATTTTCCAAATTACAATAAAAAATTTACTAATTTACAGAATAGCAATAAATAGAGACATTTTTACTCCATTAAGATTTATTAGAGTTAATATATTCCTGTGAAATTTTTTTATTTAAAAGAGCCCATCTCATTTTGCTTGGAGTAATTTATCATTATAAAAAACTTATCTTTTCGCGAGCTTTAAAAGGGATATTTATCCCATCTTTAGCAAAAAGCAATTTCAAAGTCAACTTTAGCAAAAAATGATTTATATTTTTTTAGAAAGATGAGCTTCTTCAAAAAATTAAGAAGTAAAAAACTCTCTCCCTATTCTATTATGGAGCATTAAAAGATTTATCAGAATAAGATTTAAATCACGGATTAATGTCAGTATTAGATCCCATATCTTGCACATTCAACCCACGCCTTGAGTCCTCAATGTATGTCAGCAACATAAATATTTATCTTCAAGCAGACTCTGTGTGTAGATTTCTTAAAAAATATTATTATCAGACCAACGTTTTTTTGATTTCAATAACTACTTCACTGTTATGATAATATTCTGATTGTCATCAATTTCTACTCTTTTCAGAGAAGCAAGTATTTTATCTACTTTACCTCCAGTGAGGGCTGGCATGAATTTATCGAGTATCTGTTTTTGAGCAAAAGACATTGGCATTTTACCCATTTTGCATTCTGTAATATTAAATGAAACAGGAGTATTTTCATCTTCAGGATTTAGTGGTACTCCTTTAATTTCAAATGTCGCTGGAATTTTTCCAGCAAGTTTTGTTATCAAAAGTACATAGAGAAAACCATGAGTATCTGTTTTAAAAGCTATTTTTTCAACCACATAAGCTCCTCCTACATCACCATCTACTTTTGCCAGAAATGTATCATTGTAAGCAAAGGTGGCTTCTGGGCCTGTAAATACGTATTTAGTATCCCCAATCTGTTCATCAACCCTTGCTATAAGATTTTTCATCTTAGTCTTCACTGAATCTTGGTCATTAGGGTCGGTTAAAGTTGGATACAAACTTTCATCAGTTGGAATAAACATTGCAACAATTACACCAACAAGACCTACAAAAATAATAAGCCCAATGAGTTTTCTCAATAATCCAAAGAAACTAAACCCCTCCCCTTTGTCAACCACCTTTGGTCTAATCTCTTCTATATTCAGTTTATCTCCGCAGTTTCTACAAAAGATTGAGCCCAGTTGATTTTCAAATCCACATTTAGGACATTTTATTAACATATAAAAAACTCCTTATTTATAAAAAATATTTATTCTTTTTTCTTTGTTTCAGTTTTTTCTGGCTGCTTTTTTTCTGTTTTTGTAGACGCTGCTTCTGACTTTTTTGAATCAGTGCTTCCAGATTTCCTCTTATAATCAGTCTCATAGAAACCGCTTCCTTTGAATATAATTCCTGCTCCAGTTCCAATAAGGCGTTTAACTTTTCCTTTCTTCCCACATAACAGGCAGGTATCAAGCGGCTTATCGTTCATTTTTTGAAATTGTTCAAACTCTTTTTTGCAATTTAAGCATTCGTATTGATAGGTTGGCATATTTTTATATATCGTTTTATAGTTGTTAGCTCAGATAAATGGGCACTAAATATATATATCCAATTTTTTTT
>CAYRRM010000055.1:0-2914 GCA_964426675.1 uncultured Lentisphaera sp.
TTTTTTCTTTTTCTCCTATTTGTTTGAGTTATCCGGAAATTCCGGATAACTGAATGTTTATCCAATTCACCTTCTTTAAAGATATTCTTAATATGTTCGTTAATGGTTCGAATGTCTTTATTGAAAAGCTCTGCCATCTGTCTCTGGGAGAACCAGACACTTTCATCTTCCAGATAGCTTTTAAGTAATTAATTACCTGAGCTTTATGTTTGGGCCGAAGTGCAGCTACACTTCTCAATTCAACAATTATCTTGTTTTCTACCAGTATATCAGAATAAAAATCTCCGACCACCTTGTTTCTAAAATAAACTTTAATAGGATGTTGTGCCTGAATGTTCATTCCTGTTTCAGATAATGCAATTATCATTGCTTTTTCATAAACAGACTCAAGAAATCCAGACCCCAGTTCATTCATTACATCAAAAGCACATCCAATGATTTTTTTTGTTACTTCTTCATACTTCATAACAATATTCTTTTATAACAATTTTAACAGGATGAATAGGATGGTTAGGATTCCTTTTTTTTATTTTCTCCATCCTCTATATCCTGCATATCCTGTTTATCCTATATATCCTGTTAATATTTTTTAAAACAGTGCTATTTAACAGGATGAACAGGATGGTTAGGATTTTCATTATCTTGTTTATCCTGTTCAGCCTGTTCGATAATTACAGTCTCCTTTAATTTCCCTTTTCTCATGTCGATAAAACTTAAAAATTTCGACATGATGGTTCTGTAATGTTGAAAAATTAATAAAAATTCATTTTATCAGAACATCTTAACATATTCATCAAAAACAAAAATTCTGTTTCTCTGATGTCCTGTTATTTCAACGAGTATTTTATTCTCAACAAAAGTCTGAACGAGATTATTGGCTGCCCTCGGTGAGAGGGATGTTAGCGCCTCCACGTCCTTTACAGTTACAACAGGTTTTCTGAAAAGATGATGCAAAAATGTCATCGCCTGTTTTGACCTTTTGCCCATGTTCAGAATTTTCTGTTTTTCTATATTTTCTTTTAATTTGATTATTTTTTGCAAAGTTACAACAGCCTTTTCAGAAGTTACGGCAACTCCAGTTAAAAAGAATTTTATCCATTGTCCCAGATCATTTTTTGTTCTAACAAAAGTCAGATTATCGTAATATAGTGTCTTGTTTTTTTCAAAATATTCGGATAAATACAACAAAGGTTTTTCCAGTAAACCATTTGCTACAAGATATAAAGTAATCAATAAACGCCCGATTCTGCCATTTCCATCCAGAAAAGGGTGTATGGTTTCAAATTGATAGTGAGCGATGGCAATTTTTATTAAGTGAGGAATCTTTAATTCATTATTATTAAGAAATAGTTCAAAATCTGAAAGCAGGTCGGGCAATTCTGTGTGCGCCGGTGGAATAAAAACCGCATCAGATATCGTAGTTCCACCAATCCAGTTTTGTGATCTTCTGAATTCTCCCGGTGTTTTGTATTCGCCTCTGCCACTGGAAAGAAGGATTCTATGTGTATCTTTAATTAATCTGTTTGAAAGTGGTAATTTTTTGAGATTTTCTATGGCACTATTCATTGCCTTAACATAATTATTAACCTCTTTCCAATCGTCACGCTTTTCTGGATCTATATATTTTTCTTCATTAAATGCTTCTTCTATATTTGTCCTTGTTCCTTCAATTCTACTTGATATTACAGCCTCTTTAAAAATATGCATTATTATAAACATATCTGTATCTGGCACTAAACGGGAAAAGGAATTCAATTCTCCCAGTTTTAATGAGGCTTTTTCTAAAAGTTCATTTATAGTTTCATCTGTCCAGAAAAATTTGTGATTTATCCTTTCAGGCAAAAAATATGAGTACTCATAACCCTTTTTATAGATACCTGCTTTGAAATCTTTAATATCCATTTTGTTTCCTGAAGTAAATTATATTTTTCTAAATATACTTTACCGCACAAAAGTAAAATAAGCAAATTTATATTTTACTTTAGCTCTGGTTTCAGTGTCTAACATTAACTTTGAACTCCTTAATTATTAACAGGATGAACAAGATGGTTAGGATTTTCATTATCCTGTTTATCCTGTTCAGGCTGTTTTAAGTTACGCCACGAACGCATTCAGTGGCACAAAATCTTTTATATTCTCCGGAATGGTCTGTCGCAATTCCTGTGGAAGTTTCTTATATGCTTCCCCGTAAGGAGAAACATTTAACAATGCAAAATCCTTCCTATCAATGATTGCTCTAAAATCGGCATCCAGAATATAGGCTTTAAAAACGGTCTTCGCATATTCAAAATACTCTTCTTTTGGAAGATAACGGGTGTCAAACTTATCAAACTCCTCTTCTAAAAGTTCGTCCTTTGTTTTAAAATAGGGGATTATTCCCAGTATCTTCTCAATAATTTCCCGCATTGAGATGCGTCGGTCAATATGTATTGATTTTCTTAGTTTTTCGAGTGTAAGATAATCTTCTGGTTTGTGTTGGATGAGGTCGAGCATGGACTCAACGGTTTTTTTTGGCGTTAAAACTTCGCCAAACTCTGTTACTCGTTGTTTTGATTTTATATTTGAATTCATTTAGTTCTCAAGACGGTAAAGTTTAGTCTATCATATAGTGTTTGAATGTCAAGCAGAATATTATCATAATTTGCCTGTTGTTAATTTGCTATTAAGAAAATTCATTTGGATTAAGTATTTTTAGGGTAAAATGCTAAGCGGAATCTCTTTTTCAGTATTTTTTTACATCACATTTTTAAAAGTTTTTTTATCTCCACCTTCCAAAAAAAAAGTGGTTTGATATGGGAAAAAAAGTAAAAATACATCAAAACTTTCTTTTGAATTCTTTAGGACTTAGATTTTTATATTTTATAAACTGCCTATTGAAATGAGAAGTGCCTTTGTACCCACACGATAATGCAAT
>CAYRRM010000055.1:3014-8783 GCA_964426675.1 uncultured Lentisphaera sp.
TGATAATGCCAGACAAAAGGGTATTCATCGCAAATTTTATGAAACACCGCAAAAGAGTGGTTAAGTGGAATGTGTTCATCAATTATCTGGGCTTTCATATTTCAATAAGATTGGCTCATTTTTTCATAAAATCAAGTAAGTTTTTTTTAATATGATGTGATAAATTAAGAAAGTTAAAAAAATAAAGGAGCTATATATGAAGGTATTATTTATCGGAGGAACAGGAAATATTAGTACTGCAGTAAGCAAATTAGCTATAACAAGAGGAATTGAACTATATCTACTAAATAGGGGAAAAAAAAGAATCAAAGGGGCCAAAACTATAATTGCCGATATATCGAAGGAAAAAGAAACTGCTGAAGCTCTCAAAAAACATCGATGGGATGTAGTTGTAAATTGGATAGCATATAAAAGCACAGATATAGAAAGAGATATTCGACTTTTTTCCGGGAAAACATCTCAATATATATTTATTTCATCTGCCTCAGTTTACCAAAAGCCATTGACATTTCCTTTTGTAACCGAAGATACTCCTCTTTGCAATCCATTTTGGGACTATTCCCGCAATAAGATTGCTTGCGAGGAGAGGCTCAATTGCGAATTTCGCAAAAATGCTTTCCCAATTACGATTGTCAGGCCATCTCTCACTTATGATACAGTGATTCCACTCGCCATAGGAGGTTGGACCGATTATGGTATAATCAAACGAATGAAAGAAGGAAAACCTGTTGTTGTTCATGGAGATGGGACTTCACTTTGGACAGTTACACACTCAGAAGATTTTGCAAAAGGTTTTGTAGGGCTTCTTGGACATCAACAAGCAATTGGCCATGCATTTCATATTACATCGGATGAAGTTCTGACGTGGGACCAGATTTATCAAGCGACTGCTGAGGCTGTTGGAGTTAAAGCTAATATTGTGCACATTAGTACTGATCTTATTGTGAAGTTTAGCAAAAATTATGGTTGGGCATGGATGGAAGGGAATCTTCTGGGAGATAAATCTTATAGCGTAATTTTTGATAATAGTAAGATAAAGCGTTTTGTGCCGGATTTTCAAGCCACGATCCCATATAAAGTGGGAATAAAAAGAACTATTGATTTTTTTGAGTCATCAACTGAACGCATGAAAGCAGATAGCAATGCGGATAAATTTCTTGATACGTTAATAAAGAGTTACAACAGCATAAAAATAGATTGAAATTGATAAAAAAACACAAGGATGAAATATGAAAAATGCAATGCTTTTTCTTCTATTTTCACTATTTTATAACTTTTTGATACAACAAGCACAAAGTACAGAAAATTGGGATTTTGAATGGCAGGATGATTTCCGGGAAGATGCGATTCTCGACCTGAGATATCTAAATGAGAAAATTGCGGGAGAACGTGGATTCATAAGACTTAGTCAGGATAAAAACTCCTTCTTGTATGGAGATGGGAAGCCAATTCGTTTCTGGACAATTAATACATTTGGAAAAGGGGATCTTGTAAAACGCAGTATGGAGGATTGGCAAAAACAAGCTCGATTTCTTGCAAAGATGGGGTTCAACCTTGTCAGAACTCAATTTTCATTTCATGATAGGAGACCTACGTATGGAAAAGAAGATGATCCCCGTGTTGAAGAAAAGTATATTGAAGGTTGCCATAAAATGGTTGCAGCAATGAAGGAACAGGGGATATACTCAACAATATCTCCGTTCTGGGCGCACGGAGAAAGCACAATACCGGCAGAATGGAATTTTCCCGAATTGACAGGTCAAAAAGTTCCGTTGGCAGGCTTAATCTATTTCCATGAAGGAATCCAGAATGTCTATAAGAAATTTTGCAAAAAACTCTATCTTTCAAAAAATCCATATACAGGAATTCCACTTTCTAAGGATCCATCAGTTGCAATGATACTTACAATGAATGAAGATAGCCTTCTTTTCTGGACTACCCAGAGAATGCCAATGCCAGCAAAAAAAATTCTGGCAAAAAATTTTACACAATGGGTAAAGAAAAAATATGGCTCTATTCAAAATGCACTTAAAGCATGGGAAAATGCTGAGGTAAAAGGAAGTAATAGTGAACCCGGAGACAACCTTTCAAAATCAGAATTGGGGTTTTATTCTATCTGGGAATTAACGCAAAATTCTCAAGGCGGTATTGCAAAACGAAAAAGCGATCAACTTCAGTTTTTCAGTGAAACTCAATATAACTTCTTCAAGATGATAAAAAACTTTTATGAAAATGAATTAAAAATGAAAATTCCTATTGTCCCTGAAAATTGGAGAACCGCAAATGATACAACCTGGCTCGATATGGAACGATGGAGTTATACCGCTCAAGACGTAATGGCTAAAACAAAATATTTTAATGCCGCGCATGAAGGACAAGATAATGGCTGGCTTATTATTGCTGGACACTATTATAACGACGTATCAGCTCTACATCGTCCATGGCAGTTGCCGACAAATTTTAAACAAGTGCTTGGATTTCCCTTTATAAATCATGAAACATCATGGGTTAATCCAAATATATATCAGTCTGAAGGCCCATTTCTTGTAGCTGCTTATCAATCATTAAATGGCGTAGATGGAGTCACATGGTTTAATGCAAATGATACCGGATTTGATATCGACGCAATAATCACAATGCCATGGCGGGGTAATCAAAAAACTTTTGATAAATGGACATGTTTGACTCCCTCACTTGCTGCCACCTTCCCTGCAGCAGCCATAGCATATAGGAGGAACGACATCAAAGAAGGAAAACCCGTCGTAATTGAATCGAGGCCAATTTCGTCCCTTTGGAATGCAGAAGAGCCACTTATTAGTGAGGATCAGGCATATGACCCAAATCGTGATAAAGGTATTATGCAAACTGAAATTCAAAAATCCAGAATCAATCCACTGGCATTTCTCGTTGGACCAGTAATGGTAAAATATACTAGGGTAAAAGAAAAAAGTCTCATAGAGGACATGTCAAAATTTATTAATGAAGATAAAGGTGAAGTTAAATCTATTACTGATGAAATTTTATTAAATTACAAAATAGGTTTTTGCACCGTTAATACCCCAAAAACGCAGGGAGCATGCGGCTTCCTCTCCAAAGTCTCACCAATCAAATTAAATAACGTTGAAATCAATGTAAAAAATGATTACCTTACAATAATAGTGACAAGTCTGGATGACCTTCCTATTTCTGATTCAAAGAAAATACTCGTTCAGGTAACAACAAAGGCTCGCCCGACAGGATGGACAAGTACTCCTGCAAATTTACCAAAATCAGGTGAGAATGGTTTTCTTATAAATGATGTAGGGAATATGCCATGGAAAATAGAATCTCCTGAAGTGCTTATAAAAATTTCAAATAAGAATATTGAAAAGGCTTTCTCTCTTACAAGTTCTGGCTACAAGGATAAAGACATCAATCTAACAAATGTTGATGGTTCCGTGGAATTTAAGTACCCTGAAAATAATTTTTATGCAGTTTTAACATCAAAATAAAAAAATAAAAAAAAGGATTTTTTTATGACAAAAAAGATTAAAATGGCCGTTATTGGTTGTGGAGATTTTCTCCGCTGGCAGGCAAATGAAATCAAAAATAGCAAATTTGTAGAAGTAGCAAAATTTTATGACCCGCGAAAAGAACAGGCTGAGAAATTTGCTAAGGAACTCGGAGGAAAAGCTGTTGACAGTTCGGATGAAATATTTAATGATTCGGAAGTTAAACTTATTGCACTTTTTACTCCTCCATGGATACGTGAATCTCAATTTATTGAAGCGGCAAAGGCAGGTAAACATATTATCACAACAAAACCTCTTGCCCCTACTGTAAAGGAATGTGAATCAATCGTAAAAGCACAAAAAAAATATAATATAAAGGCTGCTGTGATTTATAGTAGAACTGGAGATGCATTCGTAGAAACAGCAAAAAAAATTCTTGATGACGGGAAGTTCGGAAAACTTGCTCTTTATAAACAAGATTGGATTCATGCATATCCAAAGTGGAATAACTGGGCAACTGATCCTAAAAAAAATGGTGGACCTTTCATGGATGCCATGATTCATAATCTTAATACCGCAAACTACCTCATGAACAGACCTGTCGTATCAAAAACATTTTTTTCTGAAAATCTATCGCATCCGCAATTAAAGTGCGCTGACACAGAAGCTATGATAGTCAAGTACAAAGGTGGCGCTATGGCTAATTTATTCATTACATGGGCAGCAGATCTGGCAACATACGATACAACAGGCAATAATCGCGAACATATAGATATATTTTATCTTATTACCGATAAGGGATGGCGGATCACTAAAGAATGGCGGAAGGAAGGTTGTTTTCTCATCGCATCTCGCGAAAAAATAAAAAAAGAAATAAAAGTTATTCCAATAAAGATAAATATCTATGACGCGTTTGTCAGACATATAGGCGGGGATCTACTTCCACGTATTTTAGTCTCGTTGAAAGATGCATATAGCGATATAAAAATGATTTGTGAAAAGTAAATATCAATTTCAGGATAAATAAATAATGCTTTTTGCAAATCTTTCCTGGGAAGATTATAATTTGAAAAAGCGATAACTCAATTATAAAAAGTTTTAAAATTAAAAGTTCTTTTTGTATATATTTTTCACTGATTTACAATGAGATAGATTTATTATTATTTTTTTTGTTTGCAAAAAATTGATAAAGGTCTAATTTAAGGTCCGCTAAATTTAATTTAGCAATATAAAAAATTTTTTTTTGTTTTTTTTTTGAAAATTAATTTGCAAAGTTTTTTTAGTGGTGTAAAATAAAGCCCGCTAAATAAAATTTTAGTGTTATAAAATTTTGAAAATTTTGTTTTTCAGGACTTGAAATCAAAATTAAGTTGATGTATAATAAAAGTCCGCAAAAAAAAATGTTCCTTTGAAAACTGAATAGTGCGATGTGATCGTTTGTTCAATTGAGTTTAGCCGGCATAGCCGGAATAA
Organism: uncultured Lentisphaera sp.; assembly: GCA_964426675.1. Lineage (GTDB taxonomy): Bacteria > Verrucomicrobiota > Lentisphaeria > Victivallales > GWF2-50-93 > DYMC01. The sequence goes on from CAYRRM010000055.1 coordinate 7,979, forward strand.
AATTTATGCTATGGAGAGTTTGATCCTGGCTCAGAACGAACGCTGGCGGCGTGGATTAGGCATGCAAGTCGAACGAAACTTCCGGTAGCAATATTTGGAAGTTTAGTGGCGGAAGGGTGAGGAACACGTGAGTAATCTACCTTCAAGTTGGGAATAACTCTGGGAAACCGGAGCTAATACCGAATGTATCCTGAATTTCGCATGAAATTCTGGATAAAGGGCGAAAGTTCGCTTGAAGATGAGCTCGCGTCCCATCAGCTAGTTGGCGGGGTAATGGCCCACCAAGGCTATAACGGGTAGCTGGTCTGAGAGGATGGTCAGCCACACTGGGACTGAGATACTGCCCAGACTCCTACGGGAGGCTGCAGTCGAGAATATTTCGCAATGGGCGCAAGCCTGACGAAGCGACGCCGCGTGAGGGATGAAGGTCTTCGGATTGTAAACCTCTGTCACAGGGGAAGAAAAAAATGACAGTACCCTGGGAGGAAGCCACGACTAACTACGTGCCAGCAGTCGCGGTAATACGTAGGTGGCAAGCGTTGTTCGGATTCACTGGGTGTAAAGGGTCCGTAGGAGGTTTAGTGTGTCTGATGTGAAATCCCAAGGCTCAACTTTGGAACTGCATTGGAAACTACTAAACTAGAGTATCGCAGAGGAAAGTGGAATTCCCGGTGTAGCGGTGGAATGCGTAGATATCGGGAGGAACACCAAAGGCGAAGGCAGCTTTCTGGGCGATTACTGACTCTGAGGGACGAAAGCGTGGGGAGCAAACAGGATTAGATACCCTGGTAGTCCACGCCCTAAA
>CAYRRM010000055.1:8857-12133 GCA_964426675.1 uncultured Lentisphaera sp.
GGCCGCAAGGCTAAAACTCAAAGGAATTGACGGGGGCCCGCACAAGCGGTGGAGCATGTGGCTCAATTCGATGCAACGCGAAGAACCTTACCTGGGCTTGACATGCATGTGAAATCCCTATGAAAGTAGGGACCCCATAGCAATATGGCACATGCACAGGTGCTGCATGGCTGTCGTCAGCTCGTGCCGTGAGGTGTACGGTTAAGTCCGGCAACGAGCGCAACCCGTGTCATTAGTTGCTATCAGGTAAAGCTGGGAACTCTAATGAGACCGCCCGTGTTAAGCGGGAGGAAGGAGCGGATGACGTCAAGTCAGTATGGCCTTTATGTCCAGGGCTGCACACGTGCTACAATGGGCGGCACAATGGGAGGCAATACCGCGAGGTGGAGCAAATCCATAAAACCGTCCTCAGTTCAGATTGCAGTCTGCAACTCGACTGCATGAAGTCGGAATCGCTAGTAAAGGCGCATCAGCTACGGCGCCTTGAATACGTTCCCGGGCCTTGTACACACCGCCCGTCACATCATGGAAGCTGATTGCACCCAAAGTCATCCAACCCAAAAAGGGGAGTTGCCTAAGGTGTGGTCAGTGACTGGGATGAAGTCGTAACAAGGTAGCTGTACGGGAATGTGCAGCTGGATCACCTCCTTTTACGGAGTTAATTTCTGTCTTTATTAGATGGAAATACGGCTTAACTGCATAATTCATTAATTTGAGTTATGTTGAAGTGTGTTATAGTTCTCAATTGAACTTCGCACATCGTACTATTCAGTTTTTAAAGATTGTTCTTTTGAATGAGTCAGGTAGAAATCGGGATTTGAAGAGATCCTATAAGAAAAGTGCTTTTATGGGGCTATAGCTCAACTGGCTAGAGCGCCAGCTTTGCAAGCTGGATGTTATGGGTTCAAATCCCATTAGCTCCACCAGCTTTTTAGCTTAGCTAAAGAACTCAATATGGGAGCGAAAAAAAAGGGCGAGAAAATGCAAAAAATTTGCCCCGATACGCCTGGATTCTTTAATAACATTAGGGCGTATAGCTCAGTTGGTTAGAGCGCGTCCCTGATAAGGACGAGGTCTCTGGTTCAAATCCAGATACGCCCACCAGTCTGAAACTGGATTTAAAAAAATAAATGTAATATTTTTCGCGTTTTTCGCGATGATATAGCGAAATCGAAAGGTTTCAATGTTCTTTTGAAAATTTGGAGAAAAAGTTATTGTGCCTACAAAAAAAGCGGGCACAAAGCAACTTCGAAAAAAAATAGATCAAAATTTATTTTGGTCAAGCTACTAAGGGCACATAAAGGATGCCTTGGCACTGATAGGCGAAGAAGGACGTGGTAAGCTGCGATAAGCTTCGGGGAGTGGCAAACACACTTTGATCCGGAGATCTCCGAATGGGGAAACCCATCCTGAGTAATATCAGGATATCATGCACTGAATCCATAGGTGTATGAGGCGATACCAGGGGAAGTGAAACATCTCAGTACCCTGAGGAAAAGAAATCAAATCAGAGATTCCGTCAGTAGTGGCGAGCGAAAGCGGAACAGCCTAAACCGCAGTGTTTACATTGCGGGGTTGCGGGACTCGAATATGGCACAGGTAGAGATTAGCAGAATACTTCTGGAAAGTTGAGCCAAAGAGGGTGAAAGCCCCGTAAGCAAAAATCAAAGCCGGCCTACGAGTATCCCAAGTAGGGCGGGACACGTGAAACCCCGTCTGAATCCGTGAGGACCATCTCACAAGGCTAAATACTAATCAGTGACCGATAGCGTAATAGTACCGCGAGGGAAAGGTGAAAAAGTACCCCGGAAGGGGAGTGAAAAGTACCTGAAATTATGTGCCTACAAAGTGTGGGAGTCTTGAGCAATCAGGATGACCGCGTGCCTTTTGCATAATGAGCTTGCGAGTTGCGTCTATGCGGCAAGGTTAAACCATTACGGTGGTGAAGCCGAAGCGAAAGCGAGTGCGAATAGCGCGAATTAAGTCGCATGGAGCAGACCCGAAACCAAGTGATCCAGTCATGGCCAGGCTGAAGCTGAAGTAACATTCAGTGGAGGGCCGAACCAATAGATGTTGAAAAATCTCTGGATGAGCTGTGACTAGGGGTGAAAGGCTAATCAAACTTGGTGATAGCTGGTTCTCTCCGAAATAGCTTGAGGGTTAGCCTCGTGCTAATTAGTCAGCGGGGGTAGAGCACTGACGGTTAGAGGGCCCTTACCGGGGTACCAAAGACCTTCAAACTTCGAATACCGTTGACTTTATCACGGGAGTCAGTCCGTGTGGGATAAGCTGCACGGACAAGAGGGGAATAGCCCAGACCGCCGGTTAAGGTCCCTAATATAGACTAAGTGGCATCGTAAAGGATGTGAAGTCGCTTAGACAGCCAGGATGTTGGCTTAGAGGCAGCCATCATTTAAAGAACGCGTAATAGCGCACTGGTCGAGTGATTTCGCGCCGAAAATTATCGGGACTAAAGTCTATAACCGAAACCACGGGTTGTAATAGCAATATTACAGCGGTAGGAGAGCGTTGTATGTGGCTCGAAGTCAAAGCGAGAGCTGAGATGGACTGCATACAAGTGACCATGCAAGCATGAGTAGCGAAAAGACAGATGAGAATTCTGTCCACCGATAACCTAAGGTTTCCCGGGGAAGGTTCGTCCGCCCGGGGTTAGTCGGATCCTAAGGCGAGGCCGAAAGGCGTAGTCGATGGACAACAGGTTAATATTCCTGTACCACCTTGTCTGAGTGATGGAGGGGTGCAGTCAGCCAGCCCGGCTGTCGATTGAAAGTGACAGTCTAAGGTCAAGGGTGCCGGTAGGCAAATCCGCCGGAACAACACCTGAGAGCCGATGGGACGTGGAAGCTTCGGCCGAAGCGGATCGGGTAATGCTATACTGACAAGAAAAGCTCCTAAACGTTGACGACAGGGTGTCCGTACCGCAAACCGACACAGGTAGGTAAGGCGAGAAGCCTAAGGTGCGCGAGTGAAACCACGTTAAGGAACTCGGCAAATTAGCCCCGTAACTTAGGGAGAAGGGGTGCCTGAATATGTGAAGGGATTTACTCCCGGAGCATAATCGGGTTGCAACAAAGAGGCCCAGGCGACTGTTTATCAAAAACACAGCACTCTGCAAACTTCCAAAAGGATGTATAGGGTGTGACGCGTGACCAATGCCGAAAGGTCAAGCTGAGGTGTGCAAGCACTAAAGCGAAGCCCCGGTGAATGTCGGCCGTAACTATAACGGTCCTAAGGTAGCGAAATTCCTTGTCGGGT
>CAYRRM010000056.1:0-12102 GCA_964426675.1 uncultured Lentisphaera sp.
AAAGATAGAAAACAACCACCGCTCCTGCGCCAGACAGAAAAGAAATAAATCTTAATCCAAACTCGCTATGTGTAAATTGAAAGAGCCCTCTGATTATTGAATAAAACAGTGGTGGATGTGCATCATATTTAATTACGCTTTTTATCATATCAGAAAAGGACGGTATTTTACTTAAAGATATCGCCAGGAACTCATCACACCAGAAACTTTTGGCTGTAATACATATAAATCTAAGAATTATACCTGTTAAAATAACTATAACTATGCCAGATAATCTATTTTTTAACCTTGAAAACATAAACTTTTTCCTTTTGATGAGGATAGATTTCTTCAATTTCCGTTATTTTTGTAAATTCCTGAGGACTATTCTTTATATAATTTATCACTTTTCCATTGTAGGTTTCATCTTCTCCAAAAATAATATAATGTATATCATAGATAGAAAGCTGATGTTCCAGTTCCTCAACAGTTAAAGGTAAACAGATAACCCTTTTATCTGTCAGGTATGCTATTTCAGGCGGATATCCAAATTGTGCCATTATGCCATCTTCTGTAAGGTTATTTATAAACTTTCCTGTTTTTTCCAGTTGAACAACCTTCTGTTTAAACCCATAAAAATAAGGATTTTGTATTATCCAGAAAATACTGAATACAAAAAAGGGTAAAATTAGTAATTCGCTTTTCATTTTGGAGCATACTTTCATTATGCCTGTTCCGATGAAATAAAATAATGGTATCAGAGATGGTAAGGAGAATCTCGGGTCACTTATTTGAAAAATTATAGGTGATAGGAAAGAAAAGAAAGTAACTAACATTAGATATCCTGTTTTTTCTTTGTTTTGTATAACTGTAAAAATGCCGATACACATAAAAATAGCTAGTGGGATATATACAATTAAAATAAGAAAAATTTCTTTTGTTGAAAAACTTGTTAGTGAAATATGAAGAGGAGGTAATAAATTAAAGAGGGCAGATATATATTTTATATAATGTAAAGGTTCAAGAGAAAGTCCTGACTGTGTTATCTCTTTTGTCCATTGGAAGCTACGTGGTGAGAATATATGAAAAATGTTCCAACTTGCTACTTGTTCTATCATGCCATCTACACCAGCAGGATAGTATGTATTATGGGTATAAATCCATAACCTTATCCCAATCCAGATTCCATATCCCGTTACAATAGATATTATTGGAAGTAAGATAACACTGTATTGTTTATTTCTTAATAATGACTTTCCATAAAGAAGAATCATACATAAAATAGAGGGGAATAAAAATATTACTAAGTCGGATGTAAAAGATAACAAAAATCCTATTATTGCAGTAAATACAACCAGAATTTTTTGGGGTTTTATTATTACTAAAAAGAAACAGAGGAGAAAGAGATATACGAGAAATGAAAAGAATGTCTCTTTATATATAATATTACTCCAGTAATATAAAAGATGTGAAAGTCCAGTAAGGGTAATAATTATATATAAATTTCTATATTCTGTTTTTAATAATTTCAAGAAGATACATCCTGTTAAGATAAAACCTATCGTGCTAATTTGAGAAAGGGATATCCCTGCTATGTAATCAGACATTATGAAGGAAAACATCTTTATTACGAAAGGATAGAATGGAGGATGACTTATATAAAAATTATTATTGAAAAGGTTATAAAATGGTAGATTTTTGGCAAGTTTAAGATATTTCGTTTCGTCCATTGATATAAAGAAATATGAGGAAGAGGAGAATAGTTTGATTAATATGGAAAAGAGGATAAAAAGGATTAGAAGTAAGTTATTAGATTTTTCACTTTTCATCTGGACTCTTTTTGAAAACATCTATATTTTTTATTCCTATCTTATAGGCAATATATTTTCCCAGAACTGCAAGAGAAGATATATCATATTTAACACTTTCTATAAAGTTGATAGAAGATGCTTCACGAAAGTATCTTACAGGTATGGGAACATCACCTATTCTAAAACCCGCTACCACCGCCTGCACAAGAAATTCAGTATCAAAAACAAAACCATCAGAATTTTTTTGATATGGAATTGTTTCTAAAACTTTTCTGCGATATATGCGAAATCCACTATGCCATTCTCCTAAATTCTGACCCGTAACAAAATTTTCTATTATTGTTAGAAATCTGTTTGAAAAATATTTATAAATAGGCATCCCACAACCAAGAGCTTCTTTTCTTGTTCTTATTCGGTTACCTAATATAATGTCGCATATACCCAGTTTTAGGAATCCTATCGCATAGGGAATTATGCGTGCATCATACTGGTAATCAGGATGAACCATAATTATATACTCAGCGCCGGATTCTAAAGCTAATTTATAACACGTTTTTTGGTTAGCCCCATAGCCACGATTTTCAGGATGAATAAAAACTTTTAAACCTAATCTTCGGGCTATATCTACTGTTTTATCTTTGCTATGGTCATCAACAACTATAATTTCATCAACAATATCAGAAGGAATATCATTCACTGTCTTTTCAAGTGTTTTCTCTGCATTGTATGCAGGCATCACCACCACTACTTTTTCTTTCATCTTGCTCCTGTAATAAAGAATTTTATAATTTCTGCCACATAGTAATTAAACTTTTACCACTTATTATACGAAGAAAAATAGGTTTATCCAATAAAGAAAAATCGTCAATTATAATAGAGTTTATCAGTTTGAGATTGTTATTAGATAGTAGTAAATTAAGAGATTGATAATTAAAATGAAAAATCTGGGCTGGGATATGTAGTAATGCTCTGCTTTTACCTGTAAATGAAAGAAGATTTGATAGAAAGAAAAGTAAAGGAGAATGATAAGGGGTTTTAATTATCAGATACCCCCCTTGTTTAAGAATTTTTGCAACGGTCTTTATATAAGATACAGGGTCTTTAAAATGAGCAATAACATCAAACATTGTAATTATATCAAAAGAATTTTCCGGTAGATTTAATTCTGGAAGAGGTTTATCGTAGACGTCAAATCCCTTATTTCTGCAGTGAGTAACAGCAAAAGGAGAGATATCCTGTCCGTATACTTCACATCCCTTTTCTTTTGCCACTTCAAGAAGGATACCGGTACCACACCCCACATCAAGCAGTTTCCCTTTTAATTCTATATCCCGCTCAATTATTGAGAATAATTTTTTAATATAGTTCTTTCTTTCGCTGTGGTATTTTATGTACCAGTTTTTGAAATATGCATCGTTATATATAAAAGAAGTGTCTTCCGGTAAAGGATAAAGAAATGCGACCTTACAGTTTTTACATCTATAAACCCTGTACTGTCTTTCTCGCCAGATTAAATAACTCTTTACTTTACACACAGGACACAGTATCATTTTACAATCCTGTACTTTAAAAGTGTGTAGATTGCTACAAGACCATCTTTCCACCTTATCTTCTTACCTTCTTTTATCTTTCTCGGTTTATAACTTACAGGCACCTCATAAATTTTATAACCTTTTCTTGCTATCTTTGCTGTCACCTCAGGACAGAATTCAAACCCTTTACACTTGAGTTCTATGCTTTTTATTAAATCTGTTCTGAACATCTTATAACAGGTGGGCTCATCTGTTATGCGTGTTCTATATAAGAAATTGGTAAGAAGGGATAAAAACCGTCCTCCTAAATAAAAAGCGATGGATGACTTTTCCCCTTTGCCAAGAACCCTGGAACCGTATACCACTTCTGCTTTTTCCCCTTCCATTATTTTGAGCATTTTTATCCAGTCCTCAGGGTTATATTCTAAGTCAGCATCCTGAATAACAACTACATCACCTGTTAAATATTTCAGTCCTTCCCTTATAGCAGCCCCCTTCCCTTCATTCTTTTCTTTTAGGATTATCTTTAAATCAGGAGAGTGGAGATTATGGAGGGTTTCTCTTGTTCCGTCAGTGCTTCCATCATCCACAACTATAATTTCTTTTTCAATAGGGACATCTTTTACCCGCTCTATAATTTTAATAATTGTGGATTTTTCATTATACACCGGGATTATTACTGATAGTTTCATATTATATGTCAGAGATTATTCCAGATTTCTATCGTGATTTTTTTATTTGTGATATCTTCTATTTCCTTTAACATAAATTTAATCTGAGGCACAGAATATTCTTTATTGGAAGGTATTGCTAATCTATAACTTTTATATATCATAAATTGATGTTTTGCACCTGAAACGGGACCCTGAAATCCTAACTTTTTAAGTTTCTGGATGAATTTTGCTCTTTTAATGGGAGATAATCTCTGCATAATCAAGTTCTCTATTTAAATCTATATCACCAATGATGGGTAGAGGATGTTTCATTTTAAAACCAAGTAAGACCCATGCTTCTAAAACTGATTGCAGCTTTTTTTCACATTCTTTTAGTGTTTTAGCAAATGCAACTACACCTTTACATTGTGGAATTTTTCCTGCATATGTTCCATCTTCTAACTTTTCGTATACTGCCTGGTCCATTGCCATTTTAATATATTCGGAGATAATAAATCGCATCGTTTCCCCCTTTATTTCTTATATTATTATACCTGAAACTCTATCTTTCAGCCAGAAGAAGCCATATACAGCAATGATTATATAAAATGGTTCAATTGGCACACGGTATCTTATAGAGGACAGGAAGATGATATGAAAAACTGTAAATAAAATGATAAGAGAATGGATAAACCACATCTTTTTATTCTTTAATGTTATGAAAAAACCGAGAATAAAAAAGGGAAGCATAATACCGAAACTGAAAACACTTACAATTCTATAAATCGGCTTTGTAAATTCTGATGCATTTGGTATGACATTCCAGAACCTCTTGAATTTATTCTGAAGAAGCCACAGGAACCGGGAGGGATTTTCTTTTATTATTTCAAAGGTTTTTCTATAATATGCAGTATCTCTTTCTACTTCCGGTAGTTTTTCTATCTCTTCTGGAAAGTATCTGCAAGGTCCTCCTTCTGAATAAGGGTTGTTGCCCTCCCAGAATACCCTTCCTCCCATTGTTGTCCCTGGAATAAATTTCCCAAATACAATATAATTTCTGATAATCCAGGGACTTAAAGTTAAAGAGAAGAATACCAGAATGTAGAGAATCTTTTTTATTTCCAACTTCAATTTTTCTTCAGCAAAGGCAATATTGATAAATGCCACAGGAAGGTATAACTGCATTGTAGGTCTGCAAAGACCTGCCAGTCCTGAAGATATACCGGTTTTTATCCATGATGCAGGTTTGTCTGAGAGAGTAATGAAATTATAAATTGTAAGTACAGTAAGAAATATAAATAATGTTTCTGTAAGCAAGAATCCATTGTAAAAAATGAAGTAGGGATATGCAACTGCTATAATACCTGACCATAGAGCTATCTTCTCTGAAAAAAGTTTCTTACCTGAAAGATATATAAAACAAACAGTAAGAGCAGAAATAAGGCATTGAAAGATACGAATACCTGATAAACTGAATTTTAAAAGATATAGTATGCTTAAAAACAGTGGATAAAGAGGCGGTCTAAACCCTTTCAGTCCTTCATTGACAAAAAATCCATTACCCTCCAGAAAATTCTCTACCATTTTATGATACTCAAACTCGTCATCAAAATAGAACTCATTTCTCAGTGTAAGGACAAAAGCAACCCGTATCAGAAAAGCTGTGGTAAATAAAATTAATATCTTTTTCCTTTGAGATAATCTTTCCATATCTTTATCCTGAACATTAAAAAGTTGTTATGCCCGTAAATACCTGTACGGATAAGAGTATAGTCAGTTTCTTTTACCTTTTTTCCTCTGGGTGGAGTTACAAAAGCACTTTTATATCCAGATTCCTTTACTTTTTCTATAACTTTTTCATTAAAATCACCATAGGGATAGCAGAAATACAATACTTCTTTCCCTGTTTTCTCTTCTATTATTTTTTTTGAAAGAGAGACCTCCTCTATAAGTTTTTTTTCATTGAGTTGAGTAAGATGTGGATGGGAGAGCGAATGTGAACCGAAGATTACACCTGCTTCTGACATTTCCTTCACTTCTTTCCAGTTTAAAAAACGGTCTTTTTCTTTATCACTATATCTGCTGAATATTATGTCCGTTCCAATATAATTTACTGTTAGAAATATAATGGGAACTATATTGAGTTGTTTCAAAACGGGTAATGCATACCAGAGATTGTCAGCATATCCGTCGTCAAAAGTTATCAATAGAGAAGATGGATTTTTTATATACTTTTCAGGATGTACTGGTTTAAGCCCCTTTTTTAAAAGAAATTCTATCTGTCTTCTAAAATTTTCAGGAGAGACAGTTAAGGCATCTTTCTTATAAAATGGATTAACCCTGTGATATGCAAGTATCATTTGAGTAAATAGTGTAATGCAACACCCCACAGTAATGCCCAGGAAAAACTTGCAAGTGTTCCAACAAGAAAGTATTCACTCTCTTCTCTATTAGAGAATCTTATAATAGATTTACCTACGAAAAGTAATCCTATAGGTTCATATATCTTCATCAAGAGAAAAGTTAAGATTAGAAATCTCTCAAAATACCCTATAAATTTACCTGCATTTAATAACCCTTCATCTCTATTTTTGGGCAGTTTTAAAGATTTACATATTTTGTTTATAACAGCTCCACCACCCCAAATACATACAATATAAATTACGAAAACTATAATAATTTTCATTTTTATACCAGTCAACCTTTTCGGGTTGACGAAGGCAAAGTCAGCCTTTTTCGGCTGATAGTATTTTGTTTATTACTTCCTCTGATTTTAGTACTAAATCATATTTTGCTCTTTTTAAACTTTTCCATATACTCTGTTTTGTAACCTTTTCTTTTTTAGCAACCTTTTCAATAGAGCCCAGATTTTTATAAAGATAATATCGTTTATAATGTATTTCATTCCATTCTTCTTTAGTTTTTTCTATCCACATAAGGATTATGTCTAATAAAGATTCAATGGTTTTATTGTGTAAAATTATTTTTATGCTTCTTTTTTCCTTCTCAGCGTTTATAATTGCCTGGCGTGAATTGAAAAAACATTCACCATCCATTTGAGAAGTCGTATTATAAAAATTTGTAGATATGCTTCCCTCCCCAGCTCCAAATCTCATTTTATAAGGGTATAAATTTTCTTCAAAATATCCTGTTATCTGTAAAAGCGGAGAGTTTTTTCTAATAAGTCCCTGAATTTCGTCACCTATAGTAATGGAGAATTTAACAACTATAAATTCTTTAAACTTTTTATTTACTTCTTCGCAAAGAGAGGCCAGTTTTTTCTGTAATCTTTCTCTATTACTTATTTCCCTTGAGCTTACAACATCTCCTGTAATCACTAAAAAGGTTTCTTTCATATCTTTATTTTATTCTATTTCACAGTAAAATCCAATCTTTTAAATCTGTATCTTATAATCAAAAAGATCATTTTCATCCCTAATACAAATGCCTTTCTTATACTTCCCGTGACAGACGATTTTCCCACTCGCGGTTTATAATTTACAGGAATTTCTATGAATTTAGTGCCTGACTTTATAACAAGGAGGGTTAGTTCAGGTCCAAAGTGTTGAGTCCCCACAGTGAAGTGTTTTTTGACCTTTTCGTAAACAGGTCTCTTTATCAACCTCATAGTGCATCCAACATCAGTAAGTGTTGTTGTGTTATAAAGGAATTCCATAAGTTTGCCCACAGCCCAGTTACCCCATTTTAGAAAAAAATTCATATTGGCACCTTCCCAGATTAGTTCTCTTGTCGTTCGCGTTCCTAATACATAGTCAAAGTCATCGCTGTAAGCAAGAAGTTTTATTACATCCCTGCCAGAAAATGTGCCATCCGGCTCGGAAATAATAAGATAGTCCCCTGTTGCTTCTTCCAGCCCTTTCCAGATAGCATATCCATATCCCTGTCTCTTTTCATAAACAAGTCGGGCAGATGTCTTTTTTACCTCTTCATCCGTTCCTTCTGCAGCATTATTATTTACCACCACAATTTCATCTACAAAACCAGATGCAAAAAAGTCATTTATCGCATCTCTGATAGAATCCTTCTCATTATAAGTTGGAAATATCACACTTACCTTTTTATTCTTCCACATTTTTTCTCCTGTAAATTATAATATCAGGATTAGGAGGCCAGAAATCCTTTGCTGAGAACTTAGTTCTGTTAAAGGTAATGCCCATTATAGAAGCAAGCTGTTTGAAATGTTTCAGTATATAATATTCCGCAAAGAAATTTTTTATGTCAGATTCTTTTTGCCATAACATTTCATATTCACTGATAATGAAATATTCTGGTTTTTCTTTTTCTAATAATTCTTTATTCCAGAGTATGGGTACTAATCTATATCTATAAAATTGAAATGGGGGTGTTCTATAAGGTGCAGGCATCTGCAATAATCCTATTTTTGCCTTTTCCGGGATATTTTCATTTATCCATTCCCCAGCTATATCACGAATATTTTTCTGCATAAAAATTCTGGTATAAGAAATAGAATAAAGAAATGTCCATGCAAGAACAAAAAATACTATAATATTTCCCAGAAGTTTAAAATTCTTTCGTATTTCTGTAAGGAATACTCCTGCAAAGATAGCCATAAACGGAATTAAAAATATCCCTCTCCTGGTGTACCATGGAGAGAAAGAAGAAAATACTAAAAAGGGCACTACAAAAGATAATAAAAGGAAAGTTTCTTTTTCTTCTCTTTTTTTAAATATGATAAGAATATAACCACCAATAGCACTTATTAAAAAAGGCCATCCTACAGCAGATTTTAAAGAGGCAAAAAGAAAATAAAACGGCTGGAAAGAAAATTTAAAATCACCAGCACCATTTTTTATCGTCGCAGACATAATTTCTTTGTCCAGAAGTAGAAAGATATGGATTACAGCAAAAACTATGAATAAAAATGTTATTCCAATAGTAGTATATTTAAAACTCCTCATAAAACTTTTTTTCTTTAAAAATCTTATACATCCTGCCCAAAATATAAATATACCACTTAATAAATATGGAATAAACACAGATGTAGCAAGACCTGCTGAAATGCCCGCAATTATATAATATTTTAGTCTATCTTCATTTAAAATCTTTAAACTGAATAGAAAAGAAAGCATTATAAAAGGAATTGCAAAACCATAATAATACCCAAAATGATTCCAGAGATTTAAAACAGGAGATATACCATAAAGAAAAGCAGAAAAAAAAGCTATATCTCTTCCAAATTCATTGCCTATTTTCCACACAATGTAAGTACTAAAAAGCATAGTTAAAATTAGAAATACTCTTATAGAAAGATAGATTTTCCCAATTTCCCAAGGATGGGATATATAGAAACTGATATCATTAGTATCATTAGTAAGTTTTATAAGATTTAATGATTTACATACTCCAAGCCATAAACCAGCTGAGTAGATATAGAAAGAACCAGGTACTGGCGTTTTGGGACTAAATTCTTTTCTTTTGAGGTTAATATGGGAAAGAGCAATAATAGTAACATGTTCATCAGGATAGTAGGTTCTTAGAAAATAAGTTCTCATAGCATTTATCTTGGCTAGGGTTATTGGTATTTTGTTATGTATATTTACTACTATCTGATTTTCGTTGTAATCATGACGATATTCTTGAGTTGAATATTTAACCATTTCTCTAATTTCCTTTCTTGCTTTTACCATTTCAGGAAGTAATTGTTCTAATATTTCTTCCTCATTTCCCATTAGCAATTTCATAGTGTTTTTTCCTGGCAATCCCCACTGTATACCAAGAAAATTACCAATGAACGTAGTTGTCAAAATGAATATAAAGGGGATAAATGTTTTCAGGTTTTTCATTTATTTATCCTTTTTTATGCTTAAAATAGATAATATTATTATAAGCGGCATAATGGGTTCGCGGTATCTTATGATTGTCTTGAAAAATAGAATAATAGGTAAAGACCAGCAGATAATTATGAGATAGAATAAAATGAAGTCCTTCCATCTTTTCAAAGAAAGCAAAAATCCAAAACCGGCAAGGATAAAGATGGGAAGATTGGTGATTAAAGATATAACTGTGTGATGTGTCTTATAGCTTTCTCCCGGTCCTGAAAATGTATGCGGTGTTAATCTCCAGAATCTTAAAAATCTGTCTTTTACAAGTTTCCAGTAAATATCAGGATTTTCTTTGATAAATTTGAAAGCAGCCCTGTAAAAATATCTATCTGTTTCAACTTCAGAAAGCCCCTTAATATCTTTTATTACCGGTTCGTCATATTTTCCTGTTGGGTCCCAGTATCCTGATAGTTGGTAGATTGATTTTGGATTATTGGCAATATAACATACAATACCACCTTCCGTTGATGTGAGAACAAAGGTTCTGTGGATTTTATAGTTTCTTATAGCCCACGGAGATACTGCTATAGCCGTTGTTATTGCATAAGATAGAAAATTTTTACAGAGATGTTTTCTGTCTTTTATAATCAGCCATAGAAAAACAACAGGTAAGAATATAAGAAAAACAGAACGAGTTAAAATAGCGATACCTGTGAATATCCCTGCTGCAATGAATAAATATATATTGTTTTTTCGCACTCCATTAATCAGTAATAAAACTATAAGTAAGAGTAAAAATATCTCAAGTGTAACAGGGGCAAGATAGCCAGTCCAGAAGATAGAAGGTGGATAAACCGCATATATTAAAGCAGACCAGATACCTGCCGTCCTATTTTTTAAAACCTCTGCAGCAAGGAAATACAAAAAGATGCAACTTATAGCACTGATTATGGCAAGTCCGATTTTTGCTGCAAGATAACTGTGTCCGAATATTTTGTAGATACATCCGAGAAAGAGTGGAAATACAGGGGCACGCCAGGAATAGAATCTCACTCCATCAGGGAAATATGGATTATTGACCCAGTAGCCCTGTCCTGAGGCAAGTTTCCAGCCAAGTTCATCCCACCAGTCCCCCCATACATCAACACTATTATTTAAAGTAAGGATAAATCCAATACGAAGAAGTAAAGCAAAAAGAAATATGAATATAAGTTTTTTTACTATTTTCTTTTCCATATCAAAATAACCGGATTTGGATGACACCAATCATAAGGAATATCTTCTGGATGTCTGAATTTTATCCATTTTAATGATGGCTCTTTTTCAAATATCTTATAAACTTCATAGTTAGAAAGTAAATCTTTAATAAATTCCATCCTTGCTCCCCTCAGCCACTGATATTCACTAACTATAAAATATGAAGGTTTTTCTTTTTCTATCTCTCCCTTATTCTGTGTAATGGTAATTTTATAATCTAAAAACCTGAAAGGTGGAGTTCTCCATGGAGAAGGTGATTCAAGTAATCCAATTGCTTTATCAGTGGATATGTTTTCATTTATCCATCTTCCTGCTTCAACTCGTATATTTTCCATACCAAAGAGTTTAACATAAGAAGCGGTATAAAGAATAGTATATAGTGCAACAATTGTAAGTGCCATACCTATAACCTTAAATCTAACTTTTGAAAAGAAAAGCCCTGCTGAAAGTAAGAAAAGCGGGTATAAAAATATGCTGTAGTGAATCCACTCTGCTGTTGTGAATGCAAAATATAGAAAAGCAGGAAGTATTATAATTAAGAGCATCCAGTTTAGTTTTTCCGGTTTATATATAAGTCCCCCTATAAATCCAGTTATTACCGTAATCCATAATAAAGTTCCCATTCCGTATCTCATTGTGTTGAATAAGAAGATAATGATTGATTTTAAAGAAATATCTTTATGCCAGTAGGTGCGGAGATATGCAATTTCTTGAAAGAATTCTTTATGGGATAAAAGGACATAAGGGTTTGTTAAAAAGAATATTCCAAGAAAGATTATAAATGTAAATATAAGATTTCTAATCTTCCATTTAATATCTTTATTGAAAAACAGAATAAATATAACCACAGCCCAGTATATATAACCGTAAGAGAGTAATGTTCCAAATGATAAGCCTGCAAACATAGAGGCAGTATATAAGCATTTTACCTTTTCTGATTTATAGAACTTTATAAGAAAATATATGACAGATAAGAACCACAATAGTCCATAAGAAAATGGTTTTAGATAATGAGACCACATCACAAATCCTGCAGATGTTCCATAGAAAAAAGTTAATAAATAAA
>CAYRRM010000057.1:0-11792 GCA_964426675.1 uncultured Lentisphaera sp.
GTTGAAAAATGATAAAGCTTATAATTTTTCAAATAGTTTAGTAGGAGGAGATGGTGTGGTTTACAAAAAGGCAAATGTGAAAAGAGCTATAGTAACAGGGGGTGCGGGTTTTATAGGCAGTCATTTGGTTGACGCTTTATTGGAAAGGGATTATGAAGTTATAGTCATCGATAATTTCTCTACAGGTAAAATAGAAAATCTGGCGCACCACAAAAATAATAAGCAACTTCATGTTATTGAAGCGGATGTGAGTAAGCTTACAAAAGAAAGAAAGTATTTTAATGTGGTGGATTATGTTTTTCACCTCGCTG
This sequence comes from uncultured Lentisphaera sp., assembly GCA_964426675.1. GTDB lineage: Bacteria > Verrucomicrobiota > Lentisphaeria > Victivallales > GWF2-50-93 > DYMC01. Next base: position 312 of record CAYRRM010000057.1, read on the forward strand.
GTTTAGCTGATGTAATTCCCTCGATGGAAAATCCTGAGAAATATTTCAGGGTTAATGTTACTGGAACTATGAATGTTGTTGAAGCGGCTCGCAGGGCAGAAGTGAAAAAGTTCCTTTATGCGGCATCTTCGTCATGTTATGGTGTTCCAGAAATAATTCCTACTCCAGAAAGTGCGAAAATATCCTTACAACATCCGTACGCATTCTCAAAGTACATGGGTGAAGAACTCGTCTTCAACTGGAGTAGAATCTATAAAATACCAGTGATTTCTTTAAGATTATTTAATGTATATGGTCCTCGATTTCGTACGACTGGAGCTTATGGGGGGGTGTTAGGAGTGTTTCTTGTTCAGAAATTTAACGGGAAGCCATTGACAGTGGTGGGTGATGGAATGCAAAGTAGGGATTTTGTATATGTTTCAGATGTTGTTAATGCTTTTATAATGGCAGCAGAGTCAAACATACAAAATGAGATATTGAACGTTGGTTCAGGTCAATCTTATACTATTACCTATCTGGCACAACTTTTACAAGGAGACGTAGTATATGTTTCGAGTCTTTTAGGACAGCCTTTTCGTACATGCGCTGATATTACAAAAATCAAAAAATTACTTGGCTGGGAACCTAAGATTTCTTTGGAAGAAGGTGTTAGATTAGTGCTGAAAGATACAGCTTGTTTTAGGAATGCTTTTGTTTGGACACCGGATAAGATTAATGAACTTACTAAATCCTGGTGTAAGTACATGAAATAGATGGATAATTTAGAAAAATATAATTTGGCAGAAATTCTTTACATAGTTTAAAATTTATTAAACAAGGGAGCGAAGATGAAAATTCCGCCTGTGAAAGTTTATTTTTCGGAAGAAGATAAACAAGAAATTATAGCCAAGATTAATGAAGTTTTGTCATCTGGCCAATTAACCCAGGGTAAATATAATACAGAATTCGAAGAGAAGTTTGCTTCGTATATAGGAAAGAAGTATGCAATAGCCGTAAGTAGTGGAACCAGTGCTCTGGAAATTTCCTTAAGGATATTTGGAGTTGAAGGGAAGGAAGTTATCGTGCCAACTAATACGTTTTTCGCGACAGTCTTGGCTGTGTTACATGCTGGTGGAAAAGTGAAATTTGTGGATATCGACCCAGCAACATTTGCGATAGACTTTGAGGATTTGAAAAGAAAAATTTCCAAATCCACAAAGGGAGTTATCATAGTTCATATTGGAGGGATTGTTTCACCGTCAATTGAAGCCATACGGAATTTTTGTAAAGAGAATGACCTATTTTTACTTGAGGATGCAGCGCATGCTCACGGCAGTATATATAATGGAAAACAAGCAGGTGGATTTGGAGACGCTGGTTGTTTTTCTTTTTTCCCGACCAAGGTAATGACGAGTGGTGAAGGCGGAATGATTGTTACTGATTCCGAGGATCTTATGGAGAAAGCAAAATGTTATCGTGATCAAGGTAAGATTTCTTTGAATCAGAATGTTCATGACAAAGCCGGGTACAATTGGAGAATGAGCGAACTTCATGCAATTGTGGGACTTTCTCAGCTTGCTCGTCTTAAAGAATTCGTAAATAAAAGAAGAGAAATTGCGAAAAAGTATGATGAAAAATTGGAAGCAGTTTCCAAAATTAAGCCACTATTTATTCCTCCAGAAGTGGCGTCAAACTACTATAAGTATATTGTTCTTTTGGATGAGGATATTGACAGAGAAAAACTGAAAACTTGTTTGAGGGAGAAATTCGAAATAAGATTAAGTGGCGAAGTGTATGAGTTACCGTGTCACCTTCAGCCATTTTTCGAAAACAAATATCCGTTGGGCACTTTTCCTAAATCTGAGTATGTTTGTGCCCACCATGTTTGTTTGCCAGTTTATTTTACTATGACAGAAGAAGAGATAAATTATGTCGTGGCAGGACTTGAAAAATCTATAAAAACCATTTAAAGGAGGTTTTATGCTGGCATTAGTAACAGGAGGTTCGGGTTTTATTGGTTCACATGTTGTTGATAAACTTATAGAAAGAGGAATAAAAGTTAGAATTTTCGATATGGTGCTGCCTACCTTTCGGAAGGATGTAGAATATTATCACGGTAGTATCTTAGATTTAGAGGCTTTAAGGATGGCTCTACAGGGTGTAGATGTTATTTTCCACTTAGCAGCAGTAGCGAATGTAAATGATGTTTTTGAAGAGCCACATTATTCAGAGAGTATTAATACCCGGGGCACAATAAATGTATTGGAAGCAGCAAGGCTAAGTAAACGAGTGAAAAGGGTTATCTATGGTAGTACGATTTGGGTGTATAGCGACACAGAGTTTGATAAAGTAGATGAGAAAACTCCATTGTCACCTCCTATGCATCTTTACACTGCTACTAAAATCGCATCTGAATATTATTGTCAGTGTTATGCCAAATTATACGGGCTTACTTTTACCATTCTTAGATATGGTATACCGTACGGTCCAAGAGCAAGAGCCGAAGGTGTGATACCGATTTTTGTGGAAAAGGCGTTAAAGGGAGAACCACTTACTATCGCGGGTGATGGATCACAGTACAGGAAGTTTGTCTATGTTGAAGACCTTGCTGAAGGGAACGTTTTAGCACTTAATCCCATCGCACGAAATAAAATTTATAATCTGGAGGGAAAAGAGAAGATTACTATTAAGCAAATTGCTGAAACAATTAAGAAGTTGTTGGGGGAAGTGAAAATTCAATATATAGAAGGAAGAAAAGGAGATTTTACTGGGAAAGAAATATCTGCTGAACTTGCTAAAAGAGAATTAAATTGGGAACCGAAGGTAAGCTTTGAGGAAGGGTTGAGAAAATACATAGAATGGTACAAAGTACAGAAAAAGGAGCAGTTAGATATTTGATATGGGAATGATTTTAGGTGTCATACCTGCGCGCGGTGGCAGTAAGGGAATACCCAGAAAAAATATCAGGTTATTGTGTAATAAACCTTTAATCGTATGGACCATTGAATCTGCAAAAAAGGCAAAATTACTGGATAGGTTTGTGGTTTCTACAGAAGATGAGGAAATTGCAGAAATTGCTCAAAGATACGGGGCAGAGGTAGTGTACCGTCCAGAGGAACTAGCTACTGATGAAGCAACAACTTTATCCGTTTTGCAGGACATTTTACAAAAAATTCATGCAGATGTTGTAGTACTTCTTCAACCAACATCTCCTATTAGACGAGAAGGTCTAATTGATTATTGTATACAGAAGTTTATTGAAACCGGAGCCGATTCTCTTGCCACAGGTTTTATTTGTAAATATGTTGAGTATGGGAAGTGTTGCTTGAGGCGACAGGACATAGAAGGGTTTTTTTATGATGATGGGAATGTATATGTCATTAAAGCAGACCTTATAAGAAAAGGTGATAGGTTTGGGCAAAGGATTGAAAAGGTATTCACAAGCAGGGAAGAAAATGTAGAAATTGATGATGAATTCGATTTTTGGTTAGCGGAACAAATTTTAAAAAATAGATTCCAGAAGAAACAATGAAATTTTTTAATCTATTTAAATTGTCTCATCGCGAGTTAGATTACAATCGGTTGACATCTCAACTGAAAGCAATGGCATTTATTCTTAAAAGAGGGAATATCCATGGGCAATTTGTTGACCGTTTGAAGTGGCACGTTGCTCCAAGATTTTTTTATGTTGTTTCCTTTCCAACTCATGTGGACATTGAAGCAGCAGTGAGTTGTCAGTTAAAATGTCCAATGTGCCTGCGCCACACAATGCCTTCACAACTAATGCATGGTGTGATGGATTTTGAACTTTTCAAGAAAATTGTAGATGAAATTTCAAAGGAAAAGGTTTATTCAATAAAGTTATCCTGGAGAGGAGAACCACTTTTGAATCCGAATATAGTACGAATGGTAGAATATGCCAAGAAAAAGGACATTAAAGATGTAGCATTTCTTACCAATGGCGAAAGATTGAATCAAGACCTGGCTGAGGCATTAGTAGATGCAGGTCTTGACTGGATTAGTTTTTCAATTGATGGTCTTAACGAAAACTATGAAAAAATAAGGTTTCCTGAAACGTTTGAAAATATAGTGAAAAAAGTAATGATTCTCAAGAAATATCGGGATAAAAAAAACCGAAAAAAACCCTTAATTCGGGTTCAAACTATATGGGGTGCTATAAAAAACTATCCAGAGACATATTTCCAATTCTGGGAGAACATTGCTGATAAGGTATATGTGATTGCTGATCAGGCAAGGGGTGATATTGTTGATTTTCCAAGGGTTAAAAATTATATCTGCAGGGTACCTTGGCAGCGAATAGTAGTTGGTTGGAATGGCATTGTTCCACAGTGCATAACTGACTACAGTGAAGTAAATGTTCTAGGTGATGTAAAAAAAGAAACACTCCGTGAAATATGGCATGGTAAAAAGTTCAAACAATTAAGAATGTCTATAAAAGAAGGAAAAATCTATGATAACAAAGCGTGTTTGGTGTGCCATGACACAGGGGTTATGTATGAAAAAAAGGTAGACATTGGTAAAAAGGTCATAAAGATCAACTTATACAGAGGACAAGAATTTGATATTGCCAAAATTTCGGATAAAAGGTAGACAATGAAAAAAATATTGATAATAGCTCCACATATGGACGATGAAGTACTTGGCTGTGGCGGGACAATTGTGAAACATGTAAAAAGAGGGGACATTGTTTTTGTGTGTTTTATAGCCAATCGCATTTATGACCATAAATTTAATAAAAAAAGAAACAAGTTTGAGATGGAGTGTGCGTTAAACGCTAAAAGTGTACTGGGATATGAAGAAGCAAAATTTTTTAATTTACCGGACGAGAGACTTGATTTATGTATTCAGAATATTCTGATTCCACTGGAAAAATATATCAATAGAATTAAACCAGAAATTGTATATGTAAATCATCGTAATGATAATCATCAAGACCACAGGGCAGTGTTTCAGGCTTCTATGATTTGTTTAAGACCAATTGCTACCCCTTATGTTAAGAAAATACTTTCCTACGAGGTACCTTCTTCTACAGAGCAGTCACCTCCCTTTCCTGATACTGTGTTTATTCCTAATTTGTATGTGGATATTGAAGAAGAACTTCCAATTAAAATCAAGGCGCTAAGTTGTTATTCTTCTGAACAAAGACCATTTCCTCATCCGCGGTCAAAAGAAGCAATTGAAGTGTTAGCTAAGAAGAGGGGTAGTGAAATAGGAATGCAATCAGCCGAAGCTTTTATTATGATAAGGGCTAAAGAAGTTTGACTTTATGGAAAACATTTTTATACGAGTGGATGCCAATAACAAAATTGGCATGGGGCATTTGATGGAATGTCTGGCTCTTGCCGACAGTTTAAGTGAAAAAGGGTCATATCGTACGGTTTTTATATTGAAAAGTACCTCAAGCGGAACAGAGATTTTACATCAAAAAGGCTACGAGACGAGGATTATTTCAGTTAAGTCTGAAGACGATGAAGTAAAAAAAATTAAGAAGATTGTGGATGGCTATGAACCTAAAATTCTAATCTGTGACCTGTTGAATAAAAGTAACAGATATTATGAAAGTTTGAAACAGTCTGTGGAAAAACTTGTTCTGATTTTTGACCATCCTGAAACACGTCTTTATAGTGCAGATATTGTGGTTAATTTTAATATTGCACAGGATAAAAATTTTTATAAAAACGCTGATACTGGAAAAACTATTTACCTTATAGGTCCAGAATACATGCCGATTTCACGGAATTTGGCTCAAAAAGTTAAAAAACAGATTAAATTAGATTGTCAAAACATTCTTGTAACTCAAGGTGGGAGTGACCCTTTTAATATCACGATTAAGATAATCAAAGCTCTTGAATTGTTGCGTTTGAAACAGAAAATTTTCGTTGTCATAGGTCCTGCTGTTTCAAAAGAATTAAGAGAAAGAATAAAAAAATTGCAACCATCATTGATAAATGATTATCAATTTGAATGGTCAATCAGTCAGGAGAGAATGTGGGATATCATAAAAGAAAGTGACCTTGCCATTACGGCGGCAGGCAATACTCTTTATGAACTGGCTATTTTTGGCATTCCTTCAGTTGTGGTCTGTCATCATGAAAATCATAATATAGTTGCTGAGAAATTTGCAGAAAGAGGGGCAGTTATCAATCTAGGCATTGGAAAAAAGATAACACTGCATGATATAAAAGAAACTGTTAACTTACTTTTACATTCTTTTGATAAAAGAGAGACTCTCAGTGAGAATATCAAAAAAATTATTGATGGTTTCGGGTGTGAAAGATTGATAGAAAAAATTCAAACATGTTAAGTACAATCTTGGTTACTGGAGCAGGTGGTTATTTGGGTTCTAAATTTTTAAAATTTCTGCCTCGAGGGGTAAAGATTTTTGCTATGTTACATAAAAAAAAAGACGTACCTTTATTATCATTGCCAAACATTCATTATTTTATAGGGGATATCACAGATGAAAAATCTTATGTTCAATTCATTCGAAAATCAAAAATTATCGTTCATCTTGCAGCAATTAAGGGAACCCAAATGTGCAATGAAAATATTGGTAAAACAATTATGACAAATGTTTATGGAACCCATCTATTGATAGAAAATGCCATTCGTTATGGTGTTGAAAGATTTGTTTTTGCTTCGACTTATTGGGTTTATGGGGATAAAAAACCTCCATTTAGAGAAGATGTTTCTATTCAACCGACTGAAGTGTATGGGATGTCCAAGGCTTTGTCCGAAAAGGAGATAATGTCCCGTTTAACAAATTATCTGATTTTAAGATTTTCTAATATCTATGGCCCAAGCAGGTTGACAGGTGAGGATGATGTTGTTTTTCATTTTATAAAAAAAGCCTGGGAGGGGAAGGATATTATTCTTCATAATTGTGGCAAGCATAAACTCGACTTTATATATATTGACGAAGTATGTCAATGCTTAGCGAAGTTTGTAGTAAGTAATCACACTGGTATTTTTAATATCGGATACGGTAAACCCACCAGTATTAAAAAATTGTCACAAATAATTAGCGAAGTTTTCAAGAAAAAGTATAAGACACAGGTGAAGGTGGTTTGTTGTTCCTCTACATCAAATGAATTCTTAGACAGATGGCTTGATACAAAGAAAGCACGACAAACTGATTTTCTGGTCACTGATTCCTTAAAGAAAAATATATCTCGATATGTGGGATACTATATAGCACAACACAAAGAGTAGAATATGCGTATTTCTATACATCAGCCACAGTACTTTCCGTGGCTTGGTTATTTTGATAAGATCGCAACAGTGGATGTGTTTGTTCTTCTTGATAATGTTCCATATTCCAAAAATTACTTTTATAATAGAAATAGAATCAAAATAAAGGGCGGGTGGACATGGATAACCGTTCCTGTTATCACAAAAGGAAGGATGGGGCAGTTAATTAAAGATGTAGAAATAGATAACAAATGGTTATGGAGGGACAAACATTTGAAAAGTATATACTTGGCTTATAAGAAAGCGCCGTATTTTGATATTTACTTCAGCGGTGTGGAAGATATTTTGAAAAGAGAATGGTTTTTACTTGCAGAACTTTGTGAAGAGACTATTAAATTTATAATGATGGCGTTTAATATTCATACACCAATTTATAAAGCAAGTCAATTAGGAGTTTCGGGAAGTAAGGAAGATTTACTTATCCAGATTTGTAAAACACTGAGAGCTGAAGAATATCTTTCGGGCAGAGATGGAAGAAATTATTTAAATCTTGATAAATGGCACAAAGCTGGCATAAAAGTTTTTTTTCAGGACTTTAAGAATCCAAAGTACCCACAGTTACATGGAGATTTTTTGCCGCAGATGTCAGCACTCGACTTTTTATTTAATTGCGGTGAAAACAGTTTGAAGATTTTACTGGATGAAAATGGAGAAAAGGTGGATTATCTTCTAAAATGATCAGAATGAAGAACATTAAAATTGCAAATAAGATTGTTGGACACAGAAAATCTGTATTTATTATTGCAGAAATAGGATGTAATTTTGAAAATGATTTTAGTCGAGCAGTTGAAATGATTGAGAAGGCAAGTGAGGCAGGTGTGGATGCAGTAAAGTTTCAAACTTTTAATCCCGATACACTTGTCACAAAGACCGCTCCAAAATTCTGGGATATAAAGGGTTGCCCTGGAGAGACACAGTTTGAGGAGTTCTCTCAAATGTATCGTTTAAATTTTTCTCAATATAAAGAACTGAAGAAAATTGCAGATTGCCTTGGAATAATTTTTTTCTCTACACCTTCTGATGAAGAATCAGGAGACATGCTTGAAGAATTGGGTGTACCGGTCTATAAAGTTGCATCTATGGATATTACCAATATTCCTTTTTTAAAATACATTGCAAAAAAGAAAAAGCCGATAATTCTTTCAACAGGTGCTTCAACAATTCAAGAAATTAAAGAGGCAGTTAAAGCAATTGAATCTGAAGGGAATAAAAAAATTATACTGTTTCATTGTATAACCAACTATCCAACAAACATTTCAAATGTTAATATGGCAATGATGCAAGATATTCAACGGCATTTCTCATCATATCCCGTGGGCTACTCAGACCATACAAAAATGCCAGAAAGTTTGGCCGTGATACTAGCAGCAGTTGGATGTGGTGCAAAGGTGATTGAAAAACATTTTACTTTTGATAAGAATAGACCTGGTTATGACCATGAAATATCTGCTGATTATAAAGATATGGAAGAAATAGTAAAAAATATCAGGATTGTTGAAAATATTTTCGGAAATAATGTGAAAGCTCCTATCCCGGGCGAAAAAAGGGCGAGAAAATTTGGAAGGCGGAGTATTGTAGCAAAGGTGGATATACGCAAAGGAATGACGATCAGTAAAGAAATGTTAATTATCAAAAGACCAGGAACCGGGATAGAGCCGAAATTTTTAGACCGGGTTATAGGTAAAATTGCAAAAAAAACCATTAAAGCAGATACTGTATTAAAATGGGAGATGCTTAGATGAATAAATCAGGAGATTATCATGATTATGTCTTCAAAAACGGTAAACTGGTGGGAGATTTTGAAGGTATGTATCGATATTCTGCTGTTACTCCTTGGCACCAGGACAGAACAGCAAACGAGTGGTACACAGAAATCGCTATTGTAATGTTAAAAGAGAAAGCGCCTTATAATAAAATTCTTGAAATCGGTTGTGGTTTAGGTTATTTTGCAAAAAAATTAAAACGCATGGGCAAAGACATCGATGCATTTGATATCAGTGCAACTGCCATAAAAAAAGCAAAAACACTTCATAAGGGAATTCATTTCTATATCGATGACATAACAAAAAAAAGTTTTAATCCGCTTAGAAGATATGACCTTGTGGTGGCCAAAGATATTTTTTGGTACGTGTTTCCAGAATTAGAGGATGTATTCGCAAATATTAAAAAATGTATTAAGCCAAAAAAATTCCTTTTTGTTTCACAATCCTTTCCTGCATTGAATACTAATTTTGTGGGAAAAGATATAATATCAGATCCTGAAACTTTGATTGACCTGTTAGTAAAGAAAATAGGGATAGAACCAATAAATGCTATTTTTGTAAGAAGATTTATGTACAAGGCAGACGGACCCACACTACACTTTTTAGGGTTGAAAATTTAGGGAGATTCATGACAAATTTTTTAAAAGCTGAAGAATACTTGTTATTATGAAGTTGATTCTCGTTGAAAATGAGGAAGAAGTACGCGTATTAGCTGATAAACTTGGAAATACTACTGATTTTTTTTGGGTTGCTTTAGCACCTTTTGCAATTCCAGAACTGGAAAAACTAAATCTACATTTCGAAGTCATTGATAAATACTTTTCAAAAAAAGAATTATGGGATGCTACTGGTTATAACACTTACAATAGAGTTTCTGACCTAATTGCCTTTGTTGATAACTTTATCAAAAAAAATATTAAAGAAATTGGAGACATCAATATTCTTCATTGTTATAAACATCAACTCTTACTTCTTTTTGACGGGATAATTTATCGTCTTTTTGCATTGGATAGCCTAATAAGAAAGTTAGAACCAGTATCAATTTTTATTTGCTGCAGAAAATCTGAGTCCTTTTCTTCAAGGGATTATTTGTTCAGTTTAAATGATACACTATGGGTAAAGTGTTTATCTCTTCCTGAATGGAATAATATAAAAATTAATCTTATTACTTATCATCTATTGCAAAGGGACAACCCTGAGATTAAAAGAAGAAAAGCATTTAAAGAAGTTATAAAACAAATTCCCATGTTTTATAAATTAGTCAAAAGTGTAAGAATATGTCGGAAATTCGGATGGAAAAGTTTTGTAAAACCTTTTACTAATAATAAAAAAATAATTCTAATCCCGCCTGAATATGAGTGGTCTTCCACGATACCAATTTTTTTAAAAAACGGTTTTTATTTTGACTTTATCGACTTACTGGATTATAAAGGAATGAAAAAATATTCAATGTGCATAACAAATGTAATCGAAAAATTAAAGAAAGAAAGATATTACAAGGACAAATTTTCTTTTCATCAATATAATTTTTATTCAATCCTGAATCCAATTATAGAAAAAATGCTTCTTGATGGTCTAACAAGAAGTTTCTATATTCAAAAAAAAATAAGAAAGATTATTAAAAAAAATACTCCAAGGGCAATTCTATTCTCAGCTATTTCCAATCCTGATTACTGGCTGTGGGTACAATTTTTCAAAAAATCAAAAATTCCCATAATATGTTGGCAGCATGGTTCTCAAAGTTTTTATGAAGGAAGGGGAACTGCTGAAACTGAATTACTTTATACTGACTATTACTTTACTTATGGCCCGGATGTTACTGAAGCATACAATCAACTTAAATCTGAATACAACTTTCGATCAGTTAATATTGGAAGTTCAACGATAGACGTACTGAAAGACATCAAAGGTTCTGAAAAATACATTTTATATGCCACAACAAATTATTATCAGAATCATCTTTATTTTGGAATTTATCCGCCATTTTCAGACATTGATTTGTATTATGTTCAGAAAAAAATATTAAATTTTCTGGGATCTCTAAAAAACGAAAGGATTATTTTTAAACTTCATCCTAATGTATCTTTTCGGATTTATCCGGATCTAATTTTAAAAAAGAACAATATAGAGGTTATAAGAACGGAAAAATCATTTATAGAGCTACTTCCTGATGCGAAATTGATTATTCTTGATTGGCCTTCGACCACTCTCTTACAGGCAGCTGCAACACGTAAACCAATCTTTGTTCTGACTAATTTTTCAAAATTGAAACCAGAAGCATTAATTCTGTTACGAAGGAGAGCTGTTTGTGGAGAGACAGTTGAACAATTGATAGAGGCACTTAATTTTTACTTAAAACATGGTATTTATCCATCTGATGTGCATGACAGAGAATTTCTCAAAATGTACGGGACTTACCTTGATGATGGAAAAAGCGCTGAGAGGGCATTTAACAAAATACTGGAGA
>CAYRRM010000058.1:0-11074 GCA_964426675.1 uncultured Lentisphaera sp.
ATGACCTCTACACTCTTAGGGCATAAAAATGTCTTGACGAATGGGGTGCAGTACAGTTAGGCTCGGTAAGGCTTCGGTGTGTCGTTTGTTGGGGTTGATGGGTTTGACTCCGCAGAGACATATTTGGCAGGTCACTCAGCATAGGTCGGAGGAGGTTCGGAAATGGTTGGAAGAGGTTTATCCTCGCATTCAGCGGTTGGCTCGACAGAGGAAGGCGGTGATTTTTTTGGTGATGAGGCGGGTGTTCGTTCGGATCATCATGCGGGTACGACCTGGGAGGTGAAGAGTCAGACCCCGGTGGTCAAGTGTACTGGAGCCCGGTTCGGCTTGAACATGATTTCGGTGGTTAGTGCCTAAGGGGAGTTCCGATTCATGACGGTAAGGGGTCGTATAGACTCCGATCGCTTTCTTGATTTCATCAAACGTCTCCTTCATGGGATGGATCGAACGGTCTTTCTGATTGTCGATGGGCATCCGGTGCACAATGAAAAGAAGGTGGCCCGGTTTATTGAGACGGTGAAAGACCGATTTCAATTTTTCTTCCTCCCCTCATACTCTCCAGAATTGAATCCCCATGAGCGTGTCTGGAACGAACTGAAAAACAACGCCATCGGAAAACAATCCATTTTCTCTCCCCAACACCTCCGCCGCGCTGTGATCAGTGACTGGCGGTTTATCCAGAAAACACCTACTCGCGTCCGCTCATACTTCAACAACGAGTTAATCAAATATGCATTACAATGTTAGTTCTATTATGAGACAATCAATAATATGAAAATTGACAACTTTGATGAATCTTTCACGTTATTATTGTTAAATAAAATGTGGGAATCTACAAGAATTGGGTATTGTATAATTCACAATAATTTATTTTCGTGCGTAAACAAAGCTATTAGTGATATGTCAAAATATAATTATAAAGAGCTCATTGGCCAAAAATATGATTTTTTTATTTTTCCAGAAGATAAGAAGAACGTTAATGCTATTTTCAAATCTAAATATTATAATCAGCTATACGAGTTTAGGATATTAACTAAAGATGGGAGTGTAAAATGGGTTGAAGGTATAAATGTGCCAATATCTATATATGAAGAGCTGGCCATACTATGCACTATGATTGACGTCACTCATTTTAAGGAATCAGAATTAAAGCTTAAAGATTCTGAAAATTTATATCGTGCAATATTTGAGACTACAGGAACAGCTACCATTATCATCGAAGATGACATGACTATTTATTTAGCCAATTCTGAATACGAGAAACTTACTGGTTATATGAAAACTGACTGGGAAGGTAAAAGAAAGTGGACCGATTATGTAGCCTCATGGGATATTGATAGACTTATTTATTATCATAAGCAGCGCCGAATTGACCCATCATCAGTGCCAAGAAATTATGAATTTGACTTAGTTGATAACTCAGGAAACATAAGGCGTATGTATATTACTGTATCTATGATTCCAGGCACTAAAAAAAGTATTGCATCTTTTACTGATTTAACTTTTTGGTATGAAGCACAAAATGAACTAAAAAGTAAGACTGAAAAATTAGAGGAATTAAATTCCGCTTTAAAAGTTCTTTTAAGTCAAAGAGAAAAAGACCGAGAGGAAGTTGAAAGGATACTTTTCTCCAATTTAGAAACTTTAATTTTCCCTCATATTGAAAAACTAAAGGCTAATACGAGGGATGAAAATAAATTATCTCAGCTGGAAATAATAGAAACAAATTTAAAAAATATTGTCTCTCCTTTCGCAGTATCTTTGTCATCAAAGTATAAAAACCTAACTCCTCGAGAAATTCAGATTGCAAATTTAATAAAGCATGGATTATCAAGTAAGGAGATAGCAAATATATTGAATGTATCAAAAAGTGACGTAGATATGTATAGATCACGCATACGAAAAAAAATGAATCTTAAAAGTAGAAAGGAAAACTTACAAGCGCTATTAATGAGTTTATAAAATAAACTAATGTAAATAATCAGTATGTAATTATCATATTTTATCAGTCAGATTTTCTTTCCTAATTCGTTAGCAGAAAGAATTGCTGATAACGCATCACCTATCATTGCGGCATCACCCACAACGAAATGCTCGATTCCAAGCTTTTTAATTTTCTCAAGAGGTAAATTCCGGTTTGGTTCGGTACCCAAAGCAATAACAATGGAATGAAATCCTGTTAATTTTTCCAATTTACCATTCCGCATTATTTCTACGCCTGTATGCATTATTCTTTTTACCTGAGCATTGCAAATAATATTAATATTCGCTTTTTTTAATCTTTCGAGAAGGAAAAATCTCATACGTGGAAGGAGATCGAGTCCTACGTCTTCTCTCATCTCAATAATAGTTACTTCTTTACCCTGAGATGATAATAGGTCTGCTGTTTCGCAGCCAACGCTCCCTCCCCCAATAATGACTGTTTTGTGCCCTGTTTCGACCTTCCCAGAAAGTATATCCCAGGCGCTAATCCAATTGTCTTCATTACGTTTAATAAAATTTGGCCTTTTTGGAACTCCCCCAGTTGCGATTACGAGGCAATCTGGCTTAAATTTTTTTATATCCTTAATGTTTACTTTTTTCCCTATCTCTATTTTCACTCCCGATTTTATCGAGTTCCTGATCATCTGTTTTATCAAGACAGAAAATCTCTGTTTGTGTGGAGGCATTGAAGCTAAAATGAGCTGCCCTCCCAAATTTACACCTGATTCCCATAAGTGGACATCAAAGCCTCTTTTCGCTAACACTCTAGAAACTTCCAGACCCGCGGGCCCACCTCCTATTACCAATATTTTTCTTATGTTATCACCTGACATTGTCAATATTTCATATTCTTTTCCGACGTCAGGATTTGCCATACATGTTATTCCCCGCCCATAATATAGGCTCCCTACGCAACCTTGTAGGCAACCTACACATGAATTTATGTCATCAAGTTTATTATATTTGATTTTATTGGGCAATTGAGGATCGGCAATTGCAGAACGACCCATACCTACCAAATCTGCTCGTCCGTCCTCGATAATCTCTTTTGCAAGAAATGGATCGTATATATTACCTGTCACTATTACCGGTTTCCTCGTTGATTTTTTTATTTGTTCTGCATAATATACATTAAATGCAGGGGCCACGTAAAGTGGGGGGACAATAAAATATTGAGTTGCTGTTGTAGCTGTAGTTATATGAAATGAATCATATCCATTTTCCTCAAGAACTTTCACCAAGGCCCTGCTTTCATCAATTCCTCTCCCGTCAGAAACTCTTTCGTCACCAGCCAACCTTAGTATAATAGGAAAATCGATTCCAACTTGTTTTCTTATAGATTTTATTATTTCAATTGGAAACCTGATTCTTCCATCAATATTCCCGCCAAATTCATCTGTTCTTTTATTTGTAAATGGGGACATAAATTGAGCTATAAGATATCCATGAGAGCCATGTACCTCGATACCGTCAAATCCAGCATCTTTTACTCTTCGTGCAGCATGACCGAAATAATCAATCAGTTCCAGGATTTCATCTTTACTTAAGGGCCTAGGTAGTGTCTTATAATGAGGGTGATAGACTGCGCTTGGAGCAACTGGCTGAACACCAATTATTTCTTTAGAAGTTTGGGAACCCGCATGGTAAATTTGGGCAAAAATTCTTGCACCTGCTTTATGAATTGAACAAACTAATTTTGCTAATCCATCAATAAAATCGTCATCCCATATCCCTAATACCCTTGAAAATGCTCTGCCCCATGGATGAACAGCTAAATTTTCTGTAATTATTAAGCCAAAGCCGCCCTCAGCCCTGGCTTTTAGATACCCGATGAGTTGTTCAGTTACATGCCCGTCATAGCTACCATAATTTGTTACCATGGCGGGCATGATTATTCGGTTGGGAATTATAATTTTCCCTATGGCTATAGGTTCAAAAAGTTTGGAGAAAAAACCCATTTCTACTCACTTATTCCAATCCTTAAGATCATCATCTTTCAGAAGTAAAACCCAGGCTCCACCCAATATTAAAAATAATATATAATGAGCCAAAATCAAAGTCCAAACGGCAACTGCAAAAACCGGAATCCCGGCAATCATACCAGATGGAAAATTTACATGCATGGCATATACAAGTAATTCAAATGCAATGCCGATAATAATTGTAATCAGCACATATATTTTCTCCCTTTTCTTTCGTTCCCTGTTATCTATATAGTATTCAAATTTTTCTTTTTCGTATTTATTATTATTCATGGCTTTCCTCCTTAGTTCTTTTTACTTTAAAAGACCAAATTCTCTAAGGACATTGTCGCTTGAAGGTTTAGTTACCATACTTCCGATAACAAGGCCTATCGTGCATACAGCTAACCCCCAAATTCCTGCTGCAATTCCAAAAGGATTCTTGACCACAAACATCGTAATGTACAGAACAATGAGACCCAAAATTAATCCTGTCACAGCACCATATTTATTTGCTCTTTTCCACCACAAGCCAGCATATACTACAGGTACGGCAAGAAGATACCCTGGGTACGCCAGCTGAATACCTATCTTTACTAGCTGTCCCATAGGTATTAATGATAACCAAAAGGAAACTAACAAGATAACAACTATAAATATTCTTCCAAGCAGGACAAAATGATGATCTTTTAGTTGTAGTTTCGTATTTTCTCTTATTATTTCAACTATGTCTATAGAGAAAACTGAGGATACAAGAAGCAGCAAAGCACCAGCAGTTGACATTGCTGCCGATAAAAGCCCCGCTACTACAAAAGCTGCAATTACGGCAGACGTGTGATCTAAGACATATCTTATAATGAGAACGTCAGCTTTTCCAGCAGGCCAATTAGGATAAGCAATTTTTAATCCGCAGACTATGATAATAGGCAAGCTAACTGTCACTAAAACAGTCCCCAAACCGCATCCCGTAGCAACATTATAAGCAGCTTTTAGATTTTTTGCTGAGTAGTACTTTGTCCATATCATTGGCCACAAAGGCATTGAAAGCGCCATTACGAGTCCACCACTTATTATCTCCCTTGCCTTTTGTTTTGGTTGTATTACAGTTGGATCTACTTCCAATGCTTTTGCAAAAAGGTTTGTCAACCCTCCTTCATTTATAATCATTGCAAAAGCAACAATTAAAACACCAAATACAAGAATTAAGGCCTGCATAACATCTGCATAGGCTACACCTCTCATTCCGCCAAGGGCTACATAGATGGCCATCAATATAATAATTATAAACATAGCCAAAGATGATGATATACCCGTTGTTTCCTGAAGAGCCCATCCACATCCTTTAACCTGAATTACTATATAGAATATCGAAAAGTAAACACAAATTATTAGGCCAACTATTAGTCTTATAGGAGTCCTGCATTCATATCTATGAACCAGAAAATCTGCAGGGGTAACGTAGCCGTATTTTGTACCGTAATACCATAGCTTACTACCGACAATGAAAAATAATGGATAAGAAAAAATCGCGTAATGAAAAAAGTTCCAAATCGCGCTTGATCCATAGTTATATACCATACCCATTTGACCCATAAATGCAAATGCACTGAATGCCGTAGCGAGAGCTGTAAGGAATAAAATTACAGAACCGATAGTTCCACTTGCAACAAAAAAGTCTGCTTTTGTTTCTTTTTTAGTTTTTATCTTTGCGTAAATTGATAGACCTATACATACTACAAAATAGAGAAGCACTAAAGTAATTATTGTTGTTGATCTCATCGCACCCTCCCTTTTTTATAATTTAAAAACTTTTTCAGCTGTTTGCTGTAAACATATTTCTAAATACTCATTTTTAATTTGAGAACGATATTTCGCAAGCTCACTAGGTATGTTTATAGCTATATCAGACCCAAACATTACCCGTTCTGGTCCTAGTTTTTCGACAAACTCTCTAATTCTGTGAGCTGAACACCATGATGTTTCCAAGTAAATATTTGGACATAACTGGGCTGCTATTAAAGCTTCCGCACTATATATATAAGCACCAGCATGCGCTAACACGATCTTTACGTCCTTGTATTCCATAGCCTTGGGAATGACCATTGAAGGAAGAGTATAAGGAACACCAAGCCCAGTATGAATTATGACTGGAAGGTTATTGTTCCTTGCTGCAATGAAAAATTTTTCGGCAGCACGAGAATTCAGTGGGCAAGCATGCCCAAACGGATGTAACTTAATTCCTTTGAATCCCATGTTAACACATCTTTCAACTTCTTTGAAATATTCATCCTCACTCATTCTGGGATTCAAAGAAATAACACCATATATTTTCCCAGGAAATTTATTCGATAGCTCATATATGGCATCATGTGTTCTTCTTTCGTCTGGATCACCCGGAAAAGGAAGAACAATTGCTCCAGATACTCCATTTTCATCCAACTTCTCTAGTAATTCTTGCTCAGATACCTTGTGATCAAATATTGTACATTCACCAATATGCTGATGTGAGTCAATAATTTTCATTTCCCACTCCTAACTCAATTTTTTACTAAGCAAAAGATTTCTTCAACTCATTTGCTATAATCAAATGCTGTATCTCCGATGTTCCCTCATAAATTCTTAAAGCCCTTATTTCTCTATATAATCTCTCAATTGTAGTCCCACATACAACCCCAACTCCTCCGTGAATCTGTAAACTCTCATCTACTATTTTAAATGCCGATTCTGTAGCATAATATTTAGCCATTGATGAATAAATTTGCACATTTTTTTCACCGCGGTCTTTCTTAATAGCTGCCCTATAGACTAAAGCCCGCGAAGCATCAAGAATTGTTGCCATTTCTGCTAATTTAAATTGAATTGCCTGGAAATCAAAAATCGGCTTACCAAACTGGACCCTCTTTTTTGCAAAAGAAATAGCTTCATTTAAGGCTTCTTGACCTATACCTATTGCAGCAGCACCTACCGTCATTCTAAAAACACTCAGGGTTTCCAAGGCTATTTTTAAACCTTGACCAACTTCGCCTAGCAGATTTTCTTTTGGGACATAACAATTATTAAAATGGAGCTCTGTTAGGTCATGTGGAGCAATAGTATTTATTCTTTTACTCACTGAAAATCCCGGTGAACCTTTTTCTACAATGAACGCGGAATATGTGTTGTCGTTTGTGCGTGCGAATACAACTACGTAATCTGCTGCATAACCGTTAGATATAAATCTTTTTTTTCCATTCAGTACAAATCCATCTTTTGTTTGCTCTGCAAAAGTTCTCATCGATCTGACATCACTGCCAGCATCAGGCTCTGTCAGTCCAAAAGCTGATAGATATTCTCCATTGCATACTTTCTTAAGATATCGATTTTTCTGCTCTGAATTGCCCGCTAAAGCTATGGGATATCCGCCCAGCCCTTGCATTGCTAATGTGACATCGGCGGGACAATATATGCCTGCAAATTGTTCTCTGGCAAGGCAAATTTTTAACGACTTTATCCCTTCACCACCCAGTTCGAGAGGCAAATAGAGATTGAAAAAGCCTTCTTTTGCCATTTCATTTACCATTTCAGCCGGAATGTCAGATGTCTCACCATATTTTTCCGCAATTTTCCGGAGCTTTTGATTCGCGAATTCTTTACATTTATCCCTAATCTTTATATTTTCTTCAGTAAGTAAAATATCCATAATTATCCTCCATCTATTCTTTTGGTAATTGTTTTTTCATAATCTTGCCAACTTGATTCTTAGGTAATTCTGGGACGATCTGTACAATGGGTATTTTGTAAGGTGAAAGACTTTTCTTGCAATGGTTTATTATATCTTCTTCTCTTGCCTTTCGTCCTGGTTTCAAGGCAACATAAGCTTTTGGCATTTCCCCTTTGTATTTGTCCGGGATGCCTATAACAGCTACCTCCAATACATCTGGATGATCTTGAATAATTTCTTCAATTTCTCTCGGATATATATTATATCCGCCTGAGATAATTAAGTCAGAAGATCTCCCCGCTATAAAATAATAACCATCTTTATCTCTATACGCATGATCACCAGTATATACCCAATTGCCTTTAAGCTTTTCTTTTGTTGCCTCAGGCATCTTGAAATATCCTTTCGTGGAATTCGGTCCTGAAAAGATCAACTCACCAGTTCTCCCTTCCGATACTTCCTTTCCCTCTTCGTCAACGATTTTTACTGAAACTCCAGCAGCGCTAATTCCTATTGAACCCACCTTTTTCACACCATAAAATGGATTACATGTTACAAGTCCTGTTGATTCAGTTAAACCATATACCTCTACTATTTCTACATTAGTCATCTCTAGCCATTTATTGTGAACTTCAATTGGTAATGGTGCTCCTCCCGAGAGACCAAACCTGAGAGAGCTAATGTCAAATTTTTGTTCACCTAAAACATTTAACATGTAGGCAAACATTGTAGGCACACCTGGAATCCACGTTCCCTTATATTTTTCAGTTAGTCCCAATACTGTTTTTGGATTAAACCGCTCTACCATCACAATTGCACTTCCACACATAATTGGCGAAAAGAATCCACTGGCAATTGAAAAGACATGACAAAGAGGAAGTGAGTTAATACAGACATCTGTTTCCCTTAGACCATAAGTCTGCGCCATAACTGGGGCAGTAAAAATAAAATTTCCATGTGTCAATATGACACCCTTTGGTTTACCGGTAGTTCCTGATGTGTAAATAAGGAAGGCAACATCATCATTGTTCAGTTCAGCCAGTTCGTAACGATGTTCTTTAATATCCATAGATTTTGAAAATGAATTATAATATGTATCTTCGCCATTCCTAGAAATTACTATGATCTTATTTTTATCTATAAAATCTTTTATTTCATTAATTAATGTATCATGGACATAAGATGTGAAAATAATTCTTGCTTCAGAATCACCTAGTATGTATTTAACTTCACTAGCAGTATAAGATGGGTTTATTGGAGTTACCACTGCCCCGGCTTTTAGAATAGAATAATATGCAACAAGAACCTCATTATGATTGGGGTGAAGAACAGCAATTCTTTCCCCTTTTTTTACTTTTAAATCTTTGAGACCTTGCGCTATTATATCAGTTATATCGTCATATTTTTTATACGAGTAATGTTCACCATATTCAGAATGAAGTAAAGTCCTCTCACTGAATTTAGCTACTTTCTCTTTTAAAATATAATTAAGATTCATGATGAACCTCGGATCAATTTTTGATTAATGAATCGGCTTAAAAAATAAAAAAAGCAATATTATTTGTATTATATATATATTATATATTAATATATAATCGTTAAGTTTTAAGAAAATAGGGTATACTGAACCCCATGGGTACTGGACATGCCCAATGTGTAGAGGTTAGACTCTTTGCATAAGCAGAGAGAAACCTTTAAGCAGGAGGTACAGGGATGAAGCAAAGAAAATGGATAGGAGAAGAAAAAGTAGCAATAGTCCTTGGGGGCTAAAGGAGAAGAGGTCTGTAGCTGAAATATGCAGGGAGCATAAGATCAGCCAGACTCTTTATTACAGATGGAGGGATAAGTTTCTTGAGTCAGGCAAGAAGAGGTTAATCAACGGATCATCTGATGATAATCATTACAGGGCAGAGATAGAAAAGCTTCAGAAGATAATAGGTAAGCAGGCGATACAGATAGAGATTTTAAAAAAAACGGAGGAGCTACTGGGGACAAGATAGAGGCTGTGGAAATGCTAAAAGGATTAGGCTATAAGGTAAAAGATGCTTGTATTGCGGTTGGTATTTCGGTGGGTATATATGGTAATCGTATTGGACTGGTATACAAAGAAGATAGTAGGCTGGAATCTCTCATTGAGGAGCAGAGCGGGAGAATGGAAGGAAGCATTAGAGAGAGCAGTAAACAAGGAATTTCCCAATGGTGTAAGAGGATCAGGATTAAAACTAATAAGTGACAATGGTTGTCAGCCCACATCGACTTCATTTATGAGGGATATGGCGACACTTGGCATTGAGCAGATATTTACCAGTTACGATAATCCGAAGGGCAATGCAGAAACTTAAGAGGATGATGAGGACGATGCAAAGGAAAAAATAGGCGTTTGGATAGAGGGCTGGTACAACAAGGTTTATGTTCACTCAAAACTTGGTTATAAGAGTCCAGAAGAGTTTGAATCTGAGAACTTTAGTAAGGAGAAGATAAATAAAGCAGCATGACCTCTACACTCTTAGGGCATAAAAATGTCTTGACGAATGGGGTGCAGTACACTGTATGTAACACTTCGTTCAAAAAACTTTTTTGCCCATTACAAAGTCTGCGGATGTTAATCTGAAATTAAAAATTATATAATAAGTAGTAAAGATGCGTTTATGGTCTATTCACCCAGAGTATTTAGATACCAAAGGGCTCTTGGCTGTCTGGAGGGAAGGATTGCTTGCCAGGAAAGTTTTGGAAGGAAAAACAAAGGGTTACAAGAATCATCCACAACTCGAACGGTTTAAAAATACAAAGGACCCCGTTATTTATATCGATGGATATCTCTATCAGATTCTCTTAGAGGCAAAAAAAAGGGGCTATAAATTTGATGAAAGCAAGGTAAAAAACTTAGAATTAACTGATAGGATTCCAGTGACTCAGGGACAAATAGAATATGAATTTCAACTTCTTTTGAACAAACTCAAGAAGAGAAATCCAGAAAAATACAAAGAAATCGTAAACATCAATAAGATTGAAGTTAATCCAGCATTTAAACTAATAGAAGGGGAAATAGAACCCTGGGAGAAAACATGTCTGTCTTAAGACCTTTTCCATTAAATAAAATATACTTTTGAAGTTTTATAGTCTAAAGCGTTATGGTGTTTGTCATTTTGTAAGTGAAATAGGTCCCTAAGTTTTATTCTGTTTCCCAGACATCAACGCAGTCTTTAAGATAAACCTCTTACCTCTTCGTACTTGAGACTTCCCTATAATCTTACTATGAAGATGCAATCAAATTCCCTTCTCCTTCAGAAATTCAGGTGTGGAATTTAAAGTGCCATAAATGAGTTTTTGATATTGATTTTTTATGAATGATGATAAGCATTTCAAATGTTCTGGATGTCTTGATGAGCCTTATGTCCAATTTCAGCTCATTATAGCCACAATTCACAAT
>CAYRRM010000059.1:0-10772 GCA_964426675.1 uncultured Lentisphaera sp.
TTGTCTCAATGCCGGTTTCCCAGCAATAATAAGGAATCCAATGTATGTCAATCATTTATAAAAAACTATTTCATTATGTCAAAGAACGAATGCTTTCAATAGTTCAATTCATTTACCATTTTATATTTTAGCAAATTGGCCGTAACCCACATTGGTTTTGGCACCTATTCCGAAATCGAGCAAGATTTTCTGAAACAGCTCTTTTTTAAGGTCTCCATTTATTAAGTCGTCCTTCAAATAAAATTGAAATTTAATTTTTACATTGGGCAATATCTTAAGAAATTTTATGGGATTTGGATTTTTTAGAGGATTCAAATGTGGTGTAATATAATCCGTTCCTAAAAACATTCCCTCTCTATTTCCTTCATAGAAATAAGCATCATAGAAAATGTCTCGTTCATAAACAGGAATCTGTCTGTACTCAAGACGATTCGTTTTTTCATTAAAAGAGCAAGGTTCTTTTCCTTCAAAAATGATAGTGCCTAAAAGTTCTACAAAAAATTCAGCAGAAAAAGAAGGAAATTTATTAATACAATTTTCTTTCTTCAATTTTTCAAAATAGCTTTCAAAGGAATTTTCCAACTCTTGATCATCTTTTCCTAAATATTCGAGGATAGTCTTCGCCTTTTCTTTTACGTATTTCTCATTTTTATGATTGGGGAAAGCATTTCTAAGAACACCTTTTACACTGTGACCTGGTATATAAGGTATTCCTGTAGCATAATCGAAGAAAAAACCTATTTTGAAAGCTTCCTCTTTATCTTTCTTACTATTAAATATAGCTTCATGGGTATAACCACTGCCTATCAACAAACCGGGATAAGTAGTTTTAAGACAAAAAGAATTATTTGCGTTCGGGATGTCAAAATATTGCTTTGCATTCGTAATTGAAACTTTGAGAATCGTTTCATTCCGATTAACAAGAATATCATCATTAGAATGGGAGGACTCGAAATAATGCTTATAATAAAACCATCCCAGGTTAGCATTTTTATATTTCTCTATTACAGTAGGCATATTATTTCATTTTATAGGTTCGTAATGCCAATTTTAAAGCTGTAGCAGCATCCATAATTTCTTCTGCTTTTTGTTGTTGCTCTTCTGGAGAAAGGCCATTCAAAACTTCTGATAATTTATAATCGGAATAATTATGATCATTTGCGTTGTTGATCATGTACTTTATAGCAGCATTAATTAGTCGTTTATCACTTTTACTGCCAGATTCCTCTTCCTCGTAAAATATAAGAGCTGCTCGAATACCGGCCTGGATAATGTTGGCACCCAGGGAAGCGATATAACCTTTG
The DNA here is from genome assembly GCA_964426675.1 of uncultured Lentisphaera sp. GTDB lineage: Bacteria > Verrucomicrobiota > Lentisphaeria > Victivallales > GWF2-50-93 > DYMC01. The sequence goes on from CAYRRM010000059.1 coordinate 1,305, forward strand.
TACTCTTTAGGGATAGAGCCTTCATTGTCAATAAATTCTTTATTATTAACTTTTACATTTTCGATTGCTATGAAAGCCCTTGGTATATAGACATCTACTCTGTATTGCATAATTAGTTGCTTTTAATTTCTGAAAATGAACTGTAGCCATAACCAATAGAACCGTTGGCTCCAATTTGGACTAAAACATTCCCTTTAAATAGCTCCGTAAATAAAACATCATTGTCAGGATATAAAACAGTGCTCCAAAACAAGGATAAACGGGGCACTACCTGTTCATACCACAAGTTTTGACTTTCACCATTTTCCAGATAGTTGCGAGCAATTACCGGCAAATGCAAATCATTGACAAGCCGATCAAAATAATTATTTTTTACAATGACTATTTCATAATTATTAAATAAATCTTTTATATTCTGATCTAATTGTACATTTTCAACATATTTTGCTTGAATATCAAAATCTTCGATAGTTGCATCATTTAGATTTTCAGAAAATGTCATTGCTATGAATGTTTCATTACTTAATTCATTAATGAAAGGTAATAAAGACTTTCTTAATTCACATTGATCTGGGAGTCTTTCGCTCAGCTCAGTTAAAATATTGGGGCAGGTAATGTGCACAAATGCCTGTTTATCGCATCGGACAGGAATAGCCAGCAAATTGGCATCAAAAAATTTATAGGTGCCAATTTCCGAATGATCATGATCCGTTTTGCCATCTGTCCCTTTTTCGGAGCCAAAAACCTTTTTCATTTCACTAAAACTTATGGAAGAACAATATTCTTTAATGCCTCCTTTCAGGGAGCTGGCGTGAATGGTAGGATACTGATAAGTAGGATCTCGTTGTACCAACTGGTCGATCACGCCATAGTTTGCCTTCCCGCTGCCTACATGCAAATTGGTTATGCACTTAATTTTATAAAAAAGTTGGTTCATAATATATTGAGTTTAAATGTTTGAAATGCGTTATATCCTATGTTTCTGAAATTGGTTTCATTTTTCAAAGCGTTAATGAATTTGTTCATATTATTATTAGGAATAAAAACGGATCCATTAGGAATAAAAACGGATCCTCGTTTAAGCAGTTGAATACGCTTGCTACTTTTATTTAACCCATAATGATTGTGAGTTGGATCTGTTGTATTACATAAATTGCGAAATGGAACATTATCACATACAGCAAAAGAACAATCATCTATTGATTTGGGGTCAATAAAAGCATCACAGGTTAAGACAACCGCATTATCTTCAGGATGGTATATTTCTTCAGGCAAATCCTCTTCCATTACTTTCATATGAAATATCGTATTTTCTTTACCCAAATTAACGTCTGCATCTTGAAAAGTTACTTTATCATCTGAAAGAGTCAAATAAAAACCAAAGGCATATCCTTTTTTCATTTTGAACCATACTTGTTTATAGAAACTGTCTTCTTCCGTTTTCCCCTTATAATTTTTATTAACTCCGACCCGTTCCACTTCCTCATAAAAGTTATCTTCCAAGATATCGTTTTGATTTTTAGTATTTCTCCACCTCAAAGCATAATCTTTTTTAGGATCATAAAATGGGAGAAAATAGTTGTCGCCAATTTTTTTCAAGTCATGAAAAAATTCAGGATAGGTAGGCAAATATTTTTTTGTATCATCGTTATCAATTTTCACCAGATGGCAAGGACTTAGTGATAAGATTTTCCCGAATTCCAAATTTTTGTCATATTGGAAACTACCACAGCCAATCCATTTACACGCTTCATCTTTTTTTTTCGGAATCAAGTTATTATGATAAAGGAAATCATTTTGTTTAAGGATTTGATACCTGACCATACCCAATAAAGCAGTTTGCTGAGGAAGTGGGTTTCCTTTCAGATAATAATCGGCAACTACTTCTTGTTCCCTGCCAAAAAAATAAAGTTGATAGGGTGTTAAGGTAACGAAATAAGTTTTATTCATCGTTTTCATCAATTAAATGTTTCATAAATCGAAGAGTACTGTATAATTTCCCAATGTTACTTTTATCCGCTTCCGTTTCTTTTTCCGGTAAAGGAATATTATCATAAGGAAAATCCTTCGCCAATTGATAATAATAATCTACTACATCTTTAATGAAATTTTCCTTATTGTTTTTTGGAGCAGTTAAATCGACATCAAATTCTTGATTAAAAAATAGGTACAGTCGATTTTTATCATTTGCTATTTGATTTAGCAGCAAATGATTGATTCTAAGTTTAAAAATAATCGATGTTACCAACTCTTTATCCAATGGAATTTCGGACATAAGTTTTAAAAAGAGTTTATAAGACTCCGTTTTATTTTTATCAACTGTAACGGGAAAACTTTGTCCACTATGTTTGCGCAGTTGAAAGCATACTTTATTTTTATCCCCTTTTTTTGCTTCATCTCGTAACAGATGATGAGCGGTATCACGCGATTCGTTCAGTGGAAACTTATAATAGCTATCACTCACGCCAAAACTTAAAGTTGGTTCCTTCACTAGAATAATTTCCGACCCGTCTTTTTGATAAAGATCTTTCAGATTAACATTTTCTACAACGTTTTTCTTAAAAATCTCATCAATTTCTTTCAATAATCCGAAAATACTTTTCAGCGTAGGCATTACATTTCCATCCTTGTCTAGCGTCATCGTAGCAATTGGAGCAAAAAATAGCAAGTCATCCCCGCCTGAATAAACAGGTTTTCCACCATATTTACTTATCTTTTTTGTAGCTTTTTGGGAGAAGTTAAACAAGGCTTCAGAAAATTTTTTAATTTTATCAGCATCTGAACCAATGGCGGCTATTGTTGCTCCTATATTATCACCGTCAGCTTCAACAACAGCTACATATTTATGATAAGGTCTAAACGTTAGCCGTTGTTTGAAACTTTCCTTTAATTCATTGATAAATTTTTTCTGATTTTCACTATCCTGCTTGTTTTGTTCTTTAGAATTATTCGATTTTTTATTTAAATTGTTCTTTACTAAAGATTGAAAATCCTTTTTATTTATTTTTCGAAAATCATCGGTCGCTATCTCAAGTAAAGAAGGAAAAAGAAAATTTTGGCGAGACGTAAATGCCTGTTTATAAAATATCTTTCCATTCAGATGATCTATTCCTGCTCGCCAGTTGATATCGGTAATATCCTGATAATATTTTTCTTGAAGTTCGGCACTATCCAATAACTTATTAGCCACCAAAACAATATTGTTCTCATTTTTGCCAGTTTGGAGTTCTACAGGCAGAGTAAAGGAAATGACGGTGATTCGAATATAATTTTTCAAATATTCTTCAGGCAGTTTTTGATCATTGCCGGTAAGTGTACCTGAATAGGTTGATAACTTGTTAAAAATATCATTTTTGATCTCTTCAATTTCATTTTTTATATCTCCTTGATAGATAATTCGATCCGAGAAAAAACCTGCACCTAGTCCATCAATTTCACTTGATGGATCATCGGGATAAAATGGAAGAATGGGCAATCCTTTTGATTTCATTTGTTCTATAATTTGTCTGGTGATGTATGAAAACAAATAGCTTGCTCCCCACAGTTCTCTTGATTTTCTGACCTCAGAAAATGTTTTATAAATCGGACCGATGGAAATGGCGGTATAAGTATTATTCATGGATAATTATTTTTTTAATGGTGTATAACCTGTTAAAGAAAGATAGTGACTTTTAACAATTTTCATACAAAAAGATACGAAGTCTTTTAATGAAAATTCATTTGGAATTTTAATTGAAGGATCTAAATGTATTTCAGAATTTTGATTAATAGTATTATTTACTTTTTTAAATATCGAAAAAGTAGGACTGTTCTCATGTAAAAATTGAATGGGTATATTATCTTTCCCGACTAAATAGATATTTTCATCAATTATTTTAAAAATAACAGGACTTTTAAATCGCTCCAATTTATTGTTACAATTTACTTTAACTGAAATCTTTACACTTCTATTATTTGTTAAAAAATCAAACACTTCTGCTAATCCCAATAAAGCCCTTATATAGTAATAATTATCATCGCTATTATTTGGACATTCAGTGTCATCACTATTAATTGCACATTTAGTATCATCCCAACTTTGCTTTAAATTTATATCAATAGGATCGCCATTAACATCTTGCTTTAAAGTGTAACCAAATTCCTTTATCTTTCGCTTGAACCAACGTTTTTCCCATCTTATATTTTGTTTAGCAAAATATAAAAATAAAAGTGATTTTTGATAACCTTCGTGTCTATTATATCCCGCTTTCATTAACTTATAATCTTTCTGGATAATTTGGAACGGATCTTGACCATTACAAGTTTTCTTGTAAACAAAATCATAATTTTTAGTAAGCCATGATTTAACATCATTATTGATTTCTTGTTGAACTCCATTCAATTTCATTGAGAAAACTGTAAATGAACCGAATCCTTTACCATTCCTTGTACCAAAATTTTCGACTATGAAAAATTCAGGTAAAATGTCAGTGATATATTTTAATAAAGGTTCGTTGAATGAAACAATTTCGCATTTAATTTTATCGTATTTAATTCCTTTTTTGCTTAACATTGATAATTTATTTCTGAAATCATTCCTTAACTGATAGTTATTGTTTATCCTTATAAACAATTGACTATATTCTTTCTCCTGAGCAAAATAGGGTGAAAAATTGATCACTTTATAATTTCTTTGAACTAAAAGATTTTGTTGGTTTATGGACAATCTTGAAGCAATAATATATTGATCAGGTTTGTTATTATTTAAAGGTATTATCTTCATCTTATAATCCAGCGCCGGTTGTTCTCCGTTTCCTATCAACCAACCTAAACCTTGTGCTATGAATTTTCCCTTTTCATAAGAATTCAGGTTATTATATTCGTCTCCAATTGCTCTCGCAATCTCGTCTCTTTTAGATTGGTAAGCTGAATCCTCACCCAGCCTGGTTAAAATAAACCGATCGAGCTTGGGTTTTACTTCCGATGCACGGAGGGTTGCTCCTTCCTGATCGGGCTGAAAATGAATCAGGGGAGTATGCTGCTTAAGCGTTACTTCTAACTTATACATATTGGTGAGGTTTTATAAAGAAAATTTTTTTTGATTAACTTGCTCATATTTTCTATTTGCTTCATCTTATCTTCAATAGACAGCGATTGAAAAGATTTGTCTTGTGATAATAATTTTAACGCTAAAAAATTGATTGCCTGTTCATGCTTTTCTTGTTCAACAGTTTGTAATGAATGATTGCATTTATCAAATTCACTTTTCAGAGCTTCCACTTCCTTTTTCAAGGCATCCATCTCATCCGTTTCTTTTTGGGCATGGTAAAGATCATACTGAAACTTTTCTAATCCTTTCTTTCTTTCATATTCATTTCTTTTTTCTTCCTTTTGAGAAATTTCCCGGAATACTTTCAAAAAGAGGATGGTTAACGTGATGAAAACAATTAAAAAAATAATATGCGGAAAGAAGTAAGCAAAGGAGTTACTGTTCGCAGCATAATTTGTACCGTTGCCGTTGAAGGTAAAGACAATCCAAATGATTAACACTAAAATTTCTATTATCCCGATTAAGGCAAGATATATTCCTGATTTGCCACATTGATTTTTACTGTCATTTATTTCTCTTGTATCCATAGTTATTTATTTTTAAATATTTTAAGAAGCAAAAACATTATAAGCGAAAGAGTTAAACCGCCTATCCCAATTAAAAGTATTTTCAAATTGGTGTATGGTTCACAACCTATATTAAAAAATGCATAAAAAAGGGAAGCCGGTAGAAAGATTATAGCAATGTAATTCAGTATCTCGGCATTTTTGTTACGTATTTTATCATCTATCAAATTGATGTATTGATCCAGTTCGGCAATTTCTTCATCCAATTCCTTGATATGTTTTTCTATGCTCAACGTTTCATAAAGAAGATTATACAATTCTATCCCCTGGTCTTGGGCAGTAACTTCCGAGAAATGAATTTGATTAAGAAATCGAATATATTCCTTATGCAAAGAGTTTACATGCTCGAGAACAAGTGGTTCTAATCCTTTTCTTTTGGGAAGGGTGCTTACCTGTCGAGTTACTTCATCTGAAAAACGCAATCGGGAAGCACGCTGCACCAAAATAAGTTCTACTATGCGAGAATACATTGTCCGCATGTGCACTGCTACAATATTTTTAGGGATCCAACTCTCTTCTGTTAAACACACAAAAGAATAGCGGGACATGCCGAAAAGTGTTCCTTCCTTTTGCCATCTTTTATTGGTTTGACTCTTTAATAGACTTTTTCTCATATCTTCGTTTGTACAGCTTGGACTGCTTACATCAACATAAATGTATTTGTACCAGAAATCATTTGTCTCTTTTTTATCCAGGAAAAAATGCTCGAGAGTTTCATCGTCATTCTTGAAAAAATTAGCCAAACTATTATTGCCATACCAACAATTTACGAACATCCGGTCATCAATAGCCGGTGTGATTTCAATATCTTCTGATAAATCGAGAATCAAATTTTTTATGAAACAGGCAGGCTTCCAGGTTTCAGGATGAATTTCATAAGAAGAAAAGTCTTCCTTATAAAGTGTTGGATCTCCATTTAACCCTTTTATTTGAATATAATTGGCTGTTTCAGATCTTCCTTCAATATCGGCATAAAAAGGTGGGAAAATGCGTCTGCCATATTGGTTTATTTTTAAAATATCATCAGGTTCCCATTGATTCTTCAGATGATTGGCTAAATAAAAAATCAAGGTACCCACGCCTGTAACATATAAGTTCAAGTTAATAGCTTCTACTTTTAATTGATACGTTTTATCTTTTACGGAAATAATATAGCTAACATCCCGTTGTTGCGGTTCTTGCCTTTCATAATGATAAATAATAGAATCTTTCCCCCCATTATCGTACAAAACAGGATGTACAAACTCATAGAAAAAATTTTTCTCATTGTAAAGTTGTTCTTTTTCAGTCTCATTTAATGGTCCCGGATTTCTTAACCAATTGGCATAAGGATTGACAGGTATGGCGGACAAATCCGTTTGTTCCGCAAACAAACGATCTTTCATCTTCTGATTTTCCCATTTAAATGGGAAATAAAAAATGTGATAACTATTCATAGTATTATTGATTGACCAAATTGATTATGTTATCTTTTATATTGATAATTTCTTCTTCAGAATAAATATTCTGAACAGTACCGATAAAACCTTCGTCACCGCCACCATGAAACATTTTACCATTTTTAATGGCTTCTGAGTAATAGTTGACTATTTTTGTTTTACCTGTTCCATAGTAAACAAGTGTACTGGAGTTATAAATCAACAGCTTTTTGTAGGGATACAAACGATCACATATAGGAGAAAAGCGATTAGTCAAAGATTTTACGACAATAACATCTTTATCAATGGTTTTCCCCTTAACAGAAACTTCTGCTTTTTGTTCGTCATCGGGAGTAACTCCTTGTGCCTGCCTGTCAAGGAAACGAATTTCCGAAATTTCTTCCGCAGTTGCTCCCAATTGTTGCATGGCTGGTATGTATCCCTTGTCATTGGCTGCAATCAATTGTTGCTTCCTCGATAAGTGAACGCCAATTATATCGGCAACCTGCTCGAGAGAAGAAGGTCTTCCACTAAATTCATTGTGATGATCAATAATGTGGTAATTGGATGGCAATTTTGAAGTATCTTTAAAATGCAATTCTACGCCATATATTTCTACCTCTTCTTTGTTACCATATTTATTCAAAACTTCCTCGTATTTGGATATCTCGGCATTCTCCCAATTTAATCCTTTGTCAAAAACAAGAATATCTGGAAAATTTTTTAAAAGCTGTTTTATTTCCATCATTTCTAAATCATGACCTCCTAAAAGAAATATTTGTTTTTTCATATTTTTATTCAATTATCTGTTTTTATAAGATATCTTCCAAGCCCGTAAACAGTTTCATTGCCAACGCCTAAAGCCTCCATAAATTTAAGCATAGGCAGAAATTGATTGAAATATCCTTCATAGATTTGTTTGCCAATATAGCCGGAAAGTGGCATTTTGTTGGCTGATTCTTTCTTGGAAGTGTTTTTCAATGTTGTTTTGTACATGTCAACCAATACGAGGCTTGCATGGGTGGCATAATTTATCCAGTCTTCAAAATATGCTAAAGAAAGCTCATCAATGTCAGTTTTTTCAGGAGATATGTAAAGCATCGTCAGTTTTAATATACGAGCTACTGCCGACCGCACCAACTGATAAAAACTTGGAAAACCATTGCTTTTATCCTGATAACTCAGAGTAGGATTTTTTCGCATAGTCTGTTTGAACAAAACAACAGGAGTTAGGAAAGTTATCTCAATACGTGTTTTATGTTTGTTTTCAGAGAAAGATTGATAATCAGAAAAAATTATCGGATAAATTAAAGATTTAATTTGATCATTATTCCCCGTCGTTAACAAATGTAGTTTCCCATCATAAGATTTTTCACAAATATCGATAAGAGAAAAAGGAACTTGAGGATGTCCCATTCCCTGCTGACACATAAGTTGAATAGCATGAATAAAATGTTGATAATAAGAACTCATATTTCCAATGAGGAAAAGGGAAAATTTGAAAATTTCTCCTTCTTTTAAATACAATCCTTCTTGTGTATTTTCAAGAATTGTTCGTTTTTTCTGTCCAAAAATCTTTGGAGATAACTCAGAATGAGCAACAAGATATTCTTCCGGTAAGGCAATAACATATCCTTTCGGAAAGCCTTCCTTTAATTCCTTATACATTGGATGAATTTCTGTTAAAGGAAAATGATCAATCAATTCAAGCAAATTTACTTTGTCATTAACAATCACTTGATTTGCAGCCTTTAACAAATTATTTCTTAAAATGGCTCCTGACCAAGCTTCCCATTGTGTCGAACTTGTTGCCACCATTCTTATCTCCAGGTGATGATAAAAAAGATTATTGATAGGAGAAAGCAAGGAAGTCTGAAGCATGGTATATTTTTAAATATTTGTTAAATTAAATGGGTAAGTAAAATTATAACTTCTTTATTATAAAATATTTAACTAAATTATTAGAAAAAGAAAATTATTTTAATTTTTGCAAATATATAAATAAAATTAATAGATTATTCAAAAAAATTATTTTTCACAAAAATATTATCATGTAATATAATCAATTGTAAATAAACAAATTTTCTGTCATCAAAATTGATAAAATTTGAATGCCATTTATTTGATTCTATAGAAAAGCATCTTTTCTGGGAAGTTGATGTTAAAAAATGCATAAAAAATTAAGAATTAATTTTAGACAAATTTTCGTCTTACCTTGTCCATATTTCCCTCGTATCTTGTCAATACCAAGTCCAAACTCTTAAGTAACAAATTATATTTGTTTCTCCTATTTGTTGGAAAAGCGACTTTTCTGGAAACTTGGCAGAAATATATATCTTTTTTAACCAAATTCATTAATTTTGCAGAAAAATTTGGATTTTGAATTCAGTACAAC
>CAYRRM010000060.1:0-10443 GCA_964426675.1 uncultured Lentisphaera sp.
TGTATTAACCGTATTCCCCGTTATCGGCGTTGAAAGTTTTATTCCGGAATATACTGCATTATCTATCGGATATGTTATCGTTATCTGCGGACCTGTTATGTCATATGTAAATGTGTATGTTGAGTATATTGTTGTTACATTGCCTGCATAATCATTTGCCCTTGCTTCTATTGTGTATACCGTGTCATCTTTAAGTATTGATGATGGTATCTGATAGTAATAGCTCGTCGGCCCTAACTTGGTCCCATTAAGCCATGTGTTTGCATCTGTAGTCCACCCGCTTCCATCATAATAATACTTCGGTGCTGTACCTGTGCTTATTCTTACCTCGCCATAGTTAAAGCCTGCAAGGTTCTCACTTACATCTACATAAACCCTGTCTATCGTTTTCAATGCTGATGCCGTTGGACTCGTTATCGTTACACTCGGAGGCATGTCATCAACTATGAAATTGACTGTAGTATATACAACCTGCCAGTTACCTTCACCGCTTCCGTCAACCTTTCTTGTAGCATCCATTGATTTTGCTTCAAGCCGATATTCTCTATCACCAGCAGGCCATGAGACATCGGGGACATAAAGCCATGCACCTGAACCTGAAGCATCCTGCCACCTGTTTGATTCAGCATAAGCACCAGAACTAAAGCCAATAGTTGGGCCTAACCAGTAATAGGTATCTCCATTAAAAAGATAGCTTAATGAAATCTGAGTTTTTTCTGCACCTGCATTATTTGATGAATAATATGAATCTGTTGCAACACCGTAAAATCTTGAGTTTGTTGCAGATTTTCCTATATCCGATGATTTATATCTTCCACTTACACCATCGCCATCATCTGAAGGAAGTGTTATTGAAGTTGTAGGTGGATATCTATCAACGGTGATTGTTATAGATGATATACCCAAAGCAAATGTATCCTGTATATTTCCGGCAACATCTTCAGCTCTTATTAAAAGAACATACTTATATCCTCCAGCCATAGCAGTATTAAGTGATGCAGGTGAATATATCCAGCTTGTAGCATTCGAACTTAAAAAGCCATTTACACCATTTTGAATCTCTATCCAGCTTGGTGATGACTGAAGCACATTAAAATTATTACCATCAAACCACAAGGCAGGAGAGCCAAGTTGCTGTATTGCTATTTTAACCTTTGAGTTTTTACCATTATCAGAAGCGACTCCTTTTATGTACGGTACATCGTTTAAAACAACAGAACCATTCGGTATTTGAATCTGAGCTGTTGGACTTGTTTTATCTATTGTGAAAGCTAAGTAAGGGGAAGGATATGTTTTTACCCTTCCTGCTTTATCAGTAACTCTTACCTGAACCTCGTATGTCTTATCATTTTCAAAAACAGGAAGTCCTGTATTTAATATCCACTGCTCATTATTTGAGTTGAAAAAGCCATCAACAGGATTTGCGCTAAGCCATGTAGAAACACTCACCCAGTTACTTCCATCCCAGAATGAACTCTGACTTGCTGTTGAAATTCTAACCTCAACCTTTGTAACTATTCCATCACCAATATCAGTAGCAACTCCATATATACTTGGAACATCTTTTTCATACTCAGCATTTGGCTCGGTCAAAGCTATTGACGGGTCATCACCATCTATATAGAAAAATCTCTCTTCATAAGGTGTTGTTTCAAGAGTAGCATCAGCGGCAGCTCTAACTTTTATACTGAATTTGTTCGTTCCAGCAGGCCATATTCCATTTACATCTTTTGTCCAATCACTGCCAGTAATAGAATCCACCCCAAAAAAGCCACATGTAGATTGTCCAACAACATAAGTATCATCACTGCATCCTGCAAGATATACTGATGTGGAAACCCATGTGTTTGATGTTGAAATCCATACAGTTCCATTTGTTTCATTTATTATTCTTATCTGAACAGTAGTAGCCGCCTCAAGTGTACCTGTTATAGTATTTAAATCAGTTGGCCTGTAATAAGGAACCCCTGCAGCGGGAATTGTTATATATGACTCAGGCATAGGAGTAAGCTTCTGTATCTCAATATATGAAGACTGAACAGGTGGTTGAGTATAATTTGACTGACCGGGAAAAGATGTTTTATTTCCAACCTTATCCATTGCTCTTGCAAATATTCTGTATTTCTGATTATTTGAAAAAACCGGTATTGATGAACCTGTCACAACCCAGTTAACAGGATTTGAAGTAGTGGTTGATGCCTCAATAAATGCAGAATCAGGTGGTGGATTTATACTATCACCAAGCTCCCAGTTACCATTTAAAGGATTCCACCATTTTCCAGCAGTCACACTGTAATAAGCAACATGAACATGTTTTACTCCACTTCCTGTATCAGAAGCTATGCCTGATATCTGAGTTAGAGCATAAACATTATACTGGTTAGGTATCTGAATTGTAGCAGATGGAGTTCCTTTATCAACCCTGAATTTTATCTCATTTCTACCATTTTCAAAAAATGACTCTATATTTGGTTTTGGTGAATTTGTCTCATCAAGAGTATCATCAAGACCTCTCACCCTTATTCTATATTCTCTTCCATCAATAGCCTGAGTCATTAAAGCTGATGTATTATATCCGTAAGTGCTACCCACAACCTGGCTCATATCCTTCCATGTTCCTGCAGTACCACAAGTACCAGAAAAATCAGTTCCATTCCAGCATGTTAACAACTGCTCGTCCCTTACCTCAATCTGCATATTACTTATACTTCCACCTGAGGCAAAGCCTGATGTAGGATTATCAACAGCATATGCGGTTATATTTCCAAGCTCATAACCGGGTTCTACACTGAAATACTGATTATTAACTGGCGCCGTTACTGTTGATGATGGCGGAAGAATTTCATAAACAAAACTTCTTTTAAGTGTAGTAGAGGATTCTATATTCCTGTATGAAGAGTCCGGTTTATTTACATTGTCCTGAGACCACGAATATATGTCAAATTTATCTACATTCGGCACTCCGCTCCAAAAACCGCCCATACTCTGATGAGACCAGCTTGTAAGCCCAGCCTGACACGGATCATTTCTTGTTGCCTGCCAGCCAAGAGCAGTTCCATTCCACCACTTTCCATCAGATGCTCTCTGAATACCTATACAGATCTGGTTTAAACCAGCTTGCCTTGTAGTATCAGGTTGATCTACAGCAGTACCTGATATATTTGTAAAGTTTGCTGAATATCTTGCGCCAGATGATGGGCTTGTCACACTCGTAAGCGGAGCATCTTTATCATATTTAAACACCACGGTAGAATAACTCAATGTATAATTTCCTGCATTATCAACTGAGCGCACAATTAAAGTGTATTCTTCACCGCTAATCCATTTACCATTATTATAAACCTCAGAAGTAAGCCAGACGGAGTAATCAGTTGTTGTGGTTGTTGCAATATTCCAAATAGCATCAGTCTGACTAACCCAGTTTTTGCTCGTGCTATCCCACTTATAAAGTGGCGGATATTCTAACCTGTATTCAACATGATTTATACCAGCATTTAAGTTATCCTTGTCAGTCGTTCCTTTTATATCAACAATTGAATTAAGCCCGTATGCACCAGTTGAAGGATATGTTATCCATTGATTGGGTGGGAGATTATCATAATAAAAATATCCATTAATTAACGGTGATGCGGCAGTCCCAGTTGAATTTTGAGCAGCATCAATAACATATGACTTTACACCATACCAGAAACCTGTTTTATAATTAGTGGAAACATTAATATTAAAATCATAAGGGTCAGAAGAAGGAGCAAAAACTGACGAAACATAATTTGGACTTCCACTTGCACAACTGCTTCCAATTTTATCAATTCCACCTTGTTCATAAACGCAGTAATAAACAGTTCTATTGCCTATAACATTATCTTTTACGTTATCAATCGTTCTTATAACAAGGTTACTAAAATTGTTAAGCCATATCCTACTTGGGTTATTGTAATCATTCATCAGAGTTGGAGGATTAATAAGTGTTGCAGTTGGAGGTGTTATATCGTAATAAAAATTTCTTGCTGAGGATGTTGATGAATGTTGATCAACACCCCAGAACATATCTCCAGCTCTTAAATAAAACTGATATTGTCTTCCATCCGTAAAAGCTGGAAGTTTTAATGAACCACTTTGCGTTATCTGCCAGTTAACTATTTTATTTGAGCACTCACCACCACTGCAAGTGAAATTTGTTGGAATAACTTCAGGGATTTTTAAAACATAAAACCATGTTGTTGAGCCAAGCCAGCTTCCAACCCCATCCCAGTAAAGGTCATTGCCATTACCAAAAATATTATCAAAAGAATCAATCAACTGAATTTGAACAAATTTAACACCTGAAAGCAAATCGCTTACAGAACCATCAAATGAATCAATGAAATTATAGCTTGAATTTGCTGCAGGTTTATTAATAGAAAGTGTTGGAGGTGTTTTATCTATCTTAAAAATCACAGGTGATGAAGGAAGAGAAAATCCTCTGTCATTTGTCCTTCCTCTTCCCTCAAGTTTTAGTTCAACACCATCCGGCTGTGCAATACTGTTATTAGGTAAGGAAGAATAATTCCAATTTGCTCCACCACTTGCTCCAAGCCACTGCTCACCATTTATGGCAGGATTAACATAACCTGTTCCATTCCATTCATAACCGTTATCGGTTCTTGTAATTCTTAGCTGAGAATTTAAAAGTGTTTGACCAACATTAGGTGAAAAAGAGGCAGTTCCGTTAATACCTGCAATTCCCGAGGAATAATAAACCGGTTCAACAGGATAAGTTATATTTGCAGAAGGAACAGTTATAGTAACGACACCAACTCCATATACCTCTCTTGCATCATAGTTTGAAACCACAATATCTACCGGTCCAGCTGAAACTGACTGATCAACCTTTATATGAGCATATATCCGATTTGAACTTACATATGTAATACTTGTAATTGTTATCCCTTCTACAGGAACACCATTTCTTTCAAAAGAAACACCGGGGTTTGGGTTTGTTAAAAAATTACCTCCATTTATCTGAATATCGTATGTTGGATCAGTTGTAGCATCCTCAATACCTGCACCTATACCAACAGTTGAAGGCGATGCTGAACTAAATGTAGGATTTGGATTAGATGATATAGGTACTCTTTTAAACTTAACATTACCACCAACATCAGTATACAAAAGACCAAGCGGATAAGGGTCTTGTGTAGAATAAGAAAGTACCGGTTGAACTCCATCTGATACAAGAAGATATGGAGAACCCCACGAAGCAGGAGTATTACCAGGTGTAAAAAGAGCACTTTCAATAGCCATTAAGTTTGAGTCAGTAGATTCAAAAACGACAAAAAGTTTTGACTGTGATGTTGAAGGGTAATGAATAACAGCAATAGATACCTGATTTGCCTGCCATGTCCCAGATATTGTTATTTCGGTTCCAACACCATTTGCTGAAGAACATGACCTGTACTGTATAAGCCCATCAGTAATTCTTGAAACAATTGCATGAAGTCTTCCACCTGAATCAACAACAGCAGAAACATTTTTTCTATCATCTAAAACAGCACTACCTGTATTTAAAGCATTATTGAAAAAAGTAGCAGATATTTGAGTTGAAGTTAAAGACTCATTTACCCTATATAGTGTTATATCCCTACCATTAGCACTTTCTGAAAAAGCCCAAACCTCAGTTGCAGTTCCACCATGAGGGACAACCACACTAAAAGACAGATATCTATCACTTTCACGCCCACCAATTTCTATATGGATATTCTGTATATCAACATTGTTTATAGAATTTGAATTTGCGATTAAACCAGTATAATCATATCCACCTGCTGATGACTCACCACCCGGAGTATAAATAAAGACATAACCGTTTGAGTTTTGAGTAATTGATGGTGATGCTCCGGTATTTGCCTCATTAATCATATCCTCATCAGCATTAGATGGTGTTGTTCCTTCATCAAGGTCGGGAGTATAATAAGAACCAGCCCAATCTATTGAGCCATCACTCTGAAGCCTTCCCCTTCTAACATGCATTGTCATATCAGCATTGGAAAGCTCACCGTTTCCACTTGGTCCAACCACAACAAACACATAACTTGAAACAGCGTTATACCATACAGATGGAGCATTACCGTATCCTGAGCCACCAGTCCCTGAAAATATTTTCTGTGGAGCTGACCATGAGCCGGGAGTTCCTGTTGGTGAATATGACCATACCGGCTCACCTGAGTCATCACTGAAAAACACCCAGTAACCCCATGATGGGTTGTAAACTATTTTTCTCTGAGTTCCAAAAACTGTACTACCACTCCCAATAATAGCATCAGCGGAATAAAGATCACTGACAAAAAGAGTAAAGAAGAAGAATACAAAAGGTATATTCTTAAATAAAGATAGTAATCTTTTTTTACTCAATTGAATCATAAAACCTATTTTTTCTTTTTCCTTTCTACCTCAATAACTTTTATCACATTTGATGCCATATTCCTTATATTCTCATCCTTTGATGATGTCAAAAGCGTTTTCAAAGAATTTACTGCCTTTGTTGTTCTTATCTTATAAAGCGAATCAAAAGCACTTCTTATAATCTGCTCATTTTTTTCTGTATTTATAATCTTTACAAGACCATCAACACAGTTTGGATTTTTCATCTCACCACATGTTATAACAGCCTGCCATCTTATCTTCTCGTTTTTATTTGAAAGCACACCTAAAACAGCATTTCTTGCCTTTGTATGTGTTGAATACTCAACAATGCTTGAAAGCGATGCTAAGATAAGCTCCTCATCCTCGCTCTTTAAATTAGATATAAGCTCATCCAAAACATCGCTGTCTTTTGTCTTGGCAAGCTCTCTTAAAGCGTTTTCTCTTGTCACGCTGTCCCTTTCATTTTTTAAAATATCCCTCAGCATTTTCTTTTTTTCATTTTTATCTAATTTAACCTCACCCTTTTTAATTTTTTCAACAACCTCTCTTTTTTCCTTAAAATCCATACCTCCGCTTGTATCCTGAGCAAACCCTGAGTGACCTACGAGGTTACTTAAAATCAAAAACACTAAAAAACAACCCGCATGGTTATTTAAAATTCTTTTCATCTTTTCTATCACTTCTTTTTCATCCATAAACTCTCTCCAACCTTCTATTCTTCACTCCACACTTCTATTATTCCATCTTCTTCATCACAAACTCTTTTACAAACTTAGCTTTTTCAATAGCCTCTTTTGCCTCTTCAACAGTTGGAATATAAAAATATTCAGGATATCTAAGCTCTGTTGCATAAACACTCAGCTTTATTATCCCCTTATCATTCAATACTTCAAAATCTCTGTCCCGGCTCATACACAGTTTCAATAACTCTGCTATATCATGCGTTTTTCTGAACTCTATCTTTTTAATTACAAGATATGCCTTTAAATATTTTTCAACAGCTTGTTGAGAATGGAAACAGATAACATCGGTTACAGGTTCTTTTTCAAAAAGCATTATCTCAGCGGCTTTAAGATCATTATCTGCTTTCAAAATCCATTTTTTTATCTCATCCATATATTTATCCCTTCCCTCCGGGCATAGTAAGATATAAAGCCAATAGAGTCTTTATATCTTTCAGCATCATCCTCTGACCTTATAATTATGTCATTTGGAATATCCATAAGGGCAAGCCTCCACTTTATCTTTGAGATAAGCTCTGCAGTTCTATCAAAACTCAACTTATCTCTCACAACAACATAAACATCCCAGTCACTGTCTTTTTTTGAATCACCCCTTGCTCTTGAGCCAAAAAGAATTATCTTTAAAACATCAATATCTTCTTTTTTACACTCCTCAAGGATAACACTTTTTATCTTCTCTATCGCCTCTTTCTCATTCATAAACTCCTCTACGCCTCCACACCTCTCTAACTACAAGCTCATTACCTCTTTTACAAAGTATTTTTTTACTTTATCCCAGCTTATTTTTTTAATCATCTCAGGCATATCATCCATCTCTGCATCATCAAAATAAACAAGACTTTTCTTTATGCTTACTATATTTGTAGCAAACTCACCATATTTTTTAGTATAAAACTCAAGGATTTCTTTAAGCGAAAAAAAATCTCTGCATATAAAATAAAGGTCTATAAAATCCCTTTTTGTGCCTCTGTTAACTATTGCAACAATCTTCATACAGCCTATATCACAGATGCTTGCAATCCTCATCCCTTCATATAACTCAAAAGGAAAAAGAACTTTGTAGGGATAGTAAAAAAAACTAATTTTTATTCCATTAAAAACACCTGTAAGTGTATCATTTTTAAAAACATCCACATTAAAACTACCAACTTTTCTCAAATTTTCTAAAAGCTTCTTACAATTAAATTCCTTTTCTGAAAAAAAATCAAGATCATAAGAAATTCTGTGTCCTAAATGTAAAGCAAGAGCTGTTCCACCTGCAAGATAGAACTCATCAATCAAACCTCTTGATATCAATATCTCCAGAGATGAGTGTGTTTTTCTATCAATCGCTTTTTTATACATAAAACCTCTTTTTGAGGCAAATTGAGTTTTAAAGCCCAGTAATTAAAAGACTTGGGTGAAAGCCTTGCTTTTTCAAGCACTTTCTTGACCCTTTCCCCGCCGTAATATTCAATCAAAGACCTAACCTCATCATCACTTCCGTATTCAAGAAATCTTTTTATTACAAAATCAGCACTTTTTTTTGGAGAAAGCTTTTTAATATCAACATCCCAGAATTTTCTAACATCAAATAGCTTCTCTAACCTCTCCAGCTTATTTTCTTTATTTTCCATAAAGCTTCTCATATTTCACCTCTTCGACCATCAAGAGACTGACGCACCTGTTTACAAATCATATATACCTGCCATCTCTGTTAACATAATAATCGACACTACCTGTGTAATTTTTAAAACTCTCAAATCTATGCTCTGTTGAAAATATAATATCATTCGGTATTCTGATGTATGCAAGTATCCTTTTAATTCTGGTTATTAAAACCTGCTTTTCTTTAAAATCCAAATCATTACTCACCACCACATAAACATCAAAATCACTATCCTTTTTAGCATCACCCCTTGCCCTTGAACCAAAAAGTATTATCTTTAAAACCTCAACACCTGCCTTATTACACTCGTCTAAAATTATCTCTTTTATCTTTTCTAATGCCTCTTTTTCAGTCATAACATCCACACCTCTATAAATCTATCCCTCTATTTTCTTCATCACAAACTCTTTTACAAACTTTGCTTTATAAATAGCATCCTTTGCTTCATTCTCGTCAACCTTGCAAGGAAAATCAGGATATCTTAACTCCACAGCATACATTGTAAGCATCTCAATCTCTCTTCCTTTTAAAACCTCAAAATTCTTATCAACAGAAATACAAATTTTTATAAGTTTTGCTATGTCATGAGTTTTTGGTGGCTCAACATTTTTGTATATCAAAAAAGCTTTTAAATATTTTTCAACACATTGCTGTGAATGAAAGCATGATATCTCAAAAAGTCTTCCTTTCATATTTAAAAAAGCACTTTTAAAATCGTTATCTGCTTTTTCAATCCACTTTTTTAGCTCTTCATCCATAACACAACTCCATCTCTATTAACATAATAAGAAACATAACCTAAAAACTCTTTATTTCTATCAAAAACCTCTTTAGTTCTCAAAACAATATCAACATCTAAACCAACCTCAGCAAAACGCCATAGTAAAGACGAATAAAGTTTTTTATAAACCATAAAATCAATATCCTTCACAACCACATAAACATCAAAATCACTATCCTTTTTAGCATCACCCCTTGCCCTTGAACCAAAAAGAATTATCTTTAAAACCTCAACACCTGCCTTGTTACACTCATCTAAAATTACATTTTTAATCTTCTCTATCGCCTCTTTCTCATTCATAAATTCCTCTACGCCTCTATACTTCCATCATTCTCTATAAAAATATAAATACTCTAAATAAAAAAAATCTTACCCTTTATCTTATTTTTTCTTACTGGATAATTTAAAAACCTCATATACTCATCCAGAAATTTTATATACTCATCAGCAGAAAGCTTTGTATCATTAAAAGTAAGCCTTATCTTATTTTTTAAAATTTTCTTCATTCAAATCTCCAGAAACTTAAAAAACTTTTTTTTAATCTTCATCATTTATTTCCTTAGTAAAATCTTCATTTAAAAAATCAAGCGCTTTTTTAGTTTTAATTTTATCTATTTTAGATATTTTTTTCTTTACTTTCTTAAGTTTTTTTACAATCACAGGAGTTGGTGATTTATTCATAACTCCTCCTTTAAACCAAAAGAAAACCATTCCCAAATAAATGGGTTAAAAAACAAATAAAAAAGAAGGAGAATTTTTATCATTATCTCCTTAAAAACAAAATACAGCTCTGAAAAAATCAGAGCTTTATATATGCTCATTATATTATAGTATAAATTTAACATCTCAAAAAAATTAAATAAATAATA
>CAYRRM010000061.1:0-10390 GCA_964426675.1 uncultured Lentisphaera sp.
TATAGAGCGTAAGCATATGTTTTTATTGTGGACAATTTTGGAACATTGTTATAATATTAAAGAAAACACATGAATATGTCGTAGATGAAAACATTTTTATAGGAGAGAACATGAGAAAAGAAGCAAGTATTGAGCAATGGAATGAATTGTATAAGGTAACAATTAACATTAAAAAATTAGAGCCATGGAATTATCTTTGGGATACGGATATTATCACAATCATACTGCCGGAATATGAAGAGCCATTTTATTGCAGCGTGATGGGTAAAAGTGGTCAATGTTTTGCAATTTCAGTATATAAAGGATTTGAAGCAATTCATGGTTTCTTTAAATTGTTTGAAGCTAAAAACATGCCGCCAATTCAATTGATGAGGTATCAAGATAATCTAACTTGTTATTTTGGGGATAGAGAAGAATTAAGCAGTAAGGAATTAAAAGTGATAAAAGATCTTGGACTTAAATTCAGAGGCAGAAACCAGTGGATTTATTATCATTCTTTCAAGCCTAATTATGCTCCATATATGTTGGATCAGGATGAGGTTATCGAACTTACTTATGTTTTTCAGAATCTATTTATGTCGTTGAGGGCTATGATTGAAAAAAATTTGAAAATTGATTTTGAAGAGGGAAATTCTTTATATAGAATATATGATAAAAAGCAAGATTTATGGTTAAATTTTGAAGGACCGATGCAAATTCCCAACAGGCGGTCAATGACTATTGTTATTGAGGATGATTTGTTAATTGAAAAAATGAAAAAGCAGAAGTATTTAAAGAATGCAGTTGAGTTTGATACAGCATTTATTAATTCTGTTGTTGAAGATAAGAAATATGAAAGACCTATTATGCCAAAGTTGCTCGTTATTGCTGATAGCAAAACCGGAATAATGCTGCATTATAATGTAATGTTGCCGGAGGATGATGAGATACAGCAAATTGTTGATTTTTTTATTGATTTTATTCTAAATCAAGGCAAGCCAAGAACAATTTATGTAAGAGATGAATATATGCAAGATTTATTATCAGACCTGTGTAAAAAAATTAATATAAAAATACTAATATCTGAAGAACTGCCATCAATAGATATGTTTACAGAGAGAATTATTAGACAATTATAGAAAAAATATTAAAAAGATATTTACTTATATATCAAAATAAAGGTGAAAGTGTACATGTGGGTGCAATATTAGATTGCAGACAGGATTATAACTGGTTATTATAAGGGTCAAAAGAGGGCGCATTATGAATAATATATGCAAAAATATATTTAAGGCGGTTCACGAAGGAAAGTGGCTTTCTATCGTATACAGAAATCAAAATAAAGAAACCACTAAATATTGGATAAATATAAAAGGTATTGACCCCATTAAAAAAATGCTTTTGGTGGATGGTCTTCACCTTTTCCAATACACCCTACGAGAAATGAACATATTTATTGATTCCATTAAAAAAGCCGAGATTATTGACGGCTCCTATTGTGAAATCAATAAGGCGTTAGTGGACGATATAAGCTTGAATCCGGCAAAGTACCGAAATATCTTTCATAATGCAGCTAATTTCAAAATTCTTAACTACCTTTCCGATTGTCATAAATTAGATACCACACCCTATAAATCAAATTATGACCTCATAAAATACTTTGACAGGGACTGTCTCATCTCTGGAAGCTTTAAGCTAAGCGATGTTCAGTTTAAAGAAATAATAAGCAAATTCCAGAAAAAAGCAACTGACAAGCAAGGGAAAAAGAGGATTGAACAACTTGCTGTCAATGTTCTTAGCATAAATACCAAACAAGGCTTGTATGTGCTTGCCCATAAGAGACTTTACCTTGATGTGCAAAACAGGGAATTAAAAGCAGGAGACTCAACCACCATTTCTATGGAATTTACGGTGGAAGGCACAAAACAAACCATAAGGCAGTATTTGGATGAAGAAGATTATCATCTCTTGGATGATTTTGAAAAGAATCAGGAAATTATAAAAGATAAAATTACAAGGTCTAATCCTAAGGTTTTCGTAGACGATATGCCCTATATAATAGCCATGGGCTATGACATTTTAATAAATTTGGATAAAGAATATGAAGCTATTATTGAAATGTATCGGGATAATACTTCTGTTCCCATAAAAGCATTCTTCGGAGAACTTGTAAAGCGTCCTCCCAGGAGAAAAGAATATCCCATTGCACTTCTTAATAAAAAGGTTAACATCGACCAGCTGTGGGCAATAAACAATGCAATGAAATATCCCCTTACCTATATTCAAGGTCCTCCCGGAACAGGCAAGACCAATACCATTATCAATGCCATTACCACTGCTTTTTTTAACGACAGGACCGTATTGCTGACTTCCTACAACAATCACCCTATTGACAATGTTTTTGATGAATTTCAAAACATAAAGTACAAGGATAAACTTGTTCCTTTTCCCATAATTCGATTGGGCAACAATGAAAAGGTAACTGAAAGCCTTGATTATATTGTTGATATTTACGAAAGAACCAAGAATACGGATATTTACGATAAGACCCTTGAAAAAAACAAGGGTGATAAGATAGAAAGAACCAATAAGCTTACGGAACTCTTAAAAAAGCATGAGAGGATAATCGAATTAAAAGAAAGAAAAGAAACTATCGAAAAACTATTAGACACCTATGATCAGTTTACTTTCCTTACAGACCTTCAGGGAAGGCAATTATACCGGGTAGAGAAGGAATTGCAGTCATTGGGAGAAGTGACAGATGAAGAGGCCCTTAAATATTTATCTGACGATGAAGAAGAGTTTTTAAAATATCTTTACTATACTTCCGCCAAACACATAAAAAGGCTGGGCGAGCCTAAATATGAGAATTTGCTGGAAATTTTGTACTTAGATGATAAGGAGTCAAGGTTAACTCAATTTAATGACTATTTAAAGAATGATGAAAACCTGAGAAATTTCTTAAGGGTATTCCCCATATGTGCCACCACAAATATTTCAGCCCATAAATTAGGAGAGCCAAAACAGTATTTTGACATGGTTATAATGGACGAGGCAAGCCAGTGCAACACTGCAGTTTCCTTGGTGCCGATTTTAAGGGGAAGGAGCTTAATGCTCGTTGGAGACCCCCAGCAGCTTAATCCTGTAATACTTTTAAATCCCAAAGACAACCATATTTTAAAGCAAAAATATTCTGTAGCCGATGAATATGATTATATAAAAAATTCTGTTTACAAAACATTTCTTGCCTGTGATGCCGTAAGTGATGAAATACTCTTAAGCTATCATTACAGGTGCCACGAGAAAATTATAAATTTTAACAACAAAAAATACTATAACCGTAAGCTTAAAGTCAAGAGCAAGGTAAAATCGGATAGACCCTTGGTTTTTGTTGATGTACAGGATAACGATACGGATATAAAGAATACTTCTCCCGCAGAAGCTCAAAAGATAATCGACTATATCAAAGATAACAGAGACAAGAGAGTAGGTATAATTACTCCTTTTGTGAACCAAAAAAAATTAATCGAATCCATGCTGAAGGAGAACAATATTGACGATGTAACCTGCGGAACGGTTCATGCTTTCCAGGGGGATGAAAAGGATGTAATTCTATTTTCCATGGCAGTTACAGACAAAACTTCTCCCAACACCTATTCCTGGCTTAAAAACAACAAAGAATTAATTAATGTGGCAACATCAAGGGCTAAGGAGCAATTATTAGTATTATCAAGCAAGAAAAACATAGAAAGGCTCCACCATATGTGCGGCGATGACGATGATGTTTATGACCTTGTAAACTACGTAAAAACCGAGGGAGCAAGCAAGGTAGCGGAAAAACCAATGGCATCAAGGGCTTTGGGAATAAAGCCCTATTCCACTGAGACGGAAGAAGCATTCCTCCAATGTTTAAAACATGCCTTGGACAATGTTTTATACAATAAAAGAAAATGTACCGTCCACAAAGAAGTGAGCATTGCCCATGTATTTCAGGAAAACCTGACATACAGCGATTTGTTCTATACCGGCAGGTTCGACTTTGTTGTATATGAAAAAGTCTACGGCAAAAAGGAAATCCCCATCTTAGCCATAGAATTGGACGGTATGGAGCACTACGAAGATGAAACGGTAAAATTAAGAGACAGGAAGAAGGCCGAAATATGCAAGGCACACGGCTTTGAACTGATTCGCATAGAAAACTCCTATGCAAGAAGATATAACTATATTAAGGAAATATTGATAGATTATTTTACTAATAATTAAATATGACAAGGGGACGTGACAAGGGGACGGGGGTACTGTCATCAATTGTCCACGGAGAACCGTCCGAGACCACTGAAAAAGTGGCACTTTTTCCCCAATATTTATTGATATTTTAACAAAACTTTAAATTTTTCTTGAAAATTATAGTTTTTAAGCTAATTTTACTAAATTCAAGGGTAGCTATTGCAGCTATCCTTTTTAAATTAACCGCTATGGCGGATAACTTAGATTGTATTGATACACTTAATAAGCCATACCCCCTAGCACGAGACAGCCCATGAAATCTTTTGAGTTCTGCATTCTTCCATTCTATAGAAGACCGTTTTTTGTATTTCTCCAAGTATTCTTCCGTTTTTTGATATTGTGATATCTCATAGAATTCAGCAGTATTTAATCCTACATGAAGTATCTTTCTTGCGCTATTCTTAGCACATTCATCATGCTTTGGACAGTTCCTACACTGTTCTATATTAAAGTAATATTTATATCCTTCTCTGTCTGCTTCATTTTCACCCTTATGTTTATAGTATTTCTTTTTTACAGTTATATTTCCTTGACTGCATTGCCATTCATCAGAATCTTTATTATATGAATATTCGCTTTCATCAATTCTATATACTGATTCACTTACCGGTATGTATGCTTTTGCGTTTATTTCTTCTATGATGTCTAAAATTGGTTTTCTAAAATATGCCTTGTCTGCATAAAATTCTTCAATTTTAACTCCAGCCTTCAATGTTTGTTCTATTAATTCTTTTGTGTACGTTCCATCTACATATGTTCCGTCAGCAGTTTTTACTGCTGTAATTATTCTTTCTTCTGTCGTCATTATATATTCAGTTTTATATCCAAAGAAGTTCTGAGTTTTACTTTTATAGCCGACTCTTGCATCTTCATCTATTAATGAACGTACACCTTTTTGATTTAAAAATTTTGGATCTGATAGTATTTCTTTTGCTTTTTCTATAGTCTTTTTTGTTTTTGTATTATCATTACGGTTGTTCTCTGTACTATTTTCTATTTTGCTTATTACCGCTTCAAGGTAATCCTTCATTACACTCTTGGCTTCTATATGATCTTTAATTTCTTTATACTTTGGTTCTTCAGGAAGTTCTTCCAAGCTTTTATTATTTTCGTTTTCGTATTCCTTAATAATCTTTCTTGCTAAATGTTTCATTAACCTTTCTGGAGTCTTTTTTATTGTGTTCGCTTCTATATGAGTTGCGTCAACATTAGAACTTGTACATTTTATTATTCCCTTTTCTACACATTGCCTAACAATTTCTGTTATGATTTCGTCTAAGGTTGTTTCTTCCAATCGCTGCTTTCTAAATTTTGATAACAAGCTTTTATCAGGTAATTCTTCTTCTGGATTAATTCCAACAAAATACATATATGCTAAATTTAATCCTGTATCTTCAATAACTCTTTCATCAGACAAATTGTATAAATGTTGTAGAAAAAGCAATTTACACATCAGTTCAGGTTCCTTTGCAGGTCTGCCAAAGTTCTTGCAATAACTATCTTCTAATAGATTATTGATAAAGCTAAAATCCACTACAGAATATATTTTTTTTAGTATATGATTTTCCGGTATTTTATTGTATAATGTTGAGTATAGAGACATTTGCTTTTGCTCTTGTCTTAACATAAGCCCCCTCCTTGGTTTTTGTTTTGTTTGGTCACATACATTATACCATACAAGGGGGCTTTAATCAACCAAAGCCATTGAAATATCAATATGTTTTAAGATTTTGCCTTAAACAAATATCAAATAGTATTTGAAATACTATTAAATTTCTGGGGACTTTTTCAGTGGTCTCGAACCGTCCCCTGTGGACATATACTCTTATAATTATTAATCATAGAGGTTAGAGCATGGAAGTAATATATAAAAATAAAAGGCCTAAAATCCTTTTTACTCAACAATTACCGCTGTCCCTGATGCTGTTACCATGAGCATATTGTTTGCTGAACCTAATACTTCATAGTCTACATCAACACCTACAACCGCATTTGCACCCATATTTTTTGCTCTCATTTCCAATTCACGGAGTGCATTTTGCCTTGCTTCAATAAGCTCACCTTCATAAGACCCTGATCTGCCTCCAAAGAAATTTGTTAAGCCTGCTGCGAAATCCTTTATAAAGTCAACACCGGAAATAACTTCTCCAAAAACAATTCCCTTATAGTCCACAATTTTTTTACCTTCGATAAAGGGTGTAGTAGTAATTATCATTATAACCTCCAAGCAATCATTATTATAAATATTATTAGATATTTTACTTATTATATCACATTATATTAACTGTGAACTGTTTTTTATCAATCTATTTTAAAAATTGATATATTAATCCATGAAATAACTAAATATTTTCAGCAGTTTCTTGGTAACATTTAAAACAACAACCGAAGCAATGGCATTTGAAAAAGTAGCAAAAACATCAGGACTAAAGGGCAGATTGATTCCCGTTCCTTCAATTATCGCATCAGGATGCGGATTAGCTTGGCGGGAAAATCCGGATAATAGGGTCTTGATTGATAAATCAGAGAAATAAGCTGCTAATTTTGATTTTTATCAGATAATTTAAATCCCCTAACAAATATTAGGGGATTTTGTGTGTGCTCGGTATGGGCGAGGATGCTAGTTACCTAACATATTCATTATCCACTTCACGTATATTTTCATATTCTTTGTTTTCCATTATCTTTATGATTCTTTCAACCATTTCATACACATCTTCATAAGAAACATATAAAGGAACCGGAGCCAATCTAATAACATTAGGATATCTGAAGTCGGGAATAATATGATTATTCTTAAAAGCTTCGTTAATTCTCAATGCGTCTTTATGAGTTAATGCAACGTGTCCTCCTCTTACAGAATCTTCTCTTGGATTTCCGACACCGAATCCATACTTAGCAAGTTTTTCATCGATTAAATACATCATATATGCTGTGATTTTTAATGATTTCTCTCTGATGTTTTCGACACCTGCTTCATTAATCATTTTTAATGAACCTTCAAGAGGTGCCATTGACAATATGGGTTGTGTACCTATCTGCCATCCCCCTGCATACTCAGCATGCTCGAATTCCTGCGAAAGATTAAATTGAGTTTCTTTTTTGTTTCCTTGCCATCCTGCAAGACCCGGCTGCATTTTAAAATGCTTTTTATTTATATAAAGTCCTGCAATAGCCCCGGGGCCGCCGTTTAAATATTTATAATTACACCATACTGCAAAATCAGGATCTATTTTTTTAAAATCATGAGGTACAACGCCAATTGAATGACAAAGGTCAAATCCTACGTATATGCCTCTTTTGTGTGCTTCTCGTGTTATTTTTTCCATATCCAGCAACTGTGCCGATCTGTACAGCACTGATGGCAGCAGAATTATGCACACATCATCAGTCATAGCTTCTATCATATCATCTTCATAAATATACTCACCATCACGGCTTTTTACCACCTTTAAGCATTTATCAGGATCATATCCATGAACTCTGATATCGCTCATTGCGGCGTACTTGTCAGTCGGAAAGTTTATATCATCCATAATAATTTTATTTCTTTCAGGTGTAGGTTTATAGAATGTATTAATACCCTGGTGTATATTGACTGTAGTGCTGTTTCCGCAAGTTACCTCTTCCGGATCTGCATTTATCAGGGGTGCCATCATAGCGCCTAACTTGTCCTGATACAAGAAATATCCGCCTTTAGTCCAAACACCGATACCTAATTCCTTCCAGTCCTTGAGTGCTTTCAATAATGTTTCTTCGGCATCTTTACTGCACAATCCGCATGAGTTTCCATCCATATAGATTTCACCTTCGTTTATATAAAAACGTTCTTTATATTTTGCCAGTTTATCCTCTTGATCTAATTTCTTTGCAAAATCCCTTGTTAATTCGAAGTTATACATATTCTTCCTCCAATATTATATATTTAAATATATATCCAAACTGCTAAAATAATTAATACCTATATGTTTTTCTCGCCTATTGTTTCTAGAAATTCGTCATAGCTTCTTTTTTTCATATATAGTGTAGAACAATCCGGCGAAAATAACAAGACCTACATAACCTGAAATAGGATAATTAATTGAATCCCCTGACTAATATTTTGGGACCTCATTTTATATACCTATACACAATTATGTACAGGTAATGCAATATTAACTATATACATTTAAGCAAATATTGGTACAATATATATGTAAGGATAATTATATTTTAACTTGAAACTGATGGTGCCAGGGAAAGCTCCGAAAAACTTAGTTCTATGAATAAAACAAATAAATATGGCATAAATATTCTTAACCTTCATAAATTAACGTTGAAAACCAAGGTAAATTGTGGTATAATAAATTATCAAAAACGTTGAAAATCTGGGGGTTAAGAATAAAATGATAGGTAAGAATAAAGCACAATTTGATGTATTTGATAATATAATTTTTGATAAGTTAATTCCAAAGAATCATTTGTTGGTTGAAATAGATGAAGTAGTAGACTTTTCGTTTGTATATGAGAAATTAAAAGATAATTACAGTACTATTGGAAGAGAGTCTAAAGACCCTGTAATGATGTTTAAAATATTAATTCTTGAATATTTGTATTGCCTATCAGACGTAAAAGTTGTTGAAAGAACTAAAACTGATGTAGTTTTTCGCTGGTTTTTAGGATTAAAACTTGATGATTCAGTACCAGACGATACAACAATTAGTTATTTCAGAATTAATCATGTTGGTGAAGAAAAATTTGAAGAATTCTTCAATGAAGTTGTAAAACAATGCATCGGTAAAGGTTTGGTTAAGTCAAGGCGATACATAATTGATTCAACAGATGTAGCTGCAAATGTAAATTATCCTTCAGAGAAAAAGCTTGCGAGAAAATCATTTGAAAGAGTAATAAAGGAATTAGAAAAAATCAATTTTGAGATAGCTAAAGGCCAATTAGAAAAATATGAAAATGATATACAGAAAGAATATGACAAAAACGAACATGTAAAATCTAAGAAATACTTTGAAATAACAAAAGAACATCTTGGTTATCTGTATATTAAAACCTATGATTTGCTTCAAGAAAACAACAATGAAAGCAACAAATATCAAGAAGCTTTTGATATTTGCTACACCTTGGTAAATCAATACCTCAATAACGAAAAAGATAAAATTGTAAGTATTGTAGACCCTGAAGCAAGAGTTGCTCATAAATCTCCAGGCAATATAAAAAGGGGTTACAAGGATCATATTATGGTTGATGAAGACAGCGAAATAATATTGTCGTCAGTACAGACTCCTTTTAATGTAGGAGATGAAAAAAAGTTAAAAGAATTAGTTGAAAAAATAGAAAACAATTTTGAAATAAAACCGAAAGAAATAACTGCAGACAAGGTCTATGGGACAACTGATAACAGAGCATATTTAAAAGATAATGAAATTACAGCAAATATTGCATTTTACAAGGAATCTAACAAGGAAATAAAATATTTCGGACTAAAAGATTTTGAAATATCAAATGATGTTAACTCAGTTAAGTGCCCAAATGGAATAATTTCAACAAGCTTTAAGGTAGTAAGTCAAAAGGATAAGGAATTTAGGGTATTCAAATTTGATAGAAAAGATTGTGATAGTTGTAAGCTTAGAGATAAATGTTTAATGAAAAATAAGAATGGGAAATTTATTAGAAAATCAAGGTGTTTAGAAGTTCCACTAAGATATGACGCTGTATTAAATGATTTACAACGAGTAACAACTATGGAATTTGAAACAGTTTACAATAAGCGCTATAAAATAGAAAGAAGATTTGCAACAATGGCAAGAAACCACGGTCTGAGGAGATGCCGCTACTTAAAACTAAAAGGAGCTAAGATACATATTACAATGGCCAATTTAGTGTGCAATATTGTAAGGATGATAAACCTACTGTTACATCAGCCTGATATTGTTGTCCCGTAAAATTAAATATTGCTCCAATTTGGAGCAATATTTAATAAAAATCAAGCTATTTGTGGGCAGTTTTCTACATTTAGTATCAAATTAATGTTATTGTTTGAAATTTATAAATATTTCACTATATTGTTCATCTTAATAATGTAAGTTTATAAATTTCTAATTTTTTACCTCCATATTTTCGGAGCTTTCCC
>CAYRRM010000062.1:0-10142 GCA_964426675.1 uncultured Lentisphaera sp.
CCTGGTAGGTATAGTCGGTGAAATACTCGCCGGTTTTGACATAGTACTGGTCGTGGTTGGCCCAGTAAAGGTAGACTTCCTCGCCGTTGTAGGGGATGGCGTAGCGTTCTTTCTTGGAGTAGCGACGCTTGGAGATGAAGTCGCCGTCCTGCCAGTAGCGGCTGAAGAAGGCGTAGAGATGGTTGTAGACGGCGGCTTCCAGCACCGCGGTGGAGCGGGCGCCTTTGGCTTTGTTCTGCGCTTCCAAGTATTCTCTGCCCGCTCTGGTGTCGCGGTACTTATCGGCCAGGTTGCCCTCCGCGTCCAGCGCGTCCTCGCCCAGAGCGTCCAGCACTTTGTTCTTTGCGTCCTGCAATTCCTGCGCTGCCTGCGCCTGTTCGGCCAACGCACCACGCTGGAGTTCCTCAGCAATCGCTTTGGGTAAGTCTTGGGCGATGAAATGCTCAATGACCGCCCGCTTGTGGTTCATGATGCGATAGATGCCAAAGTCTAGATCGGCACTGTCAAATCGGAACAATTCGCGCAGAAGGGATTGAAACTTTTCAATAGTTGTCATCGGCACTTGTTCACTCCTCCCCCAGCGTTTGAGTAAGAGCTCAAATTATAAATCTTGCTCTTTACTGGGATGAAGAACATTATACTGTCTGTTGCTGTCAGACAGAAGCGTCCTGTAGTCCTCCGGCAGGGGTTTGCCTTCCCTGAGAAGGTTTACAATCCGTTCAATCTCTTGCTCTGAAAGTTTGCGCATCGGCGTTAACCCTGTATTTTCCGTTAGAGTATTATTGCTCGCCAGCCAGCACAAGGGTTATCTTGAGCTTTTTCTTTCCCTCCAGGATGACTTTATCCCATCAGTTTACCCTGGCTAAACCCTGGTCCAAAATAATCCCGGTCCCTTGCGCCTGGGGTTCTTTACACCCATTATCAGGGACTATTGCCTGCCGGGAAAGTAGGTTTCTTTCCTCCCGTAGACCTCAATCCCAATTAAACCTGATGTTTAAGACCGCCTGCCACTGCAATTATATGAAGACGGCCTTGAAATGTCAAGGAAGATTACTTGATTGACTTCAATTGTTCCTGGGCCTGGTGAGCGTCATTTTAGTGTGGGCCGTGGTATTTTGTTTAGTCTGCTTGTGGTTGGTTTCTTCTTCTCTTGCTGGCCTGCTGCAGAACAGGGGACTGATTGGAGTGTTTTTCAAATGGCCCAAAAGAGTGGCTCAAGATAGCGACTTGGCCGGGGATGTTGAATAAGTCGTAAGAGGTGTCTTCAAAGGACTAAGTTTGAGTGCAAAAGTGGGTACTCACTCAGCCGACCCTGGCGGGAAATGGTTTTGTAGTTTCCGATTTCCCATAGTGGAAATTCTTCCGCATGTTTTTTCAGTACGGCTTACTCATTTTTCTCCAACTCTTTCAAAATTTTCCCTACCACGGGTTTAATCTGCGGCAACCGTTTTCTAATAACTTCCCAGACTATTTCATAATCAACGCCGAAGTAGAAGTGTATGATTTTGTCTCTCGTTTTCGCCATCTGACTCCAGGGAATATCTTCATATCTTTGTCTTATGGATGGTGGAATATTCTTGGCTGCCTCTCCCATAACTTCCAGTTCTCTCACCACAGCGCTCTTTGTTTTTTCATCTTGCATAAATTCGTGAAAACTCATCTTACCAACAAAACTATCTATCTTGTTCAGGCAGGTGAGGATGTCTTTCAGAAAAAGTTTATAATTTCTTTTCATACAACCACCGCTTCTTTCAGGATTTCGTCGCGCAATTCCTCCCGCACAACAGGCCTTCTTACCAGGTCCACGTTCAGTCCGAGAAGACTCTTAAGATATTCCTCAATTTCTATAAACCTAAAAAGGTCGGGAACTTCATAGAAATCAACAAGAAGGTCAATATCACTTCTTTTCTTCTGCTCACCTCTTACGTATGAGCCGAAGATTCTTATCTCCTTAATTCTGTATTTTCTTTCCAGTTCGGCCTTGTGAGCCCGTAAAATTTCTGTGACCTCATTCAGCGTCTTCATTTCTCACCCTCCAGAGAATTTTGAATCTGGATATGCTCTCCTGAAAGAGCCTGGTTTGGTTCTTTTCTTTGGTAAAAAGGCCCTCCGTCAGTCTGTGTTAATCTTCTTACTATTCATCTTTGGTGGACTTTTGACCCCGGTTAAGGCTTACCACCACAAACAGGTTCCTTTTGAGATTCGCACTTCTGCTGTATATGAAAGTGGATTGCCTCATAGCCGTCTAACAAGGATTTCCTTTGCTGAAGGATACTTAAAATCCGCTCAATTTCCTGCTTTGAGAGTTTGCGCATCGTTGCTACCATTACATTTTCTGCGACGCAACTACTGCTGCCCAGGTGGCTCAAAGGTTATCCAGGGTCTTTTCTTTACCTCCAGGATGACTTTATCCCATCAGTTTATCCTGGCTAAACCGTGGTCCAAAATAATCCCGGTCCCTTACGCCCGGGGTTCTTTACACTCATTATCAGGGACTATTGCCTGCCGGGAAAGTAGGTTTCTTTCCTCCGTAGACCTCAATCCCAATTAACATATTATACACGACGTCTTAAGTTATTGCGCATAATTTAGCAAGTGTTTGGTTCTCTTTTTTACTCCAAAATGCAAATTGCTTGAACACGGTTTCAGCCAAGATTTCAGCAGAGGAGAAATACCGGTTATGGGTGCAGAGATGACGTGCAAGTTTCCACACACGCTCAATATGATTCAAAGCCACGCTGTAAGCTGGCAGGAAATCAAGTTGTATAAGATTCTTGTTTTCTTTCAGCCACGGCCTGACATGTATGGCATGATGCCATCGTGCGTTATCGGTAACGACAAACATTTTACGGTTTTTCCTCCTATGCTGAATCAACTGTTTCAGAAAACACAAAAATGTTTCCGCATTAAACTGCTGTTGTTGCTGAAATACAAATCTACCTTCAAGGGAAACGGCACCGAATACCCCCACATGTTTTCTGGTAGGTGCATGCAAAACAATTGGGTCAACATTTTCCGGAGGTACCCACATGGTACAACGTGAACCATGTTGCTGGAAATGGCATTCATCTTCAAACCATATGTCAATATCATCCCTTTTTGCTATCCTTCGGAGTTTTTTATATGCCACCCGGGCTCCCGGGTCTGCATTCGCTATAAGTCCCCCTGGTTTACGCCTGCGAAATTCCAATTTATGAAACACCCTCTGGCACTGTCGTACACCAATATCAATGTCATAACTTTTAGCAAGATGGTGGCTAAGCAGTTTTCCATCCAACATATTTTGGGAGTATCCAAATTCAACAGGAGAATCCCGGAGGTCTTTTCCTACTTGTTCCAATATCTCTTCATCCAAGTTCGTAGGACGTCCCGGACGCTCTCTCTCCTGCAAAGCCGCTCTTTTCAAAACGCTGAACCCAATACTGTATCGTGCGCGGGCTGTGTCCAAGCATATCCGCTACTTCATAACAACTGAAATCCTGCCAAACCAGAAGAATGCCGTGCAACCGGTGATCGTACCGGGATTCTTCGCTTCTGGCAATTTCATCCCGGATTGCCATTTGCATAATCTTTACCTCTTGAACTTTCAATCTGCGCATGGTTTCCCCCTTTCTGTTTCTATGTATCAGAAAAGAGTATCATGCGCAATTATTTATGTCGCTATGTATATTAATGTAAACGCACACCTTCTCAAAAATTTCCTTTCCATCTCGCGCCGCACTTCTGCTATGGTTATTGTGCCTCTATTTTGAAAAATCGTAATATGACTTACCTTTGTTTCTTTTTCTCCACTCATCATATTCTTTAACAAGTTCACTTTTCCTCTTTATCGGTATTCTTAAAAATGCTTCTGCATATTTTACACCTGCTATTCTACCATTTTTTAATGCTATATATTCAGATATATCAGCAAGATACCTCAAATCACATTCCTCTGTGAACATATAAAAAATAGAAATTTTTTTATCCCAGATGTCCGTAACATCTTCATAATGATTTGGAGTTATCATCCAAATGTTTTGTGTTGGTGCTCCTTGTTGTATCCATATTTCTTTTACCCAGTGTGATTCTGTTTCTTCTAATATTTCTTTAACCCCTGGTTCTTCAGGTCTCATTAAATTTTCACTACCAGCAGAAAAATCAAAAGGACATCTTGCCATTAATACTGCTTTAAAAGTTGCCGCATAACACATTATATGGTCAGCATGCTGTTCAAATGGCGGCATTGTAATAACTATCTCTGGCTTAAATTTTCTTATCTCACGACATAAATATAAAGTTAGTTCTCTATCAGCATATTGTTTGCAGCCAGACGGAGCATTTTTCCAGAAATCCACTTCATATCCAATATATTCACCTACTTTTTTTTCCCAATTCCAAGCACCCCCTTCTTTTTTCGCAATTGTGTTTATTATTTTGATTTTGGCTCCTGCTTTTGCCCACCTGTATAATGTTCCTGAGCACTGAGCTTCTATATCATCATTATGAGGATGGACACCAAGGACTCTTTCGGGTATATAATTACCTTTTTCTACTTTTATTTCATAATTCATTTTTCCTCCCATCTAACATTGCGAGCAGTAATTGCAAAAATTATAGCTATTGCTTCAGTATCTGTTTTCTGTAAAATTATTTTCTTAATTTTTTTATTTGGATTAGGATTAACCCATTCATATTGATATAAAAATGCTGGTTGTTCTTTATCATTTTCTCCTTCCCAGAAATATCTAATATCCGACATATACCTTGAGCGTAAATTTGGAGGTGAGATATCAAGGATATTTAAACCAAACCTCGCTTCTGTTCTTTCCCAGGTATTATCTTCATAAACAAATGTATAAGTGGCAATAGGAACACCCCAGATGAAATTTGAAGATTGTTTAAAGAATTCTTCTCTTTTTTCTTTTGGGATATAACAGCCATGCAAAAAATAAATAGAAGAAAAGGGTTCATTTATTTCAATATCTATTGGTTTTTCTTCAGAATTAAGCACTATTAAAGATTTCTCTTCATTTTCTTTGGGTTTCAATATTTCCATAGGGATAAACCCAAATTGATTTTTAGCAGAAGATATTTTTAATTCTGCGCCGGTAATATCTTTGAGATTTGAATTGACATATTTTCTTAATGATATAATTTGAAATGCCGAACTTCTGTGAGGATTTGGTTTTACTGAACCTATAGCACACACATTTTTTCCTTTGTTTCTCTCAAACTCTTGAACAGGAAATCCTGTGTCATTTTTTATATTCCATGCATAATCAGCAGTTCTTAAAAGAGAGGTATAGCCATAATTGAGGGTGAAATCATCATTTACAATACCCGACATCAAAAAACTGAATCCATAACATAACATACCAAATCCTGAAACAATATTTCTATCACTAACGCAAGGTCTAAATCCATTACTTGCACATATTACTTCAAATCCAAGGTTATGAAAAAATTTATTTGAATCTGGGTCAACTCCTGATGACCAGTTTATAATTATAATATCATTGGGAAGCAGTTTTGTAATTTCATAAAGTCCTTTTCTTGCTCCTGGGTCATCTCCATTATGATTCTTAAGTAACATATCGCCATACATCATAGGTCTAATACCTTTTTCTCTTAGCCATTTATATTGGTCTAAAACATATTTAAGAAAAATTTCTTTTCTTGGAATACCATTTAATTTATCAGTTACATCTGCGGAAGGAGACGCCCACCATTCATCATGACAAATATTAAAATATTTGCATCCCTCTGGTATTAACTCCTGCATAACTGGGAAAATGAATTTATAAAAATGAGGATGTGATACATTTGCTTGTCTTGTAAATCCATCTTCAAAAAATTGAGGGAATTTATTCTTTGGGACCCAATTAAAATGCCCTCCTGTTTCAAGGGATGGAATAAATTCTATAAAATGGTCTTTACAAAATTCTGCTATTTCAAGATATTGATCTTTTGTAATGAATGCCTTCGTATTTAAATCAGGATTGCTAAATGTAAATTGATTATCTATATTGAAGCATAGCATATTAAACTTTTGCCCGGCGACAAAATTTTTAATATATTCCTTATACCATTTCACAACTTTCTCTTTTTCTTCTTTTTTCCTACCCCATCCAGGCGATTCATGATAATATCTATATTTTAAATCAGGGTAATCAATTATTTTACATTTTTTTATTAAATTTTTTTTCTCATTTAATAAAGAACCTTTGACAATTTGCATGAGAGATACAACACCATAATATAGCCCTGCTTCATCACAACCTATGATAATAATTCCCTTTTCGTCAATAAATAAAGAATATCCTTCAAATTGTAAATTTTTTATTTCATTTATCAAATCAATAAAGATTTTTTCATTATAGAAAGAAAAACAGATTTCAGGTTTAACTATTGAAATTACTGGATAATTACTAAAAGAAGTATCACTTCTTATTATTTCAAATTTTAGGCCTGTAAAATTGTTTAATTCATCTGAAAGAAATTTTGCTGTTTTTTCTGTTCTTTCAGTAGCATTTTTACTCAAATATATCTTATAATTACTATCAACTTGCAAGAAACCATCTCCCCATTGGAGATTTTTAGGATGTGGGTTTATAATTATATCTCCATATTTTGTTGTCTCTGGTAAAAAGTTCTGAAATTTAAATACCTTCCATCCAATACCAGAAGAACTCACTGCTTTTAAACAAATTCTATGTTCACCTTCACATTCTGATGGATAATCTAATGTGATTGAAAAGTTATTTGCTGGTTCATTAAATCTTATTAATTTTTTATTGAAAAATCTTTGTCCCACAGGAGATATAATCTCAGCAAAAATTTCATATTCATTTTCACCAGTATCAGAAAAAAGTATTCCTTCAATTTTAAATTTTCCCGAAGTAGTTTTTTCCAAATAAATATTATCAAACTTAAGATGTTTATTAGAGGGTAAAACAAATGTAAGTAACCCAAAATTTTTAGAAGAAGGGAATCGGTCTGTTTTAAAAACACTGGAATATTCTCCGGAAGTATGATTTTCTCTCCCGACCTGGAAAAAGACACTCTCGCCATAGAGATTCTTTTTTAACATGACTTCTGATATAGGAATTGCTCCTTCAATATACCATTTGTCTTCAATTTTACATTTTACTTCCCAATTACCTACCCATTTTGTATCTATTATTACACTATCTTTTACTTTATCATAATATTTTCTAATTGTACCTTTATATCCTTGGCTATTTACCATAAAATGATGATATGTTTGCATATCTCTATTGCTATTTATAAATAATTCTAAGCAATCGTCTAAGTAGACATCATTGCCATCTTTTTTCCTTGTTGTTTTTAATTTTGATGTGTCTTTACAATCAAGGATTGCAGAAAAGTACAAATTATTTTCATCATATAATAATTTAAACATTGTCATTTCTTTAGGTGGAATATTTGAATTTATACAATATAAAAGTTTATACTCTATCGCTAATTTCCAACAATTTTCATCGGGCATTCCATCAATTTTAGGTGGTTTTTCAGTGTAAAATGCTAAAATAGATGGAATTTCAAGAAGTGAAAAAGAAATAAAGTTTTCGTCTCCTGGTTCAAGTTCTAA
Source organism: uncultured Lentisphaera sp. (assembly GCA_964426675.1). Lineage (GTDB taxonomy): Bacteria > Verrucomicrobiota > Lentisphaeria > Victivallales > GWF2-50-93 > DYMC01. Next base: position 7,595 of record CAYRRM010000062.1, read on the forward strand.
AGGACCTATTGATACTTTTAATCTTCTAGTAGACCTGAAATATACTGCTTTTATTTTTGAGATGTCTATTTTTTTCATTTCTTTATTTGTGAATTTATCCCATGTCAATCTTTTATATTCCCATTCATTATTAATAAGATAAAACTGATATTGGAATTCACCTTCCTCAGTTAATAATCTTAATTGAATGTAGCTCCCCGAACCATCTCCTTTTATCCAAAAAGAAACTCCTTTAAATTTTCTATTTCTCCATTCACCTTTACCTTCAAAGAATCCTTTTGGTCTGAAAACTGATTTTTTACCTTCTTCTTTTACTTCATATGTAATTGCTGTTTCTAAATCAGGAGTTTTTTCATTAAAATTTACTGTTGATGCTCCAATAACCTCCCAAATTTCATTTTTTGAAAAATCTGCAAGAACTACCTTACCATTGGGTCCTTCATAAGGTTCAAATGCTAAAACTACTGTTGTAGAGAAAAACAAACAATCTAAAAACAATATTTTTTTAAGTATATTCACAGTAGTGTCCAATAAAAATTTAGTCCTTTAGAACAAACTCAATTCATAGCAAAGGTCTGGTAGTTGTTCTACCTTTTTGAGACTTAAGTTTAGCATCTCAATAATATCAGCCCGCCGAAACAAGCATTCCTTTATTATCCTGTTCATCAGAGATAACATCTTGTCTGGTATTGACCTGGTGCTGTCCAATTACCTGATACTGGAGGTTCTCCTTCGCCCGGGTGACGAAGTAGGTCTTTTGTTGCGTAAGACCATACAGCCATTGGAAATCTATATAGGCTTTATCTACCACCAGGATGCTGTCCAAAGATAAGGGTAAAAAAAGATTTTTGGCTACTTTCACCTCATGCTATCTGGCATCAGTCACCACCAGAAAACCTGGGATTGTGCCCCGTAAGTCTAAAAGGGTATGTAGTTTCAAAGCCCCTTTCCTTTTCCGAAACTTCGCCCAGGGAAACATGGATAAACAAAACTCTATCACAGTTACATCTAAAATGGCCAGCGGGTTCCCGAACCGGAAGTTATGCCGGGGTGTAATATCTTTACATCTCTTGAGGAGATAATAAAAAGATTTTTCTACAATCCGATAGGGTCTTTTGCTGTTGGCACAGGAGATGGTGGAACGCACCGCATTTACCACACCCAGATGATACCAGTGGTTCTGCTGCATCTTTAACCCGGTCTCTATGTCCCGCAGGCTTTTCTTCCCCGTTATCTGGCATAAACATTCACCAGCAACTGCCTTGCCACGCGGTAAAGTGTCTCGTATATCGGTTGGCTTGTTCGCTGACTGCTTCTTGCTCAAACTCATATCGGGGCAACACATTTAGCATCCGGTTGAATATTGGGCTAACATACTTCAGGGCGACCTCCTTGATTTTGGGTGCTGGATCTCTTACGAAAACTATTCTACCCGACCAGGAGGTCGGTCCTGAAATCTTCCCAAAACTTTAATTGGACAGTAGTGATATATTTATTTTATTCTTTTTCAAAACTCCAAACACCATCCCTATAGTATCCAAAAGATGGATGCCAAGCCCACCTGATTTTTTCTCCTCTACCACTTCTCCCCGGTGCTGTCCATTCAACACTCCCATCTGTTTTTGCAAAATTCATACCATTATTATGTCTCCATGCATACTCTCCTGTTTCACCAAAATGAGAGTAACTTGCATCATGTGTATAACCACAATATCCTTCATAATCAATTCCACCAAAAGTAGTTTTATATTCTAAAAGTAAACAGAGAGGTCTTGGTATCTTCCCAATCTTCCAGTTTGCTGTCATTGTCCCTTCTGTTAAACCTTCATATTTATCTCCAAGAGGTGCTAAACATTGGTTCATACTATAACCGCGAGACCTTCCAGCAACAATACCATATTGTTTCATAACTCTTCCACTTGGACAATGAAAAATAGAAGGTGTCCACTTATTCCATTTATAACTAATATAATCTGATATCATTCTATCCCATGCCCATCCTTCTTGAATTGCGTAGTAGGGCCAATATCCATCATAGTCCTGAGTATACATAATTGGTCCCAATGCTAATTGTTTTAAATTGTTCACACATACTGACTGTCTTGCTCTTTCTCGTGCTTTAGATAATGCAGGTAATAACATTGCAGCAAGGATGGCTATTATAGCCACCACTACAAGCAATTCTATTAATGTAAACCCACACCTTCTCAAAAATTTCCTTTCCATCTCGCACCTCCTGTCTTTATTCTATTTACTATTTGTACCCTGGCAAAATGTTAGTTCGTATATTAGTCCTTGTGAAGTTTCCATAATCTGTCTTTTACAACTGATTTTATTATTTGTACGTTAACGATACGTTAGTTAGTAAATTACTCCTTGTGAAGTTTCCATAATCTGTCTTTTACAACTGATTTTATACTCCCCTTTCGTGCCTGTCAAATTTTCACGTAGTGTAGGATATTTTCTGTAAATTTATAGAGAGCGCTCCTTGACAATTGAAGGCCGTGGTCCTTCTTTTAAGTAGTGAATCTACTTAAAAACAGGGAGG
>CAYRRM010000063.1:0-10094 GCA_964426675.1 uncultured Lentisphaera sp.
TCTTATAACTCCCAAAATAGGGTTACTCCATATAATCTTTTCGTCAGGATATTTTTTATCTGGATTGTTATCAGTTATTGTCCCATCAATATCTATAAAGAAGTAATCCATTTTTAACCCACTCAACAGTTGGAAGTCCAAGGTCAACTATACAACTTGCAAGAAATATTATACCTTCTATTTTATTTTCTTTTAACCACTTTAATCCTATTTCGCATTCTTTTTGAAATAAATCAAGAGGCATCCCTTTATTGTTTCCATAGTCCCACATATATATACCAAGTGCCTTTTTTTTACTTGGAACAATCTTACAAAATTTATCAAAAGATTTCTCAAGTTCATTTATCCCTTCAGACCACCATATCCAGTAAGTTATTAAGTCAAACCTTTCAAGATACTCTTTTACCTGTAAATCTAACTGATGTTGATATAAAACAGTCCATAGTTCAAGTCCATTTTCATTTAATCTCTCTTTTATTCCTGTAATTTCCTCAGGTGTAAAAGGTGGTCTTTCTTTCACAAAAAAGTCATCCATTACAGCACCGGTTATATTTTTATATTTTTTCTTCAGTTCAATTACCCTCTCTATTTCTCCTTCTTCATAACTACATCCTGCTCCCACAACACTCCATACAACTTTTTTTAATTCTTTAAAACTTTCTGCATATTTTTCATACTCAGATGGCTCTGGTTTTCCAAATTCTCTTACAAATATTATGTTTTCTATGCCAAGATATTTGCACGCATCAACAGGAGAAATCTTTGATTTTTCCGGTAAACCCCACCTATTATTCTGCATCTCTTCTTTTTGCGCCCACAAATATATTTTTTCTTTCATTTTGCATCCTGTTTTTTATTCAATAATCTACCTGCTCTTGCTGCAACAAGTTGACATGGTAAACAATATGGTGCAAGTTCTTTCCCTGGTGGAAAACTCACCTGTTCATAAGCAGTTAGATGTTCTTCTGCTTGATGATAAAAAATATGGCCATAAAGAGAAATCAAAAAGTCATTCTTTCTACCTAAATTCCATAAACCATATAAATAATCAGTTAAAGGCCAGTCATCAAGATGATTTGAAAATCTTGTCATTCCACAGAATTGGCCTCCAAAATTTAATCTTGCTTCAACTACTTTATTTGCTAAATTTTCTGGTAAAATCCCACTTGATAATAGTTCTAGCCAGTATCTGTAGTTTGTATAAGACCCTTCTACTGTTTCTGTTATATATTTTGTTTTTTTTAATGGTTCAATCTGGGAAGATAACCTATAATCTTTTTTATCAGAAGGCCAGATATCTTTAATTGAATTTAATGTATCTTTTTTCAGTTTTTCTCCTGCAGTTTTAAAATTCAAAATCAATGTTTCTGAAATGTACCCTGTTTTCTCACATACCTCTGCCCACTTTAAAAATCCATTGGATGCCCATGCATTATTATGGAAATATTTACCTGTTCTATTATAAAGTTCAATTTCATCTGCTTCAGGTCCTCCTTCAATTAATCCATCTTCTTTCTGCGCTTCTTCCCATAATCCATATAAATAAAAAGCAAGTTTATTTAATTTTGGAAAACAATCCTTCCACCAGTTTTCTTCCCCCGCTCTTTCAAGAAGTAAGTAAGATATATTAAGCAACTGACCATATTCACTTATTGAAGGCCCATAGTAATTTATAGTCCCATCTTCTTTTATAAAATTTAAAATATAATACTTGAAAATCTGTTTTGCTCTATCATTAATTCCCCATAAAGTTAAAGCATCAACTGCTGAAATTATTGTTGGTGGAAATCCATCATGTCTATTTTGTGCATAACTTTTTACTCCATATTTTGGATGGTCTCCCTGAAAAGTAACATCAATATGGGCAAGTCCTATTTTAATTGCTTTATCTAAACAAGGAATACCTGTATCAATTTCAGGAATAGTTTTCAATTTTTTTATATTAACTTTAATTAGTTCAGGGTCAAAAGCAGGTTCTCCTTTTAAAAGAGGGAATTTATTAATTATTTTTTCAAAAGAAATTTTTTCTTCTTTTATAAGTTCTTCCCTTACAGGGTCTGTCAATAACTGTTTAATTCTATTATATCCCATTCTCTTACCCATTTCTGACGTAAATATTGAAACTCATTGTTTTAATTTTACCTTTTTATTTTCCAACTTTCTTTTATGTTATACCACACTTTCATTATACCCCCCAAAGATTTTGTCAGGTCAAATTCGCCATCTGTTTCTGAAATCGTTGAGTAGAGTCATCCTTGAAAAAAAATATACTGCTCCCACAACACTCCATACAACTTTTTTTAATTCTTTAAAACTTTCTGCATATTTTTCATACTCAGATGGCTCTGGTTTTCCAAATTCTCTTACAAATATTATGTTTTCTATGCCAAGATATTTGCACGCATCAACAGGAGAAATCTTTGATTTTTCCGGTAAACCCCACCTATTATTCTGCATCTCTTCTTTTTGCGCCCACAAATATATTTTTTCTTTAATATTTTAAAACTCCCATTTTGAAAATTTCTCTTCATAAATTTTTAAAAATCTTTCCCAGTTAAGTTTATTCACAGTAAGTGTGTTTTCATCAGAACTTATCTCAAAAACTACCGGTTTTGAAAAATTTATCGTTTTTAAACCTGTTATTACTTCTATCCAGTTAATTATTCCAATACCAACTGGCTGATGAAGGTCATTTATAATATTCTGGTCTGAGATTCTTCCAATATTATCATGAAAATGTGTCTCAAAAAGGTACCCCCCGATTTTTGATAATTCTTTAAATAAATTCAACCCTGAAATAAAAGCATGACCGGAGTCAAAACATATCCCAAGGTTTTGTTCATCAACTTCTTTTATAATTTCAAGAAGGTCTTTAACTGTTGTCCCTAAATCACAAAGACATCCAGCAGGTAAATTCTCAATTGTTACAGTTATTCCATATTTTTTTGCCTTCCTGCAAGTTTCTTTCAAAGCATAAATACTTAATTTTCTGAAATCTTCTAAAGAAACTTTATATCTATTTAAACACTTCCCAAAAGCAAAATCTTCCCCTTCCTGCAAACCTTTGCATAAACCAAAGTGATAGGTTAAACATTTTGCACCTAAAATAAACGCTTTCTCTATAATGCTTTCTTGAAAAGGCAAAATTTCAGAAATAGGTTTATTTGGTTCTTCTGTAAGCCATATTGCATGGGTTGTATATACTTCTACAGAATATTCTTTCAGAATTTCAGAAAATTCTTCAATTTCTTCACCTGTTAAAAGCCGTCTTTCTTTTTCATTAAATAAACTCGCTAAAATTACAGAATAACCTAATTCAACAATATAATCTAATTTTCTCTTTGCTTCTGATTTATTTCCATTATATCCAAGGCCCACTCCCATTTCCCATCGAATTTTATTATTTTCCATTTTAATATTTTTTAATCTTTCAATAATTCTTCTACATAAAATCTTATTTTTTCCTTAGAAATTTTCTCAATGCTTTTAGAAATACCAGTGGTTATTTTTCCATCAAAATTGAGAAGTAACAGTGTCCCATCATCTGCAGTTAAAGGTTCTTTTCTTTTACCTTGTTCATAACTTTCAAAAATTTCTTTTTTTGTTTTTGGATGATTAGATATCCTTAATTCATCTATTTCTCCACAAAAACGAGGGCTCAACATTCCAGCGGTATTACATCCTATTCCTAAAACATCTCCTTCTAAATCCTCTCCTATATTCATATTATATCTGCTCTCCTTCAACTCTCCATCTATATATATTTGTACAATGCTTTTTGCTCTTTCGAGATTAGCCCAGACAATTCCTATATGATGCCATTCCATCTTTTTCCAGTTTTTTATATTCACAGATAAATTTGAATAAAACTCTTCTTCTTTCTGAAATGGCTTTTGTCCTTTTTTGTAAAGAAACCCTAATGTTCCTTTGTTTAAAGAAATTAAAAACCAGGAAGGGGCATTATTCCCGATACTGATTAATGGTTCAAATTCAATTTCTTCAGCATCTTTATATGGTTTTATCCACATTTCAATTGTTCCTGCATTTCCTTTAATTGTATTTTTTGCATCATAATGTAAATATTCCTTACCTTCAAAAACTGCAGATTTATTCACTATTCCTTCCCCAAATTTTATAGTTCCTGAAAGTTTTTCCACTTCTATAAGGGTGTTATCCAGATTATCCGAAATAGATTCCTGTTTTAAAAACTCCTTTTTAGCATCTTCAAGTAATTTATAACGATGGCTTATAATAATACTCTCTCCATTTTTCAATTCTTTTTCAAAACTCATAAGTTCCATATTGAAAAAACCTTTTTCAGGGTTGTAAAATAAATAACATTCTACATTTTCAGGTTCAAAATAATTAACTATACCAATATTCTCTTTCTCATCAATTGCAGCCCAGGTATCATAAGGCTGTTCCGTAAGGATATTAGAAAGATTAATTCTTCTAAATATCCCTTCCTTAGTTTGGTACCAAATATAAATGTTTTCTGTATTTCCTTTTTTAATTTCCATTTCGGGATGAATCCTTAATTTAGTTTTTTTTGAAGAAGTTCCTTTATAAGTAAGTTTTGACTGAATAGATATTTCTGGAGAGGTACCTTTTTCAATACTGATAGTTCTTTCTAAGTTAAAATCCTGAATATCTGTTGTTAATATGATTCTTTTTTGTCTATCATTTTCTACAATGGAATATTGAAATTCTTCTTCCCAGCCCGGTGATGCAAATTGTTTACCTATGTATTCTTCATAACCACCATAATCAAAATAAAAAGAACCTATATCAGAAAGATAATTTTCTTCTAATGGCTCTCTCATATAATTTATACCTGTTTTTTTGTCAACTAATCTTATTATTCTTCCACCAATTCCAGGAATAACAGAAACCAAAATTCTTTCATTTTCTAAGTTGATAACAGGTTCCTTTCTCTTTTTAATTCTGAAAATCATTCTTTTTATAGAACCATCAGGGTCACCATATTGTTCTCCTTGAACAATCAATTTTTTTAAAAAATCTTCATCTTCGGGCGTTCCTTCTGTATTTATCTCATAATAATCCTTTTCCCTTTTTAATCTCCATTCCTTTTTTTGTCCTACAATAGATTTAACATATTCAAAAGATTTACGGACAAGTCCTATTCTCTGTTTTATAATCTCATTCTTTGCAATTCTTTCTGCTTCTTCAAGATATTTTTCTGCCTTCTGCAAAACTTCTGGAGTAAAAACTTTTGGAGAGGGAAGAGTTAAATCCTGCCACTTAGTACAATGCCAATCAGATTTTTGAACAGCATTTTCAAGCAACATCCAGTATCCTTTCATAGGTTTGCAAGATTCACCATAAAATTTTTCAAAGAAATCATCACATAGCTTTTCAAAATCCATTTTTGTATCCCATGTTAATTTTGCTATTACATAAAACGGCAAAGGATTATAAATTTGAACTGGACCTGCTTGAGTAAAATAATATTTACCACCTAACTTTTTTAGGTATCTAATATTATCTTTTGCAGTTGTTGCAAATGGAAGTGGTGCGTATGGAGAGCCAGACATTCCATCTATCTGTAAAAGAAAATAATCCCATATGCCCGGACTTCCTGATAAAGGATGAGCAATTTTTGCCCAGCCCTCAAATCTTTCTTTCATTTTTTTGTTTTCTTCACATTTATCTATTCCATGAACAAGACATCCATGATGCGCAACCTGAACAATTACATTTTTTTCCAATTTCAAATCAGGCACAGGGTCAACAGTATTTTGATAAGCAAGAAGGAGTAAGTATCTGTCAGGATGTTTTTCATAAACTCTTTTTGCTATCTCATTTAAAAATACAATTTGCCTTCTGCTCATGGAACCTTTTTCCCCTGGCATAAAATTTATCCCCCCTAATTTCTGACATTCAGGACATTCACACCATCTTATTAAACCATCAGGAGGAGAGATTGGGAAAACTGCTCCATCTGGATTTTTATCAAACCAGTCAATCACAAAATCAGTAAAAATTCTTATTACGTCAGGATTTGTAGTGCAAACATTGCCTTTCTCATTTCCAAGTTCTACTCTTTGTCCTTTATATAAAGCATAATATTCTGGATGTTCTTTAAAATATTTCTCATTTGGAAGTATAAAAATATAATTATGGCATATATGTTGCCATTTTAAATCCCCACCTCTTTTTTCCCAGAATTGATAATATTCTTTTCTTCTACTTCCTATATTAAAATTCCTGTTAATTTTATTTTTTGCACACCAATCAATTATTTCTTCAACACTTATATTATCTCCATCCCCTATAGTAATCTCTCTTTGAATAAAATTCGGTACATATAACTTCTCTCCTTCTTTAATGACTATTTTTTCTTTCCGGGGAATAACTTCTCCAAGTTTTCCAGGCATAAACCATCTACAACCCTGCTGTTCAAGAAATTCATAAACACTATACAAAGTCCCCCTATCCCCTCCACCAACAAGAACTATCTGACCATCTCTGGCTTTAATAAAAAAACTATCCTGTCCTGGTCCGGTAACGGATCTGTCAAATTGGGAAAGGTACTGTTCCGTATATTTACTTTTGCCTATATAAATTCTAACCGATGTGATATCTACTTTTGCATCTTTTATTACAGGAATACTTATCCCATTTATAAGATTAATGTATTTTTGTAACTCTGTAGCAGCAAAATATTCTGTTTCACTCGCATTCTCAGAAATAATGATGGAAACAGGAGTGTTTTTTTCTATAACTATATCCGCCTTCAATGGAAAAGTGGAAAATAATACTATTATTAATAAATTAAAAATCATCTTCTTTCCATAACTATACATCACCCCTCCTCGTTCTTACTTCAAAACGCTGGTCTGTAATAATAAGTCCTCATTCTTTCTATATCATTTGCATTTTTCCATTCCACATGCCAGTCAAAAAATAATATATTTGCGCCTATATTATGTATAAAATCACACCATCCAGAAGAAGAGTGGTAAGGATTAAAGCAAAAAACAGAGTTTGAGTTTGTATCAATTAGCCAAACTTTATAGGAAGGGTTTTTAACTCTTTGATATTTAAGATTGCTTATTCCATTTTCAAAAGGAATAATACGTACACCCCCTGAAGAATCCTGAGCAGTGCAGATGCTTGGACCATAACTTATTCCTAATCCTCTTCGGCTTGGACAATCAAAAGGATGTGCTCTTTTAATTTTTAAAGAGGTAGGCCATGTCTGAACCTGCATATTTACATAAGGTGCAAGTAAAGCAAACCATGTACCAAATCTTGCATCTGCATACCCACTATAGCTACCTCCCTGTACATAAGCAAACGGAATTCTTTGGTCATAATCTTCAATATACATAGCAGTTGCCAGTCCTAACTGTTTCAAATTATTCATACATACTGCCTGACGTGCTCTCTCTCTCGCCTGTGATAGTGCTGGCAATAACATCGCTGCTAAAATCGCTATGATTGCCACCACTACCAGCAACTCTATCAATGTAAAACCACTCCTTCTTTTCTTTCTTTTTCTCCGTTCCATTTTCTCCTCCTTTACCCCTCACTCTTTCTTATCTTTCTTTCTATGTGAGGGGATTTGACTTTCTCTTTCCTTTCGCAGGATAAATCCTGCGGCTACCCATAGATTAAAAGATTAGAAGATTGAAAATCTTAAAATCTGTAATACCCAAATCTTTTAATCCCTCTTCCTACAGGTAACCTTTTTCATCACCCACTTCTTAGAAATCATAAATTAAGTGTTTTTTTTCATCCGCTATAATAAAGGCAAACTCTAAATCATTATTACATTTAGAAACTTCTATTAAAATTTCATAGTCACCTTTATCAATTTCTGTATCAAAAAAAGGACTTCCTGGTCTATGGGGTGCTGGTAAAAAATTATTATGAAGATGGTGAGAAATTACTAATTTTTTGTTTAACCACATCTTAATTCCGTCATTACTTGAAGGGAAGATTTTTATTTTTCTTTTTCTGTCATTCTTTATTTTTGTTTTTAAAAATATCACTCCGTTCTTCCCATTAAAAAATCTCTCCAATGGCAGATAGATTGAATTAAATGTGTACTCTTCAAAACCATTATACTCACCATCAAGAATCTTTTCTTCTATCATTTTAAGTTCATCAGAGTCGAAAATACCTGAGACATTAAATTCAATTTTCAATGGTTTTTCAAAATCAACTATTTCTGGAAGTTTAAACGGTTTTTCTATCTTTGGTAGGTCTTCCCCTTTTTTTGCTATTTCTTTAATTTTTAATATCTCTCTTGTCAGTTCTTCTATATCTTTTGGAACATAAACATTTTTTATTCCCCATCCAGCAACAATCCTATTATCTATTTCTGCCTTTACCTGTTTTTCTATCTCTTCTTTCCCAAGTATTATCCCTATTATTGCTCCACTTGTTGCTCCTGTACAGTCAGTATCATATCCACATTTTGTCGCCTCAATTACTGTTTTTAAAAAATCACCCGCACCATATAAAAGACCACAAATTATAAACCCGATATTCTGAACGCAATGGGTGAAATTGTAATGACCAAACTCTTCTAAAATTTTTTCTCTTGTTTTTTTCAAATCCTTCCCTTCTTTATATAGTTTCAAAACCATCTCGTTCACTTTTCTTACTTTTGAATCTTCTGGAAGATACTCACAACTTTTTTCAATCAGTTTTTCTATATCACTTTCAACAAAAGTAATTGACTCCATCACTGACAAAAAAACCTCCCCATAGACACCTTCATGCCAGTGGTCAACAGAAGCATCAAGATAGGCATAGTATCCTGCAATTTCAGGTTTTCCCGGAAAAATACATGCCCATATCTCACTTCTTATAGGTGCTCCCATACATTCACAAAACCAGTTATTATAAACTCCAGTTATAGGTGGTTTTAAACCTATCTTTAAATTTGCCTTTGCTACTCCATATTCATCAAAAGGATAATCAATATTTGCCCAGCCCTCTGCCAAATCTTTTGAATCTATTTTTATCCCTTTCTTTCTCAATATATCAAGCCACACAAGTTGTAAGTCAAGGTCATCATTTGCAATAATTTCTTCAGGTAGTTTATATGGTATTTTTAAAAATTCTTTCCTTCCTTCCAGAGGTGCCCCAATACTCCCTCCTATACTCTTCCCCAAAAAACATCCATAAATTTTGTCATTATATATTCCCTCTTCCATTTAAGCACTCTCCCTTACAATTATTTCCGGCTCTATCAATATCTCCTCTTCTTCTTTCACCTTTCCTTCAATCCATAAAATCAATCTTTCGCAGGCAATTTCAGAGATTTTTTCAATTGGCTGATGAACTGTGGTAAGAGATGGCTTTATCAAAGAAGAAATAAATATGTCATCAAATCCACAAACAGCAATATCGTCAGGAACTTTTAAACCACTTTCTTCTATTGCCTTTATTGCTCCTATTGCCATTAAGTCATTTCCACATATAATTGCATCCACTTTTCCTATTAGTTCTTTTGCCCATTTCTTTCCATATTCCACCTTATAATCACCTTCACATATCACTATATCCTTATTAAAATCAATTTCCTTTTCTCTCAACGACTTTTTATAGCCACTTAACCTTTCTTCTGTTGCCCTTAATTCCCTATCACCACTTATAAATCCAACTTTCCTTCTCCCTGTCTTAATTAAATAATTTGTCATTTTATATGTCCCGCTTGCGTTATTCACACTTATAACATCTAATTTAAGTCCATAATTTTTCTTCCCCGTAAATACAATCTTTATTCCATTATTCAACATTCTCTTAAAAACAGGTATTAAAGAACTATCATCCTCTCCCTCACATGTGCCAATAATAACTCCAGCGACCCTTTCTCTTTCAAACAATTCCAGAATATCTTTTTCCTCATCCACATTTCCATAAGAATTTCCTAAAATTAAGTGATAACCATTTTCCTTTGAATAATCATGAATAACTTTAACTGTAAGTGAATAGATTGGATTAAGAATATCCGGGATGATAAGACCTATTTTTTTTGTCTTCAATTTTTTAAGATAAACCACTCTACTATCAGGTATAAAATTTTCTCTCTCTATAATTTTTAAAATCTTTTCTTT
>CAYRRM010000064.1:0-9908 GCA_964426675.1 uncultured Lentisphaera sp.
TTTTCGAGTGGATTGTGTTTCAATCCTTGTTTTAATGGAATTGCCTTTTCGACAATTAATGGAAGAGATATACATTGATGATTATACAGTTTCAATCCTTGTTTTAATGGAATTGCCTTTTCGACTTCAGCAAACTTTTTATATGCAGATTCGAAATTAACTGGTTTCAATCCTTGTTTTAATGGAATTGCCTTTTCGACAACCTGTATCGCACCCTGCCCATCCGCTGTTATTACGTTTCAATCCTTGTTTTAATGGAATTGCCTTTTCGACTTCTGCAATTGATAGCGAATATGGAAATGTTTATGGTTTCAATCCTTGTTTTAATGGAATTGCCTTTTCGACTTGATTGGCAAAAAAGACATATATCAAAAATTAAAGTTTCAATCCTTGTTTTAATGGAATTGCCTTTTCGACTATATCATGAGCGAGTGCTGCAATTGTTCCTTTTGGTTTCAATCCTTGTTTTAATGGAATTGCCTTTTCGACGCCATGTTGCAGCAATATCAGGATGATTCTTTGTGTGTTTCAATCCTTGTTTTAATGGAATTGCCTTTTCGACGATATATCTACCCCGGCTCACGGTGCAAAAGCATAGTTTCAATCCTTGTTTTAATGGAATTGCCTTTTCGACAGCTCGCATTTAAAAAATCCTCTACAATAGCCGCGATATTCTTAATTTTGTATTGCTTATTTTCTGAAAAATCAGCGCTTTTCATATAAAAAATATCCTTATTTTTGCATCTTTTACATAAAATTTCATACTTTATCACATTGATTTCAAAGAACTTTCTATATTTACAGTGATTTTAATATATAAATTCACATCATGCAAGGATGAAAAACTTATTTAATTGTCAAAGAACAGCTCAAACGCAAATATTTCTGTAGCAACAGTCAATACAAGCTGCAGAAAACTTTGTCCCCTTTGGATAATATCCTTTCTGTGTTATATCGATGATCTCTTCTATCATTTTAATCAACTCATCAATATCTTTATCGGTAATAATCACTTCTTTCAACATATTTTTACTTCTTGTATAGCATATAAATCCTCTTTTTACATCCCTATTATAATTTTCTCTAATAAGCAAACCATAGAATACAGACTGGTATCTCTGTGTCCTGAAAATAGTATCATGATATTCAGCATACTTATAGTCAAGGGGCGCCATTGTCCCATCGTTTAAGGTCAAGACTTCATCAACAACGCCATGTATCCTATGCCTTTCAGAGGACATATATACGCCTATTTCCTTATCAACACAGCCTATTCTTTTTCTCAGGTAATCTATATTTGCCCTTTCTTTTCCTTCGTGAACCTCCCTTCCTTTCAGCACCTTCCATCGTTTATCCTCATTCTGGTCAATACAGAGGCAATTCATATAAAAGATAAATCTGGGACAGAACAGATACTCAAGCAACACAGAGGCGGTAACATAGATTTCAGAATATAGGCTATCAGAGTCTTCAAACATTATACCATCTCGTCTTGCAGGAGTTTCATAAACTAAATTTAAATATTTTCTTTATTTTCTGCCCTCTACCCTATCATATAAACATTGCTTTTACTTCATCTGAAATTAAATCTTTATCGAATGCCTTTCCAATCATCTTTACCTTTCTGAAATCATCATCACACATGGGGAAAACATAAACAGAATCAGTCTCTTTATCCGTAACTTCTTTGCATTTAAGAAGTAGTTCATCCTTTGTATTCTTATTCAAATCGCCCAGAAAGGCGCTTTTCTGGACTCGATAAAGACCATACTCCTTGCAGAATCTTGCTATTTTATTGCGGACTTTATCGTTCGATATGTCGTAGATGACCCAGGTAATCATTTTACCCCCCTTTGATAAAGCTATTAGCAATTGCATGGCATTCAAATTGAATTACATTTCGTTTCTGGATATTTCTCCCCCTATATCGCACTGTCTCATCAAATGTTTTATTCAAGGCTTCAATCAATACTGCCTTGCCATCTTTATTAAGGGTAAACCCACCCTTTACTTTATCAAAGTAATCTACCTTCACCTTTCTACCGCTAAATAGATATGTAACTGTTTCCTCTGCAAATATCCTGAACATCTCAATCAAATCAAAGACAAGTGATTTCTTGTTGTAATTATCAGTATGAAGAAATCCAATGTAAGGGTCAAGACCTGCAATAATGCATGCCTTCTCTACCATTGAATACAGAACGCCATACCCGTAATTTAACATGGTGTTGAATTCATCTTTTGCAGGATTTCGACTCCTTCCATTGAATCTGAATCTCTCTGGCATACAGAGGCTTAATGCTTCGAAATATATCTTTCCGGCAGCACCTTCCAATGCCATTATCGTCCCTCGTCTCTCCTCAATTGTCCCTGTTAGATTAGCAATCTTCTCTTTTGCCTCCTTCAATCCTTCTGCCAGTTCTTTTAATCTTTCAGCCTTATCCTCCCTTGGCCTTGCAAGCCTTTCTATAAAATCTATCTGGTTCTCGATCTTTTTTAAAACCCAGCTCTTTGCAAGCTCGAATCCTTCCTTCATGGAACTTATCTCAAGCTGTCTTCTTCTTATGAGGACAGTGCTGCCAAGTTTTGAATGCCATACCCTGCCATAGGGGTTACCGTATTCGTCGAGAAAAATGACGTCGATATTATTTTCAATGGCCATCTTCAAGGCATCTGTGGATAGGTAGGCGCTTGTTGTAATCATAATACTATCTACTTTCCTCACAGATACTTCAAATACTTTGTCCTCGTTTTTTACGAGAAAACACTCTCCATTTTTCCTTAAATAGCAACCATATGTATTTATTACAAGTTGCATATCAAGATCCTTGAAAAAACTCTCATACTCTTTTGCACATCCCCAGACCCATGTGGATAACTCGTAGAATATAGAAATTCATCATTGATGGATTTCAGCTCAATGACTGAATAAACCTCTCTGTATCCCTTTTGTTCAAAATCCTTAAAATAACAACGTGCTGTCCATCAATCATGTAAATTACACGATATTTATCCATTCTCAATCTATAAAAATCAGAGTGTTTGCCTTTTATTTTTTTAATCATTTTCCCTCTTGGAAATGGATTGTTTTCGAGTATCCTTATATCTTTGCTTATCTTTTTACAGATATTAACTCTGAATCTATCAAGGTCTTTCTGTGCCTTTGGTGAGAGTATTATCTTAAATGTCTCCATGTTTTTTTTCTCTGGATTTTAGATAGGCATCAAGGGATATTCCTCCTTTGCTGTAATATTCCATTCTTGCTTCTTCAAGGATTTCAATAAATTTAGGATTATTTTCAATTAGATAGTCTCCAAAGTCTTCTTCGGATATTGCGGTAATTAATGCTCGGGGCTTGCCCTTGGATGTAATGATAACAGCCTCTTTTTCTGCACTTCTCAGTATTTCTGATGTCTTGTTCTTAAGTTCTCTCACATTGGCAAATTTCATTTTATACCTCCAGGTAGCTATTTATATAGCTACTATTACATAATCTTTTCATATTGTCAATGGCTACTTACTCTGTCTTACCACTGTTCCAAAACCCCTCGACACAGATTTTCCAATGCCCCAGTAGTCTGGTATTTCGAAATTCACTAAAAAAGTGCCCAAAAAACCAAGCATGGTCGTGCCTAAATAATTATGCTTGAAGTTTCTTTGTCTTGAGTAAATATGACTCCAATGTCAGAGTCATAATCAACATCACAAAAAGTAATTCCTTTTATCTCTTCTTTATGTCTACGTGCATACCATGCTGGGATCTTTACCTCAAACCATTGTCGTTCTGACGGTTTTAGACTTAACACTTCATCTCTAAAGCATCTTGGTATTACAGAAACCGTTTCGTATCTGGCTTGACGAGTAACTTCTTGCTTATCTTCTTTGATGCGACTATCAAAAATCATATTTCTATTAGATTGAGATGATTTATATTGCTGAACAGCTTCTTTAAAAGCTTCAGAATTTTCTATTTGATAATCTTTATATACTTTTTCCACTATACCAATAATGTCATTTTCGCTCATCTCTTGTGGTGCATCTTTAAATGCCTCAAAGGAACGGACAAGAAAATTTGGAAAGTTTATTTGGCTGTAAATCTTTTCACCTTTTTCTGAGGCTTTAAATATATATACCCTGCTGTCCCTTTGTTGATCTCTGTATCTATTCACTCTTCCCGCCCTCTGTGCAATTGCATCAGGAGGGGCACATTCTGTAAAAAGCCAATCATAGTCAATATCGAGAGAAACCTCTATTACCTGAGTGGCAATAACAAAATGTGCATCAATGATCTTCCTTTCAATTGCTTTACGGTCTTTTAATATGAACTGCGAATGGTAGCAAATTGGATTAAGATGCGATAGATTTTGAGCTAACTCCTGGCATAGCTTAACTGTATTTACAACTGTCAGAACCCTTTTGCCATCTAATACAGCTTTCTCAATATCTTTGATGGCATTATCTATATGATTGTCTAAAACAAAATATTTACTTCTTTTGGCATTTAAGAAGGTGTCTTCTTTGACAATTGTCGCGTTTTTAAGCTCACTGGACAATAATTGCTGTAACAGCTCTGGCATCGTAGCGCTCATTAACATAAATCGAGCACCCAATGAAGAAAAATGCCTGATTGATGAAACAATAAGCCCCATTGTCCATCCGTCGTATGCATGAATCTCGTCAATTATAATAATGGAATTGCATGCGTTTGTTTCTTTTAGGGTCCACCTACCTGCATTAAATCCAGCTGTCAACAGCTGATCAATAGTACCGACTGTTACTGGTTTCATAAAGGATTGGTTAAAAAGGACATCACGTCTATTTTCCCATTTATCTTCTTCTGGTTCCACAGAAGTGTCATTTTGTAAAAACAAATTTGCTGTCGAATGGGTTAATCCCACATTTTCTTTTCCAAAAAAATCAGATAGCCTTTCATAAATGTTATTAGCCGTTACCATTGTGGGCAGAAAGTAGAGTATCTTTGCACTTTTCATTTCCTGCGCATTTTTCAGTGCCCATAAGATAGAAGCCTCAGTTTTTCCACTGCCTGTAGGAACAACGGCAATCAGATGCCCCGAATGTTGGCTACATGCAGACTGGAATGGTCTCAACCCAGTAAACGTTATACCCTTCCTATTGCAACGCTCTTTGAGTTCATCAATAACTAATGAAATGTCTTTTTTAACACTATATGTAACATTTTTTTGCCCTGAGCCATACCAGTCGGCATAATGTAGAATTCCTTTTATTAGAAAATAAATGGCTCTACACTTTTCTTCTCCGTCTCTTTCGATTCCTTTACTTAAGATTCCGCTTGCTATTAAATTTGACAATGATTTAAAAGGATCTTCATATACATTAATTTCTTCGACAGAAGGCAATGCATACCCTTCTTTTTCAAATAAACTTTTGGCAATTTCTATTGCCATACTGATACCATCAGGTATTATCGCAGGTGCACTCCGAACACTTTCTCTATTAAATGATGTCAGGTCAGAATCAAGGCTTTTGTGATGACCGACAACAGCAAGAGCCTCTAAAGGGATTACGGATAAATACACCTCTTTGTTTATATGTCTCCAGTATTTTGATACAAATACAAATGAAACTAATTCATGGCGGTAATTTTTATTTTTATCGAAAGGTTTGTTATAAATGATTGACTGCATCATTTCCTGAAAAGGCTCAATCATCTTTCCGATGTCGTGAAAAGCAACAGCCAAAAGAGAGCCCTTAATAAATCTTTCAACTGAAAAATCGTATCTTTTTGCAACTCGCTCAATTAAAAGGTATTTAGCACTTACGGTCTCCTTCCACGCAGTATAAACCGCCTCCAGGTGTTCTTCATAAGTTTGGTCTGGTTTTGCATAAAAAATCATAATAAATAAAATGTAGTATCATCAATTTTATAGACTGATAAAGGATTTTTTAGTCTTATTGGAGAGCCGACAAACGTAAACTGTTCTCTTTTGCTAACTCTTCGTTCCTCTCCTTTAAAAGTAAAGGCGGTCGGAAGAATAAAGACCTGTGGAGCTCTTACCCTGTATGTGATCGGGGTATTTTTTAAGTCAATAGCCGACTCGTATTCTAATGTCTTATCACCAGCAAGAACCGTATTTTCGAAGGTTGAGCATTCAACATTTTCTGCTTTGACAACAGGACTTACATATGTAATCTTGAAAAGGTCATCGCTGTTACCGAGAGTTAAGGCGTATTTGGGATTGCAAAAGCATTCTCTTAGCTCTGATAAAACAGCCTGATATTCTGAAGCAATGGCAATAGTTATTGAAAAATCAGTTAAAAACTCTCTAATTAATACATCTTTCAAAGACTCCTTAGACTTTATTTTATTGTATTTCCAGAGGTCTTTCATCTCTCCCTTATACGAACCAATAACACCAAATAGAATATTATTCTGTTTTCTAAACTTCATAGCACTTTCAAAATCAAGCCCCACTGCCGCCCCCATTAATCCTGTTAAAGCCGTGACAGGAGGCAACGGAAGAGTTTGTTGAAAAGTATGACTTTCGGGCACTCGAAAAGAGGCTGTCTGTGAAAAACCTTTTACTATAAAAGCAAACACAACGCCCCCTTTATTTATAGTATTCATCAACCCAGGTAAACATTTTCTCAAAAGCCTCGCCAATTGAAACAGTTTCTTCTGGTAAGTTAGTAAACAATCCTTTTCTTGCACCAAATACTTTTGCTTTTATTTCGTTTTTGTAGTCCTTTACTGTTTCATTAATCAATTCAACATTAACTCCTCCGTTTGCTGGGACTATTGATTCAAGGAATATAGGATTTTTTGTGATTAGCATAGCTGCCGCAATAAATTTAGGAGATATATCCGCAAGAAATCTTGTCTGTCTTCCTGATGTCCACAAGTTTTTAAAAGCAGTTAGAAAATCTTTCACCCTTGCCGCCTTTTCATCGTTTGGCAAATCTGTTTTAAATCCTTCTCTACACCCAATTCTATCCAACTCAATGAGTATCGTTCCTCTATAAAGTCCTGAATGTATTTCTGTCTCAAATATATTAGGATCTCCACCTGCTTCTACCCCCATAAAGTTGGTTGCAAAGTCCAAATCTCCTTCATATTTATGCAGAGATACGAGAGGAGAAACTCTAACAGGTGATGTCCGTTTAGTAGAACTACCCTTTTCACCTTCTTTTGCACTTTCTGTCCCCATATAACCAAACAGGTCATCATCTATATATTTTTCGGGGTCTTGTTGAGTAGTGGCTGCTCCTTTTTTAATTGTTGCAGCTACACCCTCAGAGAGAGTCCTTCCCATAACCGCTAATTGATCTCTTAATGCTCGTCTTACTGCCTGTGCTGAAACATAGGGAAATTGTTCTGTCTCTCGTGTAATTTTTTTGATATTTGAAATATTATCTGCCTCCTTATCCGAGCCATTAAGGCTTGCAAAAGAGACCGGGGTTAAATAGGTAATCGTCAATGCTTTTGCTGATTTCATATGCTTTTTCCTCCTTATTTTGATTGCGTTTTTGCATAAAAACTGTTTAATGCTGCTATCATGCAAAATTGTTTAAATTCTATAAAATTCTCATCAGTAAGCTTTCCTTCATATATTTCAGGAGGCACTACAAGACCACATTTAAATTGTAACCTGTTTAATTCATTCAAGAAATCAGTCTTTCGTCTTGCCTTCCTTAAAGCAAAAAGGTCACCTTTTTTACCATTCTCAGCAATTGTCATCCCTATCCTTTTACCAAGAGTAACTGCTGCTTCCTGTGCATCAATAGTCATATAACTACCCTCCTTTCTAATTATGGGTTCGTATTTAATAGAGAAATCAAAAATTGGTTTAATATAAGTTATTTCTGCGCGAAAAATATGAGTTTCGATTAAATCAAGTATTGGTTGTTTTTTTAGTATTCGTTCACACACCATGTTCCTAATAAGGGTTCTGTTATCATTTTTCTGTGAAAAATCGATAAGTAGTCTCATTACTTCTTTAATATTTATTTCAGATTTTTCAATATGTTCTATCAATCTGAAGAAATAAACAGAGTCTCTAAAGTGCCAAACCATTTTGCCCATAGATGTCTGCCCCTTTGATTCAGCATGAAGTACTACAAATTCCAATGGAGCCCTTGAGATTGTAAGATTACACATCTCTTCCCAGTTCAATATATTATCATCTTTATCTTCCTGTTGATGAAGTAAAACCTTTCTGTATAGCGTATAAAAAAAAGCAAAAGCCACTTCAAAGGGTTTCTGAAAATATCCATCTTCGTATTTTTCAAATCCAAGAGGATGTTTGAAATTCTTAAAGAGATTGGGATCTTCATATTTAGCGTCTTGAAGAGGTTTGTAAACATCCAGCATTTTTTCGAAAGAGACAGAGTATGGGAAAAAGGCAAAGAGATTGTCTCCTTGTGATAGATAGAACCCATTTACAGGTGCAAATTTGCCTGTGAAAGCGCATTTCCAACAAATCTTTTCTGGTTTCCCACATAACGTATTAAAATTTAAGAGCCCACTGGATCCAGTAATAAAAGGGAATATTGTCTGACCAGCATCTTCTAAAACAGGACTCTCTTCTCCACATAAATAACATTGTCCTTTTTTAGTAGAAAAAAAGTTATTAGGTATAGTTACATTAGGTTGTACCATATTAGGACCGTCAATGAGCAAACCAGAGGTCGTTACATCTAAACCATGAGTATCTAAGAATTCATCAAGCCTTTTTTGAAGATGCGCATGGGAGGATGGAAGGGTGCCTCGAGTTCTTTTGACGGTTTTATTATTTATAAGCACTTCTCTTTTTTCTTTTTTTTCCCATGTTATTGAACGGTCTGTAGGTCGAGGTGCTTTGTTATATATAAGTTCAGCAATACCAACAGATTTTTTTTTTGGAAAAGCTATAAACTTATCCTCTTTGCTATCGTAATAAAAATTATACGAAATGGCATCGTCTCTTTGTTTCTTTGTTGACAGGTCATAATATCGTTTTACCAGGAGATTATAAGCGTTTTTGAGAGCATTTTGTATTTCAGCTTCTGTTCCCCTTAAGGTTAGGCCTGATTCGTTGATTGTTTTATCTATGCTGCTATTAGCTTCATCAAGTATTACAGCAAGCCCCAACAGCCCTGAATCCAACCAAAAGTGATTTAATTTCGGAAAGGTTATTTCTATTGTTTTCATTGGGTTTCATCTCCATTTTTACGTTTAACTGTTCCATAACCAATCGAAACTTTTCCACCAATGCCCCATAGGTCTGGTATTAAAAAGTTTGTCTCAAATTCACCTTCAAAAGCAGTCAACTGTACATCTTTTTTAACCTCAATGCTACGTAAATTGGCTAACTTTGATTTTACCAATATTTTATCGTCAACTGTATAACCAACAGATTTGCAGATTGATAAAATATTACCAATAAGAATCTTATTAAGAAAATTAGATATGTTTGTTTTTTCCTGTTTTAATTGTAAATAATGCTTGTAATTTTTTTCATTAAGACCAATCCACGGTGTGAGAAATGTATAGGAGATCATTTCTTGTGTTAAACCATAGGGAATCATCATGCTAACTGTGTTTTGTTTTACAATGGGGTTTTTCCTAAAATGAATTTTAAGGTACTCAATTTTTGGAACAGCCTTGAGAAGATATGCGCCTTCTTTTAAACCAATAACAAGAGCAGAACCGCCAAATACTTTATATTGAATAAGCGGGTGTCTATAAATTAACCTACCTCCTATGTGACCATGGAACTCAGGTCTGTTTCTATACATGTTCCCAAAAAATCCCCGGATCGCTTGTCCATCAATTAACTGCAATGGTTTTTCGCATGTCATCCAGATTTCTGTTTTCTCAATTTTCATGATTTTTTTCATGAATCAATATATCCCTTAAGCCTGCAATCTTTTTCCACTCAATAGAAGAA
>CAYRRM010000065.1:0-9582 GCA_964426675.1 uncultured Lentisphaera sp.
GCATAGATTTTAACGCCACCACCCACGGGGTGCGGGATATTGATGATGACCGCCTCTCCAATCTAATTGAAAAAATAAGTCAAAAGCGGCTTGGGCTCAATGATGTTGAACCAGACATTATTGGCCGTAGCTATGAATACCTGATTCGTAAATTTGCCGAAGGCGGTGGCCAGAGTGCTGGAGAATTCTATACTCCCAAAGAAGTTGGCATAATTATGGCAAAAATTATGGACCCTGAGCCTGGTATGCGGATATATGACCCTTGCTGTGGTTCGGGAGGGCTCCTTATCAAATGCGAACTTGTATTGAACGAGAAAATGAAAGCAAAGGGTACTACAAAATTTCAACCCCTTAAGCTTTATGGCCAGGAATATATTCCTCAGACCTGGGCAATGGCAAATATGAATATGATTATTCATGATATGGAGGGGCAGATAGAAATCGGTGATACCTTCCGCAATCCAAAATTCCGCGAGGTACGGAATGGTCACGACCATTCCCTAATGACCTTTGATCGCGTAGTTGCAAATCCGATGTGGAATCAGGATATGTTTGACGAAAGGGATTACGATGCCGATACCTTTGGCCGCTTTCCTGCTGGCGCTGGATTTCCCGGCAAACAGAGTGCCGACTGGGGCTGGATGCAGCATATTCTGGCAAGTTTGAATGAAAAAGGAAAAGCCGCTGTTGTGCTTGACACGGGTGCAGCAAGTCGCGGTTCTGGGAATGCAAATACCAACAAAGAGAAAGAGGTTCGCAAGTGGTTTGTCGAGAACGATTATATAGAAGGTGTTTTGTATCTACCAGAAAACTTGTTTTACAATACTACAGCTCCAGGAATAGTAATTTTACTGAATAAAAATAAACCCGCTGACCGCAGAAATAAGATGCTTTTGGTCAATGCCTCGCAAGAGTATGCAAAAGGCGCACCCAAAAACTATATCACCGATGAAGGGACAGAAAAGATAGCTTCTACATTTTTAGAATGGAAAGAGATTGATAAGTTTAGCAAAATTGTAACCAAAGAAGAGATTGCCAAAAACGACTACAATATTTCACCGAGCCGATATATTCACATCAGCGAGGAGGAAGAATACCGACCCATCGGGGAGATATGGGAGGAGATAAAGGAGTTGGAAAAGGAAGCTATTGATATTAACAGAAAATTAAAAAGAATTATTGAAAGAATCGGAATATGAAAGGATATATGTATATACTGAAATGTGCAGATGGTAGCTATTATACCGGCAGCACCAATAACCTGGAATTACGATTGGCGCAGCATCAGGCAGGCGAGGGAGCAAATTACACTAAAAAACGCTTGCCAGTAAAATTGGTTTATTTTGAAGAATATAGCAGGATAGATGAAGCATTTCACAGGGAGAAACAGGTTCAAGGTTGGAGCCGAAAAAAGAAAGAAGCATTGATCAAAGGAACGCCTGAGTTGCTACCAAAATTAGCGATGGCTTATAGAGATATTGACGGTGGCTTCGAGAACCTCAGCCACCGTGAGAAGCCGACGCCTGAGGCACTCGAAGGCGAGGCACTCGAAGGCAGCGAAGTGAAATGCAAATCTCCCGATCAAAACACCCACGCTAACAAATCTCATAACCAGCGGGGTGAGGTTCTCGAACCCCGAGCAAACAAATATGAAGGATTGTAAATATGAAAGAACAAACAAATACCGAGATTGCTAATGGCTACAAAATGACCGAACTCGGCCCTCTGCCACAGGAGTGGGAGGTGGTGAGATTGGGGGAGGTGTTTAGCATTCAGCAGGGCAAGCAAGTATCACAAAAAAACCGAATAGGTAACAATCAAAAATATTTTTTACGAACTGCGAATGTATTTTGGGGCTTTATTGACACTACAGAATTAGATTCAATGCATTTTACACAAGAGGAAGAAAAAAAATACAAATTAGAGACTGGCGATTTACTTGTATGTGAGGGAGGAGATATTGGTAGAACTGCTATATGGGAAATTCCTATAAACAACTGTTTTTATCAAAACCATTTACATCGATTAAGGGCAAAAAATAATAATATTTACCCAAGGTTTTATCTGTATTGGTTATGGTATGCTTTTGAAATTTCAAACATTTATTTTGGCCACGGAAATATTACAACAATTCCTAATCTTTCAAGCTCAAGGCTTTCATTACTGAATATCCCCCTCCCCCCTCTTCCCGAGCAGCGCAAGATTGCCGCTATTCTCTCAACGGTGCAGAAAGCCATTGAAACTGAAAAAGCACTCATAGAACGCACCAAAGAGCTCAAAAAATCAATGATGCACAAACTCTTTACCGAGGGCATTGGCTGGTTGAGCGGAGCCGAAACCAGCCAAAAACAAACCGAGATAGGCCCCATACCCGAAAACTGGGAGGTGGTGAGGCTGGGGGAAGTGGCGGAATTTGTAAGAGGTTTGTCTTGGCGAAAATCTGAGGAAGCAGATAAGCAAAATGGTAAACTTATTATTTCTATTCCCAACATTGGAGAAGATGGCATAAATTTTGAAACAAAATATAATCATTATTTAATCAAAAATATTCCAGAAAATAAAAGGCTTCATATAGGAGATATAATATTTGTTGGTTCAAGTGGAAGCATTTCAAATATTGGTAGAAATGTAAAGATTAATTACTTACCTTTTGAAGAGATAGGTTTTGCTTCTTTTACATTCAAAGCCACATCTAATAAGGAGAAGATTAATAATGATTTTTTTTATTATTTACTAAATTCTGAATGGTGTAGATATAAAGAATTTGCTACAAGAGCGGCAGATGGAAAATATAATTTTCAATTGAAAGAATTTATAAATAAAATTCAAATCCCACTCCCACCTCTTTCCGAGCAGCAAGAAATAGTCGATATCCTTTCCACCATTGACCAAAAAATTGAACATCACACTACTAAAAAACAAAAACTTGAAGAACTTTTTCGTACCTTGCTGCACGAATTGATGACGGCAAGGGTGAGGGTAAATGAGGTGGAGTTAAAGGAGGTGATAAAATGACAACAAACGACCTTATCAAACAATTACTGCTATCATTCAATAGTAATGATAAAGAAGCTTTTATTGCTACCGTCCGCGAGTATATAGAGCGTGAAAAAAGAATGAAGCATACTCAGGTTGCTAAAGAACTAGAAAAGATATTGTTTGACCGCAACGGGAATATAGCCACATTTTCCGAAAGGCGTTTTAAAAATGACATACCAATACCGAGAGATAGTGAAAAAGGTTTTCCACTTTTAGAAATAAAAAGATATAATGATATTCTTGAAAATCTTATTATTAGCGACAGTGTAAAAAGTCAGTTAGACCAACTAATTAGAGAATTTAAAGATGCAGATATATTAGCAACCTATAATCTTACCTACAAAAAAAAGATTCTTTTATGTGGGAAGCCTGGTACAGGTAAAACCTATACCGCCCGAATTGTCAGCTCTTTACTAAACATTCCTTTAGTGTATATCCGTTTCGATTCCATAATTTCATCCTATTTGGGAGAAACTGCGTCAAATCTTCGTAAGGTCTTTGATTACATTGAACAAGGTACCTGGATAGTTCTTTTTGATGAATTTGATATTATTGGGAAGAATCGGGATGACGCTCACGAACACGGAGAAATAAAAAGGGTTGTTAATAATTTTCTGCAGATGTTGGATAATTTTAGCGGAGCAAGCATAATTTTTGCAGCAACAAATCATCAACATCTTCTTGACCCAGCAATTTGGAGACGCTTTGATGACGTTCTTTTTTATGAACTTCCTGACGCTGAAACACGATTCAAATTATTTGAACAGTATTTAAAGCCTTTAAAAAGAGATTCAAATATTAACTTAAATACAATTGTAGAAAAGTCGGAAGGTTTGTCGCCTGCTGATATTAAAATGATTGCAGAAGAGGCAATGAAATTGTCAATTATCGACGCCAGAAATAACATCACAGAAGTGGATTTGAATACTGCGGTCGAAAAATTCCTAATGAGAGAAAAACTAAAGAATAAAATTAAGGAGGTAAATGATGAACAAGTATGACCATTTGCCTCTTACTCCTTTTGAGGGAGAATTACAAAGGCAAGTTCGTAGAGGTGGAGGCGGCTACAAGTTACCTGCTGGAAGAGAAAAGAGCCATTTTTCACAAGAAATAGGAAATAAAGCAGATGAAATTATAACTTCATTTAACTCTGTTAAATCAAAATATTCAGGTATCATTTAGCCCTTCTTTGATTTTTGAAATAGAAATCAATCAAAGCGTTGATTTTAATACAATCGAACAAACTCTGGGTTCCATGGGAATTTATGTCATTTCTTCAGCTGAAAATAAAAAAGGATATTGGGTAGTATTTAGCGATGATGAAACTTTAAGGGAGTTTAAAAGAAAACTTGCTACTTATGGTTCTGAAGAAGGTCCAAAATATGATTATTTTAATGCCATTGAAACAATCCGTGATATTCCGAAAGAAGAAAAGATGGGAGAAAAACTTAAAAATCAACCATTAGGTAATACTCCTGAGTTTATCGACCTTGAATTATGGAGAATGATAGATGAAGAGAAAAATAAAAATTTTATAAATGGATTAAAAAAAGCTTATCCAGTGGAAAATCAATTTCGTATTACAGATCAATTAATTACAAAGTCTTTTGTTCTTCTGCGAGTAAAACTAACCAGGTCTGTTTTTGATGAAATCATTGAACTAAAAGAAATTGCAAGAGCAGATCGTCCTTCTACACCAGTTTTTAATTCTTTTGACTTAAAAAGTATTGATATTTCTAAAATTACAAGAAATACTCCCGATAAAAATGCTGCAGGAATACTGATTATTGATTCTGGTATAGTTTCAAGCCATCCGCTTCTTGAAAATTGTATTGGCGGTGAAGAAAATTTTCAAACTGGTGAATCGGCAACTCAAGATACTGTGGGTCATGGAACAGCGGTTGCTGGGTGTGCAGCTTATGGCGATATCGAAAAGTGTATTGAAGATAACGCGTTTACTCCTTCAAACTGGATATTTTCTGCAAAAGTAATGTATGCCGAAACAAATTCAATAAACGGCGAGATATATGCAGTTTATGACCCTGAAAAATTGGTTGAGAATCAATTAAAAGAAGCAATAGAAAGTTTTTTATCAAATCCAAGTTATCAAATTCTTGTAGTGAATATTTCTCTAGGCAATAGCGATGAAGTCTGGCATAAATCCTATTCCCGTCAATTACCGCTTGCCGCACTGATCGATGAACTTGCCTACACATTTCCTAATGTTGTGTTTATAGTTTCAGCTGGAAATCAACATCCCCTTAATGTCTATAAATCTATTGATGAAATAAAAAACAATTATCCAAAATATTTAATTGATAAACCTGAATTTAAAATAATCAATCCTGCAACTTCGGCTCTTGCCCTAACCGTTGGTTCGATTGCTCCTGCTATAAGAGTACAACAAGAGCGATATGGTGAAGAACAGATAAAAACAAATATTGCTGAAGCCCAACAACCATCTCCTTTTACAAGAACAGGTCCAGGCATTAATGGAATGATAAAGCCAGAGCTAGTAGAGTATGGCGGCAACCTTATTTTATACAATAATCACGGCCTAATTTCTGAAGATATCGGTGGAAAACTTGCGTTATTGAATAATCAAACAACCAATAATCTAATAAAGTTTGATTATGGCACAAGTTTTGCATCCCCAAAGATTGCACATATTGCCGGACAAATTGCAAATAAATATCCACAACGAACAGCCAATTTCATTATAAATATGCTTCTTTGCGGGGCAGACTATCCGTTTATCCCTGATGATGATTTTTATAAAGCAAACCAAGGAAAAGCACTTGATGTTCACTTAAATGTCTGTGGCTTTGGCCTGCCTACTTTAGATAAAGCCTTATACTCTTTTGATAACAGAGTAATTTTATTTGATGAAGGTAAGTTGCAACTGAATAAAGTTAAAGTATATTCACTTCAGCTTCCAGATATCTTTTTTAATGAGGCTGGAAATAAGAGAATCATTGTTACCCTGTCTTTTACCCCTGAGACACGCTCGTCTCGTGGCGATAGTTATCTGGGTAACAGAATGGAATTTCATCTTTTCCATTCCGTGGATCCTCAGGTGCTTATCAATAAATATGGCCAATTTTCTTCTGAAAACGAAGGAGGAGAAGTTTCAGAAGAACTGAAAAAATTTGAAATCGATCTTTTTCCTGGCATAAGAAAAAGAAATGTTGGCTGTCATCAAAAAGCATGGAAAGAATTTAAACGCGAACCTAAAAACAGACTTGCTTCCCCTGTTTCTTTAGTATTAATCAATTATAATAAATGGTTGCTCGATGAAAATATTCAAACTGATTATTGTCTTTCTGTCATATTCGAACATAAAAAAGAAATTGATTTATATAATCAGATTAAAGCAAGTATCCAAACAAGAGCGAGGATCCGATAATGCCCACACCTACCGAACATAAAACCGTCCAATCCCGCATCCTGCAATATGCGCAGGAGATCGGCTGGACCTATGTTGATAGAGCCGAAGCAGAAAAACGGCGCGGGTTTAACAACGACTCAAATAATATTCAGCAGCAGTGCCGCACCGCCTCGCTCTATTTTGAAGATTTGCTGTTTGACAAGGTAAAAAAAGAATTTAATCCGAATTATTCAGATACAGAAGGCTCCCTCATCCGGCTCTTTAATAGTTTGAGCCGCAACATCTACGGAAACCGGGATTTTTTGAAATATCTCAGGAATGAGGGTACCTATTACTGCAAGGAAGAAAACCGCGACCGCAATCTGATTCTTATCGATTATGAACATCCGCAAAACAATGTCTTTGAAGTAACAGAAGAATTTTACTGGTTTAATGGACGTTATGGTAACAGGGAAGATATTGTCTTTTTGATTAACGGCATTCCGGTTTTGGTCATAGAATGCAAAAATGCTACGAAAGATGAAGCTATTTCGCTTGGAATCGATCAAATACGTCGCTATCACAATGAAACGCCGGAATTTTTTGTCCCAGAACAAATATTTACGGTAACCGAAGCTATTGGTTTTTATTATGGCGTTACCTGGAATACAGTCCGGAGAAATATTTTTAATTGGAAGTCCGAAGAGATTGGAAACCTTGAAAACAAGGTAAAAACCTTTTACTCTATCCCGCAGGTTCTGGCATTTATCAAAAATTTTATACTCTTTGCCGAAAAGGACGAAGAACTCAGTAAGTTTATTCTCAGGCAGCATCAGGTGCAGGCTGTTGAAAAAATAATGGAACGCTCGCACGATCCTGTGAAGAAACGGGGACTCATCTGGCACACTCAAGGGTCGGGCAAAACATACACCATGATAAAAGCTGCCGAAATGCTTTTTAAGGCACCAAAACATGAAAAGCCTACTATTCTGCTTCTGATTGACCGCAATGAACTGGAAGACCAGATGATAAAGAATTTGCGGTCTCTTGTTATCAATAATGTAGAACACGCCTATACCATTGCAAGGTTAAATGAACTTTTAAGAAGCGATTATCGGGGCATTATTGTTACCATGATTCATAAGTTCAGGGATATGCCGGCTAATATAAATACCCGAAGTAATATTTTTGTCCTCATTGATGAAGCGCACCGAACCACCGGAGGCGATTTGGGTAATTATCTTATGGCAGGCCTGCCTAACGCAACCTATATCGGTTTTACCGGGACACCAGTTGACAAGACCGCCTACGGAAAAGGCACGTTCAAAACCTTTGGCATGGACGATGAAAAGGGCTATTTGCATAAATATTCTATCTCCGAAAGTATTGCCGATGGTACAACACTGCCGCTCTATTACAATCTTGCGCCCAATGAGATGCGGGTGCCCTATGAACAATTGGATGAAGAATTTCTTTCCCTTGCAGAAGCTCAAGGGATATCTGACATAGATGAATTAAACAAGATACTGGATAAAGCAGTTAACCTTAAAAATTTTCTCAAATCAAAAGATCGTATTGATAAGATTGCACGCTTTGTTGCTGAACATTACACACAAAATGTTGAGCCGTTAGGGTATAAAGCATTTCTGGTTGCTGTTGACCGCGAAGCGTGCGCTCTTTACAAAAAGGCCTTGGATAACTATTTGCCACCTGAGTATTCGGCTGTTGTTTATACCGGTAATAACAATGATTCAGCACTCTTAAAAGAATTTCATCTTGATGAAAAGAAAGAACGGCAAATCAGAAAAGCCTTCACCCAATATGGTGAATTTCCTAAAATCCTCATTGTAACCGAGAAACTCTTAACCGGATTTGATGCGCCTATTCTCTATGCCATGTATCTGGATAAACCGATGCGTGATCATACCTTGCTGCAAACCATCGCCAGAGTGAACCGGCCATATGAAAACGAAGCAATGGAAATGGTGAAGCCCCATGGCTTTGTGCTCGATTTTATCGGCATATTTGAAAAACTGGAAAAGGCACTTTCCTTTGATAGCGATGAGGTGAATGCCATTGTGAAAGACATTGATCTTTTAAAAACCTCATTCAAAAGTAAAATGGAAAGCACTGTGCCGGAATACCTCAAACTGATACAGTACGACTTCAACGATAAAGATGTGGATAATCTTATCGAATATTTTCGCGATAAAGAAAGGAGAAAAGAATTCTTTAAAGAATATAAAGAATGCGAGATGCTCTATGAAATTATTTCCCCCGATGCATTCTTACGACCTTACATAGACAATTACAGAACATTTTCAGAAATATATCAGATAGTGCGTAATGCTTATACCAAAAAGACATATATCGATAAAGAATTTATGAACAAAACAGCAGATCTTGTAAAAGAAAAAGTGGAGGTATATGGACTTACCCCAGTGAATGAAATCATAGAGATCAATGAAAAAACCATTGACATTATCAAACAAAAAGAGGGAGGTGACAATACCAAGGTCATAAACCTGATAAAAAGTATCGAAAAAACTGCCGAAGAACAGAGTGGTGATCCTTTTCTGATAGCAATGGCAGAACGGGCCAAGCAGATACAGGAACATTATGAAAGCCGTCAATTGGCAACCAGTGAGGCGCTCGAGGAGCTTTTAGATGAAATCAAGAAAAACGAAGACCGTAAAAAAGAGCAGGAAAACCTAAAATTAGACAGCCTGACATATTATTTATACAAAGAATTAGAATCGGTCATATCCAGCAGCAAAAAATCTTTTGCTGCTACAGAATTAATAGAAATCGCCAAACAAATAAAAAATATTCTTGAAGAAAATACCGGTTGGTGTTCCAGCGAAAAGGCAATGCGCGAGGCAAGACAAAAAGTGACCATAGAAATATGCAAATCAATTGACGACCTTGATAAAGTAACAACTCTTGTAGAACATATTTTTTCAATATTATCCCAATCAAGGCAATAACAATGACAGTCTGGAAAGATAAAGCTGATTTTAAAAATGCTGTTTTAGACTGGGCCTTGCGACTACAGATAAAAGTTGTTTCAATTTACTTACGTCCTATGAAAAATAAATGGGCGTCCTGTTCCACAAACGGCCATCTTAACTTCAATGATGAGCTTTTAAAAATGGATAAAAAATTAGGAGAATATG
>CAYRRM010000066.1:0-9292 GCA_964426675.1 uncultured Lentisphaera sp.
TAGAAAGCATATGGTCTCCATGACTGGACGCGGGTTCGACTCCCGCCAGCTCCACCTCCGCCCGCCGAAGCTTTATGCGAAGGCGGGCTATTTCTTTATATTGAATCCTAAATTAATTTATTTATCTTAGTTGACTGAATGTGCCCCCGCTTCGCCGGACTTACACCTTCTTACCATCCTTATCAGAATCAGGACCTCAGTGTACATAAACGTTGGACGCAGTCCACATTAATTTTGTAGGTTTAACAAAATTCATAAATTTGTCTGGCTGCATTTCTAATACGTAATAAACATGGAAGAATTTTGGTTTGTATACATTCTTAAATGTGTAAATGCTAGATATTACACTGGTCTAACTAAGGACATCGACATAAGATTAACAGAACATAATTCAGGTAAAGTTCATTACACCAAGGACAAGAGGCCTGTAAAACTTATCTCATTCGTTGCTTTCACTGATAAATACAAAGCAATAAATTTTGAAAAATATTTAAAGTCAGGCTCAGGTATAGCTTTCAGAAATAAAAGCTTGGTTTAATATTTTGTTTTTATAGAAATGCCAGCGCTTATTTGCAGGACTGGAGCGAAGTGATCGCTGAGCGAAGCGAAGCACCCCCGCCCTGCCCTCCGAAGTCCAGGGCAACCGGGACGAAGGAGGGATCCGCCCTCCGAAGAGAGTTTATCAAAAGGACACCCTTTCTTTTTAGTTATGTTACTTTCTTTTGCTTCTCCAAAAGAAAGTAACTAAAGAAAAAGAGACCGGAAAAGACAATCCCGAGGACTCGGGATTCGCGCCTGTTCCGGCCTGCCTTCACACAGGCTGATTATCCTGGTATTTAGAAACCAGAAACATTTTGCAGACAAAATAGCAACGCTCTTCGCTTCAAATCCGCCTCCCGGGTGGCCTGGCAACCAGGAAAGGGGCAGCGCAGATTACGCCGGGATGGGTGGATCAGGCTGGTCCGGATTATTCATGCAAAAAATGGGATTCTTAAAAGTTGAGATTAAATTAAGTTTAAATCCCACTACACACTATTTTCATTCATTGCAACCCTATTCTTTTATGTTTGATTTCATTTTCCTCTTGCTGCATAAATAAATGGATTGCTGTAATGAATTTTATAGATTTATATGTCATTTTAATTGCGCCAATTTAATTCTCCTATTATATTAGCAATATGAAACTTACGGAAATATTAATTTCCTAACTTGTTCAAAAAAGTCTTTTAGGAGATGGCTATTCATGTAGAAGATTATAATTGTATTATCGTTGAATTCCACATACCTATCCTTTGAATTTTCAAATTCCAGTCGATAACTTTGGGCTCCGCCTAATCCATGGCTCCGTAAAAAAAAGACCATATCTCTGATGCAATGGGCTTCATCAGAATCATTATACGAACTACCGTATTTATGCTTAATATCAATTATTTTAATAATAAAGTTAAAAGGCAAAAGTCCAATAATTATCGATGAGACTCCGGAAATTTTTACATAATTTAAAGCATATTCAATTTTAATCTCTTCCTGGCTGCCGTTTTCTGAGACAACTTCATTTCTCTTAACATTTTCAATTGGCAGTTCACCTGAATAAGCAAGTAACCTGCGCTCTTCGAAGAATTGAGACACTTTTCGCCATTTTTCAGCATCGCCTTTTTCCCGGCTTTTTTAATATCGAAACCTGTATCAGGTGAAAGCAACACTTCAGTTATATCATCAAAATAAAATTCTTTATACCATCTGAAGGGTTCAAAGAAGAAATAGTGAATTGCGAAAACGGGAAACTTTCCGGATGAAATATCAATAAACGCATCATACGAATTATCTATAAGTGGAATCCAGTAGGGCTTAAAAAATTGTTTATCAATTTCATGTGTAAATTTGTTAAACCAGTTTATCCAGTCTTTTTGAACTGATTCCAGTTGATGCGGAACTATAATGTCCTTTAATCCAAGCAATGATAAAATTAAAGGATAAGTATTCAGATAATTTATAATATGTATTACATTATTAAATTGTAATCCCCAGTCATTAAGAAATGATTTCCAATCTGTTACATCTTCACCGTGCATAATTCATTATAATGTACCCAATCTTTTTGAAAAATACACATATATTTTTAAAAAATGACCAGTCATACTAGACCATCATACTCGTTCCTATAATGCTTCAATTGCTACTTTCGCCTTAAAGGCTGATGAATATTTTTGACTTTTCGATTTCATAATGCACTGGTTTAAAGTTATTAAATTTAACGTGAGTTCGACATAAGGTCAGGATATAAATAATTGATTGTTAATAACTTGAAATGTTTTGTTAATAACTAATTGATAATCAATATATTATAAAAAAGGATTCTTTCTAGATTTGATTCAGTAACAACCAAAAACAGAAAGAATCCATGAAAAACTTTGAAGACAAACTTATAGAAATTTTTTGTAATGTAGATGATTTTAACAAAGTATTTATTAACGAATTACAAAAACACCAGCTTTCAGATGGGAGCCGGAAAAGGATTAAACCGGGGAATTTGAATGAGAGTGAAGTGATGACCATTGTAATATATTTTCATTTAATGCGTTACAGAGATTTTAAACATTATTATTTATATCATGTGAGCAAGCATATGAAGAAAGAATTTCCTGGGGTTGTATCATATAATCGTTTTGTTGAGTTAATGCAAAAGGTACTATTGCCACTGGCTGTGTATCTTAAAACCTGTTGTCTTGGTAAATGTACAGGAATTTCATATATTGATTCATCTCCCATAAGAGTATGTCATATAAAGAGGGCACATTCCCATAAAGTTATGAAAGTACTTGCTGCCAGGGGGCACTGTAGTATTGGCTGGTTTTTTGGATTGAAGCTTCATTTTGTAATAAATGACAGGGGTGAAATATTAGACTTTGTGCTTACTCCGGGAAACGTTGATGACAGAAACCCATTACTTGGGAGCAATCTTCTGAAAAAGATCTATGGTAAACTTTTCGGAGATAAAGGATATATCTCTCAATCTCTTTTTGAGAAGCTTTTCATAGACGGGATACATCTTATTACCAAACTGAGAAAAAACATGAAAAACTCTCTGATGTTACTTTCAGATAAAATACTGTTACGCAAACGTGCATTGATTGAAAGTGTATGCGATGAACTTAAGAATATTTGCCACATAGAACATACACGTCACCGGAGCCAGATTGGATTTATCGTTAATTTACTCTCAGGTCTGATTGCTTATTCGTACCTACCAAAAAAACCTTCACTTAACCTGGAAATTATCGATGAAACCGTGGCTTTAACTTTTTAACTTTATGTCGAACTCACGTTAAATTTACACTTAATCAGTGGTCTTAATTCAGGGGAGTATTATAGAAATCCCAACAATCCAGAATGATAAATTACAAAAGCG
Source organism: uncultured Lentisphaera sp. (assembly GCA_964426675.1). GTDB lineage: Bacteria > Verrucomicrobiota > Lentisphaeria > Victivallales > GWF2-50-93 > DYMC01. The sequence goes on from CAYRRM010000066.1 coordinate 3,410, forward strand.
TGATCTAGAGGCAACCTTAAGCTTGACAGGTTACAGTGACCCTTATTCAGGGTAGTATTACACGCTTTCTACAAAGAATAATAACTCTATACTTTGATTGTGTCAAATAAGTAAACTGATATCAGATTTTATTGTAAGCTCAAATGCACCAAATTTTATCTGATGAAGTCCATGGAGAAATTTTTTGTTAATTACTTTAATACCATCTACATAAGTTCCCAAAGGCGATAAATTATATAGCCAGACATCACCCTTAGAATTAATAATAACAAAATGTCTCCTGCTGATTGATGAGCCTTCAATTTTGTTTATGGGATGCTGAGTATAACCATATCGGCCAATTGAAATAATACTATCAGTAAACTCTTTCCGGATTCCGATTTTATCACTTGATATTTCAATACTGTTTCGTTCGATACCTATTTTTTCAAATCGATAGTCCTGAAATAACAATTTGGATTTTAACGATGATTTGTCGTGTTCATCCCATGTTCTCGGTTTTTCATTCAGCACTTCTTTATTATAGTTTATAAAAGCAGTCTCAAAATTCTTAATATTATCAGGTATGTTTTCTAAAGAGTGATTTTGTAAAAGAATTGAAAGAAACAGGTTGCTTTTAAAACAAGAAATTTTGGGAAACATAGAAATCAAATCTGACAGGTAGGAAGAAGTTTGTTCATATAAACCTAATTCAAAGAAACATCTTGCAAGCAGGTTATGTGCTTCAACGTCATTGGGGTGCCTTAATAGATAGTCATTTAATAATGAAATTGCCTCCCGATATTTTCCTGTTTCCAATTGCATCCATCCCATTTCCTTTTGAACCTCAGCACGTGGATTGAAATGGAGTAGTTTTTCATAATATAATCGAGCTGAATGAATATCATTCTGGAATAAATAGTAGTCACCCAAAGTTTTTAAAGCACTCAGATTATCTGGTTTGAGATTTAAAGAAGCTTCTATCATTTTGTAGGCAAGAGTCCATCTTCTGTTTTTTAGAAGTCTGTTGGCTTTTTCAGCAAGTTCTCCTGACTTGAGAAGTTTAGTATCAAGAATAGCTGGTGCATATTGAGATTTAATTGCTTCAGCCATGTCTTTACCTGTTTGAAACCGAAATTCAGGAGTCGGATCCAATGATTTATAAATGATATTTTGCAGCCACAAAGGGTAATTTTGTATTGGTAATTTTTTATCCCTGATGGTCTGAGAGATTTGGGCAGGAGTTTTACCAATAAACGGATTTCTACTGATAAGTGTTTCAAGCATTGTTACGCCAAGAGCGAATATATCTATTCGGGGATCATTATAGTCTTTAAGATTACTTATAAATAGTTCAGGTGCCATATAACAGCTTGTGCCACAAAACGTATTTGCAATTCCAAAGTCGGAGATTTTTACTTCTTCATTTTTATTGAACAGTATGTTATCTGGTTTAATATCGTGATGCGTTATTCCTTTCAAATGCACCTTGTGAAGAGTCTCTGCCAGAATTTCAAACCATGGAAGTGCTACTGGAGGTGGTATTGGATTGATAAGCTTCGAGCGTAGGCTGCCGTTCTCACAATACTCCATTACAAGAAGTATATTCGCCCCAAGTTTAAAATGATGATAGAAGATTACAATATGTGGATCAAGGAATTCTGATATTGTTTTTATCTCTCTTAAAATCGAATCTTGCTTTTGCCAATTTGTTTCTTTTAACCATTTAATAGCAACCAATCGGCCTGATAAAACATCCTTAGCAAGGACTACTTCACCAAATCCACCTTCACCAAGTTTCTTAATGTATTGATAATTTTCATTTAAAACCATTTGATGAAATGTAAAATACGATTAAAAGAACTAATTCAAATTAGATTAAAGATATATTAATTTTTAATACTCCCTGATTTTCAACCACAGGTTATACAAATATAATTTTTTTATCGATTTTTCATTTGTAAATACATTTTTAGAAAGATGTATAATCTGTCAAATTCCTGAATAACCAGATTTTCGGGGAATGTTCCTGGCAGTGCAAACAGGCTGGTTATGATGGTATTTAGAAACCAGAAACATTCTGCAGCCAAAATAACACAGCTCTTCGTTGCAAATTCTCCCCCCGGGTGGCCTGGAATCCCGGGAAGGGGTAGCTTGGATTACTTCGGGATGGGGGGCAGATGGCGAAGCCACAGAGAATTCAGGTCGGACCGGATTATTCATCCAGTTTCTGTTTAGTTGCCTTTTTTTAGCAATTTCATTCCAAATTCCGACTTTGCAAACTCGTTTCATAGCTTTAAATTGGAGATGTTTTGAGGGGCTCTGACAATATTTTAGTGCCTATGTATCAGGTTATTCTATTTTTGTCTGACTATTAATTTTATCTTGTAACTGCTTTAAAGTTTTAGTTGACCTTTTTTCTATATTGAAGATTGTTTGTTTAACTAACAAGTATTTCCATTCAAAACCCGTCTGTTCTGTTACTGCTTTGCACCAGCGTTCTATGGCTTTATTCTTATTGTCAAGATCGGGATATTCGCGGCCCTTGGTTTCGAGAATCCAGTATACCTTTTTAGAACCATCTTTCTGAACTGCTACAAAATCAGGAAAATAATAACGGATTGCACCAGAATTTGACAAGTAATCAATTCTGAAAATATCTGCTAAAGCAGCAAAAGCTTCTATATCAGATGCATTATCAAGAAACTCTGCAAATTCAGCTTCAAACGGATTGTAGGTTGCAACGAAATTAAAAACGGTTTTCTTTAATCTGATGTGCCCCCTCCTCCAGGTGAATTTTGGTGTATCTGATAGCTTTATGCTTTTTCCTTTGACTTTTACCTGTTTTTTCTCAACTGTAGCTTTCCCTATTTCTTTTGCCAATAGTTCGATGATAGCCTCCTGAATTGAGAGTTCTCGCAGAACCTTCCTTAATTCTTCTTTTTCAATATCATCAATTTTAACTTCAAAGCATTTATTCAGAATGTAATCTTCACAAATCGGGTAAACAAATTGAAAGCAGTCCGTCAAGCCGGCTTTCTTCATAACCTGGGTAACAATATATGAAGTAAGGTCCCTGCCTAATTCCAGAAACTCAGATTCAACCGCAGTCTGATGAACTTCAACACCAAGGTTCATTACTTCCATTTTTAAAAGCGTTTTCCTTTCTTCGCTTAATTTAGAAGATGAAAACAGTGAAGGAAATTTTTTGCCGTCAATTCCTGAAAGATTTTTATAAGCCCTGGTATATGAAAAGTCAGTAGCCGGGATTTCGATGTCATAAGTTAATCTCTTTTTCTCAGGAGCTATGGTCACAGGAAGTGGTGGCGGTGTTTTAGTTGTGTTGATGCCTACTCCTTCGAGCTCTAATTGTTTAACAATTTTTTCAAAGTTTTCATTACCTATAACCTCCAGCGTTTGAGTGCGGTCGGGACTAATATCTCTCATTAAGCGCAAGCCTCTACCAATAGTTTGTTCCGGGAGTATCGCAGAATCAAATGCACGTAAACCCAAAACAATGGTTACATTTTGGACATCCCATCCCTCACGAAGCATTAGAACGCTGACAATCACCTTGATTTTGTTATTAGGATTATCCACATCACGTGCTTCTTCCCTTAAACTTTCTAAATCACTTTTACGGACATCTCCGGAATTATCGGTGTGAATGACCATAATTTCATCCTGAGCAATTCCGTAAGTTGCTCCTCTTTTCGCAATTGATTCGGCAATTTTATCAGCAAAGGCATTTTTTTCAGCCATGATGAATAAAACAGGTTTTTTTCCAACTCCTTTATATGCTTCATAGTGTTCTTTCCATCGAGAAAGAGCAGCCGTAATCCAGTCGCCATATTTCTGAACCACATTGTCTTTTGTGATTTTTTCCGGATCTTTTTTATTTACGGAGTGAACTATTAAAGGAACTTTTACAATTCGGTCTTCCACTGCCTGAGCCAAAGGATAGTCACAAATAATCCATGGGTAATAAGTGTTATCAGGAGTTTTGGGAGTTGCTGAAAAATCGATCCACATCTTTAGCCCTCCCGGAATGCTTTTATGAATTGATAATAAACTTTCATTCCATTTCAATTCATCATCATGCACATGATGGGCCTCGTCATTCATCACCAATAAATTGTCCAGCTCTTTAACTCTTTCAAATAATGTTTGTGGTGATTTTCCAGGGTCGCTCTGCGGTTTGCGCCCCAGAATCGCCTCTATAATTGTATTGGGGTTGAATTCTTTCGCCCTGCTTTCATATAACTGGTGAATGTTGTTCAATATAAAATTATTTTCTGCCGATAACGGACTTTCATCACCCCTGAGTTTTATATTCAGTTTCCATTGCGATTTCCATGCATCAGGTATAAACGGGAATTCCATAAATATTTTTCCATTTGCAAAATCTTTTGCTAAACGTTCATAAACTATAACATTGGGCGCTACAAGCAGAAAGTTATTGGCATACCGTCTGTCTTTCTCTCTTAAACGGTTAAAATAGCTCCACACCACCACAAAAGCCATCACAAAGGTTTTTCCTGAACCTGTTGCCATTTTAACAGCGTACCGCAATAAATCTTTTTCAGGCAACTCCTGCTCGCCCTCCTGGTTAAGTTCAGGGAAGTATCTTTTTACTTTTCGCTTACCATCTAAATCTTCACTAAACTCTATGGTTGAAGCAAAAAGTTTTCCACTGAATTTTTCATGATAATCTTTAATTAGAGGAATAACATCAGAGTACTTCTTGATCTCATATAAATAAATAATGGTTTCAATAGCTTCGCGCTGGCAGAAATAGAAATGGAATGGTTCATTACAAAATAACGGTGGATGCGACTGATCGAACCAAAAGGCCAGCAATTCCTGTGATGTGGACGTGGCTCCGGGATAACCCTCATTTCTCCAACGGTCAACGTCTGAGCGGAGTTTATTCACAAGAAGCATTTTGCTGGGCCTGCGTCCCGGTACCAATTCATATTCGTTGGCAGCTTTCTTTTTTAAATAACTTACCGGTACTTCCCATGGATTACGGTTCTCAATGTAGGGAAGCGTTTTGTCGTATTGTACAATTGATTGTGGCATAGTATCACTTTTTTTTATTTAACCGCAAAGTGCGCTAAGAAGGCGCTGAGAACGCTAAGAGAATCTCTGTGTTCTTTGCGTAATCCCTTTGCGTTCTTTGCGGTTTAAATCAGTTCATTTTATAAATTATTTACAACTCTCTTAATTCCATTTTTTAATAGTACAACATTAAAGTTAATTAGCAAGCCAAGTTTATAATTCCCCAATTTTAAGTAAGTAAGTGTTTGTGCCAAATGAATATCATTTAAGGAATCTACACTTTTAACTTCTATTACCACTTTGTTTTCAACTAACAAATCTATTCTATACCCACATTCAAGTTTAACTTCTTCAAATACAAGCGGCATCGGTTTTTCTTTTTGAACCTGCATACCTTCCTGAGCAAGTTTATAAAACAAGCATTCCTTGTATGCACTTTCCAATAAACCTGGTCCAAGCGCTCTATGCACTTCGATTGCTGATTGAATGATTTTATTGGACAATTCGTTCTCTGTCATAAAGCTTTTATCTTTAACCGCAAAGTACGCTAAGAAGGCGCGAAGAACGCTAAGAGAATCTCTGTGTTCTTTGCGTAATCCCTTTGCGTTCTTTGCGGTTTATTTTTTTATTACACTTTTATTTCATACACCTGAGAAGTATCAATTCCGAAAATATCAATGATTTTCACAAATATTTTATAGGTGCCTGGTTTCGAATATTCATGCTCGGCTACAAGCCGGAGTTTGCGTTCCTGTTTTGTGCGATAACTGGTCCATCCGTTATTGAATGTATCATTCTGAAAATCAAAATCCACTGCCCAATAATCAATCCAGTCGCTCCATT
>CAYRRM010000067.1:0-9142 GCA_964426675.1 uncultured Lentisphaera sp.
CAAGAAGGGCAGGCAAGTCATTTTTAGGGGTTAACCTTCTTTCAGATACAGGAAACTTCGGCTATGCCAACTTTGACGATGAAAAATTGATAGATATAAGGGACTATGACGCCATTATATCTGCTATAAACTCTGTCTATAACAACCCGCAATATATACTCTTTGACGAAATACAGAACCTTCCGAGGTGGGAACTTTTTATTAATCGGCTCCAGAGGCAGGGGTATAACCTTGTTATCACAGGAAGTAATTCAAAACTCTTAAGCAGTGAACTCTCACCGCACCTTACAGGAAGGCATATATCCATTACCATATTTCCGTTTTCATTTCCTGAGTTCTTAAAATTAGAAAAAAGGGAACTTACAACGCAGGAGATAAAAGAAAAGCTATATGACTATATAAAATCAGGGGGATACCCTGAGCCGCTGATAAAAAACATTGACTATAAGGAATACCTTTCAACACTATTTAACTCCATCATATACAGGGACATTGTAAAAAGGTTTAATATACGGCTTATACCTGCAATAGAAAACCTTGCCTCATACCTTCTGTCAAATATATCAAGGGAGTTTTCCTATAACACATTAAGTCGGCTAACCAGATGTAAAAGTGTCCATACAGTAGAGAAGTATTTAAGATACCTTGAAGAGTCGTTTATATTCTTCACCATACACAGGTTCTCTTTCAAACTGATGAAGGAGCAGTTAAGTTCAAACAAAAAGATATACTGCACAGACAACGGGTTTATATACCATACATCTTTCCGTACAGGTACTGATAAAGGGATGTTGTTTGAAAATGTGGTTGCTATAAAACTGAAAAAGGATGAATTGAATGGGGGTCCCAAGGTGTACTACTGGAAACACCCCTTACAGCAGGAGGTTGACTTTGTATTGAAGGAAGGAACAGAGATTACAAATCTCATACAGGTATGCTATAACATAAGCGATATAAAAACAGCAGAGAGGGAAGAAAAGTCCCTTATAAAGGCAAGCGTGGAACTTAAGTGTGATAACCTTCTGATAATAAATGACGAGTATGAGGGAGAAAAAGTGGTAGAGTGGTTCGGCACAAAAAGGAAGGTTAGATACATCCCCCTCTGGCGATGGCTTATGGACAAATAAAGCATCTTTGTCCCCTCAATAGAAAAAGTGAGGGAAACGGTAAAAAGTAAGAGAAATCCCTATTGTTATGTTCTCCGCTTATTAGAGAAAGATTCTACCCTTTAATCTATATTTGTATACTATAAAATAATACTTGACAAATCATTTTTTATATGTTATAATATCTTTACAATGGAAATGAAAAATTATGGCATCCCTATCTATAAAGAGATAGAACAGGACCTTAAAGAAAAGATAGAAACCGGTTATTACAAGATTGGTGATAGATTCACTGAAAAAGAATTAGTTAAGATTTACAAGGTGAGCCGGCTTACCCTTAAAAAAGCAACCTCTCTTCTGGCTGCCGAAGGATATCTTTCCCAGATACCGGGAAAAGGAACATTTATTACCTCTCCTGATGAGCAAAGCAAACCGCAAACCAACGATATAAGATTTAAAAAACTGAACAAAAGCATAGGTATATTGGTTCCCTGTATTACTTTTTCTCTTTACCCGGGAATAATAAGGGGAGCAGAAGATTTTGCCCATGAGTATGGATACAATGTTATTCTGGGAAATTATGATGCCAATCCGGAGAAGGAAAAAGAATATATGGAAAGATTTGTAAGGAGAGGTATTTCCGGACTGATGGTATCCGCCAGTTATAATTCACGCCTTAATCCGTATTACCAGATATTGAAGAAAAACAACATTCCTCTGGTCGTTATAGATACACTGGTTCCAGGAGTAGAAACTGACTTTGTTGCAACGGATAACATTAAAGGTAGCTACTTAGCCACCTGTGCTCTTATCAGAAAAGGGTGTAAAAAAATCGCTTTCCTTTCCGGCTATTTTCAGGCATCTTCCTCTAAAGAAAGATTTACTGGCTATAAAAATGCACTTGAAGAAAATGGTTTACGGGTTGATACATCTCTTGTTAAAGAAGGGCCATTTTCTGAAGAATTTGGGTATAAAGCAACAAAAGAAATTCTGTCAAGGAATAAGATAGACGGTATTTTTTCAGCAAATGAACCTTTGTTGTTAGGTGTATTAAAGGTACTAAGAGAACAAAAAACTGATGATATTACGGTGGCTTCATTTGACAGACCTGATATACCTATAGGCATTACTTCTATAACCTTTATAACCCAGCCAAGATACCAGATAGGGAAAATTGCCTGTCAACTGTTGCTTGAAAGGATAAAGGAAAAAAGACAGAAACAGCAGAAGCAAGCCCTCAAAAAGATACTTCTTGAACCAGAATTAGTAGAAGCAGGGATTGAAAAAGAAACTATAAAGGTGTGATACAGAAAAGGAGGTGATGAGAAAAAGGTAAATGGTAGGCGCAGGATTTATCCTTGGAGAAGTAAGTTAGAACTCATCGCATAATAGAGATGCCCCCTCTTCTACTTTCCTCTCCCTTTTGTGGGAGAGGATGAAGGTGAGGGGGGAAGGAAAAACAAGGCCTCGCACCTGAAAGAGATGCCCCCTCTTCTACTTTCCTCTCCCTTTTGTGGGAGAGGATGAAGGTGAGGGGGAAAGAGTGCGAAGTAAAGGAGGGAAAGAAAATGAAAAGAAAAGAAATAGAAGTTTCGGGATTTACCTTAATAGAGCTCCTTGTCGTAGTAGCAATTATTGCAATCCTTGCCGCAATGTTGCTACCAGCACTATCCCAGGCAAGAGAAAAAGCAAGACAGTCAGTGTGTATGAATAATTTGAAACAGTTAGGACTGGCTATAATGATGTATGCAGAAGATTATAATGATTATTTGATACCTGTTTTTCCGATTAGTTACCCTTCACCTGAGACGAATAATGGAAACTGGTTTACTACATTGATAAGATTCGGATATGTAATTAGAGCACGACCAGGGTTTCAGTACTATCAAATGGGAAGGTGGGACGGTAAACCTCAATCAGATATTTTTCGATGTCCAAGTCTCCATAAAAAAATCTCTACTGGCTACTCAACCTATTTTCTGCAAAGATACAGATTTAGAGCAGGTACGGGTGGATTAAATGATTATGGAGAAAAGGTATGGTATAAAGTAGGGAAATTGAACCCATCTACTGTATATATGTTTGATGGGGACCATCTAACTCCAGGATATCTCCAAGCATTCCATGGATATCGTGGTTTTGTATCTTCAGGAGCAGGAACTGGTGTAGGGTCTATTCACACCGGTGGTTGTAATATTCTTTTTGTTGGTGGACATGTTGAATGGTATAGAAGAGAAGAAGTTGTTTTAGGAAGTAGATTAAAATGGTAAGGATTGTAAATTCTTTTTATCCACAACGGGGTCTAAAATGAAGAATAAAAAATGGTTTTTATTATTGGTAATATTGTTCTTTCTTACTAATTCAAGTGGTTTTACCAAACCTCTTTTTTGGGCAACATGGGATGAAAAAATAGATGCTGATACGGGACCCATAGCTAGACCATGGGACATAGTAACATTAAGTAAAAAAGAGTTTAAAAAAGGAAAAGGTTGCCTCGATTTAGTTAGGAAGGACGCGAAAGAAAAAACAGGAATTTTGTTTGATGGTGTGGAAATTAATCCTCAACAAGGAAGCATTGAATCCTATTTTAAGACCAAATGGAGTGCGCAATCTGGAAGTGCTGCCACTATGGTGTTTAATATGTTGGATATATCTAAAGAAGTAAGTATCTGGGTTTCTTGCGATGGTAAAAATTTCATAATAGACTTTGCCAATCCGTTCGGTAAAGAAAAAAGAATCTATGCAAATATAGAAAAAATATGGGATGCTAACCAATGGCACCATTTTGTTCTCACTTGGAAAGTAATTCCTGGGAGTAATAATGATATTATTGAAGTTTTTGTTGATGAAATTTCTGTAGGAAAGAGGGATGATATGGAGTTGTGGAATGGGAAAAATCCAGGTATAGTGAAACTAAAACTTGCTATTGGGTTAAACACCAGCCATAACTTCGGTGGAAATTTTGATGGCTATGTTGATGAATTTACTATCCATGATGAGATTATAAAAATTCCTTCTAAAAAACAGGTTCAGGAAAGAGTAGAACTGAAAGCGGAGAGAAAAATGCAAAAAGCAGGGTTAGAAGATACTAACCTTATAAACATAGCCCCTCTTAGTAAATTAAAATCAGAACCTTATCTCGGTTATTCTCTAAGCACTATAGTAGATGGATTAATTCCTTCAATTGATGATTGTGATGGAACTTTAGTAGGAGATGCGCCTATATTTACGCCCGCTCTTGGAATGAATATACCTATACAGTTTGAATTCTTATTTGATAAATCCGTTGAAATTCAAAGAATAAGATTTTACCAATATTTAGCCGGCTGGGAAGGTTTTGCAAAAGAATATTTAATAGAAGTTGATCTTGATGGGGATGGGAAATATGATAAAGTCCTAATAAAAGGAAAGGAAGGTAAATCAAACGAATGGATGGACCACTCTTTTCCACCAATAAAAATAACATCTTTACGATTTACCCCAACTAAAGGAGAAAAAGGAACTTATGGATGTAGATATTATCCTGTTTTAGGTGAATTTGAAATATATACAGATAAGAAATCTGCCGAGGGATTTTCAAAAATTACTTTTCTCCCACAGAAAGAAAAAAGTATTCCTAAATTAGAAGTAATTGATAAGTTTATCCAATCAGATGTAAATCCTGAAAAAAAATGGAACGAAGGGTTTCTAAAAGGAGTATATTTAACGTTTGGGATGTTAGGATATACAGATGAGGAAATTAATAGAAGGGCAAATTATTTAAAAAAATTAGGGGTAAATCACATTGTTTTATACTCTCATACTCGTGATAGTTCTGGAAATCTCTGTGCAATATGGCCCAGTAAGTTTCTACCAGGATCCCAGGATAATGCTTTAGAAAAAAGGTGTAATATATTAGAGGAAAATAATATCGGGTTGTTTTCAACATTTTGGCCTGTTCCATTTGGAAGAGATGCACGTGTTCAAGAGTTAGATAAATTTCCTTGTATGTTGAGTAGTGAATTTTGCCGAAAAGTATCTTCAGGTATATATAATGAGATTGCAGAAAGTGGTGTAGGTGGAATTGTTCTTGGAGGTGATGAATACTTTCTTACCTCCCATCCTCTTCCTGTTCCTTCTGACGACCCCTGTAGAGAAGAATTTAAAAAATATTATGGCTATGATTCACCTCCTGAAAAATTTGAAAATACAGAAAGATATAGAAAATGGGTCTTATTCCAGTATGAACAATTAGCAAGGTTGTTTAAATTATGGCACGAAAACATGAAAAAAATAAATCAAAAAGCTATTAGTACTACCCTGTTTTATGCTGATAACTACAACTGTTCAGGCAGAATTGAGTTTGGTATATGTGATGATATTATAGGTTATATATCTGGAATAGACACAATGGGAACAGACCCATATTGGTCACATAATTCACCAATGGGACATTACTATGCTGCTGAAATGACAAAAAGATATAGGGCTGCTACTAAAAACCGTGGCGCTATAATGGTCCCCCAGATTACCGCATTTTTATGGATAGAAGGCAAGGAAAAGTATGTACAGTATTCATCTCCATTAATGGTTTACGGTCCTGCAGTGAGTGCTTTGATGCACGGAGCAAAAGGAATAGAATTCTATCGGGGGGATTATGCTCTAAATCTTTATACAGGTGAATTAATGCCCGGAGGTATAGCAGTTCAAAATGTTTTTTCGCTGATGGACACATTAGAAGCAAAAAATTTTCACCAATTTTATATTCCCAAAACAATTGCCCTTTTATATTCCAGAGCAAGCGAAGATTGGTGGCGTATTGCCTATTCCAGTGAGAATAAATCATCGAAACCTATTGAGGGATGGACATATAATAGAGCAACTATGGAAGTCCTTTTTCGCAAAGGATATCCTTTTGAAATGTATTATCTTGACCAGATGGAAGGACTAAAAGAAATCGGAAATTTTAAAGTGATAATTTTCCCTTTTGTATATTCTATCCCTAAAGAAGCAGAAAAAATAATTGAAGGCGCTATTGCTAAGGGAACAAAAGTAATTGTAATTAAACATAAGGGAGAAACAGATGAATATGGAAACCTGTATCCGGAACCAATTTTAGGACGATTAATTCAAGAAGGGAAAATAGATTATTTAGATTATGATTTGAATAAATCTAACTATTTTGAGTTTGCTGAAAAATTGTCAAAAATCCTTGACGAAAAATTAGGAAAAGATAAATCTTTTTATTTTGAAAATTGTGGTTATGACGTAGAAACAGCTTTATGGGAGAATAAAAAAGGAGATAAACTTTTATGGATATTGAATTGGGAAGAAAAACTGGCAGAGATAGAATTAGGAATAAAGATTTCCTCCGGTGAATATAAAATTACACAAATAGATTTTTCAGGAGAAAGGGAAGTAAAATTAGGAGGGAAAACAGAAGTGAATGCTGAATTATTAAGGAAATTTGGTTGCTCGTTACTTCCTGGGGAAGTTAAGGTTTTATATATAGAAAAATCTAAAGTTATAAATATGTGATATCTTCAAGTATTGGTAACAGTTAGGGGGAGTTAATAAATTGTTAAAATGTGGATAACTTTTTCTCTTTGATATTTGCTAGAACCTCCAGTAAAATAGCGACGAAAAGTAGGGACTGGCAATAAGCGAAAGAGAGTTCATTTATCAGATCAGGTTAAAGATATTTCACCAAGCGGATAAGAAGGAGATTCCGACTACTCTTCTTTGTCATCCTATCCATATTGGAGAATCTCCCTTGGTATTAAAAGTACTTGCGGAGAAGATTATTGCCTGGCAAGAACTGGTGGTAGATGCAGGAACAAAGGGCAGCCGGCAACTGGCTCTTCAGGCACTTACTTTAGACCCTATGGCAATTCTTTCTGAGAAAGCAGAAGTGATGCTTGATGAATTGTTAGAAAATTCAAAGGAGTTACTTCCTCAGTTTTTTTAGGGGAACCAATCGTTGTAAACTGTGAGGTTTGTATAAAATGGTTGAAAAATAAGTCATCAAAATGAATACTTATGTGCACTGTTATATTGCAAAGAAAGGATTTGACCTTTTACCTGTTGAAATTAAAAAAAATTGGGTAAATGGGAAATCCTTGATGGTTAAAACATGTATGTATCCGGATGCTTTGGCTGATAGAAGCATAAGTCAAGAGGAAAAGAAGAAAATTGATATTGAAGCAGACCTGTATATTGAGCCCTTTCCACCGAGGACAACCTGGTATAAAAAACTTATTAGAAAAATTTCAGACAATCCTTCTGTTTTTTTATCTGAGATAGTCCCAGAGAATCGGGTTTATTTGATTTCGCACTATCTGAAAAATACAATAATGTATTTGAAAAAAGGAGATATGGAGAGAGCAGGGAAATTTGCGGGTGTATTTTCTCATATTATTGGGGATATTGCCCAACCGATTCATCTCGTTAATTCCAGGGTGCTTGACCTTTTAATAAAGTGTCCGGAAGAATTTTTAAGTTTTGAACTGCATACAGGAATTGAGGGGTTTTCAGGTAGACCAGTCATTAAAAACTACAGCCCAGAAATACTGGGAAATTCTTTTCCCAGAGCAGTAATGGGACTTTATAAGAAGATACTGCTGATGGCTGAAGAATGCCGATATACCACACCACTTATGGTAAAAGCGATATATTCTGACCGTCAGGAACAAGCAGTAAAGACTGCCGGCATAAGTGTAAAAACAGCAACTCTTGTCTTTGCTGATTTTTTAAGAACCGCATGGGCGATTGCACATAAAGAAGATATCCCTTTATCTTCTTTCTCACTTATTGATTACCCTTATATCTGGTCAAATATTGATATGCTTTACAGATATAAACCTATGAAAAATATCTCACTTATTCCTTACAGTGGTGGAAAATCATACCCACTGGCAGTTTTAGGACCGAATGGCGAAAAGAAAAGAGTAAAAGGGCTTGGAGTAATTCCTTATATGGGACCATTAAAAACATCAACAGGTATGGTAAGAGAAAGGGATGCAAGGATAGAGTTTCTGCTCTGGCCAAAAAGTTATTCTATCTTTAAGGCAACAGTTGGGCTAAATCCCTTTTTTAAGAAAAGCAAAGGGAAGGTAGTATTTCAGATATTTGCAGATGATAGAATGATTGGTAGAAGTAAGAAGTTTTCCCCTGGAGATACAGCAGAACAAATTACAGTTAAAATTCCTGAAAATACACATTTTCTAACGCTGTCCATGCTTACTATAGAAGAACCACCCTCCCCTATAGCTGAAACACATCCACATGGAGTATGGGCAAACCCTGAGTTAGAGTAAAGATGATAAAATTATAAAAGGAGGACTTTTAGAAATGGGCAAATTAGGAGCGAATATATATTTTGGTGATACAGGAAAGGCAAGACAAAATCTGGAAAATCTTTCCTGATGTGGTTATCAGGCAGTTTATCTTGAGGGTGATTTTTTAAATGTACCTTTGGAACAACTAAAAGAAGTCAAAAGAATAATAGATGATTATCCATTAGAAGCATTTTCTGTACATAACCTACAACTTTTCCCTGAACCTGAAGAGAAACCTGAAAGTATAATATCTTTTCAGGAGGAAATTTTTGAAAAAGCAAAAATACTTGGGGTGAAATATCTCACAGGACATTTTGGATGGTGTAAGGGATTAAAAGAAGGGGACGATTTTGACTTTGAAAACTTCTTGAAAAGGCATAACATTAAAGTGGAAGATTACAGAAAGAAAAACATTGAAATCCTTAAAATCCTCTGTCAAAAAGCAAATGGTTATGGTCTATCACTAACCATAGAAAATCTACCGATAGGATGTCTTGCTGACTTGGGCACAACTATTTCTGATTTATTAGGGGTTATCAAGGAAGTAGAGGAACCAAATTTAGGAATTTGCTTTGATTCAGGGCATGGACTTATTTCTGGACTAAATCTGTATGAGGAAATTATAAAAGCAGGAGAGAAACTTTTTGAAACACATCTCCATGACAATATCGGTAGAATTTCAGATAAAAACAGTATTAATGACCTTCATCAACCAGCAGG
>CAYRRM010000068.1:0-8737 GCA_964426675.1 uncultured Lentisphaera sp.
GAAATAATTTCACTCCGGGGAAGCAAGAAATGTCATAACTGGCGGGTATTCAGCGACTCTTAAGCACGACTTCCTCAGCACAATAGTGCTACTACCGCCGGTCACTGCATGCAGAGGGAAAATGGTACATGATAATCAGTCTGGACGGTCACATCCGGAAATTGACCAGCGTCAATTATCTAGCGATTGACATTTTGTATATGTCTTACTTATTTATAAAAAAAGGCACATTTTGAGAAGAGAACACAGGGGGAAAATCCGTTTTTAATTATCTGAAATAGAAGAACCTTCAATGTTAGAATTACGCCTTCTCTCTGTTTCAACAAGGAGAATACGGAAATCATGCCTTGGAATTTCTATACCTTTTAAAATACTTCCATTTTTAGGGTCAGTAAGAATATCCTCAGGGTTTTCAACATCGTATATTTTCTTGATAACAGTTTTTCCATTATTCATTAACATTTTCGGATTAATTGTGAGGGTACATTTTACTGGTTCAGAACCAGCATTCATAACAACAATCGCAGCACGGTTTAATTTCAAATTCCGATAGATAGATATATGTATTTGTTTATCTGATGAAACCAATGGTTTAGAACGCCAGTAACCTATAAATTCACAATTTATTCCATCATCAAGAAATTTTAACTGGTCATTTAATTTTTGCAAAAGTTCAGTTGGTTGTCCCCAGTAAGTTCCAATATCATGAGTAAACAGAAGTGCTTGTATACTTCTTAACCGTTGTTTCTTAATAGATTCAGGAGTTTCTTTATTGTTCAGGTCAGGTATATTTGTCCAGAGCCGATGGATAATTCCTCCTTTTGTCCGAGTAAGTGAACGAAACTCATCAGGTGAAAGTTGGTCTATCTGGTCCATACCAGTAGTGGACACATAAAAATCATTTTCTACATGCCATGCAATTTTACACCAGGAAAAATCAATGTGCATATTCATAATCCACCAAGGTTCTACACCAAGTTCCCAGCACATTGTAGCCAATCTTTTGGTAAGTTCTCTTCGGAGAAAAGTATTCCATCTATACTTTTTTTCACCTGTTTTTGGGTCAATATCCCAGATAAGTCCTATAGAAGAATTATCCCACCATGTTCCATTAAGTCGGCATTTTTCAACAAGTTTTTTGTGATACCATATGAAACATTCCATAAAACTTCTATTGAAATTTACTGCTGTAGGTGATAGTTCTCTTGGTGTATCCCAGATAATTGTTCCACCATAATTGCTATCACCATAAAAAGTTGTATCTGGATTTGGTTTCCAATTAGTTATACCAAGCCACTCTCCTCCAAAAGTGTCAAACTCGTCCATCCCCATTCCTGTCATCCATGTAGAACCATATAAAACGTAGGGCTGTCCTTTTTGATAAGCAATACAAATACTTCCATTATGTTTTACATTGCCAGAAGAATTGCTATGGTATTTACCTGTTGCAAGATGCTTTTTTAACCCTTCAAAATCTTCTTCAGTATGGAGTGCAAACCCGTCTACACTATCACCATAGTATCTGTATCCGGTGGTATCATGACCGTATCCACCAAACCAGGCGATTTGTCTCCAGCTTTTTTCCATGGGTTTAACAGGTGAAGGCAGAAATGCAAACTCAATTGTTTTTGGTTTTTCAAGAACAGTTGGTGTTGCAAAAATTCTTAATCGTAATCTGACTGTTTTACCTTCTCTTTCCAGAGAAACACAGGCAATTCTGTCATCTAATACCCATTCATCCCAACTATCTGCAAACCACCATAATCCTTTATCTCCATTTCCAATAAATATCTGAGGCACAAAACTTTTGTATATATTTTTACAACCTGGTAAACTTGTACTCTCCCATAGAATTCCTTTTCCTTTTGGTATCGCATTATAAAAACTCCCAATTCTTCCATCTGCCCTCTGGATATATGCAGTATCTGCTCCATTCCAAAAATTAATTAGCAAGTCAAGATTATCTATAGTTGTTTTTCTCTTTGGAGTAAAGGTTAATTTTATTTGATACCAACCATCATATTCTATATAAGAGGATATTTCTACAGGGATACTTCCAAGGATGCCTTTACCTTGAAGGTCGTATCTGGATAATTTTTCACTAATGAACTGAACTGAACTTCCACTTTTTTCCGGTTCAAGCTTATAAATTTTTCCTTTCTGTTTGCCAATAAGAGTTATAGGTTTTGCAAGAATATTTTCTCCAAGAATTGTAATTTCTTCTGGAAGACCATTTTTCCCAATTTTATATGTCCGTCCCCATGGGGATATTTTAAACCCATCATGCGTAAGTGGAGAATATGGAGGGATGACTTTATCACTTATTCCTATTTTATTTCCTTCCCATGGATAGTACTTCCGGACAAAACTACATTTCTGATTGGATACAATTGTTTTTCCATCTTTACCATAAAGAATCATATCAACATTATATTTTCCTCCAGGAAGTTTTCCACAATTAATAAATAATGAACTGTAGTAATTTTCCAGTTTATTCTCTCCTTTTGCTATTATATTTCCTTTTTCATCTTTTAAGATTAATGCAAACTTACTTGCTTCCATTATTTCTTCAGGCATGCCATAAAAATCTAAGTCCACACTGCTCGAAATTCCACCATAAGATGGATAATATGCCATTTTAAATTCGGGTTCACCAGTTTTAGGTCGGTTTTCCAGCCATGGGAGTATATGTGTTTTATAAAATTCATCAGTCATCTTTATAACAGGACTCTGAATAGCATAAATTATATCAGAACCATTATTTCCTGTTGCAATTAATTGAAAGATATTTCCAGTATCAGATAAAGGAATATCTTTTTTTGAAAAAGTAATTTCTTTCCGTTCATCTTTATTAACTGCAATTTCTTTTTTCTCCTGATAAACAATTTTTTTATTTTTATCAAGAATATTGATTTTAATCTCTATTTTTTCCGGTTTATCTTCCATTCCTTTTATGGCAAATAGAGCATCTATTTCACCTCTGGTGATTTCACCAAGTTTTAAGAATTGAAATGCAGGTGATTCTGGTGAAAATTTTACTTCAGCAAATCTTGTCCATTCCATCCACGAAGCAGGTACCCAACCACAAAAATAAATACCACCACATGTATCACTTCTTACAAGTTGGCAGAGCCAGTTTTTATTATCAAGAGATTGTTTAGTCATTGACTTAATTGGTATTGCAAGCTCTAAGTCCCAATGGTCTTTTTCTACTGTGCATTTACGGACTGCATCAGATTGCCATTCTATACCGTCCTGGCCTGGATTTACTCCATAATGCTGGTCAATTAATGCTCCACGAGGGTTTATCATTAATTTGAAAAATCTTCCTCCTACTTCATTGCGTGGATATTTAGTTAACTGTATCTCTACATGGTCCTCAAACAAAACTAATCCATTATCGTCTTCTTTACATTTAGCAAGTGGATAGGTGCCGATCTGATGAGGAGAATGCATAGCCAGATAGAGATTTTCATCATCATAACCAATATACCATGTTACCTGTTGAACTTCTGGAACAAGTGTTCCATATAAAGAAGATACGCCAGTAAAAGCAGCTGCATCATTCCACTCATCTTTTTGAATCTTTCCATCAATTATAGGAGGTTTAGACATTTTGGGTACTTGTAATACCGGCCATGGGATATCTTCTGCAAAAGTAAGAATAAGTGTTGATATAAAAAATGAAAAAATGATGTATTTTACTCCTTTCACAGGAAGCCTCCTTTCTATTTCTAGTTGCTTTTTACTGTTTCTATGGTGATTTTCATTCGTTTATGGAAAATCTAATCTAAGCCAGATATATACTGAAACTTCCTTCTTCTACATGGGGAGGGAACAGATTTTTTCTTAGCTAATAAGATACTTTTACAACTTGATAATTATGTGGCTCCAGATTTACTTCTACTATTACAATTCCTTTTTCATTTGTTTGATAGGGTTTATTATTTATTGATACTACTTTTATTTTTTCCCTATCTTTTGTTATACCGAGTCCGGATAGGTTTATTTTAATCGGGACATCTTTTAATATTTCTCTACTATGATTAAAAACAATCAAAGATAAATTGTTATCCTGATGATAACCACTTATTAAAACATCTGGAATAGAGCAAAAGATATACTTGTTGACTTCTACATCCCAGTAAGGTAAAAACATGGCTTCTTTTTTTAAGTCAATCGTCCCTTTCCATAAATGTTTTAGGTAGTTTCCTTCCACGTCATGAAGGAGGAGAAATCCAGCAAAAGAGTCACTCTGTGCTTTTGCCCATTCTTTATTTTTTGACCAATCTCCATGAAATTCTGGAATAAACATAGTTATAATTCCCCAGTGGTGAGGGCATGTCATTGTCTGGAAATATTCTTTAGTCCAGATTTCAGAGAAAAATTTTGGATTATCTGGGGTAATAAAGAAATTTTCACCATCCATCATGATATCAACAAAAGAATATGCTGGGGCCATAAATGTATCTGTGGAATGAGTGAGTATGCATGGTTCCAGGCCTTCTTCAACAATAATATTTCGTAAGCGTTTGAAAAATTCTCTCATACCAAACATAGTAAACCCTGGCTGGATTCTTCCATCATCTAAATAATATCCACAACCAGTTTCTATTTTTCTGCATATAATAGGATAGGCATTATCAAAATAAAAACCACGGATTCTATTTTCATGTATCCACTGTTTATACCTGTATAACCTATATTCTGTATGTGCTGGGACTAAACACCATCCTCCATAACCATCACATTCTATTTCAGAATGGACTAATTCCCACCATTCTTTTCCTTCAGGTCCTTTTGTCCTGGGGTCAACTGGTGTAGCAAGCAGAGTATAGTTTAAACATTGATAAGGTAAATATATTCTATCTTCTTTTGCTAATTCTTCGTTATATTTTTTATTTTTTTCCCAGTCAATGGGAAATGGCGATGTAGCATATGTATCCCAGCCAGGTGGTACAGAACCATCCCAACCTGTAGGATGTTCTTGTATTCCATTATAATAGGACTTACCATAACCAACAAAGGTGCACAGATTATCCACTCCTTTAGCAATAAATCGGAAATCCTTAGGTAAAGGTTTTACCGGAGTTGCCTGTAGGGAAAAAATAATGGTTCTTGGTTTTGTAATAGTATTTGTATCAGCGATAAAATTGAATATAAAATTAGTTGTATTTTTATCAATTTTTACTACTTCAAAAGCAGGGACTTTATCATTTGGGAACCATCCTTTATCATTATCAGCCATATAAGCAAGACCACCTTTTCCAGGTAAACCAATCCAGATATATGGTTTGAAACTACCAACTGTAAGTTTAGCCGAATAATGGATTTGCCTTCTACTCATAGTAGAATCCCATAGTTTACCCATTTTATCAGGTAGTTTATCGGTAAAGACACTTGCTCTCATATCAGGACCTGCAGAATGTAAATGAGTAGCAAAACTGCTTTTTAATGGAATGACTAATTTTAAGGTGTCTAATGTAATTTCCTTCTCTGGAACAATTTTAAGGTTTATTTTAATAAAACCATCATATTCAATCTCAGAATTTACAACAATATCCAGTGATTTTCCTTCAATTTGACCGAAACATTTACCTTCAATAGTTATTCTGGAAGAAGATATATTTTTGTAAGAAATTTCACCTTTTGGCTTGAAATTTACTCTTACGCCATCAATATATCCTTCCAATGAAATCTGGTCAGTAAGAATTGCTTGGCCCGCGGTTTCTATCTGCCTCAGGAAACCAGTATTAGCAAAATGATATTTTCTACTCCAGCAATTGATACTATTTTTTTCTTTATTAAGTTCTAATGGTGTCCATGGAGGTAAGACCTTATCACTTATTCCTAAATCTGTTTTTTCCCATGGAAGTTTTATCCTTTTAAAACTACCTTCCAATATCTCAGGTAATTCTGTTCCTTTTAATTTTGCTATTACTTTATACTCTCCTTCAGATAACTCAGGTAATTCTAAGCTAACTCTACCTACACCAGTATATTCTTTCAGTTCTTCAGGTTTTTTACTGCCTCTACTCTGGAGAAGTTCATTATCACCAGTTCCATTAGGGTTTATAGATTCGTTAAATTTTTCTATAGAAGCAGTTTTAATTTCTTTCCCATTTTTATCCATAATAGATATTTCTGCTGAGTCAAGTTTTGCACCAATAACCATTGCTCTACCATTGATTGTTATGAGAAGTTTTCTATAGGTAGGGAAATGGTCTATAATCAATTTTGGTAGATACTTTGGATTTAATTGATTAGAACCTATTTGACCGGTTAAACAACGGTTTCCTTTTCCTGTAGAACCATTGTTCCGTTTATAATCAATCCATTCATAAATGTAAATATATCCTTCGTATAATGTGTTATCCTGATAAAAATTATTTTTCACACCCTGACCACCTGATTCTACTATATTGTTTCCAATAAGTGTGCATCTACGAATAATCGTATCTTTTACTCCATTACTGATGTAAATACCGCAATTTTTATTATTATAAATAAGACAGTCCTGAACAATAATACCCGGGACATTATATATCCAGATACCTGTGCCTTGCGACCATCCATCACCAGAACCACCTTTAACTGCAAAACCCTGAATAATAACATTTGGAGCATTAATTGTTACCACATGATAACTGCCTTTTCCATCTATAAGAACAGGATTTTCTATTCCTGGTTTTGGAATTATATCATTGTTTTCGCTATCCTTTGCTTTCCAGATTGTGCCTGAAAATTTTTGTGTTATTTCCAGAGAATCATAAATTCCTGGATATACCCATATCTCATCCCCTGGTTTTACTGATTCCCATTTATAAATTTCTGTAAAATCAACTGCATCACAATCCACTCCTGGGGTTCCTCTTTGCTTGATTTTCCATACTCTTGCTTCAGAAATATTAGGCAGAAATAAAAGCGAGAACAAAAAAATGCATTTATTCCAGGTTTTTCTCTTAAGAACTATTTTCTCTGTAAAATTGTTACTTAACATAGTTTTCGTCAAATATCCCAGGGGATACCCAGGTTCTAAACCACTCATAATTAGCTCCCACACCTAAGTAATTGGTATCAAGTAAATTTTCCCTGGATTAGGACACCATTTCACTGAGCCATCAAAATACAAAACATTAACACCACTGTTTTGATGAGTCATCCTTCTACCTGGCCAGGTATCATATGGCCAATCACCGCAGGCAGCCCATGCTGTATATTTTTTCCCATCAGCCCTTACATTATTTGGCCACTTAGATATTTTATTAGAGAGTACTCCTGTGCGGTTACCACGATAAGAATAAACTCCATACCAATATGCATATTGACCAAAAGATTTCCAGGGTTTACCTCCCCACAGAGCTGATGGGCAGGCAAGAACTGGACCTGTCCAGCTATAAGAAGAAAAAGGTTGAGGCCCTTTTATATACCCTGTTTGAACTAATATACCAAGGCCTAAAGGAGCATTTCCCGGATCATTTGAAGTAAAAACTCCATAAGGTTCTGCAGAGCCAGAAATTTGCCACCTTGGTGGCATATTATCATTCCAGTCATTACCATACATATGAATTGCAAGACCTATTTGCTTCAGATTATTCATACAAGTTACCTGTCGTGCTTTTTCTCTCGCTTTACTCAATGCTGGTAGTAACATCGCAGCAAGAATAGCAATGATGGCAACCACTACCAGCAACTCAATCAAAGTGAAGCCATACGATTTAAAAACTTTCTTCTTCATAATGTCCCTCCCAAAATTTGATCTTCTCTATGTAATCATCTGCCATGTTTCCTGGCAGACGGGAATAAGGGAAAAGGAAAAAATGCATATAATTATCCCCCCACAACATAGCAGAGGTCAAATTGACATATGTAAAAAAGGCAAGAACTCATAAGTATTTTTCAAAAACACAATCAATACTGCGAAAGTTAGAGAAAAAGGCTATCTTTTTAAGCACTTTTGCCTTTCATTTTGCGATTTCCTTGCATTTTACGAATCGAATTTTAAGGATATTTTAGATAATGCCCCGCCATTTGTCAAGAGCAAAATAAGGGAGAATTCAGCCACTGAGTTAAAGGTGATTGTTTTGTCGCTTCCTGTTCAAATTCCACCGGCGTCATATATCCCGGAGATGAATGTGGATAATCCTGGTTATACTGGTTAATCCAGTCCCGCCAATTCTTCCCGGAATTCATACACGCTGGTCCATTCTTCTGGCCACACCAGGTCTTCTTTTAATGTCCGGATTACTCGTTCTGTATCGGCATTTCCTTCTGGATTGTCATAACTGGCAAATATCTGTTTAATTCCCACAATAGTTCCACTTTCATAAACTTCTCTCAATCTTGGCTGCGACCCGTTATCACTTACCAGACAAGTAGTTCCCTGTTGCCTGATCCCGTCAGGAAATTGTCTTAATACCGCAAGGTTTAATGCCGTCAGCCATTGTTTGGTAGTGGCTGATTCCCCAGGATGCCAGCCTACAATCTTTTTTGTATACCAATCCAGCACTATAATCAGAGACAGCCAGTTTTATGCAGGTATCATTACTTTGGTCATATCTATTCCCCGGACCTGATTAACCGCGCTTGCCCGTATTTTCTCCGGATATTTCTTCCGAAGCGCTTAACTTCTTTATCTGGATAACTAATAGTCTGTTTTCTTTCATAAGCCGGTATATCCGCTTCTTGTTTACTTGATACCCCTGCCGGTATTTCATATACGCCCATACTCTTCTGT
>CAYRRM010000069.1:0-8544 GCA_964426675.1 uncultured Lentisphaera sp.
ACCACAAAGGGGATACCAGCACGCGCAAGCTCTTCAGCCTCTTCTCCACCTCTGCCAAAGATAAAGGGATCGCCACCTTTAAGACGAAGAACCTTTTTCCCCTCAAGAGCCTTTTTTATCATGAGTGCGTTTATCTCTTCCTGGCTCATGGTATGATTGCTTCCCTGCTTTCCAACATATATAAGCTCACACTTTAGATCAGCAATCAAAGACTTCTCTGCTAAGTAATCATATATAACGCATTCGGCTTCCTGCAAAAGCCTTTTGCCTTTCACAGTGATAAGTTCAGGATCACCTGGCCCTGCTCCAACTAAATAAACTATTCCTTTCATATATATTTATCAGCTCCTTTTGACTTAATAACTCTGGCAAGTTCCTCACCAAGAGCTTCTGGATTTTTACCATAAACCCTTGATCTTGCAACAAAAGTCCCATCAGGAGAAACAACAACTCCTTCTAAAATTATTGTATCCCCATGCACCTTAGCAAGAGCTCCAAGAGGGACATGGCAGCCACCACCAAAGAATTTAAGAAAAGCCCTCTCTGCACTTACAGTCTTTTCTGTCTGTGGATCATTTAAGGCCTTTATAATACTTTCTGTATAATCATCATCCTCTCTTATCTGCAGTCCCAGTGCCCCTTGAGCTGGTGCTGGCAAAAATAAATCCTCACTTAACTCCTTTACATAAAATTCACTAACATCAAGATTTATTCTCTCCACTCCCGCCTTTGCCATGACAATTGCATCAAACAATCCCTCTTTTAACTTCCTGAGCCTGGTATTAACATTGCCTCTTAAGGGCTCAATTACAAGGGATGGCTCTATTAATTTAAGCTGAGCAAGCCTCCTCATTGAAGAGGTGCCAACCTTACTCCCCTTTTTTATTGGAAGCTTGCTATTATCAACTTTGTCCCTGTGCATAATCAAAAGATCATGAAAATCCCCTCTCTGTGGGATTGCTGCAAGCTTAAGGCCTTTCACCTCTTCAGTGGGGAGATCCTTTAAAGAATGAACAGCAAGATCAACTTTCCCCTGAAGCAAAGCCTCCTCTATCTCCTTTGTAAAAAAGCCTTTGCCTTCCATTTTATTAAAAGAGACATTTTGAATCCTGTCCCCTGCTGTTTTTATTATAACAAGCTCAACCTTATCTCTTCCTATTAAATCTGCAATGTAATTTGCCTGCCACAGAGCAAGCTCACTTCCCCTTGTCCCTATCCTGATTTTTTTTCCCATGTAAATTACTAACCGCTAAATATTTTCTTGCTTTATGGAGAATAGCATTTAAAAGCTTGCTATGTCAATTGATTATTTCTACTAAGTTTATACATACTTACAAAAAATTATACATAATTCTTGACTAAGAAATACTTTTCTTATTCACTATAAAAAAACGAGGTAAATCTATGAAAAAATTAAGCGTATTATTTTTATCTTTTGTTCTTGTTGCAATCTTCTTTGCTTCCTGCAAGGATTCAAAGTCAACAAGCATAAAAATCGGAATATCAAAGATTGTCTCTCATCCAGCCCTTGACTCTGTAGAACAGGGAATACAGGATGAGCTTAAAGCAGAGGGTTTTACAAACATAACTTATGATCTGCAAAATGCAAATGGAGAGCTCTCCACTGCTGCCTCAATTGCACAAAAATTCAAGGCAGATAGAGTTGATATCGCAGTGGGCATTGCAACTCCAACTGCTCAGGCTCTATTCAACACAATCAAGGATTCAGTTGTAATCTATTCTGCTGTTACAGATCCTGTTGATGCAGGCCTTGTTAAATCCTTTACAGTTGGAGAAAAAAACATAGCTGGGGTTTCTGATCTGACTCCTGTAAAAGATCAAATAGCACTTCTCAAAAAAATCAAGGATATAAAAAGGCTTGGCCATATATATGCAAGCCATGAAGCAAATGCAGTGGCTCTTGCAAAGATGGCAAAAAAGGCATGCCAGGATCTTGGAATTGAATTCATAGAATCAACTGTAACAAACTCCTCTGAGGTCAAGCAAGCAGCTCAATCAATTGCAGGGAGAGTTGACGCCTTTTATCTAAGCACAGATAATACAGTAATATCTGCCCTATCTGCAGTTGCTGATGTTGCTAAGGCCAATAAGATCCCAATAATGTCAGCAGATCCAAGCTCTGCTGAAAAATTTGAAGTCCTTGCTGCATGGGGTTTTGACTATTATAAAATGGGCAGAGCCACAGGTAAACTTATTGGCAGAATCATAAAAGGCGAAAAGCCAGAAAACATCCCTACAATCTTTATGACAGATCCCTCAGATGTGGATCTCCTCATAAATCTTGATGTTGCAAAAAGACTCAACATAACAATACCTGAGGATATAAAAAAGCAGGCAAAACGCATAATTGAAAATGGCAAAATAACAACAAAATAAAACTTTAAGACCAGTAGCCAGAGGCTACTGGTCTATATTACGAAGGTTTTCTTATGGATATAAAAAGTTGCTATAATATATTGAAGGTATCTCCTGATTCAACAGATGAAGAAATATCCCGTGCCTTCAGGATTATGGCTCTTAAATATCATCCTGACAAAAATCCCGATAAAAGAGAATGGGCAAATGAGCAGATGATTATCCTCAATACTGCCTATTCCACAATTATGAGCCACAGATTTAAAGCAGCTGAGCCAGAGGAAAAAACGCAAAGCAACCAGAGTCCACAAAAAACTAATAAATCCAACTTTACAGCACAAAAAAAACCAGAGGTTGATAGAAATTACCTCATAAATAAATTTATAGAGATAAGAGAAACTGCCAAAGATGCAATTTATGTATATTTTCAATATTCACTCTATAACTTCCACAGGAGAGATGAGCCCGGCAACAGAAGAATTTATGAAAAGATGATCTATACTTTAAGAAAGGCTTACCACTCAATAAAAAAGCTCTCAGAAATGACTCAGGACAGAGAGCTCCTTGAGCACTTTGAGGTATTCAGCAAGCTAATATTTGATTTCTACAGAGCCTCAGAATGCATAAACATAATTGACTCTTATAAAGATAACTATGAAGTCCTTGCATATAGAGTATACAGAAAAGGTGATGATTATCTCCATAGAGCCCATAAAGAGATATTCTTTGACAGGCACAATAGAGGATATATAGATAAAAGAAAAATTGCACCGGATATTTTAGAGGCAGAAAGCTGCTTTAAGCAGGCAATCAGACTGTATTCCAAATCAACCTGGACTGTGGAATCGAAGATAAAGCTTGAGTATATCCAATCTCTTAAGGCTTATTTGAGCCTATTTTTTACTTCATAGCTGAGACTTTTAACAAAAAAATTTTTTCAAATTGACACAGTTTTTTCAAAATGCAAAGTATACCTAACTTAAAAAAGGTCATCTTAAATGGAAACAAATGACTCCCCAACTTATTGCGAAATAGACATATCTGCTTTTATAAATAATCTAAAAGAAATAAAAAGAATTATCCCTCAAAACACAAAGATTATGGCTGTAGTAAAGGCCAATGCTTATGGCCATGACTCTGTTGCTATTGCAAAGGCAGCAGAAACTTTTGGAGCAGAATTTTTAGCAGTTGCACGGTTAAACGAAGCATCTGTTTTACGCAATTGTGGGATAAAACTTCCAATACTTTTATTTGACGACTCCAGTTTGCATGATGCAGAAATTTATATAACGCACAATATCCGCCCCTCTGTAAGCTCAATGGAAGAGGCTATATTTTTTTCCCAAAGTGCAGCAAAATATGGCAAAGAAATAAGTATCCATATAAAAGTCGATACAGGAATGGGAAGGCTTGGTTTTTTATGTGATGAAATAAATTCAACTCCATCAATAAATCTTGCACAAAAAATTTTGGAGATAAGCAAACTCCCCTTCATAAAAATAGAAGGTATCTATTCCCACTTTGCCACCTCAGATGATAAAGATAAAAGCTATGCCAATCTACAGCTTTCCATATTCAAAAATCTCATAAAGCAACTAGAAAAAATCCTGCCTTACAGGCCCCTATATCACATGGCAAATAGCGGAGCAATAATTGATCTGCCGGAGTCTCATCTTGATATGGTAAGGCCTGGCATCTCAATGTATGGCATATATCCATCCAGTGAGGTCTGCAAAGAAAAAATCAATCTCAAACCAGTTCTATCTCTAAAATCAAAAATTGTTCACTTAAAAAAAGTCTCCCCTGGATTTAAGATAAGCTATGGCTGCACCTTTGTAGCAAAGAGGGAAAGCCTTATTGCAACAGTTCCAGTTGGATATGCTGATGGTTATCCAAGGGCTCTTTCTTCTATTGGAGAAATGCTTGTTAGAGGCAAAAGAGTCCCTGTTGTTGGCAGGGTATGTATGGATTTATTGATGCTTGACGTAACAGAGGTTAGTGACGTTTCTCTTTACGATGAGGTTGTTATTCTGGGCAAACAGGGGAAAGAGGAGATTACTGCAGATGAAATAGCAACCAAATGTAACACAATAAGTTATGAAATTCTCACCTCAATTTCTGCAAGAGTCCCAAGGATTATTATAAAAAATATTTGACACCACAGGTAAAATTTTTGTCTGTCTACAAAGAGGTTTATTATGATTCAATCAGGGACACAAAAAAAAGAGATTCAATATCCATCAGAGATAATCTTTAAATCTATTTTCCGCAATAGTCCTTACACAATGGACTCAATTAAAAATATTCTGGCAGAGCATTCTGTGGAGGAAGGGAAAGTCCTTGCAAAAGAAAGCTCTGGGGGGAAATTCATATCCTACACAATATCCGGAGTATTTTACTCAGAAGAAAATTTAAATTCTCTCTGCACTCAGATCTCAATGCTTGAGGGATTTATGGCACTTTTTTAATCTACTGGCTCATGCCAGCTATTGCTCCTGTGCTCCAGGCAAACTGCAGGTTAAAGCCGCCACTATCGCCATCAACATCAAGAATTTCTCCTGTAAAATATAAATTCTTTACGAGTTTTGATTCCATCGTGAGGGGATTAACCTCATCAACAGATACTCCTCCAGCAGCAACAACAGCCTCATCAAAGCCCCTGCATTTGCCCACCTTTGCAGTAAAACCCTTTAACAGTTTTGCAATTTCAGGAAGCTCCTTTATCATATCTTTATTTTGTTTATCAGGATCAAAACCTCCAGCATAAAGCAAAACCTCTGGCATTCTTTCTTTAAGTATCCCAAGCAAAGAAAAACCTATGGGCTTTTGTGGATCTGAAGTTACAATTTTTAAAAGAGCAATTAACTCATCAAAAGAAAGCTCAGGGAAAAAATCAAATTCAATTTCAGCAAACTTACCCCTCAAAGAAAGCTCATTTGCCCATCTGGATACCTTTAAGGCAGCAGGTCCTGATATACCATAAGGAGTAAAAAGCACCTCTCCATAAGAACTTGCAAGAACCTTATTTTCAAAGCAAACCTTCAACCTGCAATCCCATTTAATGCCCTGCAATCTATGCAAAGACCTTAGAGTAATATTTATTGGAGTTATTGAGGGAAAGGGATTAATGATTTTGTGTCCCAGAGAAGCTGGAAGGTCATAAACACCATTAGCAGCTCCAAGTTGAGGATAGGCGCAACTCCCGCAGGAGATTATAACAGAGTCAAAAAAGAATTCCTCCATCCCTGCAGTAATAAGTTTAAATCCTTTTTTCTGAGGGAAGATTCTATCAATGCGCCTGTGAAGTCTTATATCAACAGAATTCTTTGTAAGCTCATACTCCAAAAAGTTCACAACAGTAGAGGCCTGCAAAGAAGCAGGGAAAAGCTTTCCCTCATCTTCTTCAATAAAAGGGATGCCTATGGTCTCAAAAAAATTCCGTGTATCATCAGGAGTAAACCTACCAAAAACGGCTCTTACAAAATCTCTATTCCCACCATGGTACTTTAAAGGAGAGATATTTGTATTTGAAATATTGCATCTGCCATTCCCTGTGACAGAGAGCTTTCTGCCAATTTTCTTTTGCTTTTCAAAGATAGTTACATCGCATTTTTTTGAGGCAAAACAAGCAGCAATAAGTCCTGATGCACCAGCGCCAATAACTGCTACTTTTTTTTTCATGTGATTCCCGGAAAACCTCTATTTCCTTACAGCCTGCCAGTTATCCTGCATGCCTGCATATCTGTAATATCCACGAATAATTTTCTTATCCTTTGAAATGAATCCATAAAATTCCTGAGTAAAAAAGGCAGTTCCTCCGTATTTCACAAGCTCTTCTTTTGTGGTAATGGAACGAACAAAATAAATCTTATCCTCATTGACTCTTAAATTTTTTAAAGGCTGAGGAGTCCCATTGCCCCAATTATAGAATTTAATAGTCCCATAAAAGGAGCCATCTTTTATGCCAATAAATATCTCGCCTTTATATCCCGACATTGTTATCTCAAAACTTCCAGTATAGGTATCAGGCTCAGAGATTCCACTTTCTTTTATATCATTTCCTTTAAGAATCTCATCAACCTTTTCTGCAGGCCTTTCTTCATCCTTATTTTCTGTGGCAACTATAGAAACATTTTCATCTGTAAGTTTATTTTCCTGAATAACTGCCTTTTTAGCACAGGAGACAAATAAAAGCAATGCACACAATATATAAAAGTATCTCATAGCCTGCTCCAGGAATATTTTTGTATATTATCGTCTCTTCAGTGGTCTTTCTTTATAAGACCCGCATAGAAAAGAAGAACTATCCCTATGGCAGCCCAGACAAAGGTGCGAAATCTCCTTATAATGCCAAGAGAAAATCCAATAACAGGGTCATATCCCAGAATCTTCAAGGCAATGGAGTATGAGCCTTCGCTTGTGCCAATATTTGCAGGGACAAAAAAAAGCGCACTTGTTGCTATAAAGCCAAAGATATAAACAAATAAAGCTTCAGATAGCAAAAAGCCAGAGTGAGGTGCTATAAATTTCACTATAAGATATATCTCAAGGGAGCAGGAGATTATTATTGCAAAGTAATGAATTGCAAGGGATGTGTAAAACTGTCTGAGAGTATTGGGGCTGCTAAAAATATAAGATATCTCTTCATCAGTTTTCTGGATCTTGTCCCTTGCAGAGTCACTCAAAATCCTTGACTTTATAAACTCTGGCAGTTTATCTATAAGAGACATAATCACGCCATTGTGATGGTTCTTTAAAATTCTCACAAATATAAACAGAATAATAATAAAAAAAATCAAAAGAGCAAAAAAGGCAATAAGGTTACTGAAAAACTTATCCCTAAAGACAAAAAGCCCTGCAAGCATACCTGTAAGCACCATCAAAATATTTGACACTGTATGAATAAGTCTGTCCAGAACAACTGTTGCAAGGCCAATTCTAAGGGGCAAAATATCTTTCACATACATTGCTTTCAAAGGTTCACCTGCAACAGCTCCCATTGCATTAATAGATGAAGTTGCATCGCCAGCTACTCTTGCCAGAACAAATTTATAAAATTGATTCTCAGGCAATGGATAATTTACAAGAACTCTCCATGCGTAAGCCAGAAATATATTGCTAAAGATAAAAATTGAGCATATAAGAAAAAAACCACCCCAGCCTATGGATTTTATATACTCAAGAGTTGTAGCCAGCCCCATCTTCTTAAAGAGAAAGATTAAAATTGCAGTTCCAACTGCCAGAAAAATATATTTGGAAAGTTTCATATCTAACCTTTTAATAATTTTGATTAAAGCCGTAAAAGAAGCAAAGTCAGGTCATCCATTAAGTCCAGATCCCTTGCAACACTTCTTATTTCGTTTCTGATTCTATTTAATATTAGCTCTTCACTGTCATCAATAAAATTTAAAATAATATCTGCAAGCTTAAAAAAGCCTTTTTCTATATCCAGATCACTCCCACCAAGTGATTCACCAACACCATCTGTAAAAAGAACTAAAATATCGCCACTTTCATAAAAAACTTCTTTTTGTTCAAAAGCAATCTCTTCAAAAATTCCCAGAGGTTTGCCTGCAGTCTTTAATCTTACAACATTACCATTTCTTTTTACAAGCATCTGGTCATTATGCCCCGCTGATGAAAATAGAATTCTCTTTTCGTATTGATATATTAGTGCATAAAAGGCTGTGGTAAACATGCCCATTTCTGATTCAAGGATTATAGATCTATTTGCCTTTAAAAATAAATCTGCAGGTGTGCTGCAGATCTTTTGTTCCATACGGAGAATGTTTTTTACGCTACCTGTATATAATGCAGCAGGAATTCCTTTTCCTGCGACATCTGCGATTAAAAAGCCTGCAATATCATCTCTTATTCTGTAATAGTCAAAAAAATCTCCTCCAACTACTCTTGCAGGTTCATATAAAATAGAAATGGAAATATCTCCTATATGCTTTGGGATCTTTGTTAAATTACGTCGCTGGATCTCAGAAGCGATCTTTAATTCCTCCTCAAGCTTCTTTCTTTTTTCCTCTTTTCTTTTATAAGAGTAATTTTTATAAATCTCTGTAACATGACTTATTATTGAAGATAGAACATTAATTTCAAAATTATCAAAGGTTCTGTGATTTTTTTTATCTGTAAGGTTAAGGACACCTACAATCTGTC
>CAYRRM010000070.1:0-8526 GCA_964426675.1 uncultured Lentisphaera sp.
CAAAGACTGCCGGCGCCAAGCAGAATCGCGATTAATAACAACAGCAGGACTTGATGCAGGAACAGATATAAATCTTCTTACAGCAGGACTTATAGATATAGGAGATTCAATAACAACAAATAATGGAGATATAGTTTTAAGAGGTCTTGGTAATGTAACACAAAATGCAGGAAATATAGGCGCAGGAGATTCTGTTGATATATCAGGGAATAACATTGATTTAATAGATGTATCTGCAAATGGAAACATTGAAATTGATGGAACAGGAATAGTAGATATAAGCCAAAATGGATTGTATGCGGATAGTGGATACATAGAAGTAGAAGCAGTTGGAGATATAACAGTAGGAGCAGATGTAAATGCAGGCGACTATGCGACAATAGCGAGTGCGAATGGTTCAGTAATTCAGACATCCGGAACTATTTCAGGTACATATGTTGAAGTTTTAGCGGGTCAGAATGCAACCTTAATAGATGTGGTAGGAAATACAAATGGACCGAGTGGATATGCGATAAAGGTGACAGCGGATGGAGTTGCTGATGTTGGAGGACTTGAAGCGACAGCAGTTTCTGACCTTAACATAGGGATAGACCCGACCAATGTGATAGTAAGTGGACCGATAACAGCAACAGGAAACATTGACATTACCGCCGACAACACCATCACAGTAGACGCTGATGTGACGGCAGATTCAGATTCGGATAATGCTGGAACTGCCACGCTAATCGCAACAACTGGTTCCATCAACCAGTCAAATGGTCCGGTGATTAGTGGTGCCAATGTAAATCTTTTTGCAGGAGATAATCTGAGTCTGTATGAGGTGAACGCCGCAATAAATCTGTATGGAATTGCGGGGCAAAACATCATTCTTAATGGTGACCTTACTGCGGAGAACTTGATTAACCTTAATTCCTCAACTGGCTCAATCAGTCAGACCGGTGGAATAGTTACATCAGATTACCTCGTGATGAGCGCTGCAACAGGAATTGGTTCATTGTCTGTGCCAGTCCAGGCAAGTGTGAATTACCTTACCGCAACATCAACTGGCGGAGTAATTGCTGTTGATAATAGCCAAGCGTTGGTGGTGAATCTGGCAACCAATCCTGGAAATCCAGTACAAATCACAGCCGACGGCATATTGACGATTGCCAATAACATCACTGGGTCTGATGTAACATTGGGAAGTACCTCTGCGAATATCACGCAGACAGGTGGAGTTGTGACCAGCACCAATATTGCGACTCTGGATGCAGTGACAGGTATTACCCTGACGAGCGCAGAGCTAAACAAGGTAGATGCCAGTGTCAGTGGTACCGGCGACATCAGTATAGTAGAAGCTACAGACATTGAGATGACAGATGTAGATACAGTCAATGGAGATATAACAGTAACTACAACTAATGGAACAATCACAGTTGTAGATGTCAATGCTGGAGGAACAGATGGTGATGTAATCCTGACAGCAAATGGAGCAACAAAAGACATAATAATAACAGGAGCAGGAATAACAGCGACAGATTATATAACATTAACAAGTGCGGATGAAGTAAGAGGTGGAATGATAACAGGTAACCTGCTGACAATAAATGCTGGTGGAGAAGTTGACATACAGACCACAGTGAATACTCTGGGTGTGACGACCAGCAATGACAACATTAAGGTAGTTGAAACAGACATACTTGCACTTAACGATATAAATGCAGGCACAGGTGATGTAGATATAACAGTCATTTCAGGCACACTGACAAGCAATACAGGCACAAAGATTACAGGAAACGACCTTGTAGTAGTAGGAGATGGTGCAGTAACAATTAATACAAATATTGACACAGTGGCAGCAAGTACAAACAATGCTGATATAACGATAACAGAAGACAATGGGCTTGCTCTTAATCTTGTTAATGCAGGAACTGGTAATGTGCAAATAGCACTTACAGCAGGAGCGATAACAGACAATAACGGGGTAGGATTAAATATTAAAGGAAATGAAGTTCAACTTTCATCTGTAGACGGCATTGGTTCAGGAGATGCTCTTGAGACCGAAGTGAATACATTGAAAAACATAGTAAATACTACAAATGGTTCTATAGAGATAGATGATATTACAGGAGACCTTGCAATTGACACAGTTAACAATGGAGATAGATTAGTAAAGATAACTTCTGCTGGAGCGATAACTGATGGCAATACGGAAGGAAATAACAATATAACAGCAGGAGAATTAACATTAAAGTCAGTAAGTGGAATAAATCTTGATACAACAATAACAAGTTTAACAGCAGAGGTAACAGGAGATGGAGATATAGTTATAAGAGAAGTTGCAGCGGGTGGAGATATAATACTAACAAATGTAAAAACGAATGATGGAAGTATAACAATAAGTACAGGCAATGGAAGTATAACAGCGACATATGTGGAAGCGAAAGACGAAGGGAATGATGAGCAGCATGATGTGATATTAACAGCAGGAGGAGCAGGCAATATAGTGATAGACCAGATGATAGTCGATAACAATGCGATACTGACAGCCACAGGTGGTCAGATAGTAGACAATGGTGATGCAGGAATAGATGTTACAGCCATTGGATTGCAGGCAACAGCAGGAACAAACATTAATCTTGACACCAATGTAAACAATATAACCGCCAGTGCAGGAACCACAGTACAGATAGATGAGCAGGATTCTCTGACTGTGGCAGGTGCAGGAGTAGTTTCCACTGGTGGTGGTAATATTTTGATTACCGCCAACGACAGCATTGCGCTGGCAGCAAATGTAACCACGACAGGAGATATTACACTGAGAGCAGATGCAGACGCTGACCACAACGGTTCAATCACATGGAGTGCAGGCACAGTCAGTGGTAATGATCTGGTGATGAGCGCTGGCAGTGGTATTGGCAGTACCGGTAGTCCAATATCTACCGCAGTGGATACCCTGACAGCAACCAACAGCAACAGTGGTATTATCTGGGTGCAGGATACAAATGGCAACCTTGGCATCTACACAGTGAATAATGGCGATAGACTGGTGCGGATTGAATCAGTCGGTGCCATTACAGACCTGAATGGCGGAACCAACAATATTACCAGCGGAGATCTTGTACTGGTGGCAGTTAACGGCATTAACCTTGATACTACTTCCTCCAGATTGAATGCCTATAACTCCACTTCCGGCAACGTTGACATTTACAACATCGGGAATCTGGTGATAGATGACTTCGCGGGTGTAAGCGCCAACGGCTGGGGTGTGGAGAACCTGGGCAATACGGTGGTAATTGAAGCCACCAACAGCATCCTCATCCCCGGCACTTCCGGAGACGGTGTTTATGGTGCTGGTGCGGTTACCCTGACGGCTGGTCATGATATCCGCGGTGGTTCTTCCGGCAACGACATCACCGCGGTGGAAGCCGATAGCGGCGGAGTTACTTTGACCGCTTACAATAATATTTACCTTGGCGAAAGCGGTTACGCTGATGTTTACGCGTACAACAGCGGTAATATCGTCTTTAACGCCAACAACATCACGCTGGATAACTACACTTATGTGGAAGCAGAGAATGGGGATGTTACCTTCAATGCTGAGGGAAGTATCAGTGTAATTACCAGAGTGCCAGATGAGGAAACGGCCATTTACGCAGATAATGGCAGTATTTATTTGTCTGCCGGCGGAAACATTGAGGTACTGGGCGGAAGTTATGTGGAAGCCGCTGGCGATATAGAGATGTACGCCGAGGATGGATATATAAAGATTTGTAATTCAGTTGTTGAAGCAGATGAGAATGTGTATTTAGATGCTGGAACATATATAAATATCTGCGCTACATCTGAAGTTCTTGCAGGAGATAGTGCTTACCTTTATGCTTATGGAAATATTGAGGTTGGTTATGTTGAGGCAGGAAGTTATGTAGATATGAGGGCAGATGGGAAAATACTTGATAATAATGGTGGTGATATGAATATAGTGACACCTGACCTTGTAATGCTTGCAGGAAGTGGAATAGGAACAGAATTAGATCCGATTGAAACACAGGTATCTAACTTACAGGCAGGTGTATTAACGGGAGATATAAATATAGCAAATACAGGAGACCTTAACCTTGTTGATTTACTTGGATACCCTGACTTACCATTTGCTCTTGGTGCTGCTGATGGTAATATAAATGTATCAACAACTGAAGATTTGACAATATCAGGTCTTGTTGAAGCAACTGGTTCTGTATATCTCTATGCTCTTAATGGAGATATTATGAACAACAATGATGGAATAGATATAATTGCAGGAGATACAAGTGGACTTTATGCAGGTGGATTAATTGGAATTGAGCCAGATAGTGAGCCATGGTATGACCCAATAGAAGTTATGATAGATGGAGATCTCTATGTTTATGCTGGTGAAATGTATAACTATGTCTCAGTTGCAGTTGATGGAGAAGTAAGTCCAAGAGATATGTTGATAGTTAATCCTGATTGGGGAGTTCCACCTGGACTTATCATATTCAATGGTGTGGTTCAGGGTGGTGGAGAGATAGATAGATGGTTCAGAGGTACTGGAAATGCAATACACTATATAGGAATTGAGCCATATATCTATGAAACACTTATGCTTTACATAATTGACCCATCATTTTTTGAGCCAGCACCAAGTTACTGGGATTTAAACCAATACAAAAAAGCAATTGAAGGTCTTGTCCAGAAGTAAAATTATAAAGGGAGGGAGGTTAAAAACTCCCTCCCTTTTTGGGTATAATATTTAAAAGGGGGGAGAAAGTTTAAATAAGTTGATTGGAAGAGTGGGAGATGGAGAAGTATGTTTTAATAATAGATGAAACAAAAATAAGACCATCAAAAAAAGAGTTTAAAAGATTTTTAAAAATTTCAGAACAGCATTTAAATGTTTCTGATTTTTCCCCTGAAGTAAGAGAAAATTTTGTAAATCTTTTTGATATTAGGGTTGAAGATATATCTGAAGGAGAAACTGCTTTAATTAAATTTGAGATTCGTGGGAATTACAGTAAATGGTCAAAGGTTTTTTATGATAATGATCAACAGAAATGGGTATTAAAACTTATGCCAGATTCAGGAGATGAATATGCAAAATTAACACCAAGCACAACTCATCAAGGATGGACAACAGTTGAATTACAACTTAAAGATGGTGGTAAATATGATTTTGATGGAAAGGAAAATGGAATAATAGTTGACCCATCAGGAGTTCAAAAGGTAGAAGGTGGAGGAGGTTGTTTTATTGCAACTGCCTGTTTTGGTAATTATAATCATCCAATAGTTAGAATTTTAAGAGAATTTAGAGATAGGTTCTTACTTACAAATAAATTAGGAAAGGTTTTTGTAAGATGGTATTATTCACATTCACCAAGATATGCAGAAATAATAAGTCAGAGCAATATACTTAAATTTTTTGTAAGATTACTAATTATTCCATTTGTTATTTTTGCCTATCTTTGTATAAAAGGACTATTACTACCACTTATTCTTATTTGTCTTTCCTCAATTATTCTTAAAAAAAAGACACTTAAAAATATTTTGCCTATTTTAATTTTCTTTTTAATCTTTTCTTCAAGTTCATTTGCTCAGGATATAAACATATTTAAAATAACCCCAGGTGAAAAATATACAATTTTAACTCCAACAAGGAATTTACTTGAAAAAGGGAAATCTCAAGTTGATTTTATTTATTCTTATGCAAATGAAGTCCTGAAGGAGAAATTGGAGGAACTGAAAAAGATATAATTACATCATAAAATATATTACAACTTGGATTGATTGCAGGAATAACAGATAAATTTAATGTTTCATTGTTAGTTCCATATCTTATAAAACAGGATGTACTTGAAGGACAAGATTATGATGATTCAGGACTTGGAGATATATATTTGATTGGAAAATATAAAATCTTTGATGGTGGAAAAGATGGTTTTGGATTTGTTATTATTCCATTTGTTGGTTTTGAGACAGGAAAAGAGGAAGCATTATTTGGTGCAGATTCAATGGTATATGGTTTAAAATTTTCTATTGATAAATATTTAACAGATAACTTAATATGGGCTTTTAATCTCGGTTATTCACATCAAGACCCAGTATCTCTTGGACAGATAGAGATTAAAAATGCCTTTTTGTTTGGGATTTCTTTGGTTTATCTTATAAATGAGAAAATGGCAATAACAGGTGAAATAATAGGAAGAAGTGATGATAGGTTTTTTGTTGAGAATGAGAAGTATCCAATTGAGGGAATAATATCTTTTTCAAGGAAGTTTAATAATTTTCAGTTTTTAATAGGAGCAGGTGCAGGAATAAATGATGGATATGGAGCAAGTAGTTGGAGGGCATTTACAGGAATAAAGAGTATATTTTAAAGGATAAGAGATAGTTAAAAATGATTACGATTACAAAAAATGATTTAAAAAAGTTGGAAGATAGATTAACAAAGAAGATTGAGATGATGGTTACAAAAGGAGAGTTCAATAAGAAGATGGATGATTTAATGACAACAATGGATGAAATAATGACAATTTTTTGAAACTTGGGCAGGAAAGAATATTTACAGTTGAATGGATTGAAGGGATAGAAGGTAAAGTTCCAAAAATACAGAGGATATAGAAAAAAATAAAATAGAAATAAAGAAAATAAAAGAGAAAATAGGTATAGGAGAGGTGATTTATTAATAAATTTATATTTTGCATATTTTCCTTTTTTCTTTCCTTTAATCTATTTTCTGCCTCATGGACAATTATGATTTATCTTGACGGAGATAATGACCTTGAAGAATATGCAATTAATGATTTTCTTGAAATTTCTTCTATTGGTTCTAATGAAAATATAAATATTGTTGTTCAATTTGATAGAATAGGTGGATATGATACAAGATATGGGAACTGGACTGAATGTAATAGATTTTATATAACAACTGGTCTTGAACCAAGAAAAGAAAATTCAATAAAGGACTGGCGAGATGGGATTGGTGGTAGAGAAGTAAATATGGGAGACACTCAAACTTTGATTGATTTTATAAATTGGGCGAAAACAAATTATCCAGCAGAAAAATATGCTTTAATTTTATGGAATCACGGAGGTGGCTGGAAATCACTTTCAGTTACAGGGTTTAATATAGAAAAAAGGCATGTTTTAAAGGAAGTATGTTATGATGATACAAGCAATGATTATCTTTCAATGAGGGAAGTAAGCCAGGCACTTTTGAATAATTATGTTGATTTTATAGGATTTGATGCATGTCTTATGGCAATGATTGAAGTTGCAAATGAAATAAAGAATTTATCAAATGTTATGGTTGCTTCTGAAAAGGAAGAAACAACAACTGGCTGGAATTACAGAGATTTCCTTTTAAATTTAAAAAATAATCCAGATGCAACACCTGAACAACTTTCTTTTTTTATTGTAAATTATTCTTCTCAAGATACTCTTTCGGGAATAAGGTTAAATAAAATTTCAGAATTAAACCAATCATTAAATTTACTACTTTCTGAAATAATGAATTCAAATGACTGGTTAAATGTTTTTTTATCAAGAGAAGAAGCAGAAACTTATGATATTGAATTCGTTGACATTTATGGTTTTTTTGAAAATTATTATATGCATACAGAAAATCAGCAAATTAAAAATTATATAGAACAATTTAAAGAAATTTTTAGGCAAACAATTATATGTGATAATAACCTAAACGATGCCTCTTATGGACTTTCTATTTACTTTCCTACTTATTCTTCAACAATTGACCAAAATTATAATGAAAACACAATATCTTTTCCAATAGAGACATTATGGGATGAGTTTTTAATTTCTTTTTTAAATTCCAATTTATTTTATGGATATGAGACAATTTTTTCAGAGGACTTTTCTTCTGGAATTCCTGAAGGGTGGACAATTATAGATGGATATAATGATGGATATACATGGACAACTAATAATCCAAAAAACAGGACAAGTCAATATTTAACAGAACCATTTATGATAGTTGATAGTGATGCTTCTGGATATAGAAATATGAATGAGCAACTTATAACTTTCTCTTTTAATTTTTCCAATTATAACAAAATTTTTATTAAGTTTTCACATAAATTTTGGTATTATTCAGATGAGATTGCTGATTTTGATATTAAGATTGAAGAAAATGAATGGATGAATTTAAAAAGATGGGAAGAAATTGATGATGAAGGAGTAGTTGTTGTTGATATTTCAGATATTGCAGGAGGTAAAGATAATGTGAAATTCAGATGGCATTATTATAATGCTTACTTTGACTGGTTTTGGGCAATTGATAATGTTGAAATATTAGTTAAGGCAGGAGATATTCAAAAAGGAGATATAAATAAGGATGGAATAATAGATATAGACGATGTAATATTTTGTTTAAGGATGGCGATAGGACTTGACCCAGTAGATAAAAGTGTTGCAGATATGAATGAAGATGAATTAGTAGATATAACAGATGTAATAAAGATTTTGAGAAAAGCGATAGGACTTGAATAGCCACCTTCCGAACCGGGTTCGGAA
>CAYRRM010000071.1:0-8254 GCA_964426675.1 uncultured Lentisphaera sp.
CCGCAACCTTAATAAAGATCCTGAGCTCAAGAACCTTCCCATCCTTCAATTCAAGTTGGCAAAGGGAAAGAGTTTCCTCTGCAAACAACGCCACAAAAAAAACAGAAAACAGTAAAGAGCAACGCCGCAAGGATTCTGCCTGGTTTGAATTTTTTACTCATTGTAGGTTAACACTAACAAAGTTTTTTTGAGTAGATATATTGAAGACATCCGTTCATTCCTCCGATTCCTCTGATGTTTTCTTGCCTATGGACATGAAATCTTCGATATCTTCGGGGATACCTCTTCTTTTTATTTCGCTATATCTGGGATCGTCCTTTATCTTCTCCAGAAGTGCAATGTATTTGTCTTTGGGGTTTTTGTTCAAAAGAAGCTGCTGTTGGGCAAAGCAATACTCAGCAAATGGCGTATCCGGATTTTTAATTGCTTCAAATGCTGCTGCTTCAATTGTAAATTCTGTATTTTTCTGAAACCATTTTTTCCAATCGGGAAACATGGTTGTAGTCGTTTTGTGTCCAGATTTATCTCCCAGCATCCTCTCTATTGCTATTGATCGAGGCGGCAAACGCAGATGCGTAATCTGTTCCAATAACGTTGATGCAAGGAGAGATTCTGCTGCATTTTGAAACACCATCGCCCTGAAATCTCCGGGCCAGGTCACGAATTCAGCTATGTCACGTGCATCCTTTTCATCAAGGACCAATTTGACAGGACGATCCATGAGTATTCCCAGAAATAAGAGCCTGTTCCTGTAACCTTCGTGTTTGAGAACATGCATATAAGCATTTTTTAGAAGAAACAAATCCGAATACGAAAATTTCTCATATGCAACCATGATTGGGCTGGCCAAGACAGCGTTAATCTGCGGAATCAGAACAAGCATCTCGTGTTCAACTTCAAGATAGCCATTGTCATCACCACAGATTTCGTATGCAATCGAAAAGGCTTTTGCCGCGCGATCTACGGCTTCTGCAGGCAATGGTCCTGACAATAATTGGGTTAATGTCTCGCCTGCAAAAATTGTGACAGATGCAAAAAACAAAAAGATGACAAGAAAATACTTTTTAAAAAACGTAGAATACTCCTTTTTTTTATTTTGCCTTAATTTTTCATTTTCAAAGTGTTAGTTTAGCGCACTTTTTTTTTGTCAAATTGGATTAAAAAAAAATGAATTTTAAGTGCAGAATGAGATAGGGCTTTGAATTTGATCTTATTGATAATTGGAAAAGGAAAATATATAAGGTATTTTTATAAGTATGAGAAAAAAAATATATCGGTGTTATCATCATAAGTTCTGCGTTTGCGATTTTCGCAGTGAATGTATGCAAAATTGTTTGTAAGGTATGAGTATTGCCATCGAGAATCGTATCTCGAATATGTCAGCGGTAAAGCCTGGATATGTCTATTCTCATGAGATTTTGGAGATGCGCGAAATTCGCAAAAAAGTTCCTGCCCACGCTAAATGTTTCTATTGGGAGGGCGATATTGCTGGTAATGGAAGCATTTACCGGGAATGCGATGCCATAAAAATGAACTATCAACTTTATCCTGCGATAGTTCGTTATAGATATGGCGAGATGATGCTGGATTCTCAGTACATCATCACGCAAACGGGGATGAATTGGATGCTGAATGAAAGGCTTACGGAACTCTTTGCCAGAACGGGAAAAGATACTGAACTTGAGACTATTTTTATCGGAAAGCGATATATTGTTTTCAGAGTTGTGGATGAGGGGGCGTTATGATGCAGTTTTTTCTGTTGCTGACGGCTATTGTTATTTCGGGTTTTGCGATTTTGCCTCTTTTGATGAAGTTTTTGTACCCGAGATATTCAATTGGATTTGTTTGTATTTTGTCTCTTCCTGCCGGATGGGCATTTTTTACGATTATGCTCTTTCTGATGAACCTATTTTTCTCTGTGAGTATAGGGTTGTTTTCAGGTTTCATTGCTCTTCTGTTCATTTTTCTTTGTTCTCTTTTGTTAAGAAGGGTTCATCGAAATTTTCTTGTGAATACAGAGGTTTTTTCAGGTGAAAAGACCAACTATGATACAAATTCTCCAATTGCCGAATTACAGCCCCCGTGCAGACGTTTTTTTTGTTTCTTTTTGTGTATTATTGCCCTTATTTTTTGGCTGGGTATTGGTTTTCTTGCGATGGGTTCGCCTGTTGACGATATTCCTGGTTTCGGAGTATGGGGTTACAAGTCGCTTTTGATTTACGACACTGGTGCTATTCCTTTTGATGTCATTGCCGATTCCGGGAGCCCTTATCTTCATGCAGACTACCCGATGGGCTATCCGATATTGCTTGCGTGGTGCCAATTCGCTATGATGGAATTCAATGATCAATTGATAAAGCTTCTTCCTTTTCTGTCTGCGGTGCTGGTCTTTCTTCTTTTCATCGTGATATGTATTCATCTTGGTGTAGGACTAAACTTTTCGCTTCTTTTTGCTTTACTTGTTTCGAGCGCTGGAAGTTTCGTGCTTTGCGCTACCTCGATGTATGCTGATATCCTTCTGCTTCTATATGTTCTTCCAGGTGTTTTCCTGATTTTCCGTCATTTAACGACGGAAGGGGGGCTTGCTGAGCTCTAGACCGGTATTTGTCTGTTGGGGATGTGTGCGTGGATAAAGTCCGAGGGGGCGCTTTATTTTATGGTGGCTTGTTTTCTCCTTGTGTTCTTCTATCTTTTTATGGGACGGCATGAGCGGAAATTGTCAATAATTATTCCTCCCATTATTAGTATTTTTTTTATATTCCTCGTCCCATGGTTATTTGTTCGGATTGTTTTTGGGTTTTCAATAGTTGACTTTGACCTTTCGGTACCTTTTACAGCAGGATATTCTTCATGTCTTTACAATTTTTGGATTGCGTTTCTGCGAGTATGCGAGCACATGTTCTGGAATATCCGAGCAAGTGGGGCTGTATGGATTTTTATCATTGGCTTATTCTTTCTTAAATTCAGGATTTCTGGTTTCGACGTAGGGGATTGGTTTATAATTTCATACCTTGTTTTGATGATTGCATTGTTCGTGGGGATATTTTTCTTTTCTGTCCGTCCAATAGATTGGCATGTTGAGGCGTTGCCGAGATTGCTTCTTGTAATCGGAACTGCGGTACTGCCTATTGCGATGAGGGCGCCTGGCAAATGTTGGTGATGAATACAGTTTGCACGGTGGCATAATTTTCGAAATGGCATTTTTTCGCATTTTTCATCTGGATGACGAAGGCATTATTCACTCGGCTTTGCTATCTTTCAAGTTGCAGTAGTACAGCCGAATTTCTATGCTGTTACGTACGGCAAAAATGACTTTGTGAAAGATGCAGGCATACTATTTGCTTCTGAATTTTCCTGCGCTCATACCGGTTATTTTTTTAAAAACCCTCATGAAATAAAATTGATCTTTGAAGCCAATTCGTTCAGCTGTTTCCTTGATTGTTAGTCCTGATGCGAGTAGTTCTTTTGCTTTTGAAATTTTTGTTGAAATCATGATTTTTTTAGGACTTACACCAAATTTTTCTTTAAAAAGACGGCGGAAATGTGTTTGGCTGAATCCAGTAGCAGTGGCGATTTCTGAGATTGATTGAGGTTCTGTAGAGGAACTGATTAAATCTGCCGATTTGTATATTCTTCTTGAAACATCGGACTCAAAATTTCTGTGTCCTTCGAAAAGTCCATGAATCATTGTAAGTAATATAGACTTCCTTTTAATAAAAGCCTCCTTATCATTATTATCCATATATTTAATCAGCTCACCATAAGCATTTAAAACAGCAGCGAACCTATCTGGAAAGATATATTTTTTTCGGTCCAAATAAGCTAAATTTTCAAGTTTTTTTGCTTCTGATCCGCTCCAGACTACCCATATGCTTTCCCAGAATGGTGATGGAGTATAAAAATGTGGTTCCTCAGGAAAAACGATAATAACATTTCCTTTTTTAACATTGTAAGAATATCCTCGTTTATTGAAGTAAATTCCAGAGCCTGATTTCACGTAAATAGCAGCATATAAACCTAAAATTCTGAGTTTTTTTCCAGTGAACTCATTGGAGGTACGCGAATCAGCACCTATCCTG
This sequence comes from uncultured Lentisphaera sp., assembly GCA_964426675.1. Lineage (GTDB taxonomy): Bacteria > Verrucomicrobiota > Lentisphaeria > Victivallales > GWF2-50-93 > DYMC01. The sequence continues at coordinate 4,080 of CAYRRM010000071.1, forward strand.
TCAACCCATAACTCTAAAGCCTTTTCTTCCTCAGATGGAGTCCTGAATTTTTCCGAACGCCATACAGAAAATTCTGTGGCTGATTTATCAATATTTATAGCCGAAAAGTGCATATATTATTCATTGATTACTGTAATATACAAGTATAATAGTATATGTTAAAAAAATCAAATAAATAGAGGAGGCTTAAAAATGAATTTAAGGGAGTCTACATTAAATGTTCTTCAATTTCGCAAAACTGATTTGATTCCGCTTGAACCCGGATATGGCAGAAAGTCAACCATTGAAAGATGGCAAAAAGAAGGATTACCAAAAAATCTCAATGGTAGCATTACAGAATATGCTTACAGACAAGCAGGAGGTACACTTGAATGGCCGAAGCCCGAACGGGCCACATTTCATTTAAATGAACGTATGATTCCTCAGTTCGAAGAAAAGATTCTTGAAATCAAGGAAGACTCAATTGTTGTAAGAGACTGGAAAGGAAATATCTGTGAAATTGGAAAGGAATTTTCTCCAGAATATCTTAGAAATGCGATAGATTTTGTTACACGTCGTTGGATAAAATGCCCAGTTGAATCACGTGAAGACTGGGAGGATATGAAATGTCGTTATAATCCTGATGAAACATCGAGGATTGTTATTCCGACAGAGGAGGACTTTGCTATTTTACGAAGACGTGAATATTTTTTTGGATTCCACTTTTCAGGTCCTTTCTGGCAACTTCGGGAATGGCTTGGCTTTGAGAAACTTTGTACAATGTTTTATGATGATCCAATTTTGATTGGTGAAATGCTTGATTTCTGGAATTATTATGTGGCGACCCTGCTCAGAAGAGCTATAGAAAAAATTGTTCCTGATTATGTGTATATATCTGAGGATATGGCCTACAAGTGCTTTTCAATGATCTCTCCAGAGATGACACGGAAATACCTTTTGCCTGTATGGAAAAATTGGGGAGAAATAATCAGAAATGCCGAAATTCCTATCTACGCGATAGATTCTGATGGATTTATAGGCGAACTAATACCTATCTGGATAGATGCAGGTATAAATGTCTGCGAACCAATAGAAGTAGCTGCAGGAAATGATATTTGCGCCTTCAGAAAAAAATTCGGTAAAAATATGGCTTATCGGGGTGGAGTGGATAAGCGTGAAATTGCAAAAGGCGGGAACTTTATAGAAAAGGAAATAGAACGGATACGTCCAGTAATTGATGATGGTGGTTTTATTCCAAGTTGTGATCACGGTGTTCCAGCTGATGTTTCATGGTCTAATTTTGTTCACTACACGAAAGTTCTTGCTAAAGTTACTGGCTGGATGTGACCTTTTTTTTTACGTATTTAATAAATTATTCAGTTTAGGTTGAAAGAATTTTCGTTTTCGTCATCTTTTTAAAATGCAAATTATGTATGCATATAAATAAAGAGGGGAATATTTTTTCCCCTCTTTGTATTTTTATTTTTTATTAAGATTTCAATATTTTCTTTGCCTTATCGTCTAGAGCATCTGTTAAAAATGGAATATTTGTTTCATTTGCTGTCTCACGATTAGCAGCCATTAAGTCTGAGCGAGAGATTTCTGATAGTCTGAATTTTCTTGCTCCTGCCATAAATTGTTGAAGTCCACAGGAAAGTTTATCCACATATCCATACATTGCTATAGCGCCAAAAGGAATGTTTTTAATTTCATCTTTGCCCACTTTATTTTTAACCTGTTCCCAGCAAGCGAAAATCTCTTCTGGATATTTTCCGAACTCCTGAACAGTTGGCGGTAATGTTTCCCAATGTCCATTTAAGCTGCTTCGTTTTTCAGGTTTGAAAACGCCTTCAATATTTGCACCGAGGAATCCTGGAATCATAGGGGCGCGGCCCATACAGACAAGTTTTGTATAAGGAGCGCATAATGCGATTGCTTTGAAGATATGGTCTTCTCTTGCAAAACCACCGGCGAGAGAAATATCTGGTGGTGTGACTCCACTTTTTTCCAGGAGTTTACAATATTCATATGTTTTTGCGTGTAATAGTAGTGATGGGACTCCCCAATGTTCCATCATATTCCATGGGCTCATTCCTGTACCTCCACCGGAGCCGTCAATTGTTAGGAGATCTAATTTTGCATCTGCTGAAAATTTTATTGCCATTGCAAGGGCTTCCATTCCATAAGAACCTGTCTTTAATGTGATTCGTTTGAAACCAAGTTTGCGCAATTTTGCAACGGTATTCATAAAATCTTTTCTAACTTCTTCAGGTGATTTTTTATCGGTTGCACCGAGTCGGCTGTGTCTTGCAAATGAAGTGATTGCGCGGGCTTCAAATGCGGCCTGAATGGCTGGATCTGTAGGATCTGGGTCAACAATATATCCTCGTTCTTTTAAAAATTTTGCATATTCAATAGATTCAACCTGAATTTCTCCTCCTATATCTTTTGCCCCTTGCCCCCATTTGAGTTCTATAACAACTTTATCTCCATATTTGTCTATTATATATTCTGCAACGCCATTACGGCTATCTTCTACATTCATCTGAACTATAATGGCACCATACCCATCATAATATTTGAGAAATGTATTGATACGCCTATCAAGTTCAGGAGATTCTGAAATACGTCCATTGGATATTTTCGATTTTCTGTCAACGCCAACTACATTTTCTCCTATAACTATCGGAATTCCACAAAGCGCTGCACCGACAGCAAAAGAATCCCAATATTTTGCCGCAATAAAAGTAGAGCCAAGAGCACCTGTCATTATAGGTATGCGGCACTTCGTCTTGACTTTTTGCCCAAATTCTGTGGATATATCTACATTTGGGAAAACACAGTCGTCAGGATTATTGCTTAAGCCTTCTGGTAAACCCTTTGAACCATAAGCGTACCCCTGGATACGTAGAGCGTGATATCCAATTCCAAGAGAGACAACATTTGAAGATCCAGAAGTTGTGGTACCAAATCGCCGAGGATAAAGCATTTTTCTTCCTCTTAACGAAGCCATCCATGTTTCACATTTGCCCTTGCAGTCGGACTCACATAATGTGCAAAGACCTGACTCACATGGAACTCCTCTGTTGACAGTGCCAAGTGCATCATTTACTTTTGTCCAATGGATCATTTTTTCTTCTCCCTTTTTTTTTAAAAATTAATGAAACTCAATTAATGAAAATTGTCTATATATATACATTTAATAAAATTAAAAACAAATACAAAAAAGTAAAAAAAATACAAATATGTCAGATTTTTGTTTGAATCGCTTTAACTGTATATTTCACGGAATCAGTTTGTTGTAAGGGACGAGCAGTTATTGCTGCAAGTTGAAGGTAAACAAAATTCCTTCTCCTTATGGGTGAAAATGCAAAAAGTGAAGTGTTGAAAGTTATGATTTTTGTGAAGAATCATAATAGCTCGAAAGATACTTTAGTTTTAAGATTTTTGTCAAATGAGCGAGTGCAGAAAAAAATAAAAAATAAAATTTGATTTATTTTCTAATTGTTATAAGTTAAGATTGTTTCAGTAAAATGGAATGCGGTGAAAATCCGCAGCGGACCCGCCGCTGTAACCGGGGATTTTCTGGGCTGTTTTGCGAAAATCGCAAAAGTCACTGTTACGAGGCAAAAATAAAAACTGCTATCATAATGGGAAGGCTTGCTCAAGAAGATTTGATCCGGGAGCCAGAAGACCTGCTGAAATTAGGCAAAGAACTTTGCCTATGAAGGGAATCTGAAGGAAAAGGGTTCCGAGAGAAGCGTTGTTTTTTTTTATCGCTTTTTTCGGAATCCTTTTTTTTTGTGTAAATTTTGGAGAAAAAGCACTTGAACTTTGTGCTAAAAGTAAAAAAAACAAATAGGAGAAAAAGATGAAAAAAAGAAAAAATGCACGGATTATTGCGGTAAGGAAAAAATGCAAGGCAAAGGGAACAGGACTTTCTCATTATATAATGGTAAAAGAGTAGAGAAAGAGAAACTTTTTCGTGATAATAAAAGACGAAAAAGAATTGAAATTTAATATTTAGAGATTTAAAAAGCAACTGACGGAATTTTTTTCAATCTAACATAATATGGCATACTTTTTTGATTTTATAAAAAATTTTGTTTTAATGGATAGCCTTCTTTATTTTTTCAATATCTTTTGTATTTTATTAGAAAAGATTTGATCAATTGCTTTTGAAAATCATAAAAAAA
>CAYRRM010000072.1:0-7733 GCA_964426675.1 uncultured Lentisphaera sp.
AGGTTAGGAATGACAAAGAGTGCATTTACAAGGATGGTGGTATTAGATGCTCTTAAAACCCGCAGGCATATATGTGGTGCTTGCGGGAATGTTTTTTGGGTGGATGATGAATTAGAAAGATGTATGAAGTGTGGAGGAAAAAACATATTTAGGCAATAAACAAAAGGGAGGAAAAAATGGTGAAAAAAGAAATAAAAAAATATGAAGGGGCAGGTGGACTTGTTAATTTAGAAGTAACCGCACAAGAATTACTTGAAAGAAAAAGAAAAATTCAGGAAATCCAGGCAAAAGTGATGAGGGAACGCATTGATTATGGAATTGTGCCTGGATGCAGTAAACCCACCTTATTAAAGGCCGGAGCAGAGACATTAACAGTAACATTCAGATTAAGACCGGTCATTAATCCAGACACAGATATCAAGATAATAGAATTATCAAATGAACATAAGGAATATGTTGTTACAATACACATTCTTAATGATGCCGGGATGGAAATTGCAACAGGGGTTGGAAGCTGTAGCACAATGGAAGGGAAATACAGATACAGGAAAGGGGAACAGGTTTGTCCTGAGTGTGGTAAAAAGACAATCAAAAAAGGAAGCAAACAATATGGTGGAGGATGGTATTGTGACAAAAGGGCTGGTGGGTGTGGAGCAAAATTTAGTGAAGGAGACCCGGAGATAGAAAATTTCGATATGGGAAGGATAGAACATGATAACCCCGCAGATTATTACAACACATGTTTAAAGATGGCAAAGAAAAGGGCATTGATAGATGGGGTTTTATCTGCAACCGGAGCATCTCATATTTTTACACAGGATATTGAGGATATGGAAAAGGAAATTCTTGAGGATGCAGAATATATTGAGGTTGAAACAGAACAGGAAGAAAAACAGGAACAAAAGGAGGAAAAACAAGAGGAAAGACAGGAAAGGAGGCAGGAAAAAATAGAAAAGAAAACATGGAAAGATGGGGTATATATGAAGGGGAAATGCAATAAATGCGGAAAGGTAGATGTTTGGATACATGAACAACAGGGGGATTGTTATGCATGCAGACATTAAAGCAGTAGAAAAAGGGTATATCATTAAAGGGCAGGAATATGTAAGGGTAACAGAGGTAATGTCTGTTATCAGGAAAAAAGAACTTGAGGTATGGAGGGGGAATATTGGGAATGAAGAGGCGGATAGGATTTTATTGGAGGCACAGGACACAGGGACGAGGGTACATCTGGCATGTGAAGAAATTTTAAAAGGGATTACAACAGGATTTGATATTCGCATCCGGGATTTGGATTTACAGGGGATTGAAATTAAGATGGTTGAAAATTTTCAGGGGTGGGTTAACAGGAATGTGAAGGGGGTGATATTACTTGAGGAGGTTGTTTTTAGTGAAAAATTCAGGTATGCGGGAAGACTGGATGCGCTTGTGTTTTTAAGGGATGGAAAGGAAGTATTAATAGACATCAAAACAACAGGGGCAATATATGATGAGGTAGCATTGCAGTTGGCGGCTTATAAGGAAGCATTGAAAGAGATGGAAATTGTGGGTGATGATTGTAGGAGAATGTGTGTTAGGTTGGATAAGAAAACAGGAAGCCTGGAAATCAGAGAATTTACAGGAACACAGGATTTCCAGGCTTTTTTATGTTGTTTAGGAATTTATAACTGGTTAAAGGGAGGGAAAAATGTTTGAGATTGAAAAAATTAAGAAGGAAAAAGAGGTTAGGAAGACGGCTGAGGTGGCATTAAAGGTATTGGAGGAGGCACAGGAAATTTCTGCGATTGAGGTATGTGATGAAAGTATAAAGGAATATGCAGTTGGTTTATTAACCAAAATCGCAGAAGGAAAAAAGAAGGCAGAGGCACAGAGGCAGTTATTTGTTGGCCCTTTGAACCAGAGTATCCGGGCAATCAATTCATTTTTCAAAAAATTGACAGAACCACTTGAAGAGGCGGATGCGATTTTGAGGAAAAAGATACTGGAATACAGGATGAAGGAAGAGGAAAGGATAAGGAAAGAGGCAGAGGAAATTAGAAAAAAGATGGAGGAAAAAGGGCAATTTGTGCCTGTTGTGGTATCAGGACCCGGGACAACAATGTCAGGGAAAAACGGAACAGCAATTGTCAGGAAGGTATGGGATTTTGAAGTGATAGATGAAAATCAGGTACCAAGGGAATATCTCAGTGTTGACCCGGGAAAAATCAGAAAAGCAGTACAGGAAGGGGTCAGGGAAATACCAGGGGTGAAGATTTTTCAGAAAGAGGTATTGGCGGTGCAGGGAGGTAAAAGATGATGGAATTTATTAAATGGAAGGAAAAACAGCAACAGGAAGTTATGGAGATTATGGCAACACTGGAGATACCACTTTCAGATGACCCTGAGGCACTGTGGCAGGAACTAAAGGAAGTGGAGGCATATTATGGAAGATTGCAGTATATTGTGGCGGAGGCGGATAAGTTTTTAGATATTGCAGAATGCCAGGAACTTGAAAAATTACAGAGGCAGTATGAGAAGCTGGCGGCTTATGAAAAGGAAAAGATGGTTAATGCTGCTGTTAGTGATGTCAGGGCATTCAGGGATTTGGCACAGGGGCTTGTGGATGCAATTAAACAAAGGATAATGCTTGGACAAAGTAGAATGGCATATATGAGGGATGTTTATTTAACAGAAATTAAAATAGGGGGAGGGAAAAATGGAGGTCAGAATAATGAAGGTAAATGAGTTAAAGATGTATGAATTTGAAGGTAATCCAGTCCCAGATATGACAGGTGAAGAATATAAAGAACTTATGGAGGATATAAAAAGAAAGGGGGTTATTCAACCACTTTTGGTATTTGAAAAAGGAGGAGATATTTATGTATATGATGGAAGGCACAGGTTACAGGCGGCTATGGAGGCAGGGGTTGAAGATGTGTCTGTAATAATTAGGGATATAGAGGAGGAGCAGGCACAGATTGAAATGGTCAGGACTGCGTTGTATAGGAGGCATCTTGACCCGGGGGCAAAAACTAAGATGGTTGCATGGCTAATAGATAAGATGGGAATAAAGATAAAGGAAAAAGAAGGGCAAACAATCAGGGGGATAAGTAAAAAAGTAGGAGCACCAAAATCAACAGTGGAAAGGGCGATTAAATATAAACAGGCAATAGAGCAACATCCAGAGCTGGAAGGGGAGCCAATCACAAAGGTAATAAAGAAGGCACAGGAAAAGGAGAAACCACAGGAGGAAAAATACCAAGATGTTATCAGAGAAAAGATTAAGAATGCAATAAAAGTTTGTGAAGCCTGTAATAAATTTCCATGTCAATTTATAGAGACAATGATTTTTAACATTGAGAAGGCAGGATGTGGAAGGGAGATGCATATTACGGAGCCACCAACGACGGCGATTCAGGAAGTTATAGAGGAATATAAAAGGTTACAGGGAATTCCACAGGGAGATAAAGGATGGAATAAGGTATTTTATCCAAAGTTTACGAAGGCGGCGAAGGTTTTGATTGAGAATTGTGATGATGATGTAAAACTAGCAAAAAAGGTATTACATGAAATTGCAGGACTTTTTAGGAAAAAAGGATGGGAATGGACATTAAATACGGCGATAAAGCCTAATATATTAAGTATTGCATACGGGAGGGTTAAATATGGTGCAGGGAATAGGGGTAAGTATAAGGCAGATGTTGAGTTGGAATAAGGCAGAAAAGTGTTTAAGATGTGGAGGCAACAAGGAAGGTCAGGAAATGTTTTGTATCAGGTGTATAGAAAAAATAGAACAAGAGGAAAAAGAGAGACAGGAGAGGAAGAGGGAAGAATATTTGATGTATGAAAAGGAGGTTTTAAAAAATATAGGTGTCCCGGAAAGGTATCTTGACAGCGCATGGGAAAAATCAATCATCAAAGGGAAGGAAAGGATTATGGAGATGACAAAGGATGGGGGATGTTTTTATTTTGTAGGGATACCAGGGGCAGGAAAGACATATGCGGCGGTTTGTGTGTTGAGGGAGTGGTTAAGGCAGGAAACAGAAGGGCATGAAGAAAAGGCGAGGCTTGTGATATTACCTGAATTTTTTGGGAATATGAGGAGATATGGGAAATCACAGGCCTGGGTAAACACAGAGATTGCGAGGAAAAAGATTTTAGTGTTGGATGAGTTGGGGGTATCAGAACAGGATTATGCACTTGAAGTTTTATATAACATCATCAATTACAGGTATAACAGGCCAACACGGGGGTTTAGAACAATTATAACAAGTAATTTAACACTTGATGAGGTAAAGGATAGGATGCATGACAGGATGTCATCAAGGATAAATGAGATGGCGACGATTGTGAATTTTAAGGCAGAGGATTTAAGAGTAAAAATTAAACAGGAGAAATAAAATGGATTTAGAAAAAGAAAGGAAGATATCAAATGAAATATTGATGTATTTATCAGAAAAGATGGTGGAGTTGATTGAGGATTCAGAGGATTTTGAGATTGCAACGGTGGTGATGTTGAGGGTGTTGATAAAACACATAGGGATAATACTTTCAGTGGTGGCTTTATCAAATAAGAATGATGTTGATGAAATGTGTGAAAGGTTGAAAGGTTTGATAAAGGAAGAGATATTAAACAAATAAAATTTCAATAAGGGGGGAAGATGAAGGTAATAGGAATTGATGTTGGATTGAAAGGGGGAATTGCAAAAGTGTGGTATGAAAATGACAGAATTCAGGTTGTGGTGGTGGATATGCCGGTATTACAGGGGTATAGAAAAAAAGAAATAGATGAGGAAAAAATCAAGGAAATATTGATGGAGGCAAAAATGGAAGGTTTTGAGGTGGTATATATAGAGAAACAACAACCATTTCCAAAGCAAGGGGTTGTAAGTACAGGGAAACTGATGGAACAATATGGAATATTAAGGGGGTTGATGTGTGGGCTTGGAATTTCGTATAGAGAAGTCAGGCCCCAAATTTGGAAAAGATGGTTTGGGGTTAAGGGAAAAAGAGATTCAATAATTCAGGCACAAAAAATTGTAGGAAAAGTAATAGAGAAGGATGGGCAGGCAGAGGCAATTTTAATTGGGATATATGGGATGGAAAGCAGGGGTGGATTTTAACAAAAAAAGAGGGGGGGGGAAATGGAGATAAAGGAACTGATAGAAAAACAGAAGAAAAAACAGTTTGAAAAAATGTTATATGAGAGGGTTAGAATAGAGGATTTAAAGAGATGGGCAGAGAAAAAGACATATGTAGAGATAGAAAATGAAAAATTACAAAACAAAAAAAGGGAGGTGAAAAATGATGGATAGAGACAGATATAGATGTGTGATATGTGGAAGAATGCATCCAGTTGGATGGTCTCATGATGAATATATTGAAGAAGAAAGGATAAGTCGGGGATATGAACAAAGGGATAAAGAATGGAAAAAAGGGATAATGAACAAAATAAGGAGGAAAAAATGAAGGTAGTAGGGAATGCATTTAGTGTGAATATGTTGGATGAAAGTAGAATACTTGTCTTCAAAAGAATCACAACAAAGGAAGTGATATCAGAGATATGTATGGAAAAAGAACTGGTATCAATTGTAGGGCATGAAGGAACAGCAAACTTAATATCTCAGGTCTTAGGAAGGGAAATACAGGTAAACAGGGTGCAATATAAACTTAAGGCAGGGGATATTTTATATGTATGTGTGGTAAAACAGAGGCTTGAAGAGGGAAGGGTGTTGAAAGAAGAAGAACTAAAGAAAGTAGAGATTGATTGGTGGAAAATACAGATTATAACAGGGGGGAAGAATGGATGAAAAAATAGGGGTAGAGGATTTTTCTAATTATGAATGCGAGATTAAAAAAGAAAGGGGATATTGCAGGTTTTGTAAAAAGGTAACAGAACATGAGATAATTTATCCGGTTAAACTTGGTAGAACAATTGAGGAAAGAGAATCAGGAAAGGAAGAAGGGAAGGCAACATGCCAGGAATGTTTTATGACTGTTGATATTGATGATTTCCAGGAGGAATAATGAAAGAGAAAATTTTTGATGGAATTTTCTGGGTTTTGATGGGAACAGGGATTATATGGTTGTTTTATGAAATTATTGGTCTTTATAAGATTGTTCAGGGTAGATGAAGGGTTGCCCGGCTTTTGTGGGTTTTTCTCCTATTTTACCACATTAGCCGGGCAATGTATTTGCAATTAAAAATTTTTAAGGTAAAATACACGCAGGGCAACACAAGGGAGGGAAGGAGCAATGGATGGGTCAGCCATTGCAATGGCATACAGAAAAAAGGAAGGTTAAAGAATTAAAATTATTTGAAGGAAACCCACGCAGGATGACCACAGAACAGGCCAGCCAGTTATTACAGTCCTTAAAAAAGTTTAATCTTGTAGAAATTCCAGCAATTGACCAGAACAACAGGGTTATTGCAGGAAATATGAGAATCCAGGCACTTAAACAACTTGGAAGGGAGAATGAAGAAATAGAGGTAAGGGTACCAAACAGGCCATTGACAGAGGAAGAGGCGAGGGAGTATTTATTAAGAAGCAATAAAAACACTGGTGAGTGGGATTATGATTTATTAGCTGCTAATTTTAGTGAAGAGGAATTAAATAGAGTAGGCTTTGAAAGCGAGGAATTAGATAAGATATTTGATTTAGATTTAGGTGAAAAAGAAGATGAAGTACCAGAACCAAGAAAAGAAACCAATATAAAATACGGTGATATTTTTCAATTAGGTAATCATAGAGTAATGTGCGGAGATGCGACAAAAAAAGAGGATGTAGAGAAGTTAATGAATGGAGAGAAAATAAAGCTGTGCTTTACTTCACCACCCTACAATATGGCGAGTAATTTATACGAGAATTATGCTGATAATTTAAAAAGCGAAGAATTTATCAATTTGCACCTAAAAACAATTTATGCATTGAAGCCGTTTTTAAAAGGATTTATTTTTTGGAATGTTAGCTATAATAAAAATGCACGATGGGAATTTTTAGAGATTATTTACAAAATAGTTAAAGAAACGGGGTTAAGATTTTTGGAATTAATTATTTGGGATAAGGGGCACGGATTGCCAATAACCTCGCAAGAAGGGTTAACTCGTTCGGTAGAAGAGGTGTTGTTGGTTGGCGATGAGGATAGTATTCAACAAGATTTAGAACTTTTTATTATAGGAACGGACGAAAGAAAAGCATATTTTAATAAAAAAACACAAAAAGGAATCACTAATTATTGGAAAATAGGAACAAATAAATCTCAGATTGAAAATTTAAAAGCCTGTTTCCCTGTTGCTTTGCCCCAAAAAGGAATTGAATTAATGACGCAGAGAGGAGATAATGTATATGATCCATTTGGCGGGTCTGGTTCAACTTTAATCGCTTGCGAAAAGCTAAACCGCCGATGTTATATGATGGAAATTGAACCAATTTATTGTCAGGTTATAATAGATAGATGGGAACAATTCACAGGAAAAAGGGCAGAAAAATGGCAGATGATATCAAGATAGAATACATTGAAATAGAAAAATTAAGGCCATCAGAATATAACCCAAGGAAGGCAACAGAAAAACAGGAAAAGGACCTTGAAGAAAGCATTAAAAGATTTGGGGTTGTGGACCCAATTATATGCAATTCAGCCCCAAGCCGGGAAAATATTATCATAGGTGGACACTTTAGATACAAGATATTAAAGAAACAAGGAGAAAATTATGCCCAAGGAATCATTTAAAGTTGAAGTAAATTCTGCTATTA
>CAYRRM010000073.1:0-7647 GCA_964426675.1 uncultured Lentisphaera sp.
GGACTGGATAATGGACTGGGTTATTGCAAAAAAATATGGAATTCAGGCACTTGATGAAGACAATAAAACAATAGAGGCATTCACAATAATAGATAATGCATTTGAAATAATCAGAAAATATTGCAAGAGGGATAGAGGAAATGGCGGATAACAGGATAGATATTTTTATTAATGCAATTGATAACTTCACAGGGACATTCAGAAGGTTCAGGGAACAAACAAGGGGACTGGAAGAGGTTGCATCTGCAATGGCAAGAACAGGACGGTCAATGATGATGATTGGAGGGGCTGGGTTGGCAGGGCTTGGGTATGCTGCCAGACAGGCAGCCAAGTTCTCAACACAGATGGCATTTGTGGGGACACAACTTGAAGCAAACACAATGTCATATCTTCCAAGGTTTTCAAGGATGGTCAGGGATATGTCAGTGGAGTTTGGGGAAGGTTCCTCATCAATTGCACGGGGATTATATGAAATTTTATCCGCAACCTTTTCAGCCGAGGAAGCACCATTAATTTTAAGACAGGGGTTGATGGCTGCCAGAGCAGGTATGACAGATACTGCAACGGCCACGAAAAGTTTAATCACATTATTGAAATCCTTTGGGCTTGGTGGGGAGTATGCGGCTGATATGGCGGACTGGAGTTTTGCAGTGGTTAAAAGGGGTGTTCTAACATATGAAGAACTGGCAAACTCAATAGGAAGGGCGGCTTCATTTGCTGCTGTGGCGGGGTTATCACTTGAAGATTTTGGGGCGGCAATAATGACAATGACGAGGGCAGGATTGAATGCAGAAATTACAATGACGGCCATAAGGACAATACTTTCACAATTTTTAAGTCCATCAAAAGAGGCTGCGGAGGCAGGAAGAAAGTATGGGATTGAACTAAACACAGAAACATTAAGAACGATAGGATTGATTGGAGTTTTGAGAAAATTAAGAGAATTAAAGGCAGAACAGGTGGCAGAGATATTCCCGGAAATAAGAGCAATGGCTGGAGTTTCGGCTGCTTTAGAACAATTATCAGGTTTTGAAGAAGACAGGATGTATTTAATGAACAGGGCAGGAAAGATGCAGGAGGCATATAATGTGGCAATACAAACAACAGAACATCATATTAACAGGGCAACACAGGCTATAAAGGTAACGGTTGAAGTTATAGGGGATACACTTGCACCGGTTTTGGAATTTATTGCTGAAATGGCTAAAAGGTTTTATGAGGTGTTTTCAAGGATACCGGAGAAGTTTTTATCTATAGGGGTGGCAATTTTTGGAACAACAAGTGGGATGATATTTTTTGGTGGTGTGATGTTGTGGTTGACAGGAAAAATCATGGGTGCAACATTGAATATTATTAATTTTGTCAGAACAATTAATGAAGCAGGAGGAATTATTGCAGTTTTAACAAGGATTGGGAATGCAGGAAGAGTGGCAATATCAACAATGACAATCTCAATGGGATATTTTGTTGCCGTTACCGCAGGGGCAATTGCATTAATTACACTGCTTGAAGCAGCATGGAGGATGTGGCAAGCACACAGAGGGAAAAAGGCAGGGGAGGAACACCTGGCAACACTGGAACAAATTCAGAAGGACTGGGAGTTAGGAAGGATTACAAAAGAGGAGGCAATGAAAAGAATGAGGGAGGCAGAAACAAAATTTCATGCAAGGACAGAGGTGGCAGGGACATATGGGGCAGGATTAAACACAACAGTGGAAAATGTTCTGGCAGGAATATCAAAGGTAGGGACTGAACTTGGAAGGATGCCAGAGATAAAGGTAATGGAGACACCAAGGGTCAGTCCTGCTATAACAGAGATGGCACCAGGATTAACAAAGAATGTCAATTTCAATATTCAGATGTATCATGATAAGAAAATAGGGGATGCAGTGGATGAATTGCTGGAGCAGGAAGGAATTTTATGAATAAAAATATGGCAAAAATGATTTTAGGGAAGGTTGAGAATGGAATTATAGAAAATGATGAAATGTGTGTGGAATATGGAGGGGATGGCTGGACAAGGGTTAAAGGAATGGAAAATATTTATTATGAACCACACAGTAAAGGGGTTATTTTAAGGCCGAACCTTGAACCAGTGGATATGGATGGAAAATACAGAGACACAGGGATGACAGATTACAGGGGGTCATGGTGGAAGGCACAGGGAAATCCAGGGAGTTTTGAAAATATTAAGGTTCAGGGAAGTAAAGGGAAAAGGGTTGAGTATCATAAATTTGTGGAAATAAAAAATAAAGAAAAAAACAAAATAGAACCAGCATACTGGAGGATAGATACAGATTATGTTCTGAAAGAAAATCAGGGGGTTGTGATATGGTTCAATAAATATCTTTTACCACACAGATGGTCAAATTGTATCGTTATATCAATAGCGAACAAGGATTCAACAATTGGAACAAGGTTGACAATAGGAAGGTTACAGGAACAGGAAAGATGGAAAGATATTATACCAATCAATAAAAATGAACAAGAGATAACATTAGAACATTGGTATCAGGCAAAAAAGGAAGGAAGGTGGCCAAAAAAAGTGGCAGATGTGGAAATACAGAGGCAGGTTTTTCAAATACCACAACACACTGATTTATATCATTGGGCAGGGGACTGGAAGGTTCTGGCAATTTTTGTTATTGGCCAGTGGATTGTGGTTGGGTTAAATGGATTAGAAAATACAATTGCAATGAAGGTAAGAGATTACGGGCTTGTAAAGGATAAATACAAACAGGAAATGCCATTAATAATAGATAATAAAAGTAAACTTGTGATATGGGGATATGGGGCAATACTTTTTGGATGGAAAGGAATGGAATATGAAGGAGAAGGGAATATAGAAATTCCAGTCATCAAGACAGGAAAAAAAATTGAAAAACCAGGAATAGATTGCACATCATGTTATGTCCCAGAGGATACGGAAATAGAGATGAGGGGGTTTGCGGAGAACTGGAATAGGCAGGAGGATGCAACGGTTTCAGGAATTATTACATTGAAAGGTGAAAGAAAAAGCAATAAAAAGTTATTGGAAATGACAGAAGAGATGGAAGAATTATTACCGGAAAATGAAAAAGAAAAAAGAGAAAAAATTAAACACGAACAATCTGTCACAGATGTAACCCCGGTTTTATTCAGGGCAAAGATTTATGACACAATCAGAAGAGGCACCGCCAGTTATAGCCCTTTTGTTATTTCAACAGATATAATAAGACTTGAAAGCAATGTGTCTGTGGATAAGAACTGGTTTTATTTAGGAAGGGAAATAATGGTACAATTAACATGTTATGAAAACAATCATCAATATTTATATGAACAATTAAGTTCAGAAGTGGATTTTCAAATAAAACCATTAAAACAAAATAATTGGATAAGAATAGGGAAACAATTGATAGATACAGTTACAATGGAAATAGAACAAATAAATGAACAAAAAATAAAGATAGAAACAAAAGATAGAATGAAGGATTTAGAGGAAACATCACTTGGAAGCAGTCAGAGTTTTGATGACAAGGGATGGACAGATGTTGATTTAATGAAATACTTAATAGAAGACAAAGCAGGAATAAAGTTAAAAGTGGACAAGGATACAGAATATAAATTGACAAAAGGTGTAAAAGAAAAAAAACCAAACTGGAAATATGAGGCAAGCGCAAAATTGATGGATGTTATCAGGGATGTTTTAGAATTTTCAACGGATGTAATTTATATTGACAGGGATGGGAATGTGGTATACAGGGAAAGACCAAAGGCAACAGATACAGTGAAATGGACAATAAATGCACAAACTCATATTATTGGAAGGCCAAAATATACAAGGAAGGATGATAGATATACACATATAAAGGTGATAGGGCAGGCAGGAGAGAATACACAGGAATATAAACAAGGGGATTTTTTAGTCGGGATTGGATACAATAAACAGGTTGCAAAAGAAATAGGTAGAACAAGGATATTGCCAGCAGTAAAAAAGATGCAATATGGGGATTGGGAAAGTGTGCAGAGGGCAATTGAATGGTTATGGGATTTATATGTTGTTCCTGGACAGGTTGTAGAATTTGAAATAAGGAATTTTGAAGATTACATGGATATGGAGGTGTTTGATATTATTGATTACAGTGACAATATTTTTAACAAGGTAAACGGATTGTATGCAATAACTTCAATAAAAATGGAAATAGGAATGTTTGCAATAAAGGGAATTGTAACTGCAAGGAAGGTGTCATGAAGGACAAGGTAAAAAGAATAATCAAGATGTCATCCCAAGAGGCAAAAAAACAGAGGGAACAGGGAAGACTTGGGATGGATATAACACTGAGGGGGCAGGAGGCACAGGTGTATCAGGAATATCACATTATGACAGAAGAAGGAACGGCACATGTTAGGATTATCAAGGCGGTGGAATGAAGGGGAAAAGATTTGGATTTTTGGGGATTAAATTTTTTGTGGATGGAAGTTATAGAATTTACAGGACAAGGGAATTTTTAACCCAGCCAAAAACAGATGAAGAAACAGGGATTGCATATAGATGGATATATAACATCAGGGAAAATTATTCACAGGACAAGGAACAACAGGAAGGTTGGGGGGCATGGATAGTTCCTGAACAAACATCAGGACCTTGGGTAGGCCATGAACAGGAAATTGCGATATGGAATAGGAATCATTGGGAATTTTTTAAACCAGAAACATATGACGCAGTTTTTGTATATAAAGAGGAATGGATGACCGTTATTGAATTTGAGGAACAGATTATAGAGGTTGTAACAGGATTTTTCTTTTATGATGGTGGAAAATGGAGAAGGTTTGAAAAAATAGAGACAAAACAGGTTTGGATAGAGGATGGAAGGGATGATTATGGGATACCATTTTTAACAATGGGAGGAATTGTTTCACAAAAGAAACATGACACAGTTATAGGGGTTGTTAATATTGGAAATGAAGAAATCAATTCAGAAGAACTTTTACCTGTTAAAAGAATAGGAGACAGTGAATATGAAGGTGAAACAATAAGGGTTAATGAAGATAAAAAAACACTTTTTATAATGGAAACAGAAGCATGCAGAAAGACAGAAGAAGATGAGGAAGGAAATGAAGAGGAAATAAGGCCACCATTGGCAACAACTGATGGGGTTATTAAAAGTTTTACAACAGAAGATACAGAAACAGTGACATATAAGGAAGTGGATATGGTAGGAACAAGAGGGGGAAAGATTATTTTTATTCAAACAACAGATGATGTATATACACTGGATGGGAAGAAATTGGCGCTGGCGACAACGGATGGGTATCTTGCAAAGTTTTCATGTGAAGACGCAGGATGGATAGTTCAGGTTGTGACAGGAAAAGCAAGACAGGAACAGGGAAAAAGAACAGATGTAATGGAGTTCACAAATGCCCTGTAATGTAATAAAGGCGGGGATGTGTCAGACAGAAGCAGGAGATATACTTGTGGTATGGGGAGATAAAAGGGTACTGATAGAAAAATTTGGACAGGTATATGAAATGTTTGGTGGAGAAATGATTATTTCAGTTTTAAGGGAGGGGAAAAATAAGTGGTATAGAAATGATTTTTATATTGGAATAGTGGCAGGAGGAATGGATATAAAAGAAATTAAGGATGGAAGGATAGTGGTATCATATTTTCAGGGGGCAATTATAGAAATAGAGTGGGAGAGAACTGCAAGAACAGGGTTTATATGGACTTCAAAAGGATGGGATGGATGGGAAGTAGGGGTGAGAGGAGGAGTACCATTACCTTTTCCAGGGGTACAAATGACTAATATTGTGTATGATAGAAGGAATGGAAAGATATATTGTGGTCAAACAGGTGTATTTTGGTGGGAAATAGAACACACAGGACAAAATATAGAAAAAAAAGAAAGAAAAAAAGGAATAGTGTATTCAACAATGGCAATGAGTGAAACAGGACAAATTCTGGGGGTAAAAGGGGATGGAAGAATTATGTCAGGGGATGTAGATTTAAACTGGCAGGAATATGATGAATGGTATCAAACAAAAGTAAAATTTGTAGAAGATACAATGGTTATAAGACAGGACATGGCAGGAAATATATGGATTGCGGGATATGGACAGGGAGCAAGAAAAGGGGATGGAGGATTTGGAGGGTTTGGAGTGGAAAGAATGGATGGGAAATACACACAGGAAGGAATAGACACAGGATGGTGGAAAACACAACCAGGATTTTGTGTTCTATCAGATGGGAGATTGGTCATTGCAGTTCCAGACAAAGGTGGAGCAAATATATGGAAAGCACAGGATAAAAAATGGTATTGCAGTGGAATACAATTTTATATCAGCAATAATAGTGGAAGAACCTTTGAAATAATGCCAGTGAAAAATGAGGGGATAAAAATAGAAGAATGAAAAAGGAGAAACAATGGCAACAACAGGAAATGAAATAGAAATTATCCAGGGTGACAGCAGAATAATCGTTATCATTGCAACGGATATGGATGGAAAGGTTCTGGATTGCAGGGGGGCAGATAAGGTTTATTTCAGTGTCAGGGAAACAGAAGATAGTGAAGAATACTTAATACATAAAGAGGGACTGGTGGAGATTGCAGAAAAAGGGGTGCTTGCAGTGATGTTGACACCAGAGGAAACATTATTGCCTGCAGGAAATTATTGGTATGACATAGAGGTCTGGTTCAGTAAAGGGGCATTGGTATACACGGTTGTTAAAGACAGGTTCATTGTATTGAAGGAAATCACAAAAGTCAGAAGTTATGTAAGTTAAAAAGGAGGTATTATGGTTAAGGAAATTGCACCAAAAACACCACTTCCAGATTTCAGAATAACAGTAAATGAAAATTTTGAAGAGGTTGTGGGGTTGATAGTTCAATGTCATGGTGAAGAAAGTGAAACAGAACCAGAAAACAAGTTTCCAGGCAAGATTTGGGTTGATACATCAGGGGCAATAAAGGTTGTGAAGATATGGGATGGGGAACAATGGAGAGACCTTGCACAGGGAAATGGAGACATGTTAACACTTGTATATGACCCTGATAAGGATGGAAGGGTATATGGACTTCCAGAATATGATGCAGAACATCAAGAACTTGTATTTCCATTTTAAGGAGGAATAATGGCACAGGTGACAATTGAAAGTAGTGGATATATAGAAATTAAAAAAGAAAATGCATATGAACCACTATACTCAGGAATATCATATTTATCCCCGGGGACGGCTGTGACAACAAATCAAGAGACAACAATTGTTGGGGGGATTACAAATCCAAATTATGGATACATGACAATTTTTGTATGGGATACAGGGGATTTACTGGAGGAAGGAGTGCAGATACAACAGGTAAAATTAAGAATGACTATTAAAACAATTTCAGCAAACGCAAAATATCAGGATTGGTTTATGAGAAATCAAACTGAATTTTATCCGCATGAACCACCTGATGTTTATGATTATTCAAAATTAATGTATTCACCACAGATATTATTTCAACAGTCAGGGACATATTTTGATCCGGTAGAAAAAGAATGGGTTCTGGATGAAAGTGTGAAATACTGGATAAAAAAAGGCACAGGAAACAAAACAAAGATTGCATTTTACATAGGAAAAGATTCTTCACCAGGGAGTGAATGGTACCATATTAGTGGGGAAGG
>CAYRRM010000074.1:0-7544 GCA_964426675.1 uncultured Lentisphaera sp.
ATTCCACTCTCTGCGAAAATCGCAATTTTGAGGCGATTGAGGCGTTGAGAGTGTTTTTTTTTAATAAAAAAATTAGAATAGTCTAAGTGAAGTCAGTTTTTTTTTATTTTCCCCACACACGTGGGGGAATATTTTTCGGGGTTTAGAAAATTTTTTTGATAATATTTGTTATTTTTTCACAGAAGTAAGAGATATTTTTTTCGCTATGAGCAGCTGAGATAAACGCTGTTTCAAACTGTGATGGAGGCATATAGATAGAATTTTCTATCATCAGGTTATGAAATTTTGCGAAATTCGCAACAGAGGATTTTTTTACTTCTTCGAAATTTTCAGGTAGCTTATTTAAATCGGTGAAAAATATTGTAAACATTCCTGTTGTTGATGCGATTTTTATTGGATATTTTTTTTCATATTGAGCAAGATGAGAACAAATCATTCTGGATAATTTTGCAATATGCGGATAAGGATTTTCTTCTTTCAAAATTTTTAATGTTGTAATTCCGGCTGATACAGCAACCGGATTTCCGCTGAGAGTTCCTGCCTGATATACCATCCCTGCCGGGCTTAGATTTTTCATTATCTTTCTACTCCCCCCTACAGCCCCTACAGGCATACCGCCTCCTATTATTTTTCCAAGAACGAATAAATCAGGCTTTACACCGCAAATCTGACTGTAAGTGCCGCGATGAAAACGGAAGCCTGTTATAACCTCGTCAAATATGAGAACTGCATTATAGTTTTTACATAATTTACGAATTGTTTGGAGAAAAGATTTTTTCGGCATTACAAGTCCCATATTTCCTGCGACGGGCTCAACTATTACGGCGGCAATTTGATTACCGTATTGATTGAAAATCTTTTCGAGTTCCGAAACAGAATTATAAGGAAGAATTATAGTATCTTCTATTGAGCCTTTTGTAACGCCAGCAGATGATGAAATTGCGGTTGTGGCAAGTCCACTTCCGGCAGAGATGAGAAGTGAATCGCTATGTCCATGATAAGCGCCATCAAATTTTACTATTTTTTCTCTTCCGCTTACAGCTCTTGCTAAACGTATTGCTGTCATAACGGCTTCAGTGCCTGAGTTTACAAGACGCAACATTTCTATATCAGGAACGAGGGAATTAATCAATTCAGCCATTTCAAGTTCGAGAGGAGTGCATGCCCCAAAGGATAATCCGCGCTTTGCGATTTTCGCAACAGCCTGAACGACTTCTTTTCTGGCATGGCCGAGTATGAGAGGTCCCCAGGAACAACAGAAATCGAGATATTTTTTATTGTTGATGTCGAAAATAAAAGCACCTTTCCCTTTCAGTATAAATGGCGGATTTCCTCCTACAGCTCCGAAGGCTCTTACGGGGCTATTTACCCCGCCTGGAATAAATTTTTTTGCTTTTTCAAATAGTTTTGAGTTTTTCATATTCAGCGGCCCAATATGTTATTATTATATCTGCTCCGGCGCGAAATATTGCAAGCAATGACTCTCTTGCCATATCATACAAATTTCCCCAGTTATTTTGCGCGCAGGCATGAATCATTGAATACTCTCCGCTAACATTGTAAGCTGCGATTGGGAGGAAAGTATTTTTGCGCAATTCGCAAATAACATCAAGATACGGCAGTGCTGGTTTTACCATTAAAATATCGGCGCCTTCTTTTTCATCTTCAAGAGACTCTCTGATAGCCTGTCTTAAATCGGAAGGCGGTAATTGATAAGATTTTCTATCGCTTACACGTGGACTTGAATCTGCGGCTTCACGGAAAGGACCATAAAAAGAAGATGCGAATTTAGATGAATAGCTCATGATTAGAGTATTTATGAAGCCGTTTTTATCTAATGATTTGCGAATTTCGCAAACCTGTCCATCCATCATTGCGCTCGGGGCAATACCATCAACGCCTGCATTTGCATATTGAATGGCGATTTTTGATAATACTTTTAGTGTTTCATCATTATCAACATATCCTTTTTTAGTTATGATTCCACATTGTCCTGTGGAAGTATAAGAACACAAGCAGAGGTCAACCCATATTGAAATGTGATTTTTAAAATTTTTATTTAATTCAGCTATAATTTTTGTGGTGAAGTTTTTTTCGCTATACGCATATGAGGCATCTATTGTTTTATTTTTTTCATCAGGGACGGGAAAGAGGATAATTCCGCCGATTCTGGATTTTAAAGCCTTTTCTACTTCTTTAGAAAGATGTTTGATTCCGAGCCTGAAATGCCCTGGCAGTGATGAAATTGGGATTTTAGCATCTTGTTGTTCGACAACGAAAAATGGCAATATTAATTTTTCTGGCGGAGGGAAATTTTCTGAAATCATTTTTGATACGGCAGTATTTCTCAATCTTCTTAGTCTTGTATCAGGAAACATAATTGCACTCCTTGAGATTCTCTATTTTCTTTTCCAAAATTTTTATAGCATAAGTTTTGATAGCAGATGAAGCTGTTGCTTCATAAGGCATAACAATGGAACTATAATTGGAAAATGTTTTTTTTACAGCATCGCTTGTCACTTCACCTATGGAAATTATGTCTTTTCCTTCCAGGATATTGCCAAAATTCATAGAAAAAGCTTTTACAGCAGAAGGACTTGCGAAGAAGATAGCATCAAATGGAGCTAACTCTGTATATTGCACAGGCAATGTCTTGTAAAGAGCTAATTCATCAATTTTGAATGAATTACTTTTTAATTTTTCTGTTAATTCCCTTGAAGATTGGTCTGAAATTATTCGAAGGATTGATTCTTCAGGAGAGAGTTTTTGGATTATTTTCTCAAAAACGCCTTTAGTTCCAAAATCGGAGTCGGCCTGTAAATCTGGGAAGATTCCATATTCAGAAATAGCGAAACTTGTTTCAGGGCCTGAAGATATGATTCTTGGCAATTTTCTAAGGTCGCATTTATTTTCCCGAAGGGTTTCGAATAAGATTTTAGCTGAAGTTGGAGATGTAATTAGTAGCCATTTGTAATTTTCGATTTTAGAGTTGAGAGATGTTTTTGATTCACTGATAGGGGAGAATTTTATCATAGGCATAAGAATAATATCAGCTCCATAACGTTCTGCTTCATTTGAAGCTTTTTTTGCTGTTTCAGAAGAGGAAGTTATAAGTATGGTTTTATTGCTCAGGATATTAGATTTGGGGAAGAGATATTTTTCCTCAAAATTTTTTCCGCATAATATGATACCAGGTGCATTTATCTGTGATAGATTATCTTTTAATTTTTTTAATTCAGATAATCTTGTATGAATAATTTTTTCATCTTTTGTGCCTGCAGAAAAAACTATAGCGATGGCTTCATCATATCTTCTGCCTGAGTTTAATAATTCTTCCGCTAAAGTCTCTAATTCTTTTATAGACATAAAAATGACAAGTGGAAGATTTTCAATTTCACTTTTACTAAGATGAGAAATATTTCCACTGATTGCTGTTCGTGGAGTAAAGACCATAAATCCCCTTGATAAGCCGCGTCTGGTAAGAAGCATTCCGGTAGATGTAGTAGCACTTTGAAGACTGCTTATTCCGGGAATAACCTTGAATGGTATATCGAAGCTGTTTAGATATTCTGTTTCCTCTGCAAGGCGGCCAAATATGCCCGGATCACCGCCTTTAAGGCGAAGAACTTTTTTTCCCTGTTTTGCGAAATTCGCAATCATAAAATTTATTTCATCCTGATTAAAAGAATGAGTTCCCGCTCTTTTTCCGGCAAATACGGCTTTAGCTCCTTTTTTCATCTTGCTGAGTATTGAATCAGGGCACAACGCATCGTATATGCAAACATCGCATTCTTTTAATTTTTCAATTGCTTCTTCTGTTATTAAGTTTGGATTTCCGGGGCCTGCGCCTGCTATACAAACAGGATATATAAAAAATTTCCTGATAAGATTAAAAAGGGGATTATTTTTTTTGTAAGTGATAGCAAGTATCCCCTGCCCTTCTGGAACCTGCATTTCCTCAAGGGGAATGTATTTAGAAATTCTATTTTCGAGTCCAAGCCTTTTTAATCCTGCCGCTGCCAGTATAATCATATCGTATTGACCGTTATCCAGTTTTTCAAGCCTTTCATCAATATTACCTCTAAGAGGAAGGAGAATTGAATCCGGGAAATATCTTTTACAATACTCTTCTCTCCTCTTGCTACTTATTCCTATCTTTAAAGGAAAATTGTGCAAGTTTTCTAATTCAAATCCTCTGCGTAAGATAATAACATCACGAGGATCTTCATGCCACGGCAACCAGAAATAATCTATCTTATCGCTTAATTTTGATGGTAAATCTTTTGCACTGTGAATTGCGCAATCTATCCTGCCATTTTCTATTGCCTCATCAAGGTCTTTTGTAAAAAAATCCTCTGGGCTCTCACGTAAATCAAGATTTTTGTCACGGTCACCAGGACTCGATAAATACTGAACATCAAATTCTATGAAAGGAAATATTTTTGCAAATTCTAAAAGAGTAAATTCTGTTTGTATTTTTGATAATTTACTGTTTCTTGCGCCTATATTTATTTTCATATTGATAATAGAGGTTTAACTTTCTGAAAAATGTCTGACAAGCTTATTGTAAAGATCGCCATGTTCTATTACTATTTTTTTTGCTGTTGTTAGTATATTTTCTATTTTTTGAGGCTCAAAATAATTTTTTATGTTAAGAGAAGCGATATCAAAAAGGGTTAAGGAAGAATTTAATTCAACGATTTTTCTTGATATATTTTCTGGAACTCCAAGGTCGAATAAAATTGTTTTTCTGCCTGAATCGAAATATTCAATATGACTTTCATCTATAATAAAACTTGTAGAATTTACTGCAGATATTATTAAGTCTGAATTTTTTATATCATCTTTTGAAAAAGGGAACTTCTTAAAAATAATTCCCTCGATTTCAGGGCGATGATTCCTATAAAACATTACAACATTTGCGCGCTCTTTAAGAAGTTCAAGGGCAATACTCGATGCTGTCTTGCCAGAACCTAAAATGGTAACATTTTTTCCATGAAGATCAGGAAAAATTTTTTTTATAGAATTATAAGAATGCTCATATATCTCAACAGATGGGAAAAATTTTTCAGTTTCATTTCTTATATGCTTTGAAATATGCAGGGCGCTATCACAAAGTTCCTTAATCATCCCGCCAGCATATCCTTTTTCTAATGCAAAATTTAGAGAATTTTTTATCTGCGAAACGATATTTTTTTCTCCAATAGAAAGCGAATTTATTCCAGCAAAGAGAAGAGCCATATGTTCAAAAACATCTCGAGACTTTTTTATGTAATAGCAATTTTCAGGTAATTTATCAAAAGAAAAAATTCGAAGGAGAATATCTTTAAATCCATCATTATCCGCAGAAGAAACAGAAATCATCTCTATCCTATTGCATGTCTGCAGGATAAAGAATTCATGAACTCCCCATATATTTGATAAGATAGCAGAGACGCTTTCTCTTTCACAAATTTTACGAAGTATATCTCCGAACTTACCTTCTGGCAATAACGTTATGTGAGTCCCGATAAGAAAAAGTTCAGATGATGATAGTGTTTTCAGATGTTTTGCAAGACTTTCCTTTATCATTTTTGACTTTCTGCAAACTGCGCCAGAACTTGAAACTGTTATAGTGATATTTTGATCAGAGAAAGAAGCAGGTATTGTGAAATCTGACTCTCTCCAATTTTCATCAACAGAAGAGCATAAGATATGCTGTTTTTGCGCTAAATGTATTATTGATTTATTCAACTGTTTATCATCAGTTGCGGCTATTACTAAAAAATATTCCTTTGTAAGGTCTGAATCTTTAAAAGGTCTTTCTATTAATTCTACTTTTGTCGGATTTTCCGTGGCTATTTTTTGAATTTCCAGATGGATTTCAGGGGAAATCACTGTGATATAGAAATCGGAGGCAAAAAGTTTTCTCATTTTCCTGAGAGCTATCTTTCCTGCTCCAACGATTAAACATTTTTTGTTTCTGGAAATGATATTAATTGGGAAATGGCTTAAATGCATTTTCGTCACTCAATCTCCTTACGAAAGGAAAGAATATATATCTTTAAGATTAATTATCAAAAATCCATTTAAAAATAACCAAGTTTTTCTTCTTTTTTTTATGTTTGAATTTAAAATATTCCCCTGTATTTTTTCACTTTCAGTTTTTTATAGGAGATAAAAAAGATGAAATATCAAATTAATCTTTGTGGAGAATGGAAAATCAGAAAATTAGATGGTCCAGGAAAGAAACTTTCTCCAATTTCAGGAAAAGTTCCTGGTGTGGTTCATTATGACCTTATAGAACAAGGGATTGTTGAAGATCCATTTTATCGTTTGAATGAGATTGAACAACAATGGATAGGGGACTGCACATGGGAATATTCTCGCGATTTTGATATAAATACGGAATCTCTAAAAAAATCATTTGCAACTTTGATTTGTGAGGGGCTTGATACTGTGGCGGATATCTATGTAAATGATAATTTAATAGGAAAAAGTGACAATATGCATATTTGCCATAGGTGGAATATAAAAAAGTATTTGAAAACAGGTAAAAATAAAATTAAAATCATATTTTATCCGGCGCGTTATGAAATGCAAAAGCGCGCTAAAAAATATTGGTTGTATTTTCCGGGTGGAAAACATCGCCCCTGGCATCCAGAAGAAAGAGCATTTTTGCGAAAATCGCAATGCCAATCAGGATGGGATTGGGGACCGTGTTTTCTGACGCCCGGGATATGGAGGCCAATATATCTGGAATTTCACGATGCTCCTCTACTTACAGGTTGTACTCACAGACAGAAACATAGTAAAGAAGGAGTTGACCTTATTGTTAATGTATTTATTGATGCGAATATGGATTGTTCAGGAAAAATTACTATAAAGATATCTGATTGTAGTGTTTCTAAAAATGTAAAAATATCTGCTGGTGAAAATAAATTTTCTTTTGATTTAAAAATAGCTCCTGAATTATGGTGGCCTAATGGGTATGGAGCGCAAAAGCTTTATAAGCTTTCTGTTGAATTTGAATCCTGCGGGGAAATTCAAAGTTTAGATCAAAATATTGGTTTCAGAGAAATAAAGGTAATAAGAGAAAAAGATTCTGCTGGAGAAAGTTTTTATTTTCAGGTAAATGGAATAGCAATTTTTGCTAAAGGAAATAACTGGATACCGGGAGACAGCTTTGATTGTAGATTTACAAACGAAAAACTCGAATGGTTACTCAAATCTGCAAAAAACGCTCATAATAATATGATAAGAGTCTGGGGAGGAGGAATTTATGAAAGAGATAGATTTTATGAACTTTGCGATGAGCTCGGCTTACTTGTCTGGCAAGACTTTATGTTTGCATGTAATCTTTATCCTGTAGATAAAGACTTTCTTAAAAGTGTAGAAACTGAAATTACCCAGAATCTGAGAAGACTACAACATCACGCCTGTATTGCTATATGGTGTGGAAATAATGAGTGCGAAGAGGCCATTCGATGGAAAACTAATTCTCCTGAAAAATCTCATTTACAATTTACCGCATTAGCCGAATATGATCAGTTATATGTAACAAC
>CAYRRM010000075.1:0-7415 GCA_964426675.1 uncultured Lentisphaera sp.
CCGGAAACTTCTTGCCGCCCTCAGCCGCTGTGCCTGGGAATCGCTGAAAGTCTTCATCCAACAGTCCGTTCCTGTCCCATGCCGTCCTACACCTCGTAGGTGTACACTTCGGGAGTGTAGTTTAATCAGGCCCAGCAAGGTCATTTTGGGTTGCGATGTTTCTTTCGGCTACATGAAAAGCGAGCTTTCAAAGGTTCTGTCCTTACCCATACCCCATGAGGATAAAGAGCTCATTCTTTATAGAAATATAATGAACCTTACAGGTTTTGACCCCGCAGAGTTAGAGAAAAGATAGACCAAACACCCCCCATAAACTTTTTCTGAATATATCTTTTTAGAAGAAAGGAAAAAAAGGATTATCTTCGAGAATAATATACCTTCAGGTCTTTTCTCATTAGATCCTCAATCTTATCAGGGTCTTTTATGGGCTCATAACAGAGGCCAGCTATGCAGGGGATGATATTTTCCCCTTCATCTTCGTATCTTACAGCCTTGTATGGATAGTAGGTTGAAAGTGCCTTTGTTTTAAGTTCAAATGAAGCCTCCCTCTGGAAAGTAAGTTCGAGCATGTGGAAATAGGCATCAATGCCGCAGAAGAAATACCCACCATGGATACCCATGGATTCAGCCTGGCTTGAAAATGCCCTTATAGTCTCCTCTGCAAGGACACGATATTTTTCATATTTTGTTATTGCCCATAACTTGAGAAGAACTATTATTGCCAAAGAGTTTGAAGATGGATAAGGGGCATCGTCTATACCCTTTAATTTTATGCCCATGATATCATCCTCTGAGTCAAAAAATCCCCCGTTTTCATGGTCCCATAGTCTATCAATGCACATATTCACCATTTTTTCAGCATCTTTCAGATATCCATTATCTCCTGTGGTCTCATAGGCAGATATTAAGGCATCGGCAAGGTATACATAATCATCGAGCATAGCCTTAATCCTCGGTGAATGGAGCAAGACCCCTCCGTCTATATGTTCTTTCATAACCCTATGGATGGTCTTTAATGCAAATTCTTTTAAATACTCATCCCTTAGTGTCTCATATGTCTTTAAGTAGATAGATGCACCCATGCCATTCAGTGAGGTGTAAATGGTTTTATCAATAAAGGGTTTCTGTCTTGAATTTCTTGCTGCAAGGAGCTTTTTCTTGCCTTTTTCTATTATTGATAGAGTAGCCTTTATGTCCATGCCTATTTTTTTGGCAAATACTTCGATGTCCTCACAGATTGATAGGGTCATCTTTTCCGGGTTGTGGTGGAGTCTACCGGCATCGTGGAGATAATAGGCAGATAGCACATTATATTCATCCTCTGTAAGGACATTTTTAAATTCTTCCCTGCTCCATGTGAAATAACCACCCTCATCATCAGGGGATACATCAGCGTCCTCGCTCGCATAGAAACCGCCATCTATGTCCGAGAGTTCATCTCTTATAAAACCGATGATGCCCAGGGCAATATTTAGAAATGTCCTTTCATGGAAGATATTATAGGCATCCATATAGTTTTTAAGTAACCATACATTGTCGTCAAGCATCTTCTCAAAATGGGGTACAGCCCAGGTCGCATCGGTGGAGTATCTGTGGAAACCACCGGCAAGCTGGTCATGTATACCACCCTTTGCCATGGAAGAGAGGGTTTTCTTTAAAAAAACACCAAGCTCGCCATCACCTGTAAAAAAATATCGATTTAAGAGAAATTCTATGGCCCCTGACATGGGAAACTTTGGTGCATATCCAAAACCACCATTTTCTCTGTCTTGTGAATGAATTATTGCTTTAAGCCCCATATCTACAACTTCTAAACTAATCTGGCCTTTTACAGGGGTTTGGGGCTTAAGAAAATCCGTTATTGCATTGCTATTTTCTATAATCTCATCTCTTTTTATCCTGTATAATTCAATTATTGCCTTAAGGAGGGTCTTAAAACCAGGCCTTCCAAACCCCTCATGGAGGGGAAAGTATGTCCCCCCATAAAAAGGTTTTTTATCGTAGGTTAAAAACACGCTCAATGGCCATCCGCTGCCTCCTCCCATGGCAGCTACTGCCCGCTGATAGCGCCTGTCTATATCAGGTCTCTCATCTCTATCGAGCTTTATGGATATGAAATGACTGTTTAGAAGCTGGGCAACCTCTTCATCTTCAAAGGACTCCTTTGCCATTACATGGCACCAGTGACACCATATTGCCCCGGAACTTAAAAAAACAGGCTTGTCTTCTTTTTTTGCCCTGTCAAATGCCTCATCACACCAGGGATACCAGTCTACCTTCTGGTGGGCTGCATGGCGAAGATAAGGGGATCTCTGCGATGCAAGTCTATTCATTGTCTATTAGACCTTACTTTCAGTGTAAACCATTTTGTAAATATTTTCATCATTTTAAATACTCGTGCATTCATCTTTTTTATTGAATTGATTCGAATTGATTTTTTAAAAAAATCAACACGCCCAAAATACACTTCGGAGGTGTATTATGGCTTTAACCAAACCAACTTCAGAAACTACAAATAAAAAACAGATAAAAGAGGAGGAAATTCTGCCTGATAAAGAGCAACTGAAAATAAAACTTCTTGATTTAAAGAATAAACTTGAAATTGCCAAGAGAAATATGGATACTTTAACAAAAAGTATTCTTGAGAACACAAAAGAATTTGAAAAATGGACAAATCAGACAGAAGACGCCATTAAAAGAAGTGACAATACATTTCTCTCCCTCTGAAGGTCTATTACCACTGCCTCTATTCCTCTGCACTGCCTCCTATTAATGCTTGATACCTTAAACCCTTGAAATCCTAATAGCCCTGTGAGATAATCTAATTGTTGCATCTGTTTGGGTTACCCTCCTTTCTTAAGGGAATTTGGAGGATATAACACCCCTCAGATGCAACACTTGTTAAGTATCTACCCCTTGCACCATATTATGTGATGAGCCAAAAAGTCAAGGTTTTTAAAAAATCTAAAATCCCTCGTGTATCAATGTTTTTTACATCTCTTGAAAAAATCTTGGGGGTATAATGTAACTAGGTTGTGGTATAATATAAGAAGAAAATTTGAAAATTGAAAAGTAAAAAGGTAAAATTAAAACAATTGGTTTCAGTAAATATTTACGGATTAAAATGATTAAAAAATTTTTTATATTTTTCAAAATATTCCTTATTATAAATTTTTCTGCAGTTCTGTTTTTATCATATTCACATTCACAGGAAAAAATAAATAATGTTTACATAGTTAAAGTTGTTCCTGGATCTCCTGGAGAAAAAGCAGGTTTGAAAGCAGGGGATGTAATTGTTGAGATAAACGGACAAAAAATAACTGATTATAGTCAGGTTCTTCAAATAACAAAAAAATCAATTCAATCAGGCAATTATAAATTTTTATTTTATATTTTACGCAATTCTCAAAAATTTTACATAACAGTAAATTTATCCAGAGATGAACCTTTTATTGGAATAATGGTTTCTAATCTTTCCGAAGGTGCGAGTACATCTATTACTGCAAGCAGGGGAAAAATAAGTGAAGAATTACTTAAAAGAAGGATTGATAAAGGCAAACCTGAAGAAACAGAAAAGGTAAAACCTATTTATTCCAGAAATCTGATTATTGAAGAAATAAATAGAAAAATTGAATTTAACATTCCTTCAAAAATTACAGAAAAAATTGAAAAAATAAATGTTCTTGATTGTGTTTTTATAAATCCTGAAACAAAAGAAATAGTTTTTATGGGACATTATGATGACAAGTATAAAACAGGATCTTTACCTTATAATCAGATTCTTGAAGAGGCATTAAAATATTCATATCCATCTTTTTCTTTTGAAATTATTCCTGAAACAATTGATAGTTTTAAGAAAATTGAGTCAATTTTTGATTCAGAAATGTTTAAAATTAAAAATGATATCAACTATGGGAAAAAATGGATTGAAAACATAATGAGAACAATTCTTTTCAGTAAAGAGGCAACGCCTGAAAAAATTGTTTTTGAAAAAAGAATAAGAAAACCTTATTCAATACTCCCAGAAGAATTATATGCATATTTAACATGGGAACCAGAATCACCTAAATGGACTTTTAAAGAATCAGATTTCGAACAAACTAAAAAATATTATCTTATAAGAAGTTTTATGAATAAACTTTTCAATTCAGTTGGTATAGATGGAAAATATGGAGAAGGTGTTGTTGTTTTCTGGTATTTTAATAAATATTCTAATATTTATGGTGTGGAAAAAAGTGGATATAAATTTAGAGAAATATATGAGGTTATGGGACTTGAAAAAGAGTTTGAAAAAATAAGGCAGGATTTTAATTCCGGGAAGATTGATAATTATACTGCTTCAAGAGAACTTATTTTCCTTTACTATAAAAATTTGCTTTCAGGTATGGGAGTGAGTAAAGATAAAATAGAAAATCTTATTAAAAGAGCACCTTTAAGAGGAAATTTTGATAAAGAAATAAGTGAATTTGCAAACACAAAAATTGAGGAAATTCAAAGAAATGCTCTCTCAAAAATTATATTTAACAATTTAGTTTTAAGTTATGATTTTTTAAAATCAATTTTCAATCTGCCTGAAATAAAAGTTGGTGTAAAGTATTTTGGTATTTCTTCAGATACTTATCTTGGACAGATATTTTATAATGCTGACTATACATTAAAATACGTCGAAACTTTAAATCCTAATACTGCAAATCTTGATAATTTTCTTTCATTTAACCATTATCTTGTAGAAAAAGTTTCAGAAACAAAAAAATTTAAAGAATTTAAGGATATGAAAAAAGGACTTGATAGAAGCTGGATTTATCCAGGAAAAGTAGAAATTAAAGAATTACCAGATAAATCAGGAGTTTATTTTGGTAATTCAGAAGTTAAAATTGGAGTTGAAAGTTTAATAAATGCGCCTGAATGGTACAATAAAATACTTAATTCTTATGCTAATGAACTCAATAAAAATTATGAAAAAATTGCTTCTATTTATCCATCTCTTTATGTAATGAAAGAAATTCAAAAGGTAATTGCTCTGGCAAGATGGTTAAAACAAAATAATATCAATGTGAAAATACCAGAATATGATAGGGTAAATCTTAAAATTGCTGAAAACACTGGCTTTATTGGTGCCTCTTTTGTTTATCCAGAAGAAGGCGAAAATTTCTTTTTCTTTTTAATTATTCATGGAGGTATTTCATTTGATAAAACAGAAGGAGAAAACTGGATAAAAAAACAAACAGTAGCAAAGGACGCTTTGGAATGTCTTATTGCAAGCAATGTTTTCGCTGAAAAAGCAGTAGAATCTGCTTTAAATGGAGACCTTGAAGGAGCAAGAGAACTTGCTGAAAAAAGTGCAGAGGCAATGGTAGGACTTATAGACAAATCATATTTAAAAAACATTCCAGTTCCTTCAGTGGATAAAGAAAAAATTAAAGTTCCTTTGAGTAATTTTGCACTTGTAAATAGAGAATTTTTAAATACTTTCGAAAAAAATATTGCTGCTCTTTCAAAAGCAAATGAAGAAATTAAAAATATTGAAAAATTAAAAGAAGTGGATGTGGAAAAGTATAAAAAGGAATATGAATATGCAAAAATTCAGGAAGAGAAAATTAAAGAAAGTTTAAAAAAATTGAAAGAATACATAAATAATTACTATCAGCAACCAGTCAATATTTCAACTGTAAGGGCCACTATAAAACTTTTGCAATCGGATGAATACTTAAAATCCAGAAGTGCATCTACCAAACCAACTTCAGAAACTACAAATAAAAAACAGATAAAAGAGGAGGAAATTCTGCCTGATAAAGAGCAACTGAAAATAAAACTTCTTGATTTAAAGAATAAACTTGAAATTGCCAAGAGAAATATGGATACTTTAACAAAAAGTATTCTTGAGAACACAAAAGAATTTGAAAAATGGACAAATCAGACAGAAGACGCCATTAAAAGAAGTGAAACACGACTGAAAGATATACTTAAAGATTTAATTACAGAAAAATCTTTTGAATTAATAAAAGATTATTTTAAAAAATTTCCTGACAGAGTTAAGGAAATAGAAAGATTTGAACAACTTCTTTCAACCAAAGAATACGCAGATTGGGCTTCAATAAAAGAACACACCTGGGATGATATAGCAGAAGGACTGGTTAAAGCAATTGAAGCAATGCCTCTTGTAAGTGAAAAAGTGAAAAAATTTACAAAAAACTTTAAGTATTTTATTGATACTTCTTACGATATAAGTATTGAATTTATCCAGTGGCAGAAACTTAAACAATTTGAAAAAGACCTTGAGTTATATTCAAAAGCAATAGAAATGAATAAAGTTTATATAAAAAATCTATTAAAGGAAATAGATGGACTTGAGAAAAAAGTAAATGAATGAAAAATATTATTTTTAGCAACTAAAAAAAGAAAAATGAGACCTGTAAAAAAGTATATATCATGACTGATATGGAAGGTGTGGCAGGTGTAGTTGATTTTGAGTTTCAATTCCTTATAGGTAGGCTGAAAACTATACACAGCAGTGCTAATTCTCTTTACAAGAAAAAGGGTAGAAAAGGCATTGAGGCTATTCCACCATATGGCCGTCCACCAAAACTTAATTTAAAAGATAGGAGAAACTGCAAAAGGCGTTGCTTAAGGATGCTATAGTAGCAGGGTTTAACACCGACCTCTGGATCTGCCCACGAGTGGCTATACTCATTGAAAAGCTTTTCGGCGTCCGCTAGCATGTGCATCATATAAGTAAACTCCTGCACTCACTTGGTTGGACTCCACAAAAAACCCATCAGATGGCCAAAGAGCGTGACGAAAAAGAGATCAGTCGCTGGATAAAAGAGGAATGGCCTTGCATTAAAAAAAGCAGCGAAACTCAAAGCCTCTATTGTCTTCATAGACGAAAGCGGATTGCTTATGGCTCCTGTTGTCCGTCGAACCTGGGCGCCACGAGGGACTACACCTGTCTTATTTAAACGAACTCGTTTTTATAAGAAAGTTTCGAGGCTCATTCCGGATTATGGTGCAGGAGATAAGGATAAGGTTTAAATACCCCCATAGAAGAACAACCCTGTATTATCTTTAGCTTCATGTATTCCTTATCCCTGTATCCATAAGCACACCTTATTATATTCCTTGCCTTAAGATTAGTCCCCTCAATATAGCCAAGTGAAACCTTCTTATTACAATACCCTAAGATTCCTTCTATGTGATCGTCTATCATCTTAGCAAATTTCTTATACGGTTCAAGCCTCTGCCACTTGAGTTGTTCTTTCCAGTTTCCCCAAAATCTCATTGCAGCACCCTTATATCTGTATGACCACAATTGCCCAAAGCTCTCCTTGTGACCTGTTTTTTATGATATTAGACAAAAATAAATATTTTTGTGAGAACACATCCGGTGATAAAATGATGATAAGGAGGATAAAAAC
>CAYRRM010000076.1:0-7149 GCA_964426675.1 uncultured Lentisphaera sp.
CCCCGGCACCTGGAGCCACAGTCCAGTGCTCTATCCACTGAGCTACACCCACCATTCCTATTGTTTTACAAGGGATTTAGCAATTTTTACAAATTTGCTATTTTCCGCTTGTGCCATATTTGTGCCAAAATTTAATCCGTCTATTACTGAATCATCCTCTAACATCTTAACAAGGTCTCTCTTAAACTCTGGGGTAAGATGGGAATATCTTAAAGTCATCCGGTAATCCTTATGCCCCAAAAGTTCCTTTATCGCCTGTAGATGTCCTGTCTTCATTGCTAATCTACTGGCAAATGTATGTCTTAAATCGTGAAAATGAAAATCTTTTATGCCTGCCTTTTTGAGCAACTTATTAAACCAATGAGTTATATAACTCCCTGAATAATTCTGATTATACTTATTTGTAAATATATACTCTGCTCCATTCCCAAAATGATTTAGTATTACTTTTCTTACAACCTCATTAATGGGAATTTCTCTTTTTTCTTTGCTTTTGCTATCTTTCACAATAATAATCCCTGCTGATAGGTCAACATCACTCCATTTCAAATTTAATATCTCATTTCTTCTCATTCCAGTATTTATTGCCATTAAAATTATCCCCTTTAATGGTTCTGGAGTGATTTCAAGCAATTTCCTTTCTTCCGCTTGGGTTAGATATCTTATCCTCAGATTATTTTCTTTAAATAACTTTATTTTTGGGGGATTAATACTCAAATTCCCCCATTCTACAGCTTTATAAAGTATAGTTCTTAAACAAGCCAATTCCCTATTTAAAGTAGATGTTTGTATTCCCGTTTCCAATCTTTTCTTTTTATACTCCTCTATATCTTTATTAGTTATCTCATATAAAAACTTACTTCCAAAAAACCTATTTAATCTGACTATACTTATCTGGTCTCGCTTCCAACTCCTTTTATTTATCTTTGAATATGTATCCAGGAAATACTTTGAAAAATCCGAGAATCTAACCTTTTCGTTCTTCTTAATATCTAAATGCTTATTCTCTATCAACTGGACTTCTGTTTTCTTTAAAACAGCAAGGGCAAGTTTTCTATCTGTCCCAACCGCCCTTCTTATCCTTTTCCCTTTATAGCAAGCATCAATATACCAGACACCTTTTCTTAAATATATCCTTCCCATTTTTCTATTATACACTAACTTTTGTATCCATCCAACTCTCACTATCCACAACTTTCTGTTCTTCTATCCAGTTATCAATCTCTCTTATATCAAATCTTAATTTTCCTTTTATTTTAACAAATGGTATCTCCCTCCTATACACCATATTATAAAGTCCTTTGGGACTTATGCTCAAATATTCACTTGTCTCCTCTATGGTTAACAGCCTTTTTTGTATTTTCTCTGCCATTTTTTAAAAACTTCTTTAAAAAATTTTTGGCTTAATACTTCCCCATTATCTGACTAAAAATCCTTCCCTTTTTTTCAAAAAAGTGCCTCTCAACTATCATTTTTAACCAGAACTTTTATTCCCCTAACCCCTCTTTTTGGATTTTTGCCTTTTCTGTATATCCACAATGGACAATTTTCACTCGGACACTCATTTACATACTTTCTATCTCCATTACAACACCTTAAACAATATTCCCTTATCGCTTTTACAGGAGATAACAATCTAATCCCAAGTGTATTCAATCTTTCCCTATCTTCTGGAGTAGGTCTCTTTCCGTTTCTATAAGACCACAGAGGGCATTCATACCTCCTGCCCGCTACATTTTTCCATACGCCAATTAAAGATTCTGTTTCTTTCCCATCACAATTTATCGTTTTTTCTTCATACCCAAGACACTCTTTACATCTTTCTTTTATCGCTTTTAGTGGAGTTAATTTTTTCATTTGTCCCCCTTTACTTTTATTTCTTTAAGATAGTGTTCAATTGGTAAAGTAAGTACCACTGATAGACATTCATTGGGAGTCCCCCCCTCAAGGACTATATATTTTTCAACCTAATAAATTTCTCTTTTCTACCAACAGAAACTTTAACCAAATTTTTATCTTTTTCATCCCTGCTGATAAGAACTATAGAAAGCCCCTTCAAGTCTTCAGCGAGGTCTTTATCGCTCATTATTTTCTCCGAACAATATGCTGTCTCCTCATTTGTGAAATCATATCCGTATATCAATATAACCCTACCCTTACTATCCATATTTAATGTTTTCTCAATCCGTTCCAACCTTTTTAAATTATCTCTCATTTTCCTACCCCCATCTGCATTACTTTTTCCTCAATTACTTTAATTCTCTTCTCTATTTCGGTTATCTCCTTCACTTTCAAAAAATAGTCCAGAATATCCTTGCTTGTAGATTTTCTAACCTTCTCATCATCACTTTCCAGACACCTCAACAAGACATCCACAGCACTATTAAGAGAAATTTTTATCTTGAAAATCGCCTCATCAATCACCTCTTTTTCTTTCTCATTCAGATATTGCCTAAAATCTTCTTTTTTCAACCAATTATAAAAAGTCCTTCTATTTATTCCGCATTCCTTACAAGCATTCTCTATGGAACGGCAAGACAGGTAATAACAGACAAATTCTTTCTGTTTAGATGTTATCATCACATTCCTCCCCTACTGGAAAATATACCTTCTCCCTTTTATCTTCTGGGTCTTTTTCCTCTCTAATGAGTCCACAATTGACCAACTGAGGTAATATCTCTATCCTCAACCTCTTCTCAGTAAGCACTTTTGAAAATACCCTTGAATGATATGAGAACAAATCCTTTTTCTTTATGCCATCTTTTTTCTTCTTATATACAGGAAGAAAAACCTGTTCATAAAACCAGTAAATAAATGGTGGGATCCCCAGCTCCTGATACTTTGCTATTTCCTTCCATAAATATATCCCTGTTTTTATATCTTCCTCATTGGCTATCACATATCTATCTTTGACCTCTCTGTGAGCAAAATTTAGTAAAGCCAATCCCTTAATAATAGAATAAAGTTTAACTATATTTCTCTGGTCGCCTGGAAGAAGTTCTTTTTGTGAATAATAATCTGAAATTAAATAAGAACCTGCAACCACCACATCTTTAAACTTTAACCCTTTTATTGTCAGGATTCTCTCTTTCAAAAACTGCCTTTTAACATTACTCTCAATAACATCACTAAAATCTTTGTTTTCCTGTTTTTTAATAATCTGCTGTATGCTGGATGTAAGTTTTTCCTGTGTAATCTCTGGGGATAAAAGAAGCACCCTGGTTGTTTCCTGCTCATTCATTTTAAGCCCTGCTGTACAGAAAACCACTGAGGGGAAACCTATTACCTCTATATTCTGAGTTTTATTCTGCCCTTTCCTGTTCTTATCTGTGATTTTAAAAAGGAGTATTTTCCTATCGTGGGAAAGTAAAGGTCTCAATCTCTGTAAAACCTCTGAATGTGGCTGGTCTATAAATATCAAAACCTTTCTACTCAAATCAATTCTTTTTATTCCCCTCACTTTATCATATTCTCCCCTATCGTGAAAAAAACCTGTGGGACTACAATAACTAACCTCTATAACATCCTCTTTGGGAAAAAGTTTAGAGATTTCAAGTGGAATATAACTTTTCCCCGTGCTGGTAGGGGCATTAAAAGAAATGTTTGTCTGGCTATCTTCCGTATAAGCAGTGAGCATTCCCAAAAAAGTTATTACCTTTACAATCCTGTCATTCTTAATGGTAAGAGACAGCACCTCATCCAATTCATCAACAGACATCTCAGCAAACCGCTCTCTATAAATCTCTAACTTGTCTTCAGAAATAACTGACTCCACACTTTCAATCCCAATCTCTACCAACTGTTCCTTTGTTATTTTACTTCCTAATTCCTCCAACACAATTCTATCAATTTCATTTACTCTATCCATTCTTTACCTCCCCGTTAAATAGTTAACTGCCTCCTTAAAGGACACTTCCTTAACCTTCATTACCAAATCTATTACATCCCCACCTTCATTACACCCGAAGCAATAGAAAGAATTGGTATAAGGATACAAAAAGAAAGATGGGAATTTGTCAGGATGGAGTGGACATAATGCAGAAAAATTCTTCCCAGATTTTCTTAATTTCCTATCAGGACACAACAAATAAAATATATCTACTATTGAGTTTTTACTCTTTATCTCCTCTACTGACACATATTTCCTACTATCCCGATAATAATCTTCTCCTAAATAACCCTTCAATCTACTTAATTCCTTATCAATCTTCTTTAACTTCTCTTTATTAAGGTCAACTATTAGAATTATTTCTGCTAAACTATAACAACCCTTCCGCAACTCTGCTCTTAGTTCTTGTTTTAATCTTTCCCTCTCATCCAATAAATCTTTAATTTTATTCTGTACAATAGAAGCCCCTTCAGGGAAAATTTTCAACCACTCTGTTTGTGCTGGATTCTTAAAACACATATCGTAAGTATTCATTTTCTCTATCCCTTTCCATTCCATTTTTTCTTTTCAATCCGATAACCTGCTGTCTTAAATTTCTAAAAAGATTTATATATGGTCTGGGAGCAACCTGCCCTTTCATCTCCTCATAATCAGAGACATCCTTTTGAAGCTCTGGAGTATATTCAAAAACAAATGAGACAATATTATCGGTATGCCTTTCAAAACGCAGGAATTTATGATTTTTCAAGTAAAGATAAGCAACCAATCCCATATCAAATAGTTCCATCTCTTTTCTCTTCTTCTCTTTATCCATACCTTCACCTCCTTATAGAGAAACCTATTCCCATTTTCTTCTTCCCAATATATATAAGAAAAGTCTGAAAAGTTGACATTTCTAAAAAAAATACGGTATAACTATCTTGTTAATAAGAAGAGTAATGAGATGGAAAAAGAAAAAGAGAGTGAGAGAGAGATATATGAAAAAGAGATAGCATATCTAGACCTTAAGAACAAAATAGTGAAAGAAATTCATCCTATTCTATTATCTCTGATAGTTCCCATATTAAGTGATAAGCAATTTGACTTCTTTACAACTATTTTGAAAAAAGACTTGAAAATTCCCCAGGAGGACTCATTTTTCCTATCTTTTTATTGCGAAATCCAACCTATAATAGGGGAATGTAAACAAAATCCATTGTTCCTAACCCCCAGCCAAAAAGAAGAGATAAAAAATACTTTTCTTCAACTTCTGGAAAAATGGAAATTTAAGAATAGAATTACTTATCACAACGGGGAAGACAACCCCTATTGGGATAAAATATCATACCAACCAAAATATTTTTTGCCCAAAGCTCCAGGACTTACACTGAGGACTTTTGCTAAAAACAAAGGAATTGATTATAATTCGCTTATGTATTTCATCCGTAAATATCCTTTAACAATGGCAACTTACCTAAACCTAAATATAAAAGATAGACCCCACGAAAAACTATACTATATTAAACAAACTGATTATTCTAACGATAATAATATAGACCCTGAAATGATATATTATCTTATTAAAGCATACCAGAGAATAAAAAAGATTTATTCGTTTTGGTTAGCTCTTCTTAAGTGGGAAAAAAAATTAACAAAAAGCGGTGCTACCAAGTGGATACAAAGAAAAATAAAAATGGGTATTGTGCCTCCTGATTTTTTCTATTCTGCATCGTATATTAAAAAATCAGAACAATCCCATATAGAGTTACTCCACAAAATTGATAAATCCCAAAAAGAACCCGTCATTCCTAAAGAACAATGGAACCCTCCAGATAAAACAATATTGTCTTTTCAAGAAATTAGAATGTTATTTAATCGTTTAGAATATATCTTACAAGAGAAAAAAAATGAATTTAATAAACTCTTACAAGAGGCAAAAAATGAATATAATAATAAACCCTTGCAAACTATAAAAATAAAAGACCTTCTTTTAAACCCCGTAGAACATAGAGAGGAAAACTAATCTTTCTTATTTAC
The DNA here is from genome assembly GCA_964426675.1 of uncultured Lentisphaera sp. Lineage (GTDB taxonomy): Bacteria > Verrucomicrobiota > Lentisphaeria > Victivallales > GWF2-50-93 > DYMC01. The sequence goes on from CAYRRM010000076.1 coordinate 5,906, forward strand.
TCTGTCTCTTATTTCACGGAAGACAGGAATATTAAAAAAAATAAATAAAACTATACAAATCAATATAAGCCACTCATATATATCTTTCTTCCTAATCAAAGATACTCTTATTCCACGGAGAAAATCATTAGAACTATTCTCTATTACCCTGATTGTTACATATAAAAACAATCCTATTCCGTAGGCAATTAAAGTATTTAAAATAAACCTTTTTATGATATTTAAGGTGTTCAACATACTCTTTTTTATAATACTTTTGTTTTTTATTACAATTATTATGCTACATATAAATAACCCTATTATATATATAGGAATTCCTATTCTCACAAATAATTTAACCTTTGTAGGTGTTTTATCTGATGATATGCCTGATACTTTTTCAATCATTGCTTGCCTTACCTTACCCTGTTCCTCTGGTGGTAATTGTAAAAACATATCATCTTGTTTAAGTAAAAAATTCACCACCTTTATTTTTTCTGTATCAGGCAACTCATAAAACAATGGGTCATTAAAAACATTACCTATATTCATTTTAGCCCCTGATGTCTCTAATGGAAGCGCATTATATAAAATTCCCTCTCTACTTTTCTGATATAATGTATTGTTTTCATTCATCGGCTCAATTCTAATACATAAATACAACCCTATCCCACAACTAATAAAAATAATTAAAACGAGATACCTCTTTATAATTCGTAATAGCCACATAATACCACCCCTCTTATTTTTACTGGCAAAGGAAAAGATAGAACAAGGGGGAAAATCTCTACAAGCCATTCTTTCACTAAAAAACACGCTATTGCAAGAGTTAAACAACCTAAACTCAATAACATCATCAAGATTTTCCCAATTATCAAAATTAATCTATTTCCTCCATTACTTTCTATTTCTACTTTCATTTACCCCCTTTTTAAAATCACCCAAAACCATCTCCATAAGAGCCGTTCTTTTATCCTTTCTAACCACATTATATCTCAAAATTTAAATTCAAGAAAATATATAGTCCGTCAGGGGGGGTATTACATAAACTAATAAAAAATGTCTGCCTAACCTTGTGCCATATTTGTGCCATAAAAGGGGGAAAAATTGTGAAATCTTGGGAAACAATGTGAAAACAAAAAAGTGAGTAAATCCCTTGATACACAATCAATTTACTGATTTTTCAAGAAACTTATAAAATTGCCCTGATTGGAGCCACAGTCCAGTGCTCTATCCACTGAGCTACACCCACCATATATGGCAAA
>CAYRRM010000077.1:0-6763 GCA_964426675.1 uncultured Lentisphaera sp.
TATTTTGCAACATCTCTCGCCAGTCCTTTCACAAGACATTCAATGCCCATCTTTGAACACCTTCGGCATAATCTGCCTCTCACGAAAAACTGCCAATTCCCATTTCTCTCTATTCATTGGTAAAATCTCATGCATAAATTTATAGGCTGAACCAATTGATACTTATTAAACACAGACCTGCATAAAACTTTCTTCTTGCATTTTTTCTAAAAAATAAATCCACCTGACATTTTTTTATCATTCTTCTTTTCCAGAGTTCGTGATTCTTTCTCGCCAGTAATTCAATAAATCCTGCAATGTTTGTTCCAATGGTATATGCGGTGCCCAACCTGTTTGTTCACAAAATTTTGTATTATCACCAAGAAGTATAGGGACGTCCGAAGGACGCATCCTTTCAATATCTTGTTCAATTGTAACGTTCACCTTCGTCATTTGAAGCAATAAATCTAAAACCTCCTTCATCCGCCATGCCCTACCTGAACAAATATTATAAATTTCTCCAGGTCTTCCTTTTTCAACACACATAACATATGCCCTAACCATATCACGAACGTCTGTAAAATCTCTTTGGGTTTCTAAATTACCTACGTAAATTACTGGTTTTTGTAAATTCTTTTCGATCATAGCAATTTGTTTTGCAAAATTTGAAGTAGCAAAAACATCTCCTCTACGAGGGCCTGTATGATTAAAAGCCCTAGTCCGAAATATCCTCAACTTATAATTACAAAAGTATTGCCAACCAAGTAGGTCCTGAGCAACTTTACTAACCGCATATGGTGATAAAGGCCTAAGCGCATTAGTTTCTTTAATCGGTAGCTCATGCTCAAATACAAGTCCGTATTCCTCAGATGAACAAGCAACCAATATACCTGCATCAATTCTCAAAGATCTCAAAGCCTCAAAGATATTAAGTGTCCCCAAAATATTTGTCTGAAGCGTCTCGTTTGGCATCGCCCACGATGTCTGCACGAATGACTGCGCCGCCAAGTGAAATATGTAATCAGGAACGACTTGCTTGATGACTTTTTCCACAGAAAAATAATCTCGCACATCGCAGGTTATTAATTTTATTCTATGCATAAAATTTGATATATTATCGGTTTTGCTTCTTAATCTAATCGTGCCATAAATGTCTACGTTCCGCGTTAGCAAATATTCCGCCAGATGGCTTCCTACGAAGCCAGTTATCCCAGTTATCAAAACACGCATTTCTACCTCCTTATTAAATTTTTCGCATTACCAAAAAATCACAAATTTGTGAACAAGATGAAAACTCAAGTTTTGTTGGTGGTAATTTATAGACATCATAAATTTTAAAATTAGTAACAATAAACTGAAAAATCTCATAGAAAAAAGGATCTCTTATTCTTTTATTTATATAGTTTTCATAGTCAGCAAAGTTTACAACAATAAATTCTAATTGACTTATTGTTTCTATAATTGCATCTGCGACTTTCGCGTCTAAAATGCCTTCTCTCATCTCAATATAATACTGCGGATAAATGTTATTTATAAAAGTGCATAAGGTGAATAGTACTCCACCGGACGAATCAATAACATAGTAAGGACACCCTTTTGTTGAATTTTTGATAATCATAACCTGTTTTTCGAGTTCCTCGACAAGATTTCTTTCCACTGGTAGTTTTAACCTTCTATTTATCTCTTCCAAATCAGACCATCTGAAATCTTTTTTCATTACCGGATATTTTACTATCGTATAAAATCCAAACAGTAAAGATGGTAAAATAAGGATGTAAAAAAATAGTTTTAATAGATTAACCAATTTTGGTGGACTAAATCTCAACGAATAAAAAAATAAAATAAAGTGAATAATTACTTTTGATAATAAATTATGAACCCCTTCTAGCGGAAAAAACATAAATGTCCCACAAATTCCAATAGTGCTCGCCAGTAATAGAGTTTTCAAATGAGGTCTGTTATTTTTTTGAAATATTAAGAAGATAATCCAAGCATTCACAAACAAGGGCATTAATAAAAATAACACTTCTAATCCCGCCTGATAATTTACAAACATGTTTTCAAAAGTAATAGGCTTATTCATGAAGTGTATATATTTTCTGGCAAAACCTATAATTCCAAAATCCCATATATATTGAAACTTACGGTGCATTACGAATAGTGAATAAAAATACTGAAAAAACCCGTAAACACTTCCAAACTTTATGAAAGTGCAAACCGGCAATAAACTAAAAGATAAAAGCAAAAGCATAAAATTTCGCAGGAAACTTTTGGGGTTGACTATCAAAAACCTTTTGAATGTCAGTATCAAAAGAAATGATATCAAAAATAAATAAAAAAATACATAATACAGAAATGCGTCAAAATGTAAGTTATTCAAAGTAAAAAGAGCACCAAAAGATAAGAACAAAGTCAACAAAAAGTAAACCATAATTTGCCCAACATTCTTTTGCTCCATCAGTTTATTCTGCCAAGTAATAATTGCGGTGTTTATAAATATGAACACAATGAGAGTAAATAGCAAAGAAAAACCAATATTATGTTTAATAATTGTGACAATTCCTGTAAAAAAACCTAAAAGCACCAATTCTAAATTATTGATTTTCTGAGTATCTAAATTTCTAATCATTGTGTACAAGCAAAGCAAAATCATTGGTTGGATTATCCAATCTGGTGACCACCAAACACAATTTGTGAAATGAATAATTGAAAATATAGATAATAAAAAAGCAAATACTTGTGAATGATATTTACTAACCATGAAAAATACCAGAAAAGGAACAAATATTTGAAAAATATATAAAAATGCGAACATGTTTTTGACTGTTTTTAAAATAAAACCTATAAAAAAAATACCAGGGGGATATATAAAAGCCATATTCGACGGAGAAAAAACAAGGTCCTTTATCACGCTTGAATTAATAGATTTGTTAAAAAGTAAATTTTCAACGATATAGATACAGTTTAGAGGGTATACTATGTGGGTGAATTCATATATAGCATTGATTGTACGATAATGAAAGAAATAATAGAAACACCCAATGAAAAAAAGAAAAATCATAATAGCTTTGATAGAATAAGATTTTAATCCAGATTCAAGTACTTTTATCATACATCATTACCTTTTTATTTAATCATTATTTCTTCAAAACAAGAACCACATGTGTAAAAATGTCCATAATTCCAAAATAATATACTGCTAAATTTAAATGGGCTTTTTCAACAAGTTTTTTAGCATGATGTTTCGATTTGAGTCTTGTAATTTCTTGCGGAAAAAGAAAAAGTTTCTTATGAAAAACTTTCACAGTAAAGAAAAAAAGTACTTTAAAAAAGATAACACTTAAACCATATTCCGGTGGCCAAAATAAAATGATTTTTCCATCTTTTTTAAGAACGCGTTTGAATTCACCAAGAATATGTATTATTTGATCCTCAGTAAAATGTTCCATTACACCTAAATTATAAATACAGTCGAACACTTCTTCATCAAAAGGCAAATCCAAAATATTTCCTGATACAGTTCTATAAACCCTTTTATTGTTTTTGTTGTAAATTCTTAAGGCAGTTGGAGATATGTCCAAAGCTACAACTTTAAATTCCCTAACTATTTCTTTGTCTACTTCTCCACTTCCGCACCCCGCATGAAGCAAAAAAGCATCTTTTGTGTTGAACTTTTTTATAAAAAAATTCAAACATTCTCTGATTATGTATTTCCTATAGAAAGAGGCGGCAATATTGTAATATTTGTTTGTATCGAAAAGTTTACTTTCCCAGTATTCTTCCCACGTTAGTGAATTTTTACACATTTTTTTCATATCTTTTCAGCAAAATATGAAATTGTTTTGTACTGTTTCATTACATGATTATTTTTGTCTATTAATGATGTACCTTTTGGACAAAAAGCGTATCTTAATTAACATATAAATACTATAAAAGATATCAGAAATCCTCATTTTTGAATGTCCGTATGTCCTTTTGGGTAAATAAATTGGAATTTCCTTAATTTTTATACCATTAAGATATAAACCATATAAGCTTTCTATAAAAAAAGAATAAGATGTCGATTTAATTATGTCAAAAATAGCAGGTGGTATGTTACGTAGTTTGTATAATCTAAAAGCTCCTGTTGCGTCGTAGGGAATGTTTAGAAAGATTCTTGTTGCTAAATGTCCTAAAAAGGTCAGAAATTTTCGCAATATAGACCACTCTGATAAACTATCTTTCATAGTAAATCGTGAACCTACTACTAAATCAAACCCAACCGAATTTTGCAAGAAGTCCAGTATATATTTCGGTTCATGTGTAAAATCGCAATCCATTGTAATTAAAATATCATATCCCTTTGTATATGCGTACTTGATGCCTAATAAATGAGCACTACCAACCCCCTGTCTTCTTTCACGGTGGATAATAAAAACATTCTCATCCTGCTGTCCAAAAGACTCTAATATCTCTCCTGTACCGTCCGGAGAATTATCATCAATAAAAAGCATTGCCGCATTCAAATTCAAGTTTATAATTGTCCTGTACATCTTTGAAACGTTTTCCGATTCATTATAAGTTGGAATAAGAATCAAAATCTTTTTTCTTTCAATATCTATCAATATCTATCTCCTTTTACCAAATCGTAAAAAAATAATGCTACCATAATTTTTTCATCACACAACTAAAAGATCAGGCAAAGGAAAAATAAGATGCCCCCCCTTTCTAAGAAAGTTTTCTTCCCTGTGTAAAAATTCATCTTTAAAATGCCATGGTAAAACAAGGAAATAATCTGGATTACCCCGTCTAGCTTCGTTTTCTGAAATAATTGGTATTCCCGTACCGGGAGTTCGTCTACCAAACTTTTTAGGGTTCCGGTCAGCCGCAGCAATAATCAGATTTTTTCCTATGCCGCAAAACTGCAAGATTGTGTTACCTTTCGTAGAAGCACCATAAACATAAATTCTTTTACCTCGAGTCTTTTCTTGTTCCAAAAAACCAACTAATTTTCTTTTAACTTCGAAGGATTTTCTTTTAAATTCCTCATAAGGTGCTAAAGTATCAAGCCGCAAAGATTTTTCGTAAGCGATAAATCCATTCAACTTCTCTTCTTTTGGCGAATAATAACCATTCTTGTGGGATACCCACACACAAAAACTCCCACCATTAATCTCGTTCAATTCAACATCGAGAATTTGTAAATCATTCTCGTTCATGAGGAATTTCAATTGTTTTAGAGAGTAATATTCAAGATGTTCGTGACAAATTGTATCGAATGCAACCCTATTTAACATCATAGGTAAATAGCTTTGTTCTAGTATCCATATTCCTTCCTCGTGAAGTGTTTTTTTTATATCTCCCACAAATTGCATTGGATCTTCTAAGTCATAGAACATAGCGATAGATGTAATCACTTTTGCTTTTTCACCTTGTGTAGCGTTGAAATAAATATTCGCTGTAAAATAACTTGATACAGATTCAATATCATCTTGGTAGAATTGACTAAAATAGCCTGCCAGAGGATCTATTCCAATTTTTTTAATCCCTGAAGGTGGGTAAAAACCAAGAAGTGTACCATCGTTACTACCTATATCTAAAACAATATCTCCTTCTTGCAAGGACACGGTCGCACAGACTTTTTCCACGATCGACTTCAAATGATTTTTCATTGTATTGTTTATTCCTGAACGATAACCATAGCCGGGTGTGTATAATTCATCAGGTAAAACACTGTGTCTTAATTGAACTAGGTCGCAGTCGCAACATTTTACCAACTGTAAGGGCACAATAGGAGGATCTGGTTCGTTTTTAGCAGGAAAATATCCGCAAAGACAAAATTCACCCAAATCAAAAACTAATTCTAGACTTTTGCTTTTACAAATCCGACATCTTTCAATTTCTTTGAATATCATATACCACCTCCAAGTAAAAATCATTCTCCGCCAGATACTGGAATTATCTGGCCAGTAATGAAAGATCCTGCATCCGATGAAAGAAATAAGATCATCATTGCAATATCATAAGTTGTGCCTGCTCTTTTCAGTGGAATAAGTGAAATTCTTTGTTTCATCTGATTTTCTGTTCTAAATTTATTGTGAAGTTCTGTGGCGATAACTCCGGGTCTTACGCAATTAACCAGAATGTTGTAAGGCGCGCCGACCCGAGAAAAAAAAATGGTAAGATTTTCAACCGCTGCCTTTGCAGCTCCATAGTGTGCTGTTAGAGGTGAGCCACCATATTTGGCGGCAACCGAACTGATATTGATAATTCTTCCAAATTTTTTAACTTTCATTCTTAAAAATGCCTCTCTCATGAGAAAGAACACTGAACCAAGATTAAGGTCTAACACATTATGCCATGCCTTTGTATCCAGGGTCTCAAAATTAGCAGGTTTACTGAAACCACCTGCACAGTTAACGAGAATATCAATTCCTCCTGCTTCCTCACAGAATTTATCAATGAGAACCGATGTCTGCCTGAAATTTAATAGATCTGCCTTAACTAAAATGGCTTTCCCATTTGCTGCTTCAATCTTCTTTAGAATTTTTACAGCAGCATGTCTGTTTTTATAATAATGAATCCCTGTGATTGCTCCGGCTCTGCCAAAAAGTTCTGCTGTGATTGAACCAATTGCGCCGCTTGCTCCGGTGATAAGTACCCTTTTCCCTTTTAATCCTGTCAGTGAAATTTCATTCATATGGTGTTTTTTCCTCTGTAAACCCGTGTTCTTTCAGCCAGAATTCAACGAGTGGAATCTGCCACCTGTAATCCACATCAAGACCTCCCCACTGAAGTAGTGGTA
>CAYRRM010000078.1:0-6704 GCA_964426675.1 uncultured Lentisphaera sp.
CGATATTTTTTATGTTTCTATTTATACTTTTTTTGACTTCATTAAATTTAAAATCAGAAGAAATAAAGACAATAAGAGCAGAGGAAATATGGACAATAAAAAATACAGGGCCAAAACCTTATCTTTCTCCTGATGGTAGTTATGTAGCATGGACGAAAAGTACTGAAACTGAAGAGGATAGGTTTAATGAGAAAATCTATATAGCGAAAGTAGGGACAGAAGAAAGAATAGAAATAGGAAAGACAAAAGAACTTTTTGGATGGCTTAATAATGAGTATCTTATAACACAAGAAGGATTTCTATCAATTAAAGAAAGAAAACTTTTCAAAAAAATTGAGAATATCCCAGAAATTATTATAAAGAGAGCTGATTTAATAATACCTGTAAATATTAATTTAGATAAAATTGAAAAAATTCATCCTTTCTGGGTTATCAAAAATGGAGAAATAAGAAAAGTATATTCAACCGGAGAACCATACAATTTTGTTTTATTTGTTGATAAATCAGAAATACAGAGAATTATCCTTTTTCAGAATGGGATACCGCTTTATGTAAATACCAAAAGCCGAAATAACTTTGTTTTTGGTTTTATCCCTTCTCCTTTACAAGATAAATTCATTCTCCGTTTTTTCTCAGAAGGTATAGTTATTTTTCCAAATGAAAATAGAATTTATAGTTTACCTACTGGAGGCTCTCTTTCCTGGTCACCTGATGGCAAAGAACTAATATTTGCAAGATTAGAAGATAATGGACATTTTGAAACAAAAGGTGAACTATTTTTATGTAATTGGGATGGAACGAATATAAGGAAAATAGTTTTTGAAAAAGAGAGAATAAGAAGAGAGCCATCGTTTGGTCCACCAGATATGATAACTTATGGTTTTTGGGATGAAAATCGTAATCTTTGTATAGGTGTGGCTAAAATATTGAGGAAGCATTGAATTTCTGAGGATTTGTTGACACTATTTTGTGTAATATTGAAGACAAAAGGGGAAAAAGAGAATATCCAGATGAATGATTTTTAAGATATAATTAAACTATGGGAGAAAGGGAAATAATTCTATTCTATACAACATCAGATAACACCAAGGGACAAGATAAAGCAAAATTGTTAGTATATGTATCAGGAAGTGCCAGCCCGAGTACTATATGTGCAGGAGGGAATATAAATCCTAATCTTGATATACATAAAGCAGAGATAATAGCGACAACAATACCAACAATAAGTGGAATACCTATAAGTTTTAAGATAACAGGAGATAAAGGGTATGATGGGATAGAAGAGAAGGAATATTATGATGTAGGAGAAAGTAGAGGAAATTTAAGTTCAACAAGTGGGACAACAGGGAGTGATGGAAAAATAGGCGTAATATATATTTCAGGTTCAGATAGTTCAAATCCAGAGACATTTCTTTATTATTCAGTAGCGATTGGAGCATTTTATCAGGATACACAATTAGACACACAATATATTCAGATAAACCCACCCCAGATGGATTTAGATATATTTTTAGACCCAGAGACAGAGCAACCCTTAGAGTATTTAATAGCAGATGGAGAGAGTCAAGCAAAAAACAAAGTGTATTTAACATTTAATAACAACCCGGTTTCAGGCCGTGAGATAGAATGGTTATTCAGATTTTGGACAATTGAACAATTAAATGAAGTTTCACAGGAGATGTGCAATAAAGATTTTTATGATTTAGATAGCCAGCAACAAGAATACATTCTTAGCAACATAAGCAATTTCAAAGCGCCTAAATATGTAGGTTCAGGTCCTTGTGAGTATGGGAGAATAACTTCTTTTGGTAAAACGACACCTTATGGATTAACAGACGAGAATGGACAAGATACATCAATATACAGAGTGGGTACAATAGCAGGATATGTAGAGATAGGGGTAGCGGAAAATAACATTCGTCTTCCACATCATTCAGAGTGGGGATGGCTGGATAAACTTTTAGAATGGTTATATGGAAGGAAGGGAGAGGAGATAAAAATAGAGATAAAGAAAGTAATTGGAATAAATAAAAACGAAGATAATTTTACTAATAAATTCATTCCATTCTCATCTGACCCCAATAAAAACAAAGCCACCATAAAATATGACATCACTCCGGCAGATTTAAAGTTAGATAGGATAAAGATTGTTGTTTATAAAGAAAATGGGACAAAAATATATGAAAAGACATATACAGAGGAGAATTATACTAAAGGGGAGAATTTAACAATCACATGGGATGGAAAAGATAATCAAACAGAGAAGAATTTTGCTTTCCCAGAAGACAATTCACATAAAATAAAACTGATAGGAGAAAAAAATAACAAACAATATGAGAGTAATATAAAAGAGATAAATGTAGACCCATTAATTGTAAAAGTTTTTTCTATTCATGCACCATTTTCTTGCTCTGCATCAGTTCCACAATTTCTCACAATAAAAACAATAATAAAAGCACAAATAGACCAGAATACAACTTCAGAGACAGATAAATACAGATACTATACAGAGAGCGGAGGGATAGTAAATATATGGGATGGAAGGACTTATTGTGATAGTAACATACTAACCTATCCAAACGGTCCAAATTCTTACTGGATAGAAAAGATGGATAAAGTAAACATTAATACATACAAATGGGACGAGAAGAAACTTGGGGATTTAAAGTATGTATGGGAAACAATAAGGGGAGATAATATAGAGGATATAGATAATGATGGAGTAGTAACAAAGACATTTTCAAATCCAGGCACACATGTATATAGAGTAAAAGTAATCAACATAAGTGAGACGAACAACGGAGAGACAATTATTTTACAAGAGGAAGAATCACCAGAAGAGAAAGATATAAGTTATCCTGAGCAAGTCATTTATGTGGAGAATATCCAGGATGCTTATATGATACATTTAAAGGAAGATAGCGAAAATGATGCATACAGTTGGGCCAGTTCATTTTTAAATGTGCCTTATAAACAAAGGGCTATAAAAGATTATCATAAAATAGATTGTTCAGGATTGGTTCATGCTTCAAATCAATTGAGAGGATGGAATATACCAATTGAGAATGCCCATACTTATTTAACCAGTAAAGTATATTCAAGTCGTTTACATGAAGGTATAAATCCGGATACAGATGTGAAGGCGCAAAGGAACGGCTGGATTGGAATAGACAAGAAGACAGAGAATGGAGGATTTGATGGTATCTGGAATCATATAGGAATAATTAAGGAGTATAGATTTATTCCTGAATGCAACCCTCCTCAAAAAGGTCATAAATTTACACTTATACATGCACGAGGAGGAAAAACTGGAAAAGTTGTTATTCAGGAACAAACACCAGAGGACCCTGTATATTTACCTGATAAATGGAATTTAATTTTCTGTAGCCCAATAAAATGAAAAAAGAAGTTAAAATATTATTGTGGGTTATAACAATTTTCAATAATTTGGTATATTGTGAAAGGCCTCTTTTCTATCTTTATCCAGAAAAATATAAAAAAGAAGTAGTATTGAAATTGGGTCATGGAATATTAAATTGGCAAGATGGGTATGAGAAAAGCACAGAAGAAGAGCCTGCTGAGGGTGTTAGTAATATTTGTATTGGACCTGATAATAAAATCTATATTCCTGATGTCTTAAAGAGTAGAATTTTAGTTTATGAACCAATAAAAGAGATAATATATTCATTTCCTATTGCATATACAATTACAAAAAATAGAGAAGTAGATAAAACAAACCTTCCTTTGGAAATAAAAAGTATGGGAATATTAAAAAATGGAGAAATTTATATTGCAGGTACGGATGAAATTGGTAATGCTAAAATATTTAAACTTATTCCTCAGGATGGATTTTATTCTTTTGTAAATATTACTCCAGAGATAATTGAAAAAACACAGAAATTACTGAAAGAACGCAATTTGAAAGGAAGATTAGGAGGAGGAATTCTACAAGCTCCAAGTGGAGCATTGTTTATACATATATGGGTAAATTGGGAAAAAGAAGAAGGTATGCCAAAATTTCTTCGTATTTCAGCCGAAGGAGAATTTTCTATAGTTTCACATTTTTGGGAAAATGGAAAAGGTCAAAGATTTGGACGTTTAGAAGTAGTTACAAATGATAAAGAAAAAGGAGGAGATAGATTTTATATTTTTGATGAAAAGAAGAATCAATTAATTCCAACAAAACTTCCTCTGGAAGGAGGTACTGATGGAATAGACAATGAAGGATATGTATATTTTGGATTTAAAGAAAATTGGTATACACATTACAAAATAGATCCACTTACAGGGAAAATAAAATCAGTAATTTCACCAGCTGAAGAACTTTCAGAAACGTCATATTCAGAATCTTTATATCTTACAGGAAATGGGGAATTATATCAACTTGTGGTGAGTGATAAAGGGACAACAATCTACAAATATAGTCCAGTAAAAGAGGAGAATCCAGTTCCGAAAGTATTTACAAGTGATGGAAAATATTCCTGGATGAACCACAAGGTATTACCTGAGATTTTTGAATATGCAAGTAGGACAGGGAAAGGGGAAAAAATTTCTGAAAAACAAATGAGGGAAGCCCAACAATTATTAAAAGGACTTGCTGAGGATTATAAAGAGGAGATAATAGAATATGGGATAAAGAATGAGAATCCGGTAATAAAGATAGAAGGAGCGAGGGCATTACTTAAAGTAGATAGAGAAATTGGATTATCTACTTTAAGAGAGATACAAAAAGAAAAAGATGTAGATATAAGATTAAAGGCAGCATTAGTATTGATAGAAGAGAAGGAAAAAGAAGGGATAGGATACTTAATAGATTTACTTGGGACAAAAGCGCATAAAGAAGCAAGGACTTATCTTGAAAAAATAACACAGAAGAATTTTGGGAGAATACCACCGGTTGTATCAAAGGAGAGACTTGAAGAGTATATAGGGAGATGGAAAGATTGGTGGGAGAAGAACAAAGGTACATTTAAATTTCCAGAAGAAAAACAACAAAACCAGAACCAGTAAAAATGCAGTTTACAAGTCAAGAAACTGGTAAATAAGTAGTAAGAAAGGGATAAAGAGTGATGAAAAGGTCTTCACAAATCGTGGAGGCAAAAGAGTTTATAAAACAGTTATCTGGTCATTCAGTCCTGGGGGAGTAGTTGTATCAGGTCAAAATTCATTCAGTTGTATAGGTTATTTTTATGAAGCATCAGGAAATATAGGAGACAAAACAATAAATGTAGAAGTGACCTGTATAATAAAGTACCAGGGCAACGAGATAGAAAGAGATACAACCACAATGACAAAGAGCCTGACAGCATTTACAATTTCTCTCAGCAGTTATCCATCTACTATATGTGCAGGAGGGAATGTCAATCCAGGCCTTGATACTATGTAAAGCAGAAATAACAGCGACAACACCAGCATTAAGTGGATTACCGACGGCTACAGGAAGTACTTTTTTTAATGTCAGCCAGAAGTTTTTCTCGGGTCAAGATTGGACCAGTCCCGGGATGGCAAGTGGATAGGCCTGCCGGGCAGTCAACAACTATTGACGAACATAAGAGAAGACTAAAAACCTGGCCAGAGTTCTGGCAGCGCTGACTAAAATAAAGGAGTGAAGATGAAAGCCAGGCCGGACTTTCTTGATAAAGATTCGCCAGAGGGGATGGAAGTCTACCAGTTGACGGAAGGAGAACTTCCCTGCTCTCACATCTATATGGAAGCCCAGATTTTCACGCCTGATTCCCGCTGTTTCCTGCTCCATCAGTCCGCTACCGCCCACGGTGGCAACCGGCAGGACCCAAGGCATCAGTACCTTGTGTGCGACCTGGACGATGGCGGCCGGCTGAGACCTTTGACTACGGAAACCGGCGCCTGGGCGCCATCGGTTTCGCCTGATGGTCAGTGGGTCTATTACTTTGTTGACCGCAGCCAGCCCGGGGCGGGCACGATTGAGCTGAAAAGAGTAAAACTGGACGGGACAAGACGGGAAAGCCTGCTGGTGCTGGATGGCCCGCTTCCCGGGACAAAGAAAAGAGTCAGCCGGCTCTATCCCCTTTCCACCATCTCCTCTGACGGCCAGCGGCTGGCGATTTCCGCCTTTCTGGGCGATGGCCAGAGTCCCAACCCTCCTTTCGGACTCCTGGTCTTTGACCTGAAACAGGTCTCGGTCAGGCTCATTCTGGAAGGGCCAAGCTGGTGTAATATGCACAGCCAGTACTGCCGGTCCCTTGTTCCGGAAGAGTCACACGACATTCTTATTCAGGAAAACCACGGATGTGTAATCAGGCCTGATGGCTCCGGCCAGCTTCTGGTGGGCGAACCCGGGGCAGACATTCACGTCATCAGGGATGATGGGAGCGACTTTCGCACGATGCCCTGGGGAAGGGACGGGATTGAGCACTGTCAGGGGCACCAGTGCTGGCGCGGAAGGACTACCTGGGCTATTACCAGCACCGGCACTTACTGGCCGAAAGAAACCGGTCGCGAGAAAGAGAACCAGCTGATTGAAGGTCAGGCCTGTCCTGATGCTGGCCACCTCGGTTTGAAAACCCCTAACGGACGCCGCAACGAACTCAGCCGCAACATCTCCCGGCCGGGTTTCTGGCATTTTGCCACGGACATCGCCGGTGAGCGGTTCATCGGCGACATTTACCGCTCTGGCCAGCCCGCGGCTCTCTACCTGGCCAGACTGGGCCGGCCAGGGGTTGACC
>CAYRRM010000079.1:0-6658 GCA_964426675.1 uncultured Lentisphaera sp.
TTATTTTGAGCATTTTTATCCAGTCCTCAGGGTTATATTCTAAGTCAGCATCCTGTATTACAACCACATCACCACTTACATATTTTAATCCTTCTCTTATAGCAGAACCCTTCCCTTCATTCTTTTCTTTTAGTATTATTTTAAGGTTTGGAGATTTAAAATCCTGCAGAATTTCTCTTGTTCCGTCAGTACTTCCATCATCCACAACTATAATTTCTTTTTCAACGGGAACTTCAACTATCCTTTCTATAATTTTAAATATAGTGTCTTTTTCATTATACACTGGAACTATCACTGATAGTTTCATTTTTGTTCCACCGCCATATCTGTGTTTTCAAAGCAATAAATAATGGTAAAGGTATAGCCAGAAGGAAAGTTAAAAATTGGTATACAGGCGCATATGAATGATATAAATAAAATATAACTAAAGCAAAGGGGGCAGAAAATGAGAATACAATGCATGGAAAAATAATGGAGGATGTGCCTGAAAGAACGGCAAACGGAATACACCACATAACATACCAGGTCGCCCAGTTTGGCATTATAGAAGAAACAAGAAAGAAGAAGATTACTGCACAGGAATTCAGCATATTCTGGATGGAATTAGTTTTTAAAAATAAAAATACATAGATAAGAAAAAATATACTATAAAGGACAGATTGAAGAATTTTTGTACCGGCCATTGCAATATTCTGATTGAAGACAGATGATAATATAACATTCCATAAAAACAAAATAGAGTGTCCTAAAGCACCTGTCATCCAGAAGGGCTTCAACAAAGATGCGGGCCCTTCATAGAAGGGTAACCATACAAGCGTTGCAATAAAAAGAAAAACTATAATAGAAAAAAATATCTCTTTCTTTGTTTTGAGTGTTTTAATATAAAATGGAAAAAACAGAGTATACGAAAATTTTGTAAAGGCAGAAAGAGCAAAACAGACAGCAGGAAGAAAAATTTCTTTTTTAAGGTATAGATATATTCCCAGCAGAAGAAAGGTAATCATCAGAAAATTGTTATTATTACCTCCGGAAGAATAAATTAAAGCGAGTGGATTCCATGCGTATAAAAGTGTCCCGGTTGTCTTAAATTCAGGCTTGAATACTTTCAATATGTTGTATATAAGATATACATTCACTATGTGGCAGATAATTATGAAGACCCTGAAAACGCCGATTTCTAAAAGTATTCTATCTCTGCCTGTGCGATACAGAATAGCTGCAACAATATGCCACACAGGTCCATAAGCAGAAGTGAAGTCCTTCCATCCTGCAAAACGTAGAAGATGGTCTCCTTCAAATACAGCAGGTTTTACAAAATACGGGTTCGCCTGGTAATAATAAACCATTTTTCCCTGAAAGATATATAGGAAAATATCTACATGCTTACCGGGAGTATAAAAAAACAGGGTAAAACAGAATATCATTGTGGACAGGATGAAAAATTTTAAAGAAATAGTATTTTTCCTAAATACTTTGAAGGCACTCCAGTAACTCAGGAAGAAAAGAATAATAACTGCTCCGTAATAACTTGCAATTCCAGAAGGAGAATAAAGCCATGCGGGTATGAATTCAATAAATCTTATTAAATAAGCATGTATATTGCTGAACGGCAGATATTTATGGATGAGTTCAGCGGTTCCTGAAGTTCCTTTACGAGACAGAACATATAGAACTGGATGGAAAATATGAGCAATACAACATAATTCCATTAAAAGCACAGGTTTAAGATACTTTCTCTCCATAATTTTTATGAATTGCTTTAGAAATATTATACCTCTGCCATAAAACAGCAATTCCGTATGCCGCAAACATTATCAGATAAGGTTCAACTGGCATACGGTAACGGATTATTGCCCTCACTAAAATATACGTACCTGAATAGTAAATAATCAGGGCATAAATAATAAAAAGTTTTCGCCATGCTCCTTTTGAATAAAACAAACCAAGAAGGGCTAGTATAAAAACCGGTATTGTATAAATTCCGCTTATAATCTGGTGTAAATACGAATATGCCTTTCCGGGCCCGGATACCTTATACGGCACAGGTCTCCAGAAATTTAAAAAACGTTTACCCACATATTTTAAATATGTCGCCGGATTATGGACAATAAAATCTTTTGCCCTCGCTTTAAAAATCCTGGTTGTTTCCACTTCGCTGAGATGTAGAAATTCCGATGGGTTATATACAAAGGCGGTGCCGCTCGGCTCTATTTTAAAAGATTCGGGGTTATTATTGATGAATAATGCCTGTCCTGCATCTGTTGAATGGAAAACTATTGTTCTGTGTATTTTATAATTTCTGACCACCCAGGGTAAGATGATTACCAACATCCCAGTAATTATTATAAAAAAACTTTTCCACAATTCTTTTTTAGATTTTCCCATCAGTAATAGCCATATAAAAATGAAAATAAAAAATAATGCCATTATCGTTCTGCACATAACTGTACATCCAAGTGATAATCCTGCAAGTAATATAGAAGTACTATTAGAATTATGAATACCACCAGTTAAGAAGAATATTGTCAGGAGAATCAGAAACAATGTAAGAGTTTCAGGCGCAAGGTATCCTGTAAAAAAAATAAAGGTTGGATATATTGCCATTGCAATTGCAGTTAACCTGCCGGTAAATGGATTAAATAATCTTTTTGCAATGAAATACCCCAGCAATACTGAAAATGTACTTATCAGAGCAAGTCCTATTTTTGCGTAAAGAAATTTATGCCCGAAAACAGCATAAATTCCTGCAAGAAACAGGGGAAAAGCAGGTGGACGCCATGAATAATAGGGAATATCTCCTGGATTAAATGGGTTTTCTACAACAAATCCTCTTCCTGAAATTAAATTAGAAGCAATTTCATCCCACCAGTCTCCCCATACATCCACACTATTATCAAGGTGAAAAATCCATAGCAGTCGCAGACACATAGCGATACACAGAACTAAAAAAATAAATAATCCCTCTTTTTTATTCATTGTATTTATTCTTTCTATGTATTTGTTTCCATAACTTTGTAATTGTTATTAAAGTTTTCAAAATATGACCGGGGCGTACAGTTGTTTTACCTCGTTTTCTCGGATAGTGTGTTACGCCTTTTTCCAGTATATGAAATCCTGCTTTTTTCGCCCTTACAAGGATTTCAGTATCAACAAAAAAATCATCACATTCTATTTTTATTGCATCCAGAACATATTTATGAAAAAGCTTAAAAGAACAATCTACATCCCTTACCTTAAGATGAAACAGCAGAAACACCAGATAGTTATATCCCTTTGAAAGAAATATTCGCAATAAAGAATCTTTACGTTTTATTCTATACCCTATAATAATATCGTATTTCTCAATCAAAGGGAGAAAATTCCGTAATTCACTGATATCAAACTGGTTGTCTGCATCTGTATAGAATACATATTCATACCGAGTATTTAAAAAACCAGTTCTCAGTGCTGCTCCATATCCTTTATTTGAAGAGTGATGGAATATCCTTGTATGAGATGGCTCCTGCTGTGCAAAATGTTCTGCTATTTCTCCTGTTCTATCTGTACTTCCATCATTCACAACTATAATTTCATAATTGTCAGCCAGGGTTCCAAGGGTATTCCTTGTATTTATTATTGCATCGGCAATATTTTCTTCTTCATTATAAGCGGGCAAAACAACTGATATATTTTTCAGTTTTTCCGTCATTTCATTTTATTATATCTGAAACTTTGTTATATAGCCAAAAGAATCCATATACAGCAAGGATTATATAGAATGGCTCAAGAGGTACTCTGTATCTTATGGAAGCAAGGAAGATGACGTGAAAAACAGTAAATAAAACGATAAGGGAATGGATAAAATTCGCCCTGCTATTTGTCAATGTCAGGAAGAAGCCGAGGATAAAGAAAGGCAGCATAATACCGAAACTAAAAATGCTGATAATTCGGTATAGTGGTTTTGTAAATTCTGATGCATTTGGTATGACATTCCAGAACCTCTTGAATTTATTCTGTAGAAGCCACAGGAACCGTGAAGGATTTTCTCTTATTACCTCAATTGTTTTTCTGTAATATGCACTGTCTCTTTCTACCTCTGGCAATTTTTCTATCTCTTCTGGAAAGTATCTGCAGGGGCCTCCTTCTGAATAGGGATTATTGCCTTCCCAGAAGACCCTTCCACCCATTGTTGTTCCGGGAATAAACTTTCCAAATACCAGATAGTTTCTAATAATCCAGGGACTTAAGGTCAGAGAGAAAAACAATAGAATATAGAATATCTTTTTAATTTTTAATTTCCATTTTTCTTTATCACAGGCGATATGGATAAGTACCACAGGAAGGTATAATTGCATTGTGGGCCTGCAAAGCCCTGCCAGTCCTGATGATATACCTGCTTTTATCCAGGATAAAGGTCTAGCCGAAAGTGTTATAAAAGCATAGAGAGTAAGGGTCGTAAAAAATATGAATAATGTTTCTGTAAGCAAGAAGCCATTATAAAAAATGAAGTAGGGATATATAACTGCTATAATACTTGACCATAAAGCAACCTTTTCCGAAAATAGATTTTTCCCTGTAAAATAGATAAGAAGGACAGTGAGTGCAGAAATAATACATTGGAATATACGGATACCGATAAGATTAAACTTTAATAAATAAAGGATGCTTAAGAGTATTGGATAAAGAGGTGGTCTGAATCCTTTCAGCCCTTCACTTACAAAAAATCCCTTACCGCTTAAAAAATTTTCCGCTATTCTGTAATACTCAAACTCATCATCAAAATAAAAGTTATTCTTCAGTGTAAGGACAAAGGCGACCCGTATCAGAAAAGCTGTTATAAATAAGATTAATATCTTTTTTCTTTGAGATAATCTTTCCATATCTTTATCCTGAACATCAAAAAATTGTTATGCCCGTAAATACCTGTACGGAGAAGAGTATAATCAGTTTCTTTTATCTTTTTCCCTTTTGGGGGTGTTACAAAAGCATTTTTATATCCAGCAAGTTTAACTTTTTCTATCGCTCTTTCATCAAAATCACCATAGGGATAACAAAAAAAATCAACTGTCTTATCCGTTTTGTCTTCTATTATTTTTTTGGATAGGCATATCTCCTCTTTAAGTTTTTCTTCATTGAGTTCTGTAAGGTGTGGATGGGAAATGGAGTGTGAACCGAATATAACCCCCTCCCCTGTCATTTCCTTAACCTCTTCCCAGTTTAAAAATCGGTCTTTTTCTTTGTCCCTGTATCTGCTGAATATAATGTCCGTGCCTATGTAATTTACTGTTAAAAAGATAATGGGGGTTATGTGAAATTGTTTCAAAACAGGTATGGCATACCATAGATTGTCAGCATATCCATCATCAAAGGTTATCAATAGAGACGAGGGGTTTTTGATATATTCTTCGGGATGTGCTGGCTTGAACCCTTTTTTTAAAAGAAATTCTATCTGTCTTTCAAAATTTTCAGGAGAGACAGTTAACGCATCTTTCTTATAAAATGGATTTACCCTGTGATATGCCAGTATCATTTTTATATTTCCATTTTCCGTTGATAAATAAAAACCGGATTTATAACTCCTTTCTTTTCCATATTAAAATTACAGGGTTTGGATGACACCAATCGTAGGGGATATATTCCGGATACTTGAATTTTATCCATCCCAGAGATGGCTTTTTTTCAAATTTTTTAAATATCTCATAGCCAGAAAGAATTTCTTTTATTGCTTCTATCCCGGTCCCTCTTAACCATTGATATTCACTGACTATAAAATATGCGGGTTTTTCTTTTTCTATTTCTGTTTTATTCTGTGCAATGATAATTTTATAATCTAAAAACCTGAAAGGAGGTGTTCGCCAGGGTGAAGGGGCTTCAAGTAATCCGATTGTTTTATCAGAGGGTATGTTTTCATTTATCCATCTCCCCGCCTCAATCCTTATATTTTCCCTACCCAAAAGATTAACATAAGAACAGGCATAAAGAATAGTATATAGTGCAACAATTATCAGAATGGGTTCTACAATTTTAAGTCTAATCCTTGAAAAGAAAAACCCTGCCGAAAGTATAAGAAAAGGGTATAAAAATATACTGTAGTGAACCCATTCTGGTGTGGTAAATGCAAAATAAAGGAAAGCAGGAAGTATTATAATTAGAAACATCCAGTTTAGTTTTTCGGATTTATACACAAATCCAAGGAGGAAACCAATTATTACTGTAATCCATAATAAAGTCCCCATTCCATATCTCAGTGTATTGAACAAAAATATAAGGATTGACTTAATAGAAACCTCCTTATGCCAGTAGGTGCGAAGATATACAATCTCCTGAAGGAACTCCTTATGGGATAAAAAGACATAAGGATTTGTTATAAGAAAAACTCCAAGAAAGATTATAAATGTAAAGATAAGATTTTTAATCTTCCACTTAATATCTTTATTAAAAAACAGGATAAAGATAACCACAGCCCAGTATATATATCCATAGGTTAACAATGTCCCAAAGGAAAGTCCTGAAAAGATAGAGGCAGTATATAACCATTTTGTATCTTTTGCCTTATAAAATCTTATAAGAAAATATATAGCAGATAAAAACCACAATAGCCCATAAGAAAATGGTTTCAGATAGTGAGACCACATCACAAATCCTGCAGATGTTCCATAGAAAAAAGTTAATAAATAAA
>CAYRRM010000080.1:0-6543 GCA_964426675.1 uncultured Lentisphaera sp.
AAATAATCAACCTTTTAAAGGGAAAATAGAAAGAGCAACATCAGTAAAAAATGACCACTGGATAGTGGAAATTGAGATACCATTTTCTTCACTGAATATTACAAATTTGACAAGTCAAACATGGGGATTTAATTTAGGCAGAGAAAATCACAAAATTAATGAATACTCCTGTACCTCTCCAACAAAATATTTAAATTTTCATGATGTAGAGAATTATAATCTGCTTGTTTTTCCAGATAAGAATTTATTCAAGAAATTTATAAGAGTAGAAGAGAAAGAAGACAAAAAACTTTCAAAAAAAGGACCATTTATAGTTGATGGAAAACCATTTTTTGTTTTTGCCCCTCTTGAACAATTCTTCTTTGGTTATAAATGGTTTTATAAAGATAACTGGGAAAATGAAATAGAGAAAAAGATAAAATTCTGGAAAGAAGAAGGATTTGGAAGTATTGTTGCTGTCAGTAAAATTTTTCCATCTGAAGTTGCAGAAAAGGGCTGGGCAAAACTTTTTGAATATGCGAATAGATATGATTTAAAGATTGTTGCCTGGCCTGGATTTAAACCAAAAGAAGGGATTGATAATAATTTTGAAAAATTTATAGAGAAATTTAAAAACGAGCCCTCTTTAATTGCATGGTGTGTTGCAGACGAACCAGAGATTCAAGCAGATGTAAAGCCAGAGGAAATAATAGAGGTAGTAAAAAGAGCAAAAGAGGTAGACCCAAAACATCCTGTATTTGTAAATTACACTCCCCTTGGCCCAAGTATGAAATATGCAGGCCTTCCAGGGGATATTCTTTCAACTGACCTATACATTACAGGTGGAACTGGTAGGCCTATAAGAGAAGTAGTAGAACTTGTGAAATTAAAAGATAGCATTGCAAGAGAAAAGAATATGTGGGTATGGATGTGGCTCGTTGGAAATAATATGTATAATCATTTTAGAGAACCAACTGCAGAGGAACAGGAAGCACAGACATATGGAGCAATTATTTCAGGTTGCACAGGGCTTATGTATTTTTATGGAGATATATTTGGATATAAAAACTGGATGAAATTGAAACAATTAAGCAAGGAAACAGAAATACTTGCACCTGTTATATTCAGTGAAGAAGTTGAAGGCGTAGAAAGTAATCATCCTGATGTATTAACAATGGGAAGGAAATTTGGAGATAAGTTTTATATATTTTCAGTTAGCATAAATAGAGAAGAAATTACTGGAAAAATCAGTTTACCCAAGGAGATAAGACATTACAAAAAGGCAAAGGTTGTTTTTGAGGATAGGGAAATTGAAATAAAAGATGGTATAATTATGGATAAATTTGCTCCTTATCAAAGACATATTTATGAAATTATAAGGTGAAGATTATGAAAGAAAAAATTTATTTGTGGGCACATAAAGAAGGGATGCAGAATAATAGATGGGGTTTACAGAAAGAGTCAAGAATTTCACCCATTGATGCTTGTAGATATCTTGGTATTGAAAACATAATATTTGTAAGAGAATTTGGAAAGCCAGAGCCAAGTGAATACGAAAGGTATGCAGAAAGTTTTAAGGAATTAAAAAAAGTTATATGGAGTGTTGTTGGAGCAGGATGTAGTTATGAAGAAGGAGAGATAGAGAGAATAATTAAGTTGAAGAAAAAATATAAAAATATAGTAGGTGCAATAATGGATGATTTTTTTATAAAGGAAAGTCCACCTTTCACACCTCAACAGATAACAGAAATTAAGGAAAAATTTAATAAAAATGGGATGGAACTATGGACAGTTATTTATCAACATCAACTAAATCTACCTGTAAAAGAATATTTAGAGAAATTTGATTTGATAACTTACTGGATATGGAAGTCAGAAGGAATAAATGAACTTGAAAAATGCTTTGAGAAGTTCTGTAAGATTATCCCCGGCAAAAGAAAGGCACTTGGGATTTATATGTGGGACTACGGTAATAGTAAAGAGATGCCCATTGAACTATTTAAAAAAGAATGCGAGATAGGGCTGAAATGGTTAAAAGAAGGTAGAATTGAAAACATTATATTTCTCGCAAGTTGTATTGTTGATTTAGTCCTTTCCACTGTTGAATATGTAAAAAGATTGATTTCAGATGCCTGCAGAAGTTGATATACCGTAGGTAATACCTCCCAGCAGATGGGAAAAAGTAAACGATTGCTTAAGAAGGTAGATAAATTGAGAGGGAAAATGATATTAATAAGATTGCGGATGGAGTATCTACAGAGGGTGAAAAAATGAATGCAAAATTAATAAAACATAACGGTGCTATGACCATTTCCATAAATGGTGTACTGTACCCATTTGTTACTTTTAAGCTGACAGAAGTGAATAATGATAAACTGTTTATTGATACAGTACGCAGTGAAGTACCCGAAATGGCAAAACGAGGAGTACATATATATTTTGTTCCTGTTTATTTCGACTGGACAGGCGAGGGTATGTACGATTTTTCATATACTGATTGGCGTATTAAAAAAGTACTTCAGGCGGATACAGATGGGTATGTAGTCATTCGCATCCAGGCATCTGCAATGAATCCGAAATGGTGGTTAGAAAGAAATCCTGATAGTATAGTTAAGTTCGGTTGTGGTCGTGAACCAGAACTACCAAAATCATTGTATCAAACCGAACCATCACCTTCACTTGCATCAAATTTCTGGGAGGAAGCAGGTATTCCAGCAATACTTGCACTTGCTACTCATGTTAAACAACAACAGTATAGTTCAAGAATTATTGGTTATTTACCAACAGCATATAATTCCAACGAATGGTTTTTCCGAACATATGATGATTTACAAGTGAACGACCTTTGCCCGATAATGCAGAAAGCTTTTAATAAATATATGCAGGAAAAAACAGGCAGGGATATAGTGTTTTCTGTTCCTGACCGTATACATAGAGGTTATGCAGACTATGGTTATTTTATTCATCCTGACCCAATACAAGCAAAATTTCCTGTTGTTGAATTTTATCGTTTCTTAAATTCTCTCTGTACAGAAAAAATAATTAAAATTACTGCTGCATTAAGGGAAATTTATGCACCGGATAGAATCATTATTGGCACATTTTACGGATATTCACTTGGTCTGGCTAATGCATACTGGCTTGCTGATTCTGGTCATCTGAACCTTGTACGACTTTTAGAAGAAGATGGTCCTGATTTTACTTGTAGCCCTCTGGATTATTTCGTTCGCAATAACCGTGATTTACCATCAGGAGGGTTCTGTTGGGCACAAGGGACCCAACCTGATTCCGCTTTTATACATAACAAAGCATATTTTGCTGAAGATGATTATCGACCGTATACTAATAAAAGAGATGGTACTAACAGCTGGATGAAAGGACCTGATAATATAGAAGAAGATGTAGAAATGTTAAAAAGGAATTTTGTATTTTCTTTATGTAAAGGACAACTGCAATGGTGGTATGACCTTGGTGGGCACTGGTATGAAAGTAAAGAACGACTGGATGCAGTGGAACAATGTGTAAAAATTGCAAACATTTCATTGAAACGAAACCGGAACCAGATTTCTCAAATTGCGGTTGTTATGGATGAAAAAGCATCCTGGTATTTGACTTTAGATAGGCAAATGCAATGGACTATTTTTTGGGAAAATTTCTTTTGTTCATTCAATGGTATTGGTGCGCCTGTAGACCTTTTACTTCTGACTGATTTACAAAAATCTGATATTAGTCGTTATAAATGTGTCTTTTTCCCGACTTGTTTTGCATTGACTGCTTCTGATAGAGAACAGATTGAAATGTTAAAAAGTAACGACAGGACTCTTGTTTTTTATCAATCTGATGGATTAATATATCCGGGGCATAAGAATGTTTTCTCAGAAGATAATATTAGTTCATTAATCGGGATGAAAATAAAAATTGCTGAGACAGGTTGTCGCAGAATTACAACTGGTTCCGGACATCATCTATTGAGAGGGTTTGAAAATAGTTCATTTGGAATCAGTACAGAAAAAATAATGGGGTTTATAATTGTTGATAGTCAGTCAGAATTTTTGGGTTATTTTGGCGGAAGTGGCCCTGCGGGGTTTGCTATGAAAAAGCATAAGAATTGGACCAGTATCTACTGTGCAGTTCCGGTTTTACCACCGACCATTGTAAGGAACATTATTAATGATGCTAAAATTCATATTTATAGTGAATCAGACGACATTATTTATGCGAACTATTCGTATGTTGGAATATTTACCCGTACCAGCGGGAACAGGACTATTAATCTTCCTTCTATGAAGAAAGTACGAGAATGTTTTACTAATAAAATTATTGCTGATAAGTCAGTTTCTTGTTTTAACCTGGATGTAAAACAGTATCATACATACCTTTTTGAATTATTATGAAACATATTAAAATCGGTGGAATGAGTGAGTCACATTACGGATTGGAAACATTAAAATGTATCTATTCAGAGAAATTAGGAAATTACACAGTTTTATTTGTGGGACCATGGAGTATTGAAAAACTGAAGGAGGTGGTAACATTTTGTAAAAAAAATAAGATATATTTTGTAATGGATGAAATGTGGAGTCGTAGGCAGGGGATTATCAGAACAGGTTATCGTAAGATTAATAAAAAAGAGTTTAAGAGAATTATTGCTGAAGCAGGAGAATATTTTGATGGAACTCTTTTTATGTGTGAATATGGTGGTCTTACCTTATATTGGCCACAAAGTACAGTTGCAAATTCTCCCAATATAATTCCTCCTACAGAGTGTGCATCTGTTGCCAGAGATTTTTTAGTAGAAAAACTGAGGCAACTTATAAAATCTGCTACTGATAGTATTGTGCAGAGACCACTAATATGTATTGAAGCATCTGCTATTGCGAAATATCTTTATGAAGCGGGGATAGACCGTGTTGATATAGAGGTAACCTATTCATACTTTACTGAACTTTTCTATTCAGCAACTAAAGGAGCAACAATTGCTTTTAATAAGGGCAGATTTGGAGCTGATATGGCGATGGTATGGTATGGAGGGAATGAACATGATATCCTGTGGCGTCATCGTTGGAAAACCTCACTTTATCATGCTTTCATCAGAGGGGCTGACCCTATCTATGCAGAACATGGAATAATGGACTATAAAGCACTGGGCAAAAATTTTTCCACAGATTCCCAACAGGTTAAAATTTTTAGAAAGGAACTTTCAGATTTTGCACGATTTTGCAAGATACATCCGCGACCTTCCGATTTTCCTATGAGTCGTATTGCTGTACTTTACGGTAATCTTGACTCTTTTGCCTCCGGCCCATTTGGACAGCCATTTATATGGGGACAGAGGGGGAGGATTAGGGCAGGAACCGCGGAAGATTCATGGGAACTATTCAACTCATTCTATCAAAATATATCCTGGGAATTTCCGTATCAATATGGTAGTCAGGATACTTCAGGTAATCCTCCTTTAGGACAGGTTGATATTATTCCTGCAGAAAGTTCTGTTTCTCTTATGAAAAAGTATGACTGTCTAATTTTTCTTGGCTGGAATACGATGACACAAAAAATATATAACAATTTAAAAGAATATGTTGAACAAGGAGGGCATATACTTGGTACATTGGCACACCTTGATACACGGACAAAAAGAAGTGCTCCTATTTCGTTAATATACGGTGGTAACTTACAAGACCTTTTTGGTGTTAAAATAACACTTGAAGGAAAAACTTATGAAGGTGGTATAAAATTTAAACAACAGCCAGCGGTGGGTAATTACCATTTTCCTTTATGGTCAGAAAAATGTGACCCTAAATATTACGAGAGAGGTTTTCCTATTGGTAATATGAAACTTGTTAAAGCAGAAGTTATTGCTTATTATTCTGATTCTTTTATAGATAGATGGGAAAATATGACTAATGTCCCAGCACTCATTGCTAACAGGGTAGGTAAGGGTATGGCATTCCTTGTTAATTCAATAGAATTCCCGGGTTACCAGGGCCTGAGAAGGTTTTACAAAGACCTTCTGTATTTTTTCGCTGCGGCGTGGCAAAAAGATATTATTGTAGAAGCCAGTGCTCATGTTCGTTTTGCGGTATATAATGAGGGTGATATGCACATAATATATTTGTTGAATACTGCCCCGAATTGTATTCACCGTGTCATTATTTCAAGGGGCTTGAATAACAAAATTCCATTGGATATTAGTCCTGGAGAGTTGAGGGTTGTATACACGAATGAGAGATTTCTTGTATCTCCTGAAAATAAGACGGCGCGTCTTATAAAAATGGGATTAAAAGGTCAGAGATTCTATTTATCTCTATATAATAAGAAAGAATATCCTGGAAAAACTGTTTGTTTTGTTGATGGACATAGATGGAAAGGGGAAATTTTTTTCTGTTGAAACGCAGAGAAAAACAAGTTATCTGAATTAAAAGAATATTTAAAAACAGTTGAATGGATTAAAAAATGGACTACTTCTTTATAGATATTGATGGGACAATAACTGATAATAATCCAGATAGAAAATATCCTGACGAAAAGATTATATGGAGTAACCCTATTTTGGGAGTTATAAGA
>CAYRRM010000081.1:0-6369 GCA_964426675.1 uncultured Lentisphaera sp.
AGCCAGTGGACCTATCTGCGGGTGACGTATACAAGATCAACCTATGGCGCCAGGCAAAGATCATCATAAGCCGCCTTGGCAAGCAGGTTCGGTGGATCTGGCCTGCCTATGCACGGGCTCTTTTGAAAACGCGGGCTGGTCTCCATGATTGGTTACGTTTCGGTTCCCATGTCATTGCCCAAGGGATGGGTAGGTCCTATTGGGGTGTGGCTGCTCCGGATTCAACGACTACCGCCTGTTGCGTGTACACTGAAGCCGACATCTCCCACGCTGTAGAACGCTATAGGATGCCAAAAGATATGGTTTTCGCGGTTGGCAATCCCGACCTTATCAAATTCGGACTGCGCGAGGAAGACATGGGTCTTTGCCTTTCTCGCGACGGACTGAGCAACGAAATTGTCTATATTGATACGGCGCTGATTGAGGCAGGTGCAGTCTTTCGTGATGGAGAAGATTTTGCAGAGCATCTCGAAGAAACCAAGGATGCCCTTAGGCAGGAAGGTCTCAAGCTGGTAGTGAAGCTTCATCCAGCTCATTTTCGCACAGGCGTGCCTGAACGGTTGCGCCAGCGAGGGGTGGAAATATGTGATCCTGAGGACTTTGTTGACAGACTGAAGGACAGTCGCGCGGCAATTGTGGAGCCATCCTCGGCCGCCCTCATTCCGGCTTTGCTTGGCCTCCCAGTTCTTTTGGCCCAGTATGGAAAACTCTCCAGCCAGCAGTATGGCCAAGTGCTTACAAGCTATCCGAGGGCGCGCTTTCTAAGATCGTTAGAAGAAGTATCAACCCGTCTTGAAGACGTGAAAGGGACTACCTCCAAAGAGGCTGCACTGTCATGGATTAAAACCAATGCCGGCCCCCTCCCCGCTGAGGACATGCCAAAACGGGTGGCAGAGGTAATACTTATGATCATTAAGCATCGGGGGACATCATTAGGCTACTAGGAGTCTGTCCAAAAATCTCTTAAGCGATTAGTATTTTTCTAACACAATTGAGTCCTTTTGAGCAAAAGAAGATACAGCCAATTAAGCTTAATTTGAGGATTATAATACCCCAAACTTTGCCTGATAACCCAATTCTCTCTCCGAGGTTCTGAGGTATGATAAAAACTTTATTCATTTTCGGCACCCGCCCGGAGGCAATAAAACTTGCCCCGGTGATTATCAAATCTAAAAAATACCATGACAAATTCAGGGTGAGAATCTGTGTTACTGCCCAGCACCGTCAGATGCTTGACCAGGTGTTAAATATTTTCAAGATAAAGCCAGATTATGATTTAAATATAATGCAGGAAAATCAGAGCTTGTTTGATACTACTGCAAATTCTTTACGACAAATTGAAAGAGTTTTAAAAAAAGAAAATCCTGACATGGTAATTGTTCAGGGTGATACAACTACTACCTTTGTATCATCACTTGCAGCTTTTTATTCAAAAATAAAAATTGCGCATATTGAAGCAGGGTTGCGGACGAATAACAAATTTAATCCGTTTCCGGAGGAAATAAACAGGCGATTAACGGATTGTATTGCTGATTTATATTTTGTTCCAACCGAGCGGGCAAAAAATAATCTGATAGCAGAAGGCGTTGATAAAAATAAAATATATCTAACTGGAAATACTGTGGTTGATGCACTTTTGATGATTGTCAGAAGGCAAAGACCACGAAATGTTCAAGAATACTATAATAGGTTTTTTATGAAAAACTATGGCATTAGTTTTAATAACAAAAGAACTATTCTTGTCACTATCCACAGGAGAGAGAGTTTTGGAAAGGATTTTGAAAATATATGTCTGGGATTGAAAAAGATTGCTGAAATGAATGAGAGTGTTCAGATTATTTATCCTGTTCATCTAAATCCAAATGTGCAAAAACCAGTTAAAAAGATACTTTCAAATTGTAAAAATATATTTTTGCTTGAACCACTTGATTATCTTACTTTTGTCTGGTTGATGAACAAATCCTATTTGATTTTAACTGATTCAGGTGGGATTCAGGAAGAGGCACCATCTCTTGGCAAACCGGTTCTTGTGATCAGAAAAACAACAGAAAGACCAGAAGGGGTAGAGGCAGGGGTTGCAAAACTTGTTGGTGTTGAAAGCGAAAGCATTTATTCTGAAACGATGAGGCTACTTACTGAGAATAAATTGTATCAAAAAATGTCTCGGTCAGTTAATCCTTATGGCGATGGAAGAGCAGCAGATAGGATAATTGAGATACTTATCGCAAATGATTGAAGCCCTTAAAATAAAAATAGATCACCTTAAAAATGCTTACCTTCCTGTTGGCTCATTGCGTGCCCGCATTGCGAAGGGTGCATTCTGGTCTCTTGTAGGCGCAGTGATTGCGCGTGGCTTAAGCCTTGTTTCGTCCATCATTGTGGCTCGTTTACTTGGCACGGTGGGTTATGGTGAACTCGGTATAATTCAGAGTACTGTAGGAATGTTTGGTGTCTTTGCTGGGTTTGGGCTTGGAATGACATCTACAAAATATGTGGCTGAATTCAGAGAAAAAGATCCTGCAAAAGCAGGAAGGATAATTGCGTTATCTTCCCTAATTGCATTTATATCAGGAGGGATTATAAGTTTAATTCTCATTTTGCTCTCACCCTTTCTTGCTACACGGACACTTTCTGCACCTCATCTTTCAAATCTACTTCTTATCAGTTCTGGTTTGCTCTTCCTTGGGGCAATTAATGGCGCCCAGACAGGTGCCTTATCGGGCTTTGAGGCATTTAGAACAATTGCAATTGTAAATCTCCTCTCAGGAATTATCTCCTTTCCCCTGTTGATTGCAGGAGTATGGTTCTTTAAACTTGAGGGAGCAGTCATTGCGCTCATTGGCTCAATGTTTGTCAATTATATTTTAAATAAAATAGCCATCAACAAAGAATGTGCAAAATTTAATATAAGGCCCGATTTTCAAACAGGTTTTCAGGAATTACCCGTGTTGTGGAAATTCAGTTTGCCGGCATTTTTATCCAGTGCAATGGTTGGACCAGTAACCTGGCTCTGTAATGCAATGCTTGTAAACCAGCCCAACGGCTACGCAGAGATGGGAATTTTCAATGCAGCGAATCAGTGGTTTAATGCCCTCCTATTTTTACCGGGTATTATGAGTCAGGTAGTTGTGCCGATATTATCTGAAAGATTGGGAATGAATGATAACATTAATTCAACAAAGCTTCTTTTTTTTACAATAAGGACAAACGGTATCATTATTTTCATAATAGTAGTTTTTGGTTTTGTTTTCAATCAAAATATAATGAATTTTTATGGCAAGGGTTTTGAATCAGGTGGTTCAACATTAATTGTCGTATTGTTAACGGCCGGTCTTCTTGCTATTCAAATACCTGTAGGAAATGTTATTTTTGCCTCGGGTAAAATGTGGCTTGGTTTTATTATTAATTTAGGTTGGGGTTTTGTTTTTATTACTGGGACTTGGTTGTTAATACGATTCGGTTCTCTTGGTTTGGCATCAGCAAGATTAATAGCATACATTGTCCATGCTGTCTGGACTTTTTGGTTTGCAAGTATTTTTCTAAAGAAAACCAAACGTGAAGTACTGTATGATTGAGAAACTGACGCCTTTACCACCGACTGTTAAAGCTGGAAAATTCCCAAACTGGAATATTAATAATTTGTATCATAGAAATTGCCCCGTGTGCAATCAAGATATCCCTATACCAATTGTAACTCGCCCAGATAATTTCATTGTTCATAGATGTTCTAAGTGCAATATGATATACTTAGCAGACATCCCAAAACCTGACGAAATTTATAAGTTTTATACATATTATGCAAGTTTTAAAGGCTTGAAACAAGCCTCAAAGTTCATGAATTACCTAAAATTACCTAAAAATAAAATTGCAAGCAATAAGAATTTTTTTATTGATATTTTAGAAAATACGGGAGGTATTAAGGGGTGTTCGGTATGCGACATAGGCTGTTCTTTTGGCTGGTTTCTTGAGTTAATCAGATATAAAGGCGGTTATCCAGTAGGTGTAGAATTGGATAATAATGCCCGAAATATCCTGAAGAAAAAAGGAATTCCTGCTTTTGAAGAAATTGATTCAAATAAAAAATATGATATCATATGTATGTTTCAACTTTTAGAACATTTAGTTAATCCATCAGATTTATTAAAAAAAGTTTCTTCTTCACTTTTGGAAGATGGTCGGGTTTTAATTTCCGTTCCAAACGCAGGTGAGTTTGCTAAGATTGGTTACACATGGATCGGATTTAGGGTGGATTTTGAGCACGTTAACTATTTTGACTTACATAGCTTATCTAATTTGCTGTTAAAACATGGTTTAATTATTGAACATTTTTGGGAACATAACCAACCAGGAGTGCAAAGGATTATTGACATCAAAAAATTAGAGAATAATATAGTTAATAGAAGTTTTAAGTTTGTAAAAAGTATCATAAAAGGATTTCTTAATAATAGACAATACATAATGCAAAAAGGCACATTTGTTTTAACTGTGCTCGCGCGAAAAATTTGACATATTTTCTTTTAAATTTTTATGAGACAAATTAATTATAATAAACCTTTTCACCGTAGTGGCCTTGCGGCGTTGTCAGACCTTCAAACTCCTGAATGGAAGGAATTATTCCAATTATTGGAAAAAGAGCAGCAATTTTTCCTTTCTAAAGAAAAATTGTTCCGTAGCGCAGAATACAAATGGCCCAGGGATCCCTTACATACCTGGAGTAGAGTATGGGAATACCCCTATGTATATTATCATCTTAAAGAATGGCGGAAGAAAGAAAAATGCGCTCATTTACCTGTAGTTGTAGATTTTGGTAGTGGCGTAACATTTTTTCCTTTTGCTGTTGCAAAGTTAGGCTATCATGTAATTTGTATAGATAATGACCCTATTTGTGAAAGAGATATGCAACAAGCAATCTCTGTAGTTCCGCATAGTCCAGGAAAAGTTGAGTTTTGCCTAAACAGGGGTATGAGTATTCCGTTACAAGATAATTATGCCGATATAATATATTCTATAAGTGTATTGGAGCACATACCTGGTTTCCCAGAGGTTATTGCAGAAATGGCTCGGGTGCTGAAAGATAATGGAGTGTTGATTTTGACTGTGGACTTGGATTTAGGAGGTCATTCAGAAATGAGGGTAGAAAGGTTTTATTTGCTCAAAAATGAACTTTGGCGACATTTTTTTTATATTTATCCTGAAACAACAATCCATCCTGCAGATTTATTGAAGTCAGATTCTGGACCCCACGGATTGAAAAAACCAAACGGTATAAAATTCCTTAAATTTATTTTGAAACAGAGAGTAATAAAACCATTACTAAGAATGAAACCAGAGCCTATGATACCTTTTTATTTGAGCGTGTTTGGCTGTGTAATGTCGCGGTGTGGGTAGATCCCACCAGTGCGGAAGACATTGCCGGGGGAATCCTTCATGTACTGGAGGATAACGAGAGATATGAAAAAAATGTATTCAATGCATTGCGCATTGCTAAAGAGAAGTATAATTGGGAGAAAGAATTTGATAAACTTCTTACTTTATATCAAGAGTTATTTGTAAAGAAAGGGTATAAATGAGAATTTTAATGCAGGCCCGCCCTGATATATTTGCAGATAAGGGTGGTGATACGGTTCAACTTATACAAACAAGGGAGGCTCTTAAGTCTTTAGGGGTGACCGTAGACATTTCAACAGAGATTGAGCCTAATTTAGATAATTATGATATTGTTCATTTATTTAATTTAAAACTTGTGGAATCCACTTATCTCCAGTTTTTAAATGCTAAAAGGCAACGGAAAAAAGTAGCCTTTTCAGTCATATATTGGAATTTAAGCGAAGAAGAGAGACAACAATATTTTAACCAGCTTGTTTCTATCTATGGGAAATTAAGAGCTGTTTATATTCAAGGCTTTAAGAATATAATAAAAAGATTCACTATTTCACACCCATTGATTAGTTTTTATACAAAAATTAGAAAAACTAAGCGCTACCAACTACCTATATTTTACAAACTGCGAGAGGAGATTGGTGAAAAGAAAATGCAGATGCAAGTTTTGCATGGAGCAGATATATTACTTCCTAATTCTGAAGCTGAAATGGAGATATTAAAAAGGGATTTTGAGCTATCTAAAGATTATATAGTAGTACCTAATGGGGTTGATACACATTTTGAGAATGGCAACCCAAATTATTTTTATAAAAAATATGGAATTAGAGATTTTATTTTGTGTGTAGCCCGAGTTGAAGAGCGTAAAAATCAATTATCTGTAATTAGAGCTTTAAAGGGAGAAACCATTCCCTTAGTTTTTATAGGGAAAGGTCGTGAACCATATATCTCTTATTGTAAGAAAGAAAGTGGTCCAAACGTTTATTTTTT
>CAYRRM010000082.1:0-6361 GCA_964426675.1 uncultured Lentisphaera sp.
AATGTGTATAATTTATATAAAAACCCCTCACTCCTCTTGTTCAGAGGTCTCATATCAATTTGACTTTTATAATTAGTAAGAAATACAATCAAAATGTTTTTAATTTATCCTATTAATTTTAAAGGATATCTTATGAATGGAGAAAATTTTAGGGATAATGTTGAGGGAATAAAAAAAATTGTAGAATCATTGCAGGATGAGATAACGAACACAGATATAAAGATAAATTCCTATGTAAAATCAAAAGATTTTATTGCTTCAAAAGAAATTAATCATTTTTTAAGTGTATGGAAAGAATTTCAAACCACAATAACAAATGACTGTGAACGATGTAAAAAAATAATAGATACGCCATTATATATCGGGGTTATAGGCCATTTTTCACACGGCAAATCCAGTTTAATAAATGCCCTTATAACGCATCCTAAAAGCGATTATGAAATTTTGCCTACCGGAGAGAGTATCGTTACATCAAAAGTTACGCTTATACAGTTTACAGAAGGTACAGATATAGAGCGGTTCGGATGCAAAAAAGAGGGAGAAATGGGATTTATTCATGATGATGAATTTAAAACATTGGTAGCCGGAAAGAAGCAAAATCCATGGGATTATTTTTCTATTAATATAGGATATGAAAAAAGTGTAGATGAAAAATTATTTCAATCTCTTTCTAATTACAATATATGCTTTTTTGATACACCAGGACTTGCCAGTTCTTATTGGAGTGACCGAAGTGAATTGCAGGACTGGTTAGAAACTTTTGATGTCATTCTCCTGTGTATTGATGGGACAAACATTAATTCAAAGATTTCCGCTATACTATCAGAAACACTTGCCATGTGCAAAGGAATACTTGTAATTCCAATCATTACAAAGTGGGACCTATGGAATAAGTCTTCCGAGTATAAGGGAATAAAAGAGGAATTCCTCGCTCGTCAGAAAGCCAAAGATCTAATAAAACAATATCTCCCTTTATTAAATGAATCTTTGGAAAAAGGCTTGATTTATTTTGTTTCTGCGAGAAATTACCATGAATTAAAAGAAGTTCCCACTGAATTGTCCTCAGATTATACGGAATATTGGAATATTGACCAGGTCCGTAGAGAAATTGCAAGACTCGTTATAGAAGAAAGAAACACACTTTTAACACCACGAAAAAAGACTGCAAAATTAGTTGAAAAACGGACTAAGGAAGTTCTTGATAGTATAAATGACCTCATAAATGATTTTGAAAAATTCCATACTCAATGTGAAGAAGCCCTTCCATCTTTTTATCTAAAGTCAGAGACACTGCAATTGTTAAGTAATGGTTATGAGGAATTTGAACGAAGAGCAAAAGAAAAATGTATAAACATATCGAATACATTATCAGGTATTATTCAGGATGGAACTAATTCTATCACTGATTACTCACAAATAGGTGGTACCCAATCAGAAATAGAAAATAAAGTAGAGAATGCTAAAAAAAGTTTAATAGAGGAATATAAAGAAAGCAATATAGAACATTGGTTCAATGAAATACTTAGAAATCCGGTAATAAAAAAATTAAAAAGTTCTGTTGATAATGAAGAAGGTAGGAGAAAAATTGACGAATTAGATGAAAAAATGAAAGACCTTATTGAAGAATATAACCATTCTTTGTCTTCCCAAGAAATAGTATTTCAACCCGTAGAATATAAAGCTGTTTTACTTAAAGAAGTTGCAATTGAAAGTTTTAAAAATATCTTTACTGCATTAATTACATATATAAAAAAATTAATTTCAAGTATAGTTTCAATATTATCACCTATTGTTTTAAATCCAATAGTAATGATTTACACTGCAATAATTGGATTTGTAATACTCTTAATTTATTCTTTGAGAGATAAAATAACAGAAATTCAAAAAAAAGCAGAAAATTATTGGTGGCCTAAAAAGATGTTATATGAAGCCATTCTTACGCCTATAGTATGGATATTTGAGGGAATTACTGGAATTTTATCTTATGTATTTGGAGTGATCAAATCATGTTTTCATTGGCTCTTTTCAAAAGTTATTTTTCCATACATGATTTGGATTTTGGGAATTTTATTCATCTTGTTTGTACTTGTATACCTTAGTTTCCTTAAAAAAGGATGGGATGAGGCAAAAAAGAGAGTTCTTGGTAGCGTAAAAGAGGCATTGCGGGCAAGATATTCATTCGAGATTGTAAAAAAAAGAATAGAAGAGACACTACGTTTAAACTTCTTGAGTGATATGTCCGAAGAGATAACCGAAAATCTGAAAGATTTATTAGATGAAATACAAAGAGACGAAGTTATACTATTATATAAAGATTTTTCTAAGAAAAATTTAGGTATTAAACAAAAATTAACAGATATAAAAACAGGTCTTTTGAAAAAATAAAAGGAGAACACAAATGGAAACAAAGGATTTAAATCAACTGTTTAATGATATTAAAAAAATTATAGTTGAGGACAATCTAACACAACAGGTAAACAATATAAAAAGAAGTATTGAGAGTTTAAAGAATACAGAATTTTATCAGGAACTTCAGAAAATATTTATGTCCTGTGAATACAACTTAAAAGAAGCCCGAGAAATGGTAGAAAAGGCAATTAATGCCCCTATTTATGCAGGTGTCATTGGACATTATTCTCACGGGAAATCCTCATTATTAAACGCTATGTTGTTGAACCAAGATGATAAAGAGGATGGACTGCTTCCTATTGGTGATGGTGTTGTTACAGGAATGCCTACTTTAATTCAATTTAAAGATGATAATGAAGGACATGAATTTTATATGGTTTATCCAGATGGTTCGGATGAATCTATAAGTGAAGAACAATATAAACAGTTAGTAACTCAAAGGGGAACCACACAGATAACTAATGTGAAATATTTCCGAATCCGATTATCTGCAAAAAAATTAGCAGGAGGAGGACATATTTTTAAGAATATGGCAAACAATAATATAGAACTTTTAGATACACCTGGTTTGGGCGGACCTTACTGGAAGGATAAGGAAGCTCTCAGGGAATGGGTTGAGGAATTTAAACTACTTATATTGTGTATAAAATCCACAGAAATTAATCAAAGGGTAGCAGACCAGGTGAACCCTTTCCTTAAATTGACTTCGAATCCTGTTATTGTTACTCTTACTTTCTGGGATAAATGGAAGGATGGAGAAGATTATTCAGGGATAAAAGAGGAATATGATGCAAGGAAAAAAGCGAAAGATTTGATTATAAGATACTTTCCGACATTAGAAAATTGCGTAGAAGAAGACCGTATAATTTTCTGTTCTGCAAAGGGATATTTTCAAGATAGCAAAATGACTTTATCTAAAGGAATGGAGGAGTTCTTTACTGAACAATGGAATATAGATAATGTCCGGAATGTCCTTAGTAACTATGTTACCTTAAAAAAAATTGATATATTAAAATCTTCCCCCAGCAAGACATCATTTTTAGCAAAAAGTAAAAAAGAGGGGGTACTTAAAAGTGGCGATAAATTGTTAAGAAATTATAAGGATCTCCGCGATAAACTATTAGAAATATCTGATAAATTGAAACCCTCTCCAAAAATTTTTAAGGATATTAAAGAGAAATTTTTAAAGAAAGCAAAAGATGAATTGCAAACTTTACTTCATAATGAAATTATAGCTTTTGAATCACAATTCCAGAAGGAGTTAAAGAAACAAGAAACACCACCAGAAACACTCGTGGAAAATTACAACAATGACTTCAGACATAAGATAAATAAAAAGATTAAGGAATACAACAATACTCTTCAGGAATTAACAGAAAAAGAGATTATAAAAGAAATAGAAAGATATGTAAAGCGAGAAAAAACAGCGATAAACCCCGAACAAATCGATGAATTAGAAAATGAGATTAAAGAGGATATCATAAAAGATTTCATTGAAGAATTGAATAATTTCTTTAATAAAACAAATATATTCGTATTAGATAATAGTATTATAGACATAGAAAGAGCGAAAGATAATCTTAATATATTCGTAAATGGAATAAAAAAATACTTTTTACTACCCATAATAGGTATTGCATGTTTAATCCTGTCTATTATTCTTATGCAATTTGGTAAGATTGATCAAAAAATTGTTATATCTACTCTTATTATTACATGTATTAGTATATTATTACCATATTTTATAGAGAAGTGGTTTGATACTGAAAGACTTAAAGAAGAAAAAAGAAAAAGAATAAAACAGTTGATTAAAGATAATTCTAAGGAGGAATTAGAAAAAAGACTAAATAAAGTTGAATCTATGTTAGAAGATAGAGTAACCAAGATATATGATTTAATAGATAATACATTGGGTTCAGCCCAAGGAGAACAGTCAGAAACTATAAAACAAATAAAGAGTATGTCACGGGGTGAAGGAGTAACCTCTATAATTAACAATCTCGAACTGATTCTTGAAGAATTAAAACAAATGAAATAAATATTTGCGTAAGGTACAGAACTATGTCAAGTAGAAATGAAATAGATACAATTAAAGGCATATCAATGTATTTTAACTGGGGATTGGCATTATTAAAACGGATATTACCCACAGATATTTCCCCTGGAGAATTGAAGGAGGCGAAGAAGGCTGACTCGATTACAAACTTATTAATACTAGAATTCTTAGACGCTACGACATGCTTTATTAGTAAGCAATATATGAAGGACCCACAGTTAAAGTATATTTCATCGAGTAAGGAACGATGGTTTTCGTGTGTTCTATTAGGTGATAACTGGAGGTCTGTACTCAAGGGTATTTTTAACAAAGAGCTTAACAAAAAACTAAATAAAGCCAATTGTATTATTTTTGATTTTGCTACT
This sequence comes from uncultured Lentisphaera sp., assembly GCA_964426675.1. Classification (GTDB taxonomy): domain Bacteria; phylum Verrucomicrobiota; class Lentisphaeria; order Victivallales; family GWF2-50-93; genus DYMC01. The sequence continues at coordinate 4,831 of CAYRRM010000082.1, forward strand.
ACAGATGGAGAAGGTATAGATATTACTTTTAAGGAAAAAATGATAGTTAATAAAGAGAATTATTATGCATTTAAGAATCAGATAATTGACAAATTTGGAATAAAAGTTATTGAATATAAACCAGAGAATTATGACCCCAATGAAGGTAATTTAATACTTGACAAAAAAGACCTAACAATAACATGTGATTCCACAAATGTTCAACCCTTATGGGGTGAAGGTAAACCTCCGTTTTGGTTATATAATGCCCTTGATTGGGATACTGTTGATAAGATTAAAATAAAAATAATAGATGAAGAATCAAATAATCCGTTTACATTAAAATCAATAATAAACAAAATAGTTGTGTATCCGGATTGTCCTACGGAGTGGAGGGATTTTAATTCTGGTAATAAGTCTCTGGAAATCATTGAAAATCAAATTGAAAAAAGAATCTGTGATTTTTTTATCTATTTGACAATATCTGGTGAAGGTGAGAACTGGTATCCCTTATTAAACTCAGCAATAGAAAAAACTATAGAGCAATGGAGACCATTTTTAAATTATATAAATAAAATCTCTCCTGATAGGTCGAATTCTTATAAAAAGACATTGCTAAAACGGTATTTTGCTCTACCGGAATCGTTAACAATACGAGCTGAATCTGAGTATAAGAATCTAATAGATTATCTTTTTATATTAAACAAAGAAGAGATGGTACAAGATAAGAATTTTATATTACCTGCTACGGATGAATCGTTAAATTTTATTTTGAAAAGAATTGGGGATCCAGATTACATCCGTTCTTCTGTATCACTTATAAAAGAAATGATTCAATCGTTAAAAGATAAACTAAAAAATAAAATTCAGGGAGGAGAATTTGTTTTAATGTTTATTGACTACCTTGAAAAAAATATATCTTTTGTGGAAGAGTTAAATACTTTTTATGAAGAATTAATACAACAAATAGATGAATGGTTTCTTGGTTTTTTGCAGGATGTCAGGCAAGAAAAATTTGAAAAGATTACCCAATACATAGTCTCGTTGTTATTAAAAGAAAAAGATAATAACCTCCGTCAAAAGATAGTCGCTTTTTTGATGTATAGAAATAAAATTTTTGATGTTATTCCCGACATTTATGAATCCGGAGATATAGATGATAGATATGCTGCGGTAAATCTTATTCTCTATCTTAAAGAAAACAAATGTGATGTTCCTGATGCTATTCTTAATTGGGCTGAATCAGAAAAGGTTAGGGCAGAATATATGCTTGGAAATGAAATGTGCAATTCTATAAAATCAAGATTAGATGAGATTGAAAAAAGTTTAGAAAATATCATAAAGAAAAAGCCATAAATTCTAAGCACAAAAGCGATTAATATATAATATTCCGAGCAAAAGTACTCTATTCTATATTTTGTAATGTAAACAGATGATGGTATTTATTTTTCCTTTCCAAACACATTTTTTATTGCTTGAAGGTAGGCGTAGCCGTGGTTGGTGTCGGGTTCGAGGTAACTGCCTTCGGTCCATTCGTTCCATGCATTGATGG
>CAYRRM010000083.1:0-6305 GCA_964426675.1 uncultured Lentisphaera sp.
GAACAGGAATTTCATACAGTAGTTTTAGGTGCATTGATGCATGATATAGGGAAGCTCGTCCAAAGAGCAGATATAGACCCTACCTCAAGAAAACATACAGAGTGGGGATATGAATGGATGAAAAAGCATTTTCGAGATAATCCTGCTAATCTTGCTACAATTGCACATCATTATACAAAAGATGATGACTATGCTCTTAATAATAATTTAGGCTTAATATGGTATGAAGCAGACAATTTAGCATCTAAAGAAAGAAAGGGTAAAGAAAAGCTTGAAGAAGGTAAATGGCATTCTGAAATAGCTTTAGCTTCGCCTTTTAGTAGAATTAACAATCCTTTAGAATTAAATCAAAAGCCTCCGATTTCTTATTTACCCCTCATATCTAAAGCCATCCCGGATACATTAAGTGAAGAACCTTCATACTCAAGAAAAGACTATGCATCAATACTTAATGAATTTGAAAAAGATCTCGAATCTCAAATACCTGAAAATAAAACTTCTATAAATTTTTTACTTATGTTATTAGAAAAACACCTTAAGTATGTCCCATCAATAACTCTTAGAATTTATGACGGCGTAAAGAGAGATGAAATAAAAGATAAACATCCTGATATTTCACTTTTTGACCACCTTAAACTTACAGCAGCTATTGCCGGTTGTATGTATCATTATTACAGCAAAAACTTTTCTATAAAATGGCAGAAACGAGAGCTTTTAAAAGATGAGATTTTGAATGTTTCAACTGACAAAAAGCCTTATCTTCTTATAGGGGGTGACATATCTGGGATACAAAAATTTATTTATACTATTACTTCAAAAGGTGCTTTAAAATCTTTAAAAGGCAGATCATTTTACATTGAACTTTTGATTGAACATATTGTTGCAGAACTCTTAAGTCGCTTATACCTGATGAGGACCAATTTAATTTATTCAGGCGGAGGAGGTTTTTATATACTTGCATATAATACAGATGAAGCAAAAGAAATAGTTGAAGATATAAAAAAGGATATCAATGAATTTCTTTTTAAAAGCTTTGGAACTAACCTATTTTTAAACCTCGAAACAATTGACTTTCATCCTGACGATTTTCAAAACTCTCAGAATTTATGGCCTGAGCTTTCAAGAAAACTGGAAAATTCTAAAAAAAGAAAATGGTTAAACAATCTGGAAGATGCAATTAGTGTTTCTATGCCAAACGAAAATTGTCTAACAAGATATTGTGAAGTGTGTTTCAGAGAAGATACATCTCTTGAGCCTGTGTTCAGTGGTAATGGACAAATTTATGAACATGTTTGCAAAGCCTGTAGCGACCAGTATGAACTTGGAGATGCTATAAAAAGAATCGGTATGTCAAGAAATGGGGCAATTTATTGCATTGATAATAAAAATAAAAATATTATCGCAAATAAATATAAAGGGTTAGCTATTGAAGAATCTTATTATATACTGGCTAAGCAAAATGAAGAGCTGGAAAAAATTGCAAAGAGGGTTTACAGAATAAATGATATGAATGCAAAAAATTATATTCATCCTGAATCTATATATCTACCCATTGGAATTTATCAGCATAATGACATTAAAGAACTTTCTGATGCTGCTGAAAATTTTGGAATTAATAGGCTTGCAGTTTTAAGGATGGACGTGGACAACTTAGGGAAAATATTTTCGATGGCAGTTCCTGTCGAACATAAGACTTTTTCGAGAATGGCTTCTATTTCCAGGACACTAAATGATTTTTTTAAATACTATTTAAATATAATTGCAAAAGGTCCTGAGCACAATACATCCGATGAGTTTTCAAAAATAGCAGAAAGAACAAAATTTAGTAAGAGGATGCTTACCATTGTGTATTCAGGTGGAGATGATTTATTTATTGTTGGTCACTGGCTTGATGTAATAGAAACCGCCATAGATATTCAAAAATATTTTAAAAAATATACTGGCAATCCTTTTTTAACAATTTCTGGTGGCATTTCGATTAATCATGAGAAATATCCGATTTATCAGTATGCAAAGGAGGCAGATGAAGCAGAAAAAGAAGCCAAGGACTTTAAAGAAGAAAAAGAAGAAATCAACAAGAAAAATGCAATCACGTTATTTAAAGGAAAACCTCTAAAATGGGTTGACATTGAGATATTAAAAGAACGAATCGGGTTATTTAGAAAGTTTTTAATAGATAAGAAAGACCATCTTGATATAGATGAAAAAAAATTACCAAAAACATTTTTTTATAGGATTCTTGCATTATCAAGAAGGTTTCAGGAAGATAGTGTGCTAATTTTACCCAAAGCAGCTTACCTTTTATCAAGGGTTCGCTTTGATACTAATAATCCAGAAGATATTTTAAAACTAAAGGAGGTTATTATGACAAGCAATTTAAAAGAATGGAAAATAACCGAGATGGCAACAATGATAATTTTAATGATGATGAGAAAAGGAGGTAAGGATTTATGAGTAACGGAAAATTTTTCCAAAAAAAAGGTGATTATAAAGATAATGAATCAAAGGATTTAACTGTAAAAACCTTAAAAGATAAAATTGAAAGGTTTCAAACAGAAGGGCTTTCTAAAATCTCAGGTAATGAATTGGTTGAAGTGGCCAGAGAAATGGGGCACCATCTTAAAGAAAAAAATCTTAAAACAACACAAATTAGACGATTTCTTGATGGGATGCGTAAGCTTGACGTTCAATTTAATAAAGGCAAAAACTTTTCAGGTGATGAGGTTGTGTTGTTGAAACCAAGGCTTGCATATGCCGCTGGAAGAAATAATGAAGTTAAACCACTTATGGAAGTGCTGGAACCAGCAATTACAGCAGGTTGTAAAACTTATAAAGATTTTAGAAAACTTCTTTCGTTTGTTGAGGCAATAGTTGCTTACCACAAATATTTTGGTGGCAATGATTAATTTAAAGGAAGGAGGAAAAATAAAATGGATATAAATAGAATGCTTTTAGGTAAAACCATATTAACAGGTAAAATTGTATGTGAAACTGGTATGCATATTGGGGCATCAAAAGAAAATATAGAAATTGGAGCAATTGATTCTCCTGTAGTAAGAGATCCTGTTACACGAGAACCTTACATACCAGGCAGTTCCTTGAAAGGAAAATTAAGAACATTATTAGAAAAGGCGTTGAATAAAATTCCTAACAGGGCTATTGGACAAGATGTAAAAATTCACGTATGCGACGATGCAGAACAAGCAATAAATTGTAAAGTATGCAGAATGTTTGGCTCCACAGGTAAAGGAGAGGGAAACAATTTTCCAGCAAGATTAATAATTAGAGATCTTTATCTTACCCCTGAAAGCGTGGAAAAACTTTCAGATATTGATACTGGCCTTCAATATACAGAGTGGAAATTTGAAAATGCTATAGATCGTGTTACTTCAGCTGCAAATCCAAGACAGTTAGAAAGAGTTCCAAAAGGCGCAGAATTCGCTCTTGAGATTATTTATAATGTAGAAGATTTAAATAGCATTATAGAAGATTTAAAAAATCTTAAACTTGCACTGGACTTACTTGAATTAGATGCATTGGGCGGTCATGGTTCAAGGGGTTATGGAAAAGTATCCATTAAATTAAACAAAATTGAGACGAAAACTATCGAATATATTAAAGATAATTCAAAGCAAGAGAAAATTATTTCGATAAGCTCTTTTGATGATAATGAGCTGGAAAAAATAGCTAATTTATTTAAATAAAAATGTTTAGAGGTACAAATGGATATTTATGTATTTAAACTTAAATTTAATGGAGCCACTCATTTTGGAGACACAGGTATTGAACTTGAAAATGTAAATGAAAGAATTAACTCTGATACTTTATTTTCAGCCTTGGTAAATACGGTAAACATCCTGTACGGTTCTGAAAAAGCAAGTGAATTTGCAAACAGCTTCTTGCAAAATCCACCTTTTGTTATTAGCTCTCTATTTATATATAGAGAAAACACCTTTTATTTTCCAAAGCCTTTAACCGATGACCATTTGGCAGAAGAATTCAAAAAGGATTTAGGAAAAGAATTGAAAAAAATAAGCTGGTTATCTCAAGATATGTTTTTGAAATGGATTTCAGGTAAAAAGTTAGAAGCTAAAGATATAGAGCTTATTAAGAATAACAATAGAAATTATAAAAATTCATACACCATAGAGATAAGGCCTCGAGTTTCAATAGACAGAAATACAAACTCAACTAATTTGTACCATTGTGGTTATGTTTACTTTAAAAAAGATGCGGGGTTGTTTGGTTTTGTAGCATTTAAAGATCAAAAGATGATAGATTTTTTTAAAAATTTACTTACAGATTTAGGCAATATAGGCCTTGGAGGTGAAAAAACATATGGTTCAGGTTTTTTTGACGTAATAGATTTTAGTAAAATTAATAATACCTTTTTGGATATTTTTAATACACAAACTTCACAGTATGTGCTACTGTCTCTATATCATCCTTCAAAAGATGAATTAGATGCTTTTAAAGAAGATCTAATTGCTTATGATTTACTCAGAAAAAAGGGGTGGATTTCTTCAGGAAGACACGCCTTACCTGTAAAAAGAAAATCAGCTGGATTCATAATAGAAGGTTCTGTTTTAAGATTTAAACCTACAGGATGTCTTATTAATGTGACCCCAGATACTTATCCTAATAACTTTTTAAAGCATAGCGTTTATAAATATGGCTATGCTTTTACCGCTCCTTTTGGAGGATAGCCAAATGGATAAAGAATTATTTGAAATAAAAACTTGTCAATTAAGAACAGTGTCACCCATTCATATTGGAAGCGTAGAGCAGAAATTAACTCCATTTGAGTACATAGTAAAAGACGGATTTATATACATGGTATCAGACGAAAAACTTTCACTCTTTTTAAAAGACCATAATCTTATTGAACCTTTTGTAAGAGAAGTCGGTGTAGAAGGACATAGATTTCGAATCATGGATTTTTTTAAAAAACATAACATTAAAATTGAAACTAAAGATTTGTTGGAAATCAGTGGTAAAAGATTCTCTAAAATTTCAGGTAATATCTCATTATTACAAGATTTTAGACCTTCTATAAGAGATGGAATGGGCAAAATTTATATACCAGGAACATCTATTAAGGGGGTTATAAGAACAGCAGTACTTTATAATATTCTCAAAATTATGAAAAATACAGAACCTTTAAAATTTAAACAGCAAATAGAAGAAAAGATAGAAAGTGATATTGCAAACCGTGTTAGTAAAAAAAAGATGTTTCAGTGGGGGATTGAAGAATGGCTTGAGTCTTTTGTTTTAAACGGTAAAAAAAGAAATCCCAATCCCAATACTGATTGGTTAAGAATACTTCATGTTACCGATGCTTATCCTGAGAATGATTTTGTGACGTATTTAATCCCAATCAATCTTTTAAAGAAAGTAAAAAATGGATTTGAATTAAAAAAAGAAAAAACTGAAAGATTGACTACAATTTGGGCTGAATGTATCCCTGAAGGGGTTACTTTTTCCTTTCAATTATTATGGGATAAAAAACTTTTAAATGATTTTTTAAAACAAAATAAAGATGTAACTTTACCAAAAAGTTTGGAAGAATTGTTCGAAAATATTAATACATGGATTAATGATGTGGCATTAGAAGAGAAAAAATTTCTAAATAAACACAATATGCATAAATGGTATACGGAAGGCAAAGATTTAAATTTTCGTATAGGTTTTGGTTCTGGGATAATGGCAACAACTATATTTCCTCTTCTTTCAGAAGAGCTAAGAAAAAAAATTCGAAATTATGCAGGACTTAATAGAGGGCAGGATGAGGCACCAAAATCAAGAAGGGTCTGGATAAATAATAATATATATGTTCCTCTTGGCTGGGCTCAATTAACATCAAGATCATATGAAAAAGGCACACCTATTTTTAGTTCAAAAAAACATGATGAAGAAAAAATAAGGGATATAGAAATTGATGAAAAAAATAATCTTATTGAGAATGTTCACAAAGATAAAAAAGATGAAAGTTATTTTAAAAAAGTAACAGATGTATATACATGGAAAAATGCATATCTTTCGTGGTTTCCAAACACAAAAACCATCGTTGCCACTTTTGAAGGCAAAAAGGCTGAAATACAAATCGGTGATAACAAATCCTTTGTCCCTGAAAAGTATCACAAAAAATTATTCGACCAGAGAAAAGGGGTTCAGGCAAATGTAAAAGTAGAGTCTATTGGTAATGCCTTTAAAATTGTAAGTATAGAAGAATAAAGAAGTATTTACAGATTTGAAAGGTAGCTATTATGGTCTATAAAGTTTTATGTTGGGTATATTTTCAAAGT
>CAYRRM010000084.1:0-6232 GCA_964426675.1 uncultured Lentisphaera sp.
TTTACTATTAGTGTTTTCTCATAGAAATAAATTTTTTAACATAAAAGAAAAAGCACATAAATATTCTTTCTTAAAAGTAAATTTAAAAAATGCTTTCACTTTAATAGAACTATTAATAGTTATCGCTATTATATCAATGCTTGCTGCATTATTATTACCCGCTCTAAATCGGGCAAAAGAAGTAGCTAAATCAATTTCTTGTTCTTCTAACTTGTCTCAATTAGGCAAAGCATCTACAATGTATAGTTCCGATTATGATAATTGGGCATTACCAGCGATGTGGGTAAACGTTAGCATTGATGCATGGTATACTTTACTCAAAAATGATTATCTGAATAGCAGAGCTCCCTTTAAATGCCCTTCAGAAAAATTCTTCAATTTAAGTCCAAAGGAAATCAGTTATGGCATAAATACATTGAGTTTTGGAGAAAGTTTTATCACTGGTGGAGGAAAAAATTTATTTCCTCATAAAGTTAGTGAAATATCATCTTTTAAAAGGGACTCTAATCTTGTAATATTTATTGATACTCCTCCTGTTTATTCAAGCACACTTTCTTTTCGAAGTGCAAGCGGAAGCTCGTGGATATGGGAATCTACTGCACCTGTAGCTCCAAATACAAGTACAAGCAGCACGTGGTATCCAGCTTACCTGAGACATAAACAACGGGCAAATGCAGTATTTTTTGATACTCATGTGGCTACTCTTACCTTTTCTGACTTAACAGTTAACAAAGCCAACATTAGAAATCCATGCATGGTTGCTTATGGGGATGGAAGCCTAGCTATCAGATAAAATTCTATAATATTACCGAATAGCAAATAAAATAGAATAACAGGAGGCTAATTCTCTTAATAACGGTTATTATTTTGACTTATAAAATGAATTTACAATTGATTTTTTGCTCTTATTACCCAACGAGTTGGACTCAATTCTTCTTCCAATAATAATGGAATAACTTTCTTTTTACTTTTTATTTCTTCTATAAACATATCAAGATAATCTCCATCATCAGATACATCTATTTTTTTTACGCCTTCTCCAGAAATTGCGATTTTCGCTATTTCACCATTATTTATACATTCAAGGAAACCATTTGAACCGAATATTCTTAAAATTTCATATCCCCATTTTCCCCAATCCTCAGGTAATGGACAACAATAATTTGCGATTGCTGAAGCTATAGCGCCATTTTCGAGTTCAAACAAAAACGATGCAGCCCTTCTGCATTCACTATTTTCTCCATGATTACAGAGTTTGGTTTCTTTTAACTGAATTGACTTTATTTTTATACCAACAACGTGTTCGATAAACCTACAATTATAGATTCCCACCTGCATCGTTAAGCCACCATCAATTTTCTCATCTTTTGGTCTCCATTCTCCCCAGGGATAGGACTTTTGAGAAAATATTTGTATAATAGTTCCGAGTTTTCCAGAAGCAATTATTCTTTTTATTGCCTTGTAGGGGCTTGCGAATGCTGTTCCAGCCATTTCATGATAAATCATTCCCGTTTTTTTAGAGACAATTATAATTTCATCGAGTTCATCTTCTGTCATAGCAGATGGTTTTTCCGCATATACATGTTTCCCGGCTTTCATGCATTTTATTGCATCTTTTGCTTGCGAAAATCGCAAAGGAGAACAGAGAGAAATGATTTGAATATCAGGGTCACGCAACATTTCATCAAGTGATGAATATATGAGAGGTTTTACATCTGGAGGAATTTTATCTGCAGGAATTCCCGCTACAGCATAAAATTCCACATCTGATTTTGATACGAGCAAGTTCTGAATCTGATGCCCATTATTTCCGTATAAGCCAAACTTTATCTTCACAATGAAATGGTAAGTTTTTCAATTCTTTCGTTAGAAAGAGCGCAAAGTCTCATTATAGCATCATATTCAGCTGATGTTTCAGATTTTACAGAGTTCCCTGTTTTCAGGTCTCTAAGTCTTGAGGATAGTTCAACAACTATTGAAAGCGCTTTACTGCAATTTCTTATAAACTGTAATCGGCATTCTTCGGATTTCTCTGGTTCCGCCTCCGTCCTCAACATATGACAATCAAACTCCACTACTCCTTTCCAGCCAAGTTCGTTTAAAATCCAGAACATTTGAACTGTTTCCTTAAGCCCTTCAGGACCTACAAGGGGCGGAAAATCATTGTCAAACTGCGCTTTTATCTGGCTTCCAAAATGGATAAATGACAATTTTTTCATTGAAATAAGATATCCAAGTGCTTGAACAGCATTCATAAGTGCCATACTTTCATGCTGGAGAAGTTCTGGATTAACACCCCAGAATTTGGGATTTTTCAAGCTACCACATATAAATCCTACTGCATGACCTGAGGTAGGCAAAAACATATGCCCCCGCGGTTCATTTGGTTTTGGTTCGATGGTGGCACCAATGTAATTTTTTAATTTTTTTTCCTGTATATAATCATAAACATGATCTAATCCTTCTTTTAACCACTTATATGAATTTTTCCAATCAACGGCGACAGGAACTTCAAAACCATCTCTTGCAACCCAATAGGTATAATATTTTGCCTTAAAGAGTGCCCCTATTCGAAGGGTCCTTTCAACCTTTTCTCTTGCAAGTTTTCTTATTTGAGGGTCTGGATTTGTCAATCCTCCCTTACGAAAAATTTTATTGACATGCAAGCTGCATGTCGCTGTATTTACAGAAATACCTGCATCATCTAAAACCTTTTTGATCTGCCGTAATTTTTTATAAGTTTCAGATTTTGGATCGAGATCATCTTCAGGATTTTTCGGATCCCACGAGACGAGATCATCATCGTGAAAGCTTGTAGCTTCTATTAAGCCCTCATTTGCCGCTTTAGCTATCATCATTGCAGTTTCAAGGGAATCTATTTTGGGAAGTACTGTCTCTCCAAATGGGTCTCCGAGCGGATTTGCAACACACCAGAAAGGCATAGAACGCAATGTAACAGGACCTAGATTCCAATTTTTTCTTTTCATCATAATCTCCTTTTTTACCTATTTTAGATAATTATTTTTAGCATTTTCTCAATGAATTTCAAGGCCTTACAAAAAAAATTTAAAAAAAATTATTTTTTTACTTGACAATAAATAAGTATTGTGGTATTATTATACCAAATTAAAAAATTTTTCTATTATGAATACTCTTTTAAAATTAAGTGAAGCCGGCTCAATAGCCATCCATGCCCTTGCAATGATAGCCGGAAATAAAAATAAGAAAATTTCATCGGCGGAAATTGCTGATTTCTATGGAATTTCACGGAATCATCTTGCAAAAGTAATGCAGCAATTAGTCAAAGTTGGATTTGTAAAATCCGATAGAGGTCCCAGTGGAGGGTTTACTCTTGCAAAAGATGCGAGTAAAATTACTCTACTCGATATATATTGTGAGATAGAAGGAGGGATATCTCTAAATAAATGTCTTCTTGAAGAGAAGTTTTGTTTTGGTTCTAAATGTTTATTAGGGAATATGTTATCAAAAATAAATAGAGAACTTAAAAATATTCTTGAGACGACAAAATTGAGCGATATTGCATTAAACATTGAAAAAAGGGGAACTAAAAAATGAAAAGAAAAATAATCAAAATAAATGAAGATAAATGTACTGGTTGTGGGATTTGTGTAAATAAATGTGCTGAAGGGGCAATACAAATTGTTAATGGTAAAGCAAAACTCATAAGTGAAAGTTACTGCGATGGGCTTGGAGCCTGTATTGGTGAATGCCCTTATGATGCTATAACAATTGAGGAAAGAGAAGCTATTCCATTTAATGAAGAAGAAGTAAAAAAACACCTTGCAAAAAAGGTAGATGAACAAAAACAATCCGGGGTACTTAAGTTCCACGGAGGCTGCCCAGGAATGAAGGCATTTTCATTTAAAAATAGTAGTGAAATAAAAAATAAAGATAATTCAGAAAGAAAAATCCTATCAGAATTATCGCAATGGCCAATACAGTTGCATCTTGTACCGGTAAAAGCGCCTTACTGGGATAAAAGTGATATAATATTAGCTGCTGATTGTACAGCATTTTCATTTGGAGACTTTCATCAACAATTTCTCAAAGGAAAGAAACTCATAATTGCATGCCCAAAATTAGATAACACAGAAAATTACACAGAAAAGCTCTCTGCAATTCTATCGGAAAACGACGTAAATAGTTTAACAGTCCTGCGAATGGAAGTTCCTTGCTGTGGAGGAATTGCGATTTTCGCAAGAGAAGCAAAGCTTATATCAGGCAAAGATATCCCTCTGAAAATTGTAATTATAGGTATTGATGGTTCAATAAAATCAATAAATATGGAATAAGCTCTGGAGGAAAAAAATGAATACTAAAATTAAAAATCTACGAGAGTTGGTTGAATATCCTGTTAATGGAATAATAAGTAAAGATATTATAGATAACGATAATGGCTCTATTACTATATTTGCTTTTGACAAAGGACAAAAACTTAGTGAGCATACTGCGCCATTTGATGCTTTCGTTAACATTTTAGAAGGAGAGGCTGAAATCTCAATAGATGGTAATAAAAATATTTTAATTGAAGGAGATGCAATAATAATGCCTGCTAATATTCCTCACTCAGTAAAGGCAATAGAAAAATTCAAAATGTTGCTCACTATGATTTCAAATCACCCAAATAATTTAAAATAAATTAAACCCAAAAAAGTGGAGGTAAACTATGTTTTGCTACCAATGCGAACAAACTATGGCAGGAAAAGGCTGTGTCAATTTCGGAGCTTGTGGAAAAGATCCTGATACAGCAGCTTTGCAGGATTTGTTAGTATTTGTCCTGCAGGGAATATCACAGTATGCTTCAAAAGCTTATTCTATTGGAGGATGGGATAATAAAATAAATCGTTTTATAGTTGAAGGTCTCTTCACGACAGTGACAAACGTAAATTTTGATTCTGAAAGAATTGAAAAAATCATAAGAGATGGGGAAAAATTTCTAACAGTTGCAAAGGAACTTTATCTACAACAAGCTAATAAAAAAGGTATAAAGGTAGAAGAGTTAAAAGGTCCAGCGCAATTTAAACCTGCTGCTGATAAAGCAGGTCTTCTCAAACAAGCTCTTGAAGTTTCTATTCAGAATGCAATAAATAAAAATGGAGCTGATGTTGCCGGACTGCAGCAATTAATAATTTACGGATTAAAAGGTACTGCTGCTTATGCTGATCACGCTGCAATTTTAGGAAAGGAAGATCCTGAGGTATATAAATTTTTCGTTGATACTTTGAGCTTTATATCAGAAAATCCAACCGATATTAATCAACTACTTCTGACGGCCTTGAAAGTAGGTGAAATCAATCTAAAAGTAATGGGAATGCTCGACGCTGCTAATACCGAAAAATATGGAAACCCTGAACCTACAAAAGTTAGAATCACTCCAGTTGCGGGAAAGGCAATCCTTGTTTCAGGACATGACCTAAAAGATTTACACGATTTACTCGTTCAAACTGAAGGCAAAGGTATAAATGTATACACTCACGGTGAAATGCTTCCATGTCATGCTTATCCTGAACTAAAAAAATTTAAACATCTCGTAGGTAATTATGGAGGAGCGTGGCAGGACCAGAGAAAAGAGTTTGATGAATTTCCTGGTGCAATTCTTATGACAACTAATTGCATCCAAAAACCAAAAGACTCTTACAAAAGTAGAATATTTACGAGTGGGCTTGTAGGATGGCCTGGAGTAAAGCATATTTCAAATTCTGATTTTAGTCCGGTAATAGAAGCTGCCCTTCAGGCGGAAGGCTTTAAAACAACCGAAGAGGAAAAAACTATTACGGTAGGTTTTGGGCATAATGCTGTTCTTGGGGTTGCAGGTGCAGTAATTGATGCGGTAAAGGCTGGTAAAATCAATCATTTCTTCCTTATTGGAGGATGTGATGGGGCAAAACCAGGAAGAAATTATTACACCGAATTTGCAGAAAAGGTTCCAAATGATTGTGTAATTCTAACTCTTGCATGTGGAAAATATCGTTTCAATAAAAAAGACTTTGGAGAGATAGGTGGAATTCCGCGCCTACTTGATATAGGACAATGCAATGATGCATACTCAGCAATAAAAATTGCAATTGCTCTTGCTGATGCCTTCAAATGTGGAGTAAATGAGCTTCCTCTTTCAATGATACTTTCGTGGTATGAACAAAAAGCTGTTTGTATTTTACTGACACTTCTACATCTTGGAATAAAGAATATCAGACTTGGCCCAAGCTTACCT
>CAYRRM010000085.1:0-6201 GCA_964426675.1 uncultured Lentisphaera sp.
CTTCTCCATCCTCCGTTTCCGATTCTCCGTTCTCCGTCCTCCCTTCTCCGTCCTCCGTTTCTCCTTCTCCATCCTCCGTCCTCCCTTCTCCGTCCCCCGTTTCTCCTTCTCCATCCTCCGTCCTCCATTCTCCGTCGCCCGTTTTTTCCACTCACGCCTACCATCTGTACGTGGTCAGAATAGAGGGAGAGACTATTGGCAAAACAAGAGACGAGATTTTCAGAGAACTGAGAACTGCAGGCATAGGGGTCAATGTCCACTATATCCCCGTGCACTTGCACCCATTTTATCGAAAGCGTTTTGGAACATCGCCTGGCCTTTGCCTGGTAGCAGAAAAGACAAAAGAAGCAATTTTAAGCATACCCATATATCCTACTATGAGTCAAAATGATATCGGATTTGTGATAGATACCATTATGCGAATAGTGATTGGAAGTAGTAAAGCGGAATAAGTTTTTAAAGACTATTTTCCTGAAAAAGCAGGTTCAGTTTAGAAGCTACAAAAAAAGCTATGGTTGCGGCTGTTAACAAATTGATAAATGTGATATGCAGTATGTTCAGTAGAGGTGTAGATTTTAGACCAGAGAAAATAGCTCCTCTTTTCAGTGTTAAATGGTTGACAAATATAGTGTCCTTGAGTTGATTGACTGTGGTTTTATAGAACCGAGACTATAATTTTCCGCTGGACAATATAATTTGGTTTGTGCTTAAAAAGCAAGGAATAGCATTAATTGAAGAGTGATCTCAGATTTCTTTATGGCGACTAAAGACAACATTAGTGTAATCGTACAGGCGAGAATGACATCAAAACGTCTTCCAGGCAAAGTTTTGAAAAAAATTTGTGGTAAACACGTTATCACACATATAATAGAAAGACTGAGAGCATGCCATACAGTTTCTAATATTATTTTAACTATACCCGATACAAAGCCAAATGATTCTTTGGCAGAGTATGCCAAAAAAATAAATTGTCCATTTTTTAGAGGAAGCGAAAATGACGTTTTAACAAGGTATTATGAAACAGCAAAGTTTTTCAATGTAAATACAGTCGTGCGGATTACGTCAGATTGCCCTCTTGTTGATCCAAAAATACTATATGAAGCTATAGAGTTTTATAAGAAAAGTGATTTTGATTATGTGGCAGTTGGGATAGAGGGAAATTTTCCAAGGGGCTTAGATACTGAAATATTCAGCTTTAATATTTTGGAGAGAGTAAATGTTCAAGCCCAACTTAGCTATGAGCGGGAACATGTTACTCCATATATATATAACCATCCTGAATTATTTAAAATTCATTTTTTAGAAGCCAAAGGTAAACTAAGAAGACCGGATTTGCGGCTTACCATAGATACAGAGGATGATCTTCAGCTAATAAGGAAAATTTTTAAAAAACTCTATAAGAATGGCGCTATATTTGGTTTAGAAGAGGTTGTTGAACTTTTAGATAAACATCCAGAATTCTTGAAAATAAATGCTCATGTTCATCAAAAAGGGATTTTTGAATGAAGAAAATTGCTTTTATTACAGACGGTGGAAAAAATATCGGTATGGGTCATATAGTGCAATCAACAACTCTTGCAATTGAAATCAAGGCAGCATACAAACATTTTGATATAATTTTTTTAACAAAAAGCGCAAAACAGATTATTAAGTATATTCAAGAGCATGGTTTTAACGTTTTTAGAAAAAAAACTGATGATGAATTATTCGATACTCTAAAAGATATAGCACCAAAACTGATAATTATAGATAAGATAGATGTTAATGAAGTGTTTGCAAAAAGGATAAAGGAAAATTTATCATCCAAACTTGCAATATTTACAAACATAACGTCAGCGAATAGATATGCAGACATAGCAGTTATAGCAGTTATAGCAGACTTTGGCAGCAATTTCAGAAATATTAAATATTTTAATGAAAAAACAAATACCCTATACTGTTTAGGGCCAAAGTATTGGATTTTGAGAAGAGAGTTCTATGAATTAATGAAGAAAAAAAAGAAAATTCCTGACAAAATTCAAAAGATATTACTTCTTTTTGGCGGTAGCGACCCTTTAAATATAACCACAGCTGCCCTTGAGAGGTTGCTTACATTTGAAGAAGATTTTTTCATTGACGTAGTGTTAGGAAATGGGTTCAGATTTTATACCTCTTTAAAACAAGTTCTATATAACTGTCCAGTAAATAATAAAAAAGTAGAAATTTTTAGAAATATTAAAAATGTTGCCGAAATGATGTTTAAAGCGGATTTGATTCTTACATCCCCAGGGCTTTCATTATTTGAAGCATTGTCTATAGGAACTCCAGCAATTGTATTTCATCAAAATGCATTGCAGGCTGATGAATATAAAGGATTTATATCAACTCTTGAAAAAACTGAGATACATAACCTTCAATCCATAATTAAAAATAGAAAGTTTGTTGACCCTAATAGTGATTTTATATCGAAATTAGAAATTGGGCAAGGGAAAGAAGAACTCTTAAAAATTTTATTGGAAAATATAGAAAGGTGATGACACAATAATGAAATGGATTAAAAAAGGATTAATATTTAAACCTGATGGACAATTCGAATGGGTGGTTACTCATGCTATGTTGCCTGTTGCAGATAGAATTGGGGAAGACTTATACAGAATTTATTTTTCTGGAAGAGATTCTCTCAATAGATCACATATTGGTTTCATAGTTATAGATATTAATAAACCAAAGGAAATACTTGATATAAGCGCAGAGCCAGTATTATCTCCCGGAGCTTTAGGGTGTTTTGACGATAATGGTGTGACCCCGACGTGGATCGTTAATGTGGAAGGCGCTAAATATCTTTATTACTTTGGATGGAATAAAAGATCGTTAGTAAGGGCAAGCGAAGTATCTGGTTTAGCCATAAGTTATGATGGTGGCGTAACCTTTAAAAGATACTCTAGAGCCCCTATACTAGAAAGAACAGATAAAGAACCTTATTCAATACTCGTCATTTCTTGTATTCTTATAGAAAAAGGTACTTGGAGAATGTGGTATGATTCGGCTGATATATGGTTAAATAAAGATTTGCCAAAATATAATATCAAATATGCTGAATCAGAAGATGGTGTACACTGGAAGAGAGCCGGATATATTTCAGTTGATTATATGTATCCTGAAGAATCACGTGTGTCTCGGGCTTGCGTTGTGAAGGAGGGAAATATTTATAGAATGTGGTATTGTTATGCGATTGGCTCAGGGCCTTATAAAATGGGTTATGCAGAATCCATGGATGGTATTGCTTTTAAAAGAATGGACAACCAAGTAGGAATCTATCCTTCAGAAACAGGTTGGGATTCTGAAATGATTTGTTATCCTTATGTTTTTAAGCATAAAGGTCGTTTTTATATGTTGTACTGTGGAAATGGGTATGGAAAAACTGGATTTGGTTTGGCAGTGTTAGAAGATGAATAAGGAAGGTCGCAAAGGAGATACATGATATATTTTTTGATACATTACTTTAGGATTGTGCCATGATTATCGTTTTTGGAGCGGGTGGTTTTATTGGAACATATTTGGTTCACAGACTCAAGGACGAAGGGTTTAGTGTTCTGTCTGTTGATGTTGATAAAATGAGCAAAGCTTACTTTGAAATACATGATTTCCCATATATTCATCTTGACATTACAAAAGGCAATGATTTTTCACAATTGCCTAAAGAGAACGTCGATACGGTTATTCATTTGGCAAGTATGCAACCTGCAAATATAAGCGAAGAAGCCTATGACCCAAAAGCGTACATAAAAGTCAACGTTATAGGCACACTTAATATTCTTGAGTATTGTAGAAAGGTGAAAGTTAATAAAATAATATATGCAATTTCGCATAGGAATACACAAGGATTATGGGGGCAAGGGAAAGCTATTAAAGAAAGCAATGGTAGGTCTATCAAATATACTGGTCAGTATTCTATGTTCAGTATATCTGAAAGTGCAGCTCAAGATTGCATTGAACATTATGGGCAAGAATTTGGAATCAAAGCAATAATCTTTAGGTTGCCTCCTGTTTATGGATATGGTCCCCATACAGAGATTTTTTGGCAAGGGAAACCTATTAAAACAGGTTTTCAAATATTTATAGAAAACGCAATAAATTGCGAGCCAATCGAAGTTTGGGGTGATTGTGAAAAAGGTAGAGATATTATTTATGTAAAAGATGTTGTTGAAGCTTTTGTATGCGCTTTAAAGAGTAATAATGCACAAGGAATATTTAATATAACGTCTGGGAGATTAATAACATTGAAGCAAGAAGTAGAGACGATTGTTAAAGTTTTTTGCCGTGAAAAGAGCAGATCCAAAATTATTTATAGACCAGAAAAACCTAATTTTATTGAACCATTTCTATATGATAACACGAAAGCAAAAGAGGAACTTGGTTGGTCCCCAAGATACTCTTTTGAGGAAATGGTAGTTGATTATAAAAAAGAGATGGAAAGCGGTAGATTTAAATTTCTTATTGAGAAAAGAAAGCAACTTTTAAGGAGAAAAGGAGCAACTTTTAAGGTAGAAACAGGAGGTAAATAAAAGATGTTATTTGAAATTAAAGATGTTGAATTAATGGGTGAGAATGTTAAAGACAGGTTAAAAAAATGCGGAATAGGGGTGCGCATCTATCCTCTAGCTAAACTGGCTTATCCGCATATGATTGAACTTGATGATTATTGCCGAATAAGAGATTTTGTTTTTGTATTCGCTGGCAAAGGTGTCAAAATTGGACAATATTCTGATATACAGCCTCACGTAGTGATATGGGGGGGAGGGGAAACTATTATTGGTAATAGAGTTTCAGTTGGACCAGGTTCAGTTATTTTGTCTGCCGTTTACTCTCATGCCAAAGGGCTAAAAATGGTTGATGGTCTCCCTGAAGGTTCGTCAAAAGCGCTATATGGAAAAATAGTTATCGAAGATGATGTTTACATAGGTGCAAACTGTATACTGATGCCTAATATAGTTATTGGCGAAGGAGCTGTAATTGGAGCAGGAAGTTTTGTAAATAAGAATGTTGAGCCATGGGGAATTTATGTGGGCAGTCCTGCCAGAAAAATAGGGCAGAGAGAAAAGTAACACAATTTGTTTATAAACCATGAAAGTAGCAATGATGCAGCCAACATTTTTACCGTGGCTTGGATATTTTGAACTAATTTATGTGTCTGAAAAGTTTATATTCCTTGATGATTTTCAATTTTCGGTACAAAGTTATCATCAAAGAAATAGACTTTTTATTAATAAAGGGCAAGTCGACTGGTATTCTGTCCCTGTGCGAAAAACTTTATCGTTTGGAGCGCCATTAAATAAGACACTCATTAATGAAGATATTCCTTGGCGCGTAAAGATGTGGAAAAGAATTCAACAAAATTATTCTAAGGCAGAATATTATAAAGATATCTCGCCATATGTGGAAAAGTGGCTACTTGAGAAAAAAGAAAATCTTGCCATACAGAATATTGAATTTATTGAAACTATATGCAAGATCCTTGGGTTAAATAGAGAGTTTTTGTTAAGTTCAAAGTTTCCATCATCTGCGCAAAGATCAAAACGTGTTGTGGAATTATTACGATTATGTAATGCGCACACATACTATTGTGCAAAAGGTTCATTTGATTATATGTTTGCAGATGGCTTGTTCCCTATACCAGACATTGAGGTGTATTTTCAAGATTTTCAAATTAAACCTTATCCACAAATTGGTTCACCCGAAAATTTCATACCATATCTTTCTATATTGGATGCTTTAATGAATATTGGACCTGATCGAACAATGGATCTTATATCTAATGGTACATCTAAATGGTTAACCTGGAATGAGATGCTGGCATTAAAAAAGAGCTCTGCATGAAAATGAAGGAGGATAAAAAGTTTATGAAAAAAGAGTTTATAATCGGCAACCGTAAAATTGATAGCAATCATCCCGTATTTATTGTTGCCGAACTTTCTGCCAATCACAATCAGGATTTTAATCAGGCGGTTGAGCTCATAAAAGCGGCAAAAGAGGCAGGCGCTGACGCTATAAAACTTCAGACCTACACACCAGATACTATGACTATTGACTGTGATAATGAATATTTTCGAATAGGGAAAGGGACAATCTGGGAAGGAAAGACGCTCTATGAGCTCTATAAAGAAGCCTATACCCCTTGGGAGTGGCAGCCAGAATTGAAAAAGATTGCAAACGATCTTGGTA
>CAYRRM010000086.1:0-6182 GCA_964426675.1 uncultured Lentisphaera sp.
TACATCTCCACAAATTAAATTCCACGAAAATGGGGTGCCTTTTTTAATATCTATTAGCGCCTTTCTATTAATGATAGTGTTTAAATTTTTAGGTTTAACTCCATATCCCGGGCGGATGGAGCGGATATTTTCTTCGGCGAAGGTTTCGCCTGCCTTCATGTCTTTCACAACAAAGAGAGAACGGCGAAAGACACGGCTTGCTTTTTCGTGTTCTGTGACTTCGTAACTTACCTTGCCAAGGGCTTTTTCTGCTATTCGGACGGCGTTCACCATTTCTTTGAATTCATGGGGTTCGAGGGAAAAGGCACTGTCAGGGCCTGGTATTTTCCTTGAAAGGGTAAAATGCTTTTCGATAATGCATGCACCAAGGGCAACTGCCGCTACTGGCACGGCTATACCGAGCGTATGGTCTGAGAGCCCAACGGGACAGCCAAAGGCCTCGGCCATGTGAGGTATGGTTCTCAGGTTTATCTCCTCAGGTGGGGCAGGATATGCACTGGTGCACTTGAGCAGGGCGATTTCTTTACACCCTACCTCTCTCGCTGCCTGAACGGCCTCTTCTATTTCCCCAAGTGTTGCCATGCCCGTTGATATGATTATAGGCTTACCAGTTTGGGCGACGTATTGGATGAGTGGAACATCCACAAGTTCAAAAGAGGCGATTTTATAGCATGGCACATCCATCTTTTCCAAAAAGTCTACAACTGTTTTATCAAAAGGTGTTGAAAAAAGCTCCATACCAAGGTCATTTGCAATCCTTTTCAATTCCGGCTGCCACTCCCAAGGTGTATAGGCCTCTTTATATAATTCATAAAGTGTTTTTCCTTCCCAGATTGTTCCTTTACCTATCCGGAAGTATTCATTATCACAATCAATAGTCATAGTATCTGGTGTGTATGTCTGTAGTTTTATAGCATCAGCACCTGCTTCCTTTGCTGCTTTTATAAGCTCAACCGCCTGATTAAAATCCTGGTTGTGATTGGCAGAAAGTTCTGCAATAATAAATACAGGGTGTTCCCCACCGATTATCTTATTGCTAAACTTTATTTCTTTCCTCATAACGGCCTTCCTTACTTTATTTCTCTTATTAATTCAAATGCCTCTGCTGCTTTTACCCCTGCAATTGATCCCCACCTATATGAAACCGCCTTTAGTGCGTCCGGAGAGCGAGGATGAGGAAAAGCCCGAACCTCAGTCTCATACATAAGCATTGCATTAACTTTCTTTTCAAGCGTTTTTTCTATATCAATGAAAACATTAGGTTTGAATGTTGTGCCAAACTGTCCAAAAGCCCAATCGGTAGACGATGGTATTTCATATGTATAAACAGTCTTAACAGTCTTTCCTAAAATAGGCCTGGTAGCTGTAATTGTAGCCCGATGCACAATTGAATGGTCTATATTTAAATCACCACTATGATGTGTAAAAATAATTGAAGGCTTAACCTTATCAATTATTGATTCTATAATTTTAATTATATCTAGCAAGGAAACAGTGTCAAAACGGTTATCAGGAAGATCAAATAAAAACAATTCTTTAATTCCTAAAAATTCGGCTACACTTTTACAGCTCTCTTTTAACTTTTTTAAATCCTGGCTGTCTGCTATAGCTCGGTTATTGTAACGCGAAGTAATTCCTTCTCCAAGAATAGCAACATATACTTCTATTCCTTCTTCTACAAATCTTGCAATTGTGCCACCGCAACTTAGAACTTCATCATCAGGATGGGCTGCTATAACTAAAATGCTGTCCATACTTCTCATATTTTTTTGGCGACGAAATTCCAGGCGGCAAATTTAAATTTATCTTTTGGGATTAATCTGTTAACGACTTTTAATTCCATGACTTCAATCTCAAAACCTTCAAACAATTCTATCAAATGCTCGATATCTGAAAAGTGTACATTACCAGTACATGCAAATTGGCCGTTCACATAATCCTTTTTTGTGAATGGATCGTCAGTCGCCCAACCTTTTCTAAAATCGCTGTGTTTAGTAGAAAACCAATCTATTCCGATGTATTTCCCCCCAGGTATAATTTTATCTTTAATGATTTTTAGCGCATTTCTTATTGCATGTGTGGAGTTATGGGTAAGAGAAGCTCTATCGACTACAAGGTCGTATTTATGGGAAAATGGTATATCTTTTGTGAAGTCAGCGACAGTTAAATTATTTTTAATTTTGGGAAATTTTCTTTTGAGCATTCTAATAATAACTTCGCTACCATCTATTCCATAATAGTTAACAGGCAAGGAAAGGAAAAAGGGTATATTTGCACCAGCACCGCAACCGAGTTCCAGCACATTAGAGGAGGGTGACAATTCTCTGCAATACCTTTTAACATAACTTACCAGGTCACTCCATGGCCAAATACTTAAATGTTTATTCCCTTTATATATCTGATTCCATTCATTTGAAAAAGTCATTACCTACCTCCTGTTATTAGACTTACCTCGTGTGTATTCATGCAAAAGTCAACTATTCCCATAAATGGTAAAAAATCGCCATATAGTTGGGGGTATTGAGGATGCATAAATTCTTGAAACTCGACAATTATACCTTCACTCAAAAATTTATCTATTTCGAGGTAATTCTTGCCATGTATGCCCGATATGTAATGGTCAGCTTTGCAATACTTGCAAATTTGAAGTATCAAGTCAGATTTGTAACCTTTAACGGGCAACTGACTTGCGCGAATAATTTTTGTTTTAATTTGTAATTCCTCCAACCAAAATGATAAATGTTCCCAACATAAATCCGACAAAAACTCATAATCATTCATATATAACTCTTCAAGTTTGGGAAACAGTTCATTAAATCTCCGCGCTTTTTTGTAATTCTGATATATAGAATTGATATGTTTTTTTTTCCAATTCTGCTTGTTATCAATCTTTGTTTGCAATAATGTCTCACTTGTATGTCCTTTTGTGATGACTGGGACGGTTAACCAGATTGGGCCCTGTGGTGTTTTTATTCTATTTCTATTAATGTAGCTGTTTTTCTCAAATTGGACATTATCAAGAAAAATGAAAAAATCACTTCTTACAATTTTATCAAAATAACCAAGCCATGGGAGATACGCTGGTTGATGAGCCGACAAGATCATTTGGATAAAACCCCCTTTATGATAAGATCTACCTCATTTTCAGAAAGAGACGGGTAAATTGGCAAAGAGACGGTCATTTTTGATAATTTAAAAGCGTTTGGGAAAAAATTGCCATCACCTAACAGCTCCCAATCTTCTATTGGTGCAATAGCCGAAACCCCGATTGAAGAGAGTTTTTTAATTAGATTTAGTGGATTTGTAGTTAACATAACCGCTCTGTATCTAACAGGTTTTAGGTGCCCCTTATCCTTTTCGTGAATGTCAAGTAAATTTAGACCCGCCTCTTTGTATCGAATGAATATTTCATCTCTCAATTTTAAAAATAATTGCAGTTTACGTAATTGTACTCTTCCTATTGCAGCCTGTATATCACCCATTTTAAAATTAAATCTTGGCAATTTATCATGACGTAAGTCAAATTCCCTATAATCACGAATAGAATTAATTAACGATTTATCCTGTGATACAACCATTCCTCCATATCCACCTGTGGTTATTAATTTTGTCGCATAAAAGGAAAATACCCCTAACTTACCGAATAAACCAACATGTTTGTCGGCAATTTTTGCACCGAGTGCCTGTGCACAATCTTCAATAATTAAAACATTTTCACTCTCTATTTGCTGAAAATCTACCGGAAGTCCATACATATGAGGTATTATTGCAATTTTAGCTCTGGATTCAATAAGCTTATATGAATCAATATTTGGAGAGTTAATTCCTACATCTATAAGAACTTCAATTCCACCTGCCATAGCTACAGCATGCCTCAATGCCGAACACGAATAAACAGGAATAGCAATCTTTTTGCATTTTGCACCAAGAACCCATAATGCCAAAAAGAGTGCAGCAGTTCCACTAGAAACTGCTACTGCATGACCGTGGGCTAATCCAATAAAATCACAAAATTCATTTTCAAATGCCTCCACTTCCGCCCCCTGAGCAATCCAATCTGTGCGCAATACCCTTATGGCGGCCTCTTCTTCTTCCATTCCTAATGTGGGTTTATTGTGTGGAATCATAGAATATAATCTCAAGGTCGTCAGGGAATTTTGGTTCAAACTCAGGTTGTATAAATATAAAATATTTATAACCATTATAAAAGAAAAAAGCAGGGTGTTGTGGCTCGCTGGCCCGAAGCTTATCAACAATTTCTTTAAGTCGTTCATCAAGTGAAATTTCATTATCATCTCTATATCTTCTTTTAAAATAGGTTTCATTACCAGTTTGTTTCATTCCTTTTAATGGTTTGTCTTTAAACTTCTCGAGGATTTTTTTTATTAATATTAATGAAATATCATTATCCCATTGTCTCAGAATAGTTGCCGTATAATTATCCTTCATCTTGAATCTCGCTTTAACTATTATATCACCTGAGTCTACCTCATTTGCAGCAAATAACCCTGTAATCGTGTAATACTCTTCCTTATTTACTATTGTATAGTAAATGGGTGCCCATCCTTTTCCCTTTGGCAAATCAGAAGTGTGAAATAAAATAATATTGCTTATTCCATTCAAACCATGGATTATTTTTTTATAGTTCCAAAGAATCACTAGATCGTAATCTTCTGGATGTTCCGGAAATGTTTCCCCTACTGTTATTGAAACATCATAGAGATACTTTTTTAGCAAATCATAAGAGCAAAATTCCTCAAGATTGTTTACTAAGAAAAAAATTTTTTTCTTCATAAAAGAACAGGCTCCCCCTTGTAATAATTTTTACAGGCTTTCTTACCAACTAACATGGGAAAATACTTTGGTGGCAGACCATTACCTCCTTTAACGCGCAACGTAGTAAGATTCATCTCTGTAAATGTATTGCCTTTTTTAATTTGGCAAGCCGCAACAATTACCCTTCTAAACTCTTTTATATTAATCAACTCTGTTGAGGTGGGACGAACAATCGGATTGCCTAACATGAGGTGAGACAATCTTATAGTGTCAATCCATTTTTTCAGTCCTTTTGGATTTTCCGAAAACCAGTGATCTGGCCCTGGTAAATTATTATCTAAAGTAAAATGTTTTTCAAATAAAACGGCGCCTAAGGCTACAGCGACACACGCGGCAATAGCGCCTTGGGTATGGTCAGAATACCCCAATATAAGTTCAGGAAAGACATTCTTCAAAGTTTGCAATTTTAATAAATTTGCGTCCTCAGGCGGCGTGGGATACTGAGAAGTACAAAGCATAAGAATTGTGGGATACCCTTCAAATGTTCCAACTGTTTCAAGAGTCTCAAAAACTTCAGCCAAATTAGCCATACCACATGACAGGATGATTGGCAAACCTGTTTTTTCGTATTTTTTTAATAAAGGTAGATTAGTAAAATCATCAGAGCCTACTTTAATGGCTGGGATCCCAATTTTAAGAAGAAATTGCAAATCAGTATAATTCTGTGGTGTAGACAAGAAAATGATCTTTTCTTCATCGCATTTTCTTTTTATTAAAAACCACTCCTTTTCCGAAAACTCATATCGTTTAAACATATCTAACATACTTTCTGTTATTTGCTTACCCTGTGATATATATGTGTATGTTAAAGCTGGGTCTCCAACAAATTCTTCTGCTTTGAAAGTTTGAAATTTAACTGCATTTGCACCACATTCTTTTGCCACTCGAATCATCTCGAAAGCTTTCTCAAGCTCTCCATTATGATTTATTCCGACTTCTGCTACAATAAAAGGTGGTTGGCCTGATCCTACTAGGTAATCCCCAATTCTTATTTCAGACATTTTGCGCCTCCTGTATCACTCTTTTTGCACCTTTGCCATCTACATAGCACCTTCCTTTAGAACTCATATTAGCTCTCTTCTTAGGGTCAAATATTGTATATATAATTGTGTTATAGTCACTTTCACTTGCCTGACCATTTAATTCATCTGCAATTCCTTTTGTTACAAGTGCTTTAACAATCTGATATTGATCTTGTGATGTAATGGTAAAAACCGAAGGGGTTTTCATAAATACTAATTCCCATGAAGTACTCCCACCTGCAGCGATTGCCAGATCTGCCCAGGCCATCAGGTCGGCCATGTTATCTACAGAGGGTAAAAGGTGAAAGGAGAAAGGGGAAAGGG
>CAYRRM010000087.1:0-2841 GCA_964426675.1 uncultured Lentisphaera sp.
GAAGGCATATTGACAAAAGAACTTGCAACAAACGCATCTGCGAAGGAGCAAAGAGACAAAAGTATTCCAAGTATCTGCATCAGAAACACAGAAAGGACTTTATTTCCTGATAGTGCGATAAATACCTCCCGTGATATAAATGTCTGAAATATCCCAGCAGCAATTGCTCCAAGCACAAGATATCGTCCCATCAGCAAAAAATCATTTTCTGCATGGTGGAAGATTCTTTCTGTTTTAGACAGATTGTGATTATGGGTACAGTACTCTGCTGTATCTTCTTTCAGTATATCCTTGTTTTTAGAGAGCATAAGGGAAATAGCAACTGCTGAGATAAATGTAAGTAGTATCCTTCCCATAACAATATGCAATGAATAAGAAAAGGCGACAAGTGTTGAGAAAATTGTTATAGGGTTTATAATAGGTGAGGCAAGCATATAAGCCAGCCCGCCAGAAGTATCGACCCCTTTTTTTAGTAATCTCTTTGTTACAATCACATTACCGCAGGAACATACAGGGAAAATGACCCCAAGAAAAGAGCCAATGACAGCAGACAGAAATCTGTTGGGAGGAAAGACCTTTTTAATTTTTTCTTCAGAGACAAAGACCTCTATCAGACCTGATAACAGTGTCCCGATAAGTATGAATGGGATTGCTTCCAGTAGTATTGCTGTGACAACTATAGTGAAAACCTGAATTCTCGGATTTTTAAACAGTTGTGGTATAACTCCAAGATTTCCTGAGTTCCACAGGTTGAGTACAAGCAGAAGAAAAAACACTCCTGTGATGAGAACTATCCTGTTTAAAACATTTTCTTTCTCCTTTTTCATAGAGTGCCCTTTCGTTAATTGGTAATGTATATTAGCTTCAAAAAGTAATTCCTCTTCCTCATCCCTCTCCTCTCATATGTGTAGGAATTCACTACTGTCCAATAAAACTTTTTGACAATTTATGATTTTGAGAGCCGACCCCCTGCAGGGTATATTGTTTAAGAAGCAGTTAACCCTCACAAGGATGTTGGTATGGAATATAATAGCATAATTTTCAATCAAATATTAAATATGTTGCTGAGGTACCAGTTTGAGCAAGAGGTTGTAAAGGAGCAAGCGAACAGATATACCAAGCATTTCACAGCGTGGAATCAGTTATTGGTAAACTTATATGCCCAGTCATTGGAAAGAAGAGTTTACAGGATATAGAGACAGGACTGAAGATGCATCAGAACACGTGGTATCACTTAGGACTGGTAAAAGTAGCGAAAAATCCTTTTTTTACCCTTATCTTTGGACAGCAGGAATAAGTATTCTCTATTGTATCTAACAAGGGTTATCAAAAAACGTCTGTTTACAAGAGTGGATGTTATTGATTTGCTGAATCTGAGTCTCAAAAAAGTTGGAAGGGTACGAGACCCTTGCTATGAAATGAGTTTGTTCGAGGGATGAAATTTTTATTGGACAGTAGAGATGATATATTACTTAATTCTTGCAGAGTTAGAGGTTAAAACAATTCTGACATATTTTTATTTTCTTTTTCAGGTTGGCAAGGTTTTCTACAAAATTATCAATGAATTCATTATCACCTGTAATTAAAAAATTCACAATTCTTTCTGCACTTTTAAGTCCTATACCAGGTAATTTTGAAAAATTTTCAATAAGTTTTTCAACAATTTCAATTTTTTTCAATTTGTCCAAACTTTATGATTTTTTCAACTACCTTCTTTTTGAATTTCAATGGGATTGCTATAACAAGGGTATTATAGTTTCCATCTTTTGATATATGCAGACCATCCGTCTCTTTAACATAAATGTTTTCAGGAGCATAAAGAAATAATGTTCCACTTTCCCCTTTGGGTCTTTCAACTGTAAGACAGCATTCCATTTTTTTAGAATTATATTCAAAATTCTTAATTTCCATTTCCCCCATCATAATATGCATATCTGTTCCAAGTATTGCTGGTTGTTCTTTATCTTTTACAAATCTCAGAACTGTAACACTTTCTTGTTGGACATTTATATCAATATTGTCTATTCTCTTCCCTTCAAACTTTTCATTCCAGAAATCCCACACTAAATAATTTTGTCCTTTTTCCATTCCAAGAGTTTCAAAAGGCACTTTTATATTTTTAGGGACTGATTCAAAATTGTATATTGCAAGAACTTTATATTCACCCCATGGTTTAACAATAGAACGCAAAAATAATTTTGGATAATCAGGTGAAACAGATGTAAAAAGGTCAACAGGAAAACCAATTTCTTTACTTCTTGGTAGTGTTTTTTTAATAAGGTTTAATCTTTCTTCACTAATATTACGAATATCATCACCTAATATTGTTGGTCCACCACTGAATGCGTGAATAGTAGCATGTATTTGTGCATGAGTAAGTGGTATAGGTTTATCTACTGTAAGAAGATTTGAAGAATCGGTAATGTAAAGTTTGCGATGTGTATAATAATGGGCTGCCTGTGAAAGTAATGCTTCTTTAGGACCTGTCCAGAAATCACATTTGTTAATTACATAGGAAGCAGGATAAAAAAATGCTTCTTTATTAATATGCCTTCCTTCTCCAAAATCATTACCAACACGAACCCCATCAAGTATTCCCGCATTATGAACCTGGGGACCTGTGGAACTTAATAAATATGTGTCTTTCCCAGCAGTTTTTTTTAATGTTTTGAGAGCATTTGTATATACCTCTGGCCCTGCTACAAGATTTTTATTGAAATGTTTTTTATAAGGGAAACGATGAATATTCCCTGCACCCGCTTCAAGAAAATCTACCATATAATACCTTATTCCCCATTTTCTATATGTCTTAAAAACATTTTTAAGAAACTTTATTGTTTT
>CAYRRM010000087.1:2941-6156 GCA_964426675.1 uncultured Lentisphaera sp.
CCTTCAAAATTATGCATACTTGTCCATAAATATTTAAATCCAAATCCAGCAAGGCGTTTATTTATAGCATTAAGATTTTCAGAGACAACGTTTGCATAATTATCTTTTCCATCAAATATAGCCCAGGCCTCACCACAAAATCCTAATGGAGTATTTTCCCAGATATCTGGTTTTATTATATCTTTTACTCTATCTGCCCAATTTTCAAGTTGTGTATAAGGATTATTACCAACTATTATACGAAATATCTCTGTGAGGGTTGATTCACCCGGTGCCAGTTCCCATCCAGCAAAATCACAATATGCTTGTAATCCATCAAGATCATAAACTGACCTTTTAACTATAAGTTTGGTATTGCACCTTTGGAAAGTTAAAAAAGCACCTTGTAAAGATAAATGTTTAGTATTGTTGCTAAATTGAACTATTACTTGACTATTTTCAGGCATTTCAGGGTCATCTATCCTATAAACTTTCTGTCCATATATTTGTAATGGAAAAACAGCAACTTCATCTTGCTCATTTTTAAATCCTTCAATTTTGGCATCCAATAAAAATGCCTTACCAAGTTTAACTGCTCTCTTACCATAATTCATTATTTTTGATTCAATAACCTGTTCTCCATTACTTTCCTTAAAAAATATCTCCCACTCAATATTTTTTTCTGGAAACTTACAATGCAAAATAAAATTAGATTTATCCTTAATTGAAATTTCTGAAGATACACTTTTAAGGCAAATATCATCAACATCAAGAGACATCAAACATTCCTTAAACAAAACCCCATTTAAACAAAAACTTATAAGTCCATTTTCAATTTTAACCATTTCTTTCTCCTATGTTAAAAGTCAAAAATTTGTACAAGTTGGGTATAACACTTTACCCCCCTGTTTTTGAGACAGAAATTCCATAGGGGATAAATAGCCCAATGACTGGTGTGGACGATTAGGAATTATACTCTATCAGCCATTCGGTGTACAAGTGGATTAAAAACATCCGGATTATCTATATAATTACCCATTGTAAAAACTCCTCTTCCAGTGTCCTATTATATCGTTCTATTGCAGGATTATCCTCAGGTGTCCTTACCCTTGAAAAATAATGTTCCAAATTAAGGGATTTACAGGTTCACTCAGCTGCTTTATCCTTAACTCCTCCTGCTGTGTTATCTCCGGCTGCCTCTTCCTCCTCGGACCTGCCCTCTTATCTCCTAAACCTCTAATCCCAAAAAGTTCATACCACCTATACCACTTGTAAAAGGTCTTCCTGCTTATCCCATAGTACCGGCATACCTTACTGACATTCTCCCACTTCTCATACTTCCTTATCCATTCTAACCGCTGCTTCCCTGCCTTGCTTAACTTCTCATACTCCTCTATCCGATATACTATCCCCGGTACCTTCGGCCTGTTTTCTTGCCTCGGAAATGGGATAAACTTACCTACAAACCTACCTGGAAACTCTACCATCTACACACCTCCTCCTTTCTGCTCTATTTTACTTATATCTGATACCTTTTCCAGAACCAAGGAGGTGTTACCTATATATCTCAACTTATTCAAACAATGCCATATATTTAATGTCTGATGTATCTCTACTCTTTTAAATCTTGAACGGACTTTTAAAAAATAGAAGTCATCTCTGCTGAGTTTAATCTCACTGTTCACCTATGGAATACATCCCATAGGTTATTTATAAGTATCTTCACTTCTGCGTTTAATATAAATAATTGTAATTATTTTTTGAGAGAAATCTAATCTGTATCCTATTCTAAAATCTCCATTTCTTATGCGATAATGTGATTGTTTGCCTCTTTTAATTTTTTTTACTCCCAGCGGTAGTGAGTTAATTTTCAAATTCTGAATATCTTTATTAATTCTATCCCACTCATCTTTTTTTATTTTTTTAGTATCTTTTTCAACACTTGATTTGAAATTTAGTATCCACATTAAATTAAAGTCCTCGTTTTCTTATCCGTTTATAAAACTCTTTTTCAGATAGGACTGGCTCGTTTTCTCTTTCCTGGACAGTAGCAATATCTTCTTCGTCTTCTTTTAATTCTTCTAATTTTTCTTGAATTGCTTCTGAAACCAAATAATTCATTTTTATTCCATGTTCTTTACAAAACTTTTTTAAATCCTCCGCTACTGATTGCGAAATTCTGGTTCCTAAAAAAACTTTTTCCATTTTATCACCTCCAATATCAAATGATAACAAATGATAACATAAATTAAATCTTTTGACAAGTCAACTTCTCCACCGATTTTGCCAACCATTGATAGATAACCACTTGACAGAATTTTTATATGGTGTATAAATTAGACATGGGAAAAAATAAAAGGCAGAGAGGAGGTGATGAAAGGTATAAGAGGTAAAGATGTTTTTAGTTGTTTGTAGTTCCGACAAAAACTCTGTTGGGTTTGCAATGTTGTGCAGTAAATTGGGGAAAAAGTGTATTTTATCATCCACCATCTGTTCGGTAGAAGGAGTAAAAGGGAAAAGGGAAAGATAATTAGAAAGTTCCCCTCTTTAACAAAGAGGGGTCAGGGGAGATTTAGAAATCCATCCCAACCTTCCTTTATGAAAGGAAGGAGTTTAGGAGAAAAAGGAGATGATACGATAAAAGTCAGAAGAGGTGAATACTCTGGGTAAAAGGGATAAAGTATAGGTAGCCCGGAGTAGATAGGTTATAGGTTGAATTTTCCCTTGATGCTTAAATAAGACCTCGTAAAGGAGGAAGAATGGAAATTAAAAAAGATGTAGTTGTAATAGGAGGTGGACCTGCTGGAATTGCTGCTTCCTGGGCTGCTGCAAAAAGTGGTAGTAGCGTTCTTTTAATTGAAAGATATGGTTTTTTAGGTGGTATGGCAACTGCTGGACTTATTGGCCCAATAGTTGGGCATTATTTATCTGAAGATGAACCTTCTGTTGCTGGTTTTTTGAAAATTCTTGTTGAGAAAATGTCTGAATTTGATGGATGTGAAAAATGGGAAAATGCATATAAAAAAAGGGGAATATCTTTTGATACAGAGATTTTTAAATATGTTTCTGAACTATTACTTTTAGAACAAAAAGTAGAAATTTTTTATCACTCCTTTGTTATATCTTCAAAAGTAGAAAATGGAGAAATAAAAGAAGTAGAAGTTGTAAATAAAAGTGGAAAACAAAAAATAAGAGGAAATGTTTTTATTGATACAACAGGAGATGCTGATGTTACA
>CAYRRM010000088.1:0-6018 GCA_964426675.1 uncultured Lentisphaera sp.
TAATACCAGACCAGTGTTCCTGTAACCCTGATCATTTTATTTCATGTGTTTGCGGGCATAAGTCATTTCTTTGTGCTTGAAAAGCATTATAACTAAATGATTGAATGCATTACCATATGACACAGGAAGAAGAAAATTTAAAACCTGTTTCAGAATCATAGAATTCACCTATGTTTTCTTTCGTTACAAGATGAAAGCCGTTGATTTTTGGAGGTTTATTCGATGTCCGAGATGATACTGAAATCACGTATTTATAAAATTTATTCTTAATTTTATTAAACTCTTTTTTTCGCAACCAAAAATTATCTTCTTTAATAATCATTTCATAATTTTTCCAATATTTGCTAGCTTCTTCATTCAACTCAATAAAAATATCTATTTTTTCTTCATCTTCTATAAGCTTAAACCTACCAACTTCATCATAGTTCAAATACTTAATATGCTTAATATATTCGTTAGAAAGGTCATTGGAAATAGAATTTCTTAGATTCCTGAAATATTCTTCAACGTAATAAAATAAATCTGGTTCATTTAGTTCTGCTATTGATTGTACTAATCTTTCTGTGCAATCTATAAGAATAGTATCATATATTAATGTGCTAAATTTTCTATTATTGTCAGAAACCAATTTTACTATTTCGACTTCACCTTTGTTCATTTGTCCGTTTCGATTGGCTCTTCCTGCTACTTGACTGATGCTATCCATTGGGCCTAAATCCCTGATAACTTTCTCAAAATCAAGGTCCACTCCAGCTTCAACTAGTTGGGTTGTAATAAGTAATTTCTTATTATTTGACGGTGCCTTAATTTTTTCTATTCGTTGAAATCTTTCATATGGAACGACATGGGAAGATAAATAAAAAATTTGGAATGCTAAGTTCTTCAAATAACCCTTGAGTGATTTAAACAATGCTTCTGCCGCCCCTACAGTGTTTAATACAACCATAGTATCTTTTGGTTGTTCCTTTAATTCTATAACTAATTTATCAACCAATTGATTAATCGTAAGTTGTTTTGTTGTATTAAACCTAATATGCGTCCTATTTAAGGATTGGAAAAATTGGTCTTTTTTCGGGACAACTTCTTTTGAAAACTCAAAGATTGCTGGTTGCGTGGCTGTAGATAATATGAAATAGGTATTAAAATATTCTGCGAGATAACTTGCTACTTCTTTGAATAGCAACCAATACTTATGAGGAAAAGACTGAATTTCATCCAAAATAATAATACTTCCTGGTATCTTATTAAATTTCCTAATAACTTTTTTATTATTGGAAAAAAGAGTATGAAAAAATTGAACAAAGGTTGTAATTATTATTTCTGAATCCCAACCTTCTATAAGAATTTCGCTTTCGTCAGCATCATATTCTGTTTTATAGATTTGATAAAAATAATCAGATAAGTGATGATGAATCAATAAAATATCTGAGGTTGGTTTTTCTCCCATTGTTGTTTCATAAACATCTTCCAAGATTTTTGCATTCTGGTCAATAATACTCAAAAAAGGAAGGCAGTATATGACGCGGGGAGAATATTTTAACATTTCTTGAATGGCTTCCCTTAATTTAAGTGCAAATGCAATAGAAGTAAGTGTTTTTCCTGCCCCTGTGGGCGCAGTGAAAGATATAATTCTATTATTACTTAATTTGATTTCACTTACTTGGTTTATAACTTGTGTATAAATTTCATTTCTTAATTCATCGACCTTACTCATGGGAGTATCAAAATTTTTATATTTACGGAATTTATCTATTAAATCCGGTTGGATAGTTTTTCTGGCAACAATGTTTTCTAAAACCGTTTCATGCTTATCCGCATCTAATAAAATAGAGTACAAGAGATGGTGGACCAAGAAGGGTAACAAACCCAAATGTTTATTATTGTCAAACCAGGTATGAAGTCCTAACTTTGTTAAATGCAATTTGTTATATGAGTTCATCTTCTCCACAACAGTTTCGAAATAGGGAAGATACCTTAAACAATTAAAGCAAAAATTTTCTATCTGTTTTTGTAATATCTTTTCGTTTTCAAATCTTAAGTCATCTAAAACAGAAATGAGATTTGTATGATGCCTCCTGACTACTATAAAAGATGAATGAAGAAAAAATTCCTTCCATTCGTTTTCAAGTTTATTTTCTTGTAAATATTGGTCAACAGCATAATAAGTGGCAATGGCTGATAAAAGGCTGTGCTTAGTTTCTTCTTGATTTTTTAATTTAGCTTTTTTTTCTATATCACGCTCTGCCAAATACTCTTGAAAAAATCTCGTTGCTTTTCCAAAATCATGATAAACGCCTATCAGATAAGATATTCCAATTAAAGCCTGTTTATCTAAACACGGAATATTTAGAGGTAACTTTTTAATCAAATATTCACTTAATTTTCCTGTATTTTCCAGATGATGTTTTAATGGTTTTTCTGGATGTGCAAGACATCTCTTACAAGATGGCGATAACATTTCCATTTTTTAACCGGATAAAATCGTTATTCAAAGCCTTTATCGAAGAACCATTTGCTTCAAATATGATTTCTTTATATTCGTTCACTATCCTTCCTTCTATCATGTCTACAGGGATTCTATCTTTAAAATATCTTTTCCCAGTTTCAAATTCAACTGTAAGAGAAGAATCAATCGGTATAACGGTCAGAACATTTGCATATTCCTTTATCTGTTCAACTACCTCTGTTTCTTCAATAAATTCAAAGTTTGCAATTAATTCAGAGATGCCTAAATAAGGGGTATAAACACATTCATGTTTTTTTAACAAATCTCTAAATTTTTTGTAGACTGTTGAATCTGCATGGGCAAAATAAACTCTGAACTTAGGAGATTTTAGAAACTCAAAAGTAACTGGAGTTCTTGGGCTGTGTGACCCAATTTTTATTGGTGTCCAGTACCCATCTTTAGTATTTATGAGATTTATTGAAAATCTAATTTTTTTTATAGGGTTTAATATACGTATAGCGATTTTTGCGTTGCTTTTATTCATTATTTTCAAATATTCATCTTTATTAAAACCTAAAATAGCTCCAATGATACCTATTATGACAGTTCTTGGAGGAACAGAAAATGTCAAAGGAGATGAGGTTGTATAGTATTTTTTGAAATGAGCATAATCACCCCAAATATCAAATACAAGATATTTAGAAAAACTCATTTATAACTCCCTTCATTTTTAAACTTTTGGTAATTTTATTTCTTGAAACTCTACATTGTTTACAAGGGATTTTATATTGACAGAGATGTTTTCTTTCACTATTTGCAAATCATCATCCTGCAAGTAGCGTACTTTAAGTATCTTATCTTTATTTTTTCCAAGTACCTTTGCAAGCTCTGTAAAGTCAAGCTTAACCTCTGAAATTGTTCTTATTTCTTCATGCGGTTTTTCTGAAATAAGAGCAATTTTTTTATCCAGGTCCCCTATGTGATAATTACTTTCTTTGTATATAATTTGAAGTAATAATCTTGGCATTTGACCTGACTTAGAACGAGTTATGAGATTTTTTGTCCCATTCCACATTCCATCAATTAATAGTTCTATATCGCCTTCCGTTAATCCTGTATTTTTCGCAGCATTTTCGTTTATGATGCCATAGAAACAAATTAAAGAATATGGAAGAATATATGCTTCCCAGAAAGTTCCTGCTCCTTTCTTTTCTGCAGATGGCAAAACAGTGGTTCCCTTTATTAATGTTGGCTCTCCAACTTTATGCAAAGATCTGCCAAATTTAAACTGGACC
Organism: uncultured Lentisphaera sp.; assembly: GCA_964426675.1. GTDB lineage: Bacteria > Verrucomicrobiota > Lentisphaeria > Victivallales > GWF2-50-93 > DYMC01. Next base: position 3,742 of record CAYRRM010000088.1, read on the forward strand.
GGACCTGTTAAAGAGAATGCCCTTTCTGACGTATCTTGAGATTCTGTATCTTTTTTGGTTTTCTTGTCTTTTTTCAACGCAAAAGTTCCACCAAAGAGCCTAATGTCTATACACTTTTTTATTATCTCTTCGGGTGTTTTATACTCATCATATAATTTTTCCTTTGTTTTTAAACTACCATCCTGTTCTCTTTCTTCCCTTACAAATACATCTTGATTTTTAAAGTCATGAAGATAGTCCCGAATTGTTCTTTTTAGTCTCACATCAGTAACAATATTAATGCCTGTTTCTTCATCAATTCTTGGCCTATTTTCGTCAACGTCACCATTTGGATTTGCATCCCTGATGTCATAAATAAATATAATCTCCGACCTATTTTTTATATTAGCCATTTTGTTCCTCCTCTTTAATTTTTAGATAATTGGATACTTCGCTTGTTAAATTCATGCCAAGGACAAAATAAAAATTAAGTTCATCAGTATTTATTTTCCAGTTCTTTCCACTTTCAATAAAGTAAGATGAAATAAGGCTTTCTATATCACGATAGTAATTCTTTTTATATTCTTCCAGTTTGTTTTGTGTTTTTGAAAGCAATCCCTTAAAATCGGCTTCTCTCATCTTAAAGTTTTTTAAATGCTTTCTGAAAGGAGCAGCCCCTCTTTCTGAAAATTGGATATCTAATAACTTTTGAACCAGAACACCAAGCAAAAATATAGCTTTGTGTGGAGGCGAATAAAATGTATCAGGGAACTTATTAAAAAATTCTTCAATTTTTGCTTTCAGCTCATTCATAATTTCGTCTCCTTTTTGTATATAACTTTTCTCAAACAAAATTCCCAATTTTTTTAAAAATAAAAATGTTGCATACGCTTCTAAAACCATAGGTTTCTTCCAATTAGTTTGTTTTAGCAATTCTTCGCGAATTTTGGTCATAAACCAAGAAAATAAAATTTCAGAATCAAATTTAACTCCTTTAAATATCATATCCATAATTTCTAAAAAATTCTTGACAGAAGGTACAAACTTTCTTAATTTACCAAAAGTAAATGCAATATCGATATATTGCCTGCCAATTTTTACATTTTTAAAGATTTCAATTTGTTTAACGCCTTCTATAACTTCAAGAATATTTTTTATTCTTGAAGGTAGAACATCTTCTATAAAACAAGTTATTTTAAAAACTTGTGGATTTGTAGCCGCAAAAAATAGAAAGTTGAAGGTTAAACTATCTTTGTATTTTCCAAGAGCATCAAGGATGTCCTCTTCATCATCACTTCTTTTTTTTAAAGATTTTAAATTTAGCTTTTTATCTTTCATGTTGGAAGGGAATTCAAAAAAAGTTTTGACTATGTTTTCTTTTCCTGTTATTCCCATAATAAATTTAGGTATAAGATAATACTGCTGCCCTCCTATTGAAAATTTTAAGTTTTCATCCATGTATTTTTTCCCCTCTTCTAACGTCAAGGTACACTCAAGGCATACAGGGGCGTTTTTCCATGCATTAAGATAATTAAAGCCCCCTGCAATATATCCGGGTTTATCGAGTGTATAAAACTTAAACACTTTGTTGATTGCATTGCCGTACACTTCTTCTTTCTTTGTGCCACAAACAGAGCAAACGTGATTTTTTCTAACTATTTGCTTATAATCTTTTTTTACCTGCTCAATAAGAATATCTTGAAATATTTTGAAGTCTCCTATATAACGGATATCGCCACTGTTAATAAAACCTACAGTAAATAGACATCCTTCTTTTGCTTGAGGTTGTAATTTGATTTCGTAGTATTTGTTTCTCAAATCTTTCTTCATAGAATGCTCACTTTTTTTAATCGCTTCACATAATGACTTTACAAAGTAATCGCCAATAGATTCATATTTATTTATCCAAGACATAATTTTATTTTTGAAGAATTTATCGACTTCAGTAATTTTAGAAGTAAGAGTAAAGTCAGCACCTTGCGATGCGCCTCTACGATATAGATATTTAAGAATCTTATTTTTTGAAAAATCCTCAATCCTAATTTCTTTATAATTTAGACTAATAGCTGCATCATGAAAAACTTGCTCAAAAACTGCTATTAATACTTTTGGGTACTTTCCATCTTTATTAGGATTATGAACAACACAAGACAATAAATTTGCAGAGTTCTTTTTCCCCTGTTGCAATATTATCTCACCGAGTTCTTTTATTGCTTGTATCATTAGTTTTTATATTGCATTTTTTTGCCAGTACCCGCATTGGTAACACATATATGAGACGCGGTGCTATGGAAAAAT
>CAYRRM010000089.1:0-5972 GCA_964426675.1 uncultured Lentisphaera sp.
GACCATTTGATGGAGATGTTATAACAACATCGTTTAACTCATTAATCCCAAGAGTTTCACTTAAACTGAAAAATCCTCTGTTTCCAGTATTATCTGTTCCGTAATACTTATTATTACCTATATTTTCTGCGTCTCCAGCAAGTTGAAGTTTATGACTTGATGTATCAACATTTATTGAGTTTTGCACTTTTTCTGATAAGTATCCCGCTTCTGGGTCATTAATATCTGCTTTCACTTTCTCATCTGATGCTCCGCCTTCCGAAAAATCTACCCAATTGGTTCCATCTATCGTCCACTGCCATTTGTCTGTCTCTGGATTATATCGTATTTTTGCATCCTCGTCGCTTAATGCCTGTATCAAATCGGTATAGACATTTCCAATTGGTTGAATATAGATTGCCTTATAGGTTCCATCGGGGTTCATTGACATCTTTATTTTTACATTCCCAGATGGATAAACAGCATACAATGCCTTGAAACTGCCGTCAGGGTTCATTTCATACTTAATATCTGTAGCGTTCACTGTAAGAATTGATAGAAACATCATTTGTATAATCAGTAGTTTTAATGTTATTTTATTCAATTTATCCTCCTTGTCTTAACGTTTTATTATTATACCCCAATTTTGAGAAAAGTCAATAAAGACACCCAGAACATAACTTTTTTTACCTCATTTTTCAATATCTCGGAGTTTTATCTGTTTCAATGTTTTATATTCTTGAAACACCCGCTTTGCGGAGACATATAATTTATCCTTGTAGTATTCCTGTATCATTTTATTTACTAAATCGTTGTCAATAAAGCAAAAATCAAAATACTTTTCATTTCTTTTATCTTTCTCTATATCAGCCAATTCTACACCAGACGCTATTAAACTTGCAACCAAACCTAAATCAGAAATCTTTATAAGTTTTTGCTTATTATTATTCTTATTAATCATTTAATTCCTCCTTTCTTCTACAAGGTATTTTAATAGATAGTTTTGAAGTTGATCTGCTTTGTTTAATAATCTGATTATCAAACCATCAAGGACTTCTTTTGTTGTTTTATCGTTTCTCAGTTTTATAGAACAAGTTTTAATCTCTTTTTTTAGTTCACTTAACAAATTAACATAGAACTCTGCTATCGTTGTTATAAACCTTTTCTTTTTTGAGCATTTCTTACATAATACAAGATGTATTTCAAAGAATTTATGAGTATCCCAAGAAGACACGTTTGCTCCGCATACTTGACAATACTTCTTTACTTTTTCCATCCGAACCCCCTTCTATCTAAATTATAACATACATAGCAATCAAAAGAACAGAACACAGTTTCATGTCTTTTCATTAACCTTGCTTCTTTGCTTGTCTTCCAGAAATCAATACCGCAATTTTTACAGAATAACTTAACCATCTTACTCTTTATTTTTTTTCTTTTTTTTCTCATTTTCCTCTCCGTATAACATGATTAAACATGCGTCTACAAAACCATCAATTAATCTGCCTCTTTTTGTTTTAAAATTAAGATATTTAAACTTCTTTTTGACAATTTTATACGCTTTGTCAATGTCTTGTTTTTTACCTCTGAGCCCGAAGTATTTTTGCCATCGTTTTGGTGGGACTAACTCATATTTTATACCCTGAGAATACAGCATTGCCTCAATCACGCCTTCCTGCCACCCTAACTTAAAAACAGATGATACGCCCTGTTTTGGGTATGGGTGTTGCTTCTCTATATATGCGACTGGGGATAACGGCTTAACTTTATCAATGAAACTCATTAAAACCTTTAGGTCAAGCGTATTATCTTTTACGGGCATTTTGAAGCATTTTACTATTCCTGATTTGTCTCTTATTACGAGTGCGCCTTTTAGCCCTATATCTATGCCAATTACCCTCATATAATTGTCCTGTTAAAATAGTTTTTCATTTACTATTGATACTTTACTATCTGCGTCTATAATATATTTATTCTTGCGATTAAGTCCAGTTATTTTAGTTCCTTTACCAAGTTCTATTACACGTTGCCAGTGTTTATAATTCCCATAATGAGGACATACCCAAGTCCTAAATGTCTTTAACGTCTTCAAGTCCCTTAATAAAACCATATATGTTTTACCACCATACATTGACATCTTTTCCTCTATTCTAATGACCTCATAAATCATTTCTTATGCCCCCTATTGTCAAGTTCTTTGCATTCTTTAGAAAAATGACAATAATTACAAATCCACCCATCTTCTTTTTCCAGTTCATCTGCCCGTATATCCTCAAAACGTCTACCCCAGACATTATTAAGTGTTTCTGCTCTCTTAAATGCTTTTGTAATGTGCTTATATTGTTTATCTTTTTCAGTCCAGATTTTCACTTGGTATTTCTGAGAGCAGTCCGAACCAATGTATACGAGGACAAGTTTTTCTATTTCAAATTTATCTTCTAACAACCACTTATATAGATTAAGTTGTAGTTGGTGCTCTATTTTTGCATTTCCCCATCTCAAAGAGTAATCATCCGAAATTTTGCCAGCAATTGTTTTATAATCAAATATCGTCTTATTCTTAATGTCAATCTTATCTGGCTTACCAAGAATTTCAATATTTCTATATCTTTTTGTGAATTTTGTCTCTATTAAACAATTCTCATCTTTGTAGCGTTCCAAAAATGAGTGTGATAAAGTTCCCCTGAAAAGACCCCAGGCATCTTGCGGTTGTATCACATAGTCAAGATGCGATAGAAAGAAAGCCCTTCTTTGGCAACTTAATAATTTTGTGATAGAAAGTTTAGAAGAGTATTCAGTGTCATCCTCCGAGAGCCACATAACATATTCGGGAAATATACCACACTCACATTTCAACCTTGAGCAATCCAGACACTCTTGTAGCCCTAAGACCTCATCCCTTTTCTGACAAAAAATACCTTTTATCATCTTTTATTCCCCCCTTATGTCCACTTTGTTTATCAAATATGTTTCCATTTTAATCTTCCTCCTTTATACCGTCATATAAGCATTGAACTCTTAACTCGTTTTCTATATCTTCTATCTCTAATGTCCACACATCCTTGCCCGCCTTCCTGCAGGAGACAATCGGCTTTGAGAATAACCTTCTAAAAGACGGGTCAATGTTTCTGTCCTTCGCCAGCATCTCAAATATATTCATATTTCCTCCTTTTACTCTATTGTTTCATACATATTCCCCAGCAAATTCTCAAGACCTTCCTTTACAATCTTTGTTTTTTTGTATTTGTGCCATCCCATCAGACAGAAGATAATTGTTAAAATTAACAACACTACGGCAGTGTTTCTCTGCCACCGAACATACATTATTTCATTCTTCATTTTTCCTCCTTTGTTTTTCCAAGTTTGTTATTAAATCGCAAAACATATCTACTGATAACAAATAAAGGTGATAACAAAAGAAATCAAGTTGTTCAAAATTATGAAACTTAATACTGAATTTTTTCCTCTGATGCCCCAAACTTACGCTTATCCTCATCAAATAACCTCCGTCCTCTTGTTCTACTACTGAGCAATACTTGTTATCTATCTGAAAACTTTTTCTTTTCATTTTATCCTCTTTTTAATCTATAAAAAACGACTTTTTTTACGCTATCTGTCTTTTTTTCTGTTTTCATTTCAATCTCATCTTTATCAAACATTGTATTTATAACCGCATTTAGCTCCGATGACGATAATCTTGTTGCCCTGATCAGGTCTGTTCTGGATACCCATGTCTCGCTTGTGGATTTTGCTGTTTCAAGTGCTTCGCTGAGATGGTCGGAAACTTTCTTTTCTTTCTCTTGAAATGGTGTCCACGTCAAAGAGTAAAAGACATCATGAATAGAGTGATAAATTATTTCTGAAAATTCATTTAATACATCATTTACAATATCTGCTGTTATTTTATCTTTGCCACGTAGAACTGTTTCTATTATAAATAGTTTGATAAACGTTATATTTGCTCTGGAATAGAAACCTACAAGGTTAGCATCAGAGGTTCTTGTTTTCTTTGTATAACATGAATACAATTCAATTGCGTCTTGTGTGATAGGCATAGACGCCTGCGACTCTGGTAAAACCTCTTTGAGTTTTGACATCACCTGCTCTTTTAATTCATAGTTGATGACATCTGGCATTTCTATTTCAAAGTCCTTTTTCAGCGCAGTAAAAAACGTAAAACGTGGAAGTAATCCCGTTCTTAACTCTCTTTCTTTCAACGATGACGTTATACCTTCAAATGTTGTTGAACTGATAATCGAAATGCAGGGATTTTCTATTGTGAACGCACCCTTAATAAGATGTCTTTCAATTACTAAATCGCTTTCGTATAACTGTAAAAAAAGAGACAACCCACCTGCCAAGTAGCTTCTATGAAACTGACTAAAGAAGTTTGAAAACTCATCAATCCAGAAAAGACCTTCTGGTTTTTCTGAGAGAATTTCAGTTAAACTTTCAAGCGAAAACTCAGATGGCAATAATATGGTATTGTCAATCCTTCGTAATACGTCCACCCCTAACTGTATTGATGTCGACTTCCGGTAATAAGATGTCTTCCCAACTAAAACTGTCCAGAGGTTAGGATATATTTTCTTGTTCCCATAGACAAAATACCTGCTCTTACCGATCAACGCACCCACGATAGTATAAAATACTGCTAAATGATAGACCAGCGGGGCATCAGTGATTGGTTGTTTTCTATAGAACCCCTCTTTGATCATCTTTATGTATTTTTCATATATTTCGTTCATTTTCACCTCTTTTATTTTCTTTTTTTAATCCTCATCCCATACAAATCCGCAGTTATCGCACTCATGTAGCCATCTGCAATCACTAAAATTCAAGATTGAAATTCTTCCCCCACAAAAACAGTTCTCCCTATAATACTTATCGCCATATAAATATGAGTTTTCTATTTTATTATATAGTTTTTTATGGTCTTCTTTTATATCATTATATCCCAACGAAAACATCTTCTTCGTCTGTTCTTCAAGTATCTTCTCATCCTTGTGGAGATGTATTATGAGGGCGCTAAAAGCACCTCCGCATAAACGACACTTAAAAATTTTCATTTATCCCCCTCTTTTTTTTTATTATATGTCTTCATCGTTAACCCGTTCTCGTTCATATATCCTATAATCTGGTCTTTTATCGGCTTTTTTCTTAAACCTGTTTGGAAAAGCCAGATATGCATTACCGTTTAATATTATGAAAAGATATTCTGTTCTACCCTTCTTCTTCCATACTGCACCTACTTCTCTTCTTTCTCTGTTCTCCATTACCATTCCCCCCTTTTTTAACCTATTTCAAGTTTATCTTTTACGTTTTTTACGCTACCTAAATACGAAAGAAAATCTTCTTTTGACTTAAAACTTCGAGCTAAATCCATCAATTCCGTAAATTGCTCTTTGTTTAACTCTTTAAGAGTGTATGTATCAAATAATTCTTTTAGTAATTCTTTTGCTTCATTTTTATCAACGCCTACCTTATTCAGGAGAATGTAATATTTTTTTAATTCTGAGATTGGCACGGGCAAAGGTGCTGGCTTTTTATAGGTGTCATTATTATTGAATTCTTTCTGTTGTCTCTCTTGAATTGTCGCCTGACCTAAATTTCCATCGTCATCCTCCCCCTCGATCGTAATACCCAAAACTGACAACAGAGAATATCTTTTTGCATATGTTAGAGTAGAGCCCATTCGCTGGATATCCGTCATATACGAAGATGTATCCATGTAGATATCAAATGATGACTTTTCCGAGTGTCCCGCATTATGCCGTAGAATACAACTTACCCTGACAATGTTTTTATCTCGCAATTCTGTCTCAAATGAGTATGAGAACCCTAACTCGGATAAGTCTTTAATCTGGGATTGTAAATGTTCCAGAGTGGCATATTTATATCTGACAGTCCCGTCCTTGTTATACACCACTCTGTTTGTTGTTATTTTACCGCACCTTGCCTGAAAAGCATTAAGTTTTGAAAAAAATTCTTCT
>CAYRRM010000090.1:0-5864 GCA_964426675.1 uncultured Lentisphaera sp.
ACTATTTTTTTGCCCCATTGTATTTTTTTTTCAAAAAATCGCCTAACTCAAGTAATTAATTTTTTCTTTTATTGGTTGTGAAATGAATGTACTGATGTCAAAATCTTTTGGCAATAATTCATTTAAATTTTTATTTGAGTATATTCGTTTTTCCCAGCTACAGGTAAATATTTCTGATTGCAGAAATATATATTCTCCAGACTTATTAACATACGCTCCAACTGTTGAAGTACATTCACAACCACATTCAGGATAGCTTCCAGATACTTGCAGATAACCATTTTTAGAATCATCAATTATGGTACAATCTGGTTTCCCATTGCCGTCCTCATCTACAAATTTTGAATAACATTTTTTTACTCTTTCCCATAACATCTGGCTTAATGTTTTTTTCGTCTGACTATCGCCTGGAATTGGCATTAGTGTAATAATGAATGAAATAAGAATAAACCATATAAATACCTTGATACCTTTTTTGTTGTAAAATGTTACATTTTTCATATTATAACTCCTAAAAATGTAATTTTACTTAAAAAAAATTTTAATACATTTATTGTTTAAAAAGCATCTGTTAAATCTTGATTACATCTTAAATAAAAAAGTCAATAAATAATTTTTTTTTGTGTACATCACAGCATAGTATTTTTCACTCAATAAATAACTAACAATTGAATTTGTGTGATCCCATACTCCACCTATTGCAATTAATGCAATGTTTTCACATTTAAAACCCTGCAAATCATAGTTTGAAATTCATGATTACTGTTTGTTTAGTTTTTGCTAAATATAGTTGACTGCGTTATTACCAACCTCATTATGCGCCCCATCACTAACAATAGTCACTGCTTAAACATTCAAAAATTTATTGAAAAATTTACCCTGTATCTTAAATCTATAGTATTGGTATACATTATTTATAAATTTGCAGTAACCATTAGAATTATAATTCCTTTTTTCAGGTATATTTCACATTTTCTTTATATCATTACCTTTATGTTGATAATCTGTAATAAAATATTCTGGAGGTTATCAAATGCAAAAAATGCAATTCTTAGGAGCTTTTTTCGTTATTATTTCTATTTTAATTTCAATTATAACATATCAGGGCTTTAAAATACAGACATTTAAGAAAAATGGGATTGTTACACTGGCAAGAATACATAATAAATATAAACATGAGAAATCAGAACCATGGGGTATCAGAAGCATAAAACAATCACCACGTTATTCACATATAATAAAAACCGATTACTATTTTGATATTGGCTTTTTTAAAGGAAAAGAAGATAAAAGTAGTTTCAAATATACTAAAACCTCATTTAAGGTAAGCAATAAAACAATATCAGAAATAAAAAAAGGAAGTTTAATAGAAATAATCTATCTACCAGAAGACCCGGATGGCTCAATAATTTCCTTTAAAGATTTTGAAAATAACTTTTATAAAATGAACGATGAAAAAAAAGCTCAATATAACCAAAAAGGGAAAAAAGTTTCTGCAGTTGTAAATGAGATAGATAAAACTAAGGAAATTGTAAAAGTAAGCTTTATTCTTTCCTCTGTCGCTGGATTAGGAGAACTCATAACAACCACCATACCAATAAGTAAGTCAATGTATGATTCTTTTAATAAAGGCGACAAAATAGAAATAGTATATTTAGCAGAAGATCCTCAGATAGCTACCTCTAAAAAAATGCTTGATAGCCTGATATATTTAAATCCTTACCTGGGAATAATTATAGTACTACTTTTAATCGTTGGTGGTATTTACCTACTTTCGAAAAAGAATGTTGATAATAGCGAGGTTCAAGAAATAGTTCAAACACTTGATAAAATTCAAGTTTTGTTAATGAAAGCAAATGAAAGAGAATGGGCAAAAAACATAAAAATTATTAAGAAAGAGTTCAAGTCTGTACAACCAGAGGAATTAAAGATGCTGGCAATCAACACAAAGAGTATTCTGGCTGAAAAGAGTTCTTTTAAAGATATTATACTTTACGTTAATAATAAAGCAGATCCAGAACTTAATGATTTATTTAACCAATTGAAAAATGAGCTTTTTAGAAAATTAGAAGTATTGTCATGAAAAGATGAATAAGATTGATATTTTTAGCAAAAGATAATGAAAAAAATAAAAATATTTTTTTTCTGTGTGTTTGCTTTTTGCTACTTCATCTTTGTATTTTTATCAATATTAACAGTCATTTCCTTTATTAATTTACTTCTCATTAATGGAATAACAACATTGTTAAAATATCCAACTCCATACCAATACAAAGGTCGTTTAGTTATTAAAGGTAAATATATACTTGTTGTATTACTTGGCATAATTTTCTTTCTTTTATCTGCATTTTTTGTCTACGTTCTTATAGGATTTTTATTTACTTCAAAAAAAATACCTGCCGGATTTATTCTGGATAGAAAAACTTTCAAAAATTTTTATGAAATGGTTGATAAGATTAGAAAAACTTATAAGTGTCCTTCAATTAATAAAATTATCATAGATTTTTCCTGCAAAACCTCAATATTGGAATGTAAAAGATTTAGATTTTCTTTTTATGAAAGATACCTTGTAATTGGAGCTCCTCTTTTTTTTGTATGCTCAAAGGACGAACTCAATGCAATTATTGCTCATGAATGTGTGAAGTTATCAGGAAAAGACTTCTGGCTCATTAGAAAACTAAAAAGAATAAAAAATCTCTACCATGACCACTATATATACGAACTAAAAACAGGAAAAAAAGATGTAGATTGGTTGCCATTTTTCAAAAAAATTATATCTACTACAAACGATTTTATCTATGAACTAAGTAAAGAAAATGAATTAAAGGCAGACAAAACAGTTATAAAATCTGTAAGTAATAATCTATATGGAAATGCATTATTAAAAACATATTATTTTTCTTCTGTTATTGAAGATTTATTGGACATGGTATTTAAAAAAGCAAAAGAAGAACAAAAACCAATAAATAATATTATTATGGAAATGGAAAAATTCTTAAATGAGAAAAAAAATGAAGCCAATCTGACAATCTATAATGAATTAGCAAAGAATGAAATTTTTATTAAGAACGGTACACGAACACCATTAATAGAAAGACTTAAAAATATAGGCTACGAAATGGACTCTTGCTGCTTCTATTCTGAGGACGCATTACGAACACTTTTCACAGAAAAACAAATTGAAATAATTTTTAATGGTTTAAATAATCAATGGAAAAATGATGAGGCAACAAAAAAAAGAATGGGGAAGGAAGTATGAATATTATAATTAACAAAGAACAACTAAAATATTTATATATAAATCAGGAGGCTTTATGTCAAATGTAGAATGTCCAGATTTTTTAGAGCTAATTAAGCAAAATTTTGGCTATTTGTTTGATTTATATGGTTTTGAGGCTGTTTACACTAAGTCAGCACGCGGGGGAGAAAATTGTTTGATAGTACTGGAGTCAAAGGATTGTAGAATCAAATTTTATCGCTCACAGGGTGAAGCAAACCTCTTGTTTGGAACTTCATCAGCTCCTTTGGGATGGGAAGATGTTATTGATGATACACGACATTGGTATTTTGCAAGAGGTATAATAGACTTTGTGCAAAAGAATCCGGTAAATGCTAAAGAGTTATTAAATCAAACTCGTAGGTCTCTTACAGAAGAAGAGCAACTTGCAGAATTATCGGTAAAACTAAAGCCAATATGCAAGCAAATAATCCAGCTTTTCAAGGGAGATAATATTAAGCAATGGATTAAAGAATATGAAAAGTTTGAACAAGAGCAGGATGAAGAATTTCAAAGGCAATTTCAAAACTTATCATAAGTTTTTCAATTTAAAGAAAAAAGCATACTAAAGATTTATAATATTTCCAATGTTATGAGCTAAAGCATGGTAGTGTCCTGTCAATTGTGTTTTTACCCTTCACTAAAATATTTTGCAAAAAAAGGCAATCGTCTTCGTTTAAAATCGTCCCGTTTTTAGTGGAAAATCATAAATGGTGTTTTTCATAAGTATTCTCAACCAGCCTCCCTGTCAAGCTGATTTTCTCTCTCGATTATTAACTCCTCCATGTTTTTCATCAGTTCGCTGATTCCTAATTATCCTCGTATGCGATGTATTCGCTCTTCAGCAATCATTATCGCGGCAGCCAGCCAGCGTTTCCGCATGTCGCCGCTGCGCCATTTTTTAACACGGTGACAATATCTGGCGAAAGTAGCGTTAAGGCTTTCAATGGGATTTGTTGAATACACCGATTTATAAGGCAGCGGTGAAACTTGAAGCTTGATAACCGTCAGTGTTTCTTCCATACCTTCACGTACGCTTGAACCCATATCGGGATTGATCGTATCAGCCCACCTGGCCAGTGATTGCATTAAGGAAACTGCATTTTCATAATCCATCTCGGCATATGTTTCATTGATGCGGCGCTCAAATAGATACCGGAGCATGCTCAATAATATTTCTTTTCTTGTACTCACAGCAGCGCTGTATGAAACACCTATCGAACCACTTTGTAATAGCTGAATGGATTGCCTTGGAACCATCAATTATAAATAGGATTGGTCGATCCTTCTGGAGCCCCCGCTTTTCCATGTCATCAAACATTGATTTGATAACTTCTTCGTTCTCAGTACCGCCCTGACGCATCGAAAGGGCCATTTTGACACCATTTTCATCAACCCCCAGTGCTACAACGATAATTTCTCCGCCGATTTTATACCCGTCAATATAGATGATGGGAAAATAACGATCTATCAGGCGTTCATTAAACTTCTTTAGCGCCTGTGCTGTCGCACGCACGTAATGACGGCTTATACTGGACTTCTCTATGCCGTAGGCTTCAGTAACGGCTCCAGCATCCTTTCGGTAATCCCTCGTTAAAACGCCATGAAGCATCTTTGCCACGATAGTGGCTTCAATTCGTTGCAGCTTTTGGAATTTCTGATAGGTCCTAAGCTGGACTTCACGCTTATCCTTTTTCATGTTTCATGACAGCTCTAGGTTTTTCTAACTGGTGCATCTGCTCATTGATGATAACATATCCAGTCCACTGTTTCTCATGTCGATAACATTCATGTTCGGATGACCGTCAATATCTCTTTCCGCATAATGTCTCTATTTCTGAATCTATTATGGATTTCATGACAAGAAGGGTAATCCCGGTTGTAAACCCGTTGTTTTCCTGTTAGTAAAGCAGTTTCAAGTCCTCGGGACATACTATCATATCTTTGAGCGACATGAGTTCTTCCCAATTCATTTTGACTTGACGTTTCTGATGCCTTGATGTTTACTTTCTTTGGTTTCATAGCGGTTACTCCTTTTTGTTATTTTTTGTCCAAGAAATATATCCTTGGTAACCACTATGAATTTCAACTAATTTTGGGACATTCTCTAAAAGCAAGAGTTTCAAATATTATAGGATTTTTGACAAAGAAAAAATTATCACCAAAAATTTAGTTGGAACCCGGTGTTTTGGAGTTAATATCAAAAATATTTATTTGAAAAAGGTTGTTTCATAGAGATGGGGTGTTGAAGTTGTAAATTATCTTCTATTCATAGAGTTTGACGAAGGAAAAGCTCTTATAATAGATTGTAGAAATATACCTTATCCCATTGAAAACATTTTTAATTTTTTGAAAAATTTCTATTTAATAGAATAGAGGAGCAATTTATGATAAAAGAAATCAGGCTAATAATAAAGATACTTGATAAAATTCAAAATTTATTGTTTAAAGCGAATGAAATTGAATGGGCAAAACATATAAGCAAAATTAGGGAAGAGTTTGAATCTGTACCACAGCAGGAAGTAAAAATAGTAGCAAGAAAAACAATGAATCTTTTTGGTGGAATGGGTTCTTTCAATGATATTGT
>CAYRRM010000091.1:0-5621 GCA_964426675.1 uncultured Lentisphaera sp.
CAAGCACATCACGCAAGTAATCAATTTTTCTTTTTGTTTCTGCAGTTAACATATTCTATCTCCTATGTTTTCTTTAATCTATATTCCCACAATGGACATACATCTACACCATCAGGATTGTTTTTATAAGCATTACAATCCTTGATATCCTCTATTGATCCCGCACAATCTATGCATTTATTTTGAATTGCTTTTAAGAGAGTTTTATCATCTTGTTTTACTTTGTATAATGGACAATCCTTAACATCGCATTTTTCTATAAGTTCTTTTTCTCCACCCATACACCACTTGCAATACTTTTTAATAACTTCATATAGATTTTCCATTTCGTTTTCTCTCCTTTTCCCAGAATTCTTTTAACTTTTCATATGATACTTCCATTTGGATATTGTTAAACTGTTCTACAAAAAAGTCAAATTCTTTATCACCGGGCAGCCATAAAATCGTTTTAAATTCCTTGTTTTTATATTTCTGTTTAATATATATTTTATATTCCCCAGAATCCTTTCTTTCTATATTACAGTATATTCCACAGATTCTAAAATTCCAGTTCATCATTGTTATCCTCCAATAGTTTAACCACAGCCCTTGCCTTTTTATCATTCACTCCTTTTTCTTGACTTATCACTATTCTGTCCTCTATTTCCAAACTTCCCAATACACTTTTTAGTTCATTAGCAGAGATTTTTAACCTTCTCATAAGTTCAGAATAGTTTGCTTGTCCATCTTTCATTTCAAGTATATCTAATACCTTTTGTCTATTTACCTGATGCGGAGTAAATGCAAGTTTAGATAGTATTTTTTCTGTTGATTGTCTTATCGTTTCTGAAAACGCTATTGCTTGTTTCATATCATCTAAATATATATATGGTTCTCGACATAATAAAGAGTTTGATATATGATACAAAACAGCAAACTTCATAGTGTAATTCAATAATCTTGATAAAAATGGAGATATTCCATATTTATCCTTTCTAATGAGTTTTTCTATTGTTTCTGAATATTTGCCAAATTCCTCTTTTGAATCCTCTGAAAGTTTGATTTCATACCTTATTTCTTTTAATTCTCGCAGATATCCTTTGAGTTTTTCTTTTACAGTCATATCACCCAGACCTGGTATTTTAATAAACTTGTCTTTTCTATTTGCGAATACCTGCAAGAATCGTGGAATAAATCCTGATTTTACATCTGATTCAGTTAAACCCTGTTGATACCATTCTGGCGTTGTTCCTGCTAAAATGTTTATAAATGGTTCTTTGACTACCCGAGTGTATTCAAGTGTTTCCTTTTTATAATCCTTTGTTCTATCAAACAGTTCAGTTAGCATTGGTTTAGCACCTGACATATAATCCCGCTTGAATAGTTTTAGAATAGACATTATCTCATCCCAAAAGAATATTCCTTGTGGTTTAAAACTCAATATGTCTATTAACTTTTGTGGAGTAACTTCCTGTGGAAGGACTAAATCAGGATCTATAAAATCCATTGTCAAATTCATACAGGTTGATTTGCGAAGCAATGATGATTTCCCAATCAATACCACCCATAAATTAGTAAATAATTTTTTAGACCCAAAGTAGAAGTGAATATTCCTTCTTATCGTGGTTGATAGTATCATCAATGCAGAAGTCTCAATGTAAATATCAGGAGCATCTGTTATCTCACCATCCTTTATCCATTTTTTATATGTTTCTACAAAATCTAAATTATCCATTGTTTACATCCTCCTTTTTTATCTTTTCATTAAAGTTTTTAATCATACTTCCTTAAATTTCAAAGATTTAATGCTTTCTTTAAACTTTTGGCTAAATTCTGACTTAATATAAGCATTGCACCTTTTTTATCCCATTCATAATCAAAAAACAAGATATGATTGTTTGCTGAAAAACTTATTGATAATTCATAATATTTTCCTTGTTTGAAAAACAACTGCGTATATTCTATTTCTGCTTTATCAATCTTTAATGCCTTTTTTAACTCTTCTAATCCTGTTTTAGAAAATCGCAATGTTATATTCACACAGTTCCGTATTACTTCAAGGTGTTCTATTCTAAAATTCGCATTCTTTGAAAAGTAAAATTCTATACTGGTATATTTACATTTTTTATTCATCTTATTCTCCTTTGTTTAATTTTTTACACAATCCTTTGACAAAACAATAATTGCAAACCCATCCTATTTCCTGTGGAATCTGTTTGGCTATTTCATCACTATAAGGTTCATTCCAATATCGTCCCAATATCTCGGCTTTATCAAATGCTTCTTGGACAGGTTTCCACAATCGTTTGTCTTGCGGGGTTCTTATAGGAATTTCTATTTTCTTTGAACAATCTGATCCAATATAAACCAGTATCAATTTGTTTACTTCAAATTGTGGTTCTATAAGCCATTTATAAAGGTTTAATTGGATTTGATGATGCATATGAGAATTGCCCCATCGCAGGGTTTTATCATCTGATATTCTACCAGTGGTTGTTTTGTAATCAAACAAGATCTTATTTTTAATATCCACTTTATCTGGCTGTCCTGATATCTTAACTCCTTTATATTCTTTATAAAATCTTGTTTCAGTTATACAATCAGCCATTTTTTGTTGTTCAAATATCAGATGTCCCATCTTGCCTCGTATAGCGGAATACATCTCCTCTGGTTGTATAGTGTAATATGTTTTGGCTAAAAGATATGCCCTTCGTGGACAATACAATAATTTAGTAATTGTCAAATCAGGATTTGTTTCTTCGGCATCATCTTTTAGAAACTGTATCAATTCAGGAAACATATCACATTTTGAGTTTGTCTTGCTACAATCTATGCACTCATCAAAACTCACTTCCATTTCCCTTTTCTTGCATAAAAGATTTTTTATAGGCATATTGTCTCCTTATTTTTCATCCCACAAAAAATTACATCTCTTGCAGATGATTGCTGTTTTTCCTTCTTGACATAATTTTGGATAAACCTTTATTTCACCTCCACAGAAGCATTTCTTTTTATGTATTCCTCCAAGATAAGTTAGTGATTTTGCTATTTTTTCATATTCCCCAATGTGGTTTTTCTTGATGTCTTTGCTTGATAAACTGAATGCTTTATCATCCAATATGCTTTCCTCCCTGTGTAGATGTTTCATTAAATTATCAAACCTTTTTTTACACACTCTACATTTATACATTTTTTCCTCCTTTTAATTGGTTTTCCCATTCCTGATGTCTTCTCTTTCTTTCCTCTGCGCCTTCTGGGTCTAATTCATTAAGCAATATATTAAATTCCTCATTTGACTTCAAATCGTGGAGATGCTGTATATTAAACTTCTCTTCCAATACAGCGTATAGATAATCTTGATTTATTCCCTTATCCTTGCAGATTTTCTGGACGAGTTTAATCTGTGCATTAGATATTTTCCAAGTTTTTATTTCATTGGCAGGTTTGGCTGTGGTTTCCTTTGGCGCTTCTTTTGCGACAATCTCTGCTTCAATTCCATCGCTGTCGCTGTCATCAGAAGTCGTAATGTTTAACATAGAATTCAAGGCATATCTTTTGGCATAGGTTAAGGTAGACCCCATTCGTTGAATATCAGACATATATCTGGATGTTTCCATAGGGATTATAAAACTTGATTTTTCACTATGCCCAAGTATATGCCGCAGGATACAAACCACTTTAACCTCGCCTTTTTCTGTTTTGTCTGTTTCGAAAGACACGCTAAATCCGTGTTTTGATAAAAGTGGTTGTATTACTTCCATTATCCTTCTTAAAGAAGCATATCTATATCTTACACTCCCATCAGGATTTTTAACCTCGCAGTCGGGTTCTATCACAGGAATTTCTTCTTGCAATTGATTTAATTCTGTATTAAACACCTCCTTTGCTGTTTCATTTTTAATCTCTTGTCTGATTTTCATCAATCTTTCAAGCGTTTCCACTGATGCGTTTTTTTCTATTGCTTGCTTAAATAATTCAGAAAGATTTACTACACTATCTTTTAACATCATTTCATTGCCTTTATTTTCTTTTTTCATTTTATTCCTCCATTGTTTGTTCATCATTAACTTTTTCATACACTAAAAAATCTGGCTGACCAGATCTTGTCTTGCGTGCATTTTTAAAAGCAAGGTAAACCTTGTCAGGTTCTATCCTAATAGAATAGTAATCCTGACCTTGTTTTCCTCTTCTTATCCACATTCCTCCAATTTTATTCAATGCCATTGTTATCACCTCCTTTGTATTCTAACCAGTTTATATACTCTTTAAAAAATAACCTACAAATTCCTTTGCGAGAAATTCCCCAAGTTTTCCTGATAAATTCCTGATTGTTACCATATCTTTCTAATACAAACTTTATTATATTCTGTTCTGTTTCTTTGTCCAATTCTTTTAAATAATTTTCCATAATTTACCTCCTTTGATATTATATCATTTATTCATTCTCAAATCCATTATTTACTGATTCTATTTTCTTGTATTTGCTTTTCTTTTTATTCAGGACGACATAACCTATGATTCCTCTATCTTTCAAAAACCGCAGGTATCTTAAAATTGTCCCATCATACACATAAAATCGACCGCTCGTTTCTCTTACCTTTTCTAAAAATTCAATGCCATCAAATTCTACTGGCATATTCTTATATACTTTTTCTACACACTCCATCAATTTTGTTTTCATTTCATTCCTCCTTTGTTTGTTTTAATTGTTTATTTGATATTACCAGAATCAACATCCCTTCCCATTACTTCTAAATATACTTCCCAGACCATGTTTTCTTCCTGTTTTACTTGCTTCTTATGTTTTACAGATAAAAATACTGTGATACATAAGATTGTTATTATTACCGCTACTAAAACTATACTTAACTTTTTTTTCTTTCTCATTTATCCTCCTTCTTTGTAATTTCAATCTTTTCAATTCTTAACAATAGTTTTTCACAGAAAGTTTCTCTCTCGCAATCTGATAATCTAAATCTTAAACTGCGAGGTAAACTTGACACAGGACTAACAGAAGTATTAACCCATTTTTCGCCGTAATCCATTGGACATAATCCAATCTTTTCAACAAATCTTTTTACATCATTTGTATCGCAAGAAATCGGGACATTCTCAATGATCAAGTATGGACTTAATTTTTCTGCGAGTGTAAATCCAAAATTATTTTTATTGCATATCACCCAGTTTTTTGTTTTTTCTTTCTTTCTTTTGACTTGATTTTGACATTTATTTTGAAGAAATTTTACAGAATATTTTGTGTTTGTTTCTTTCACAAAATGCGATTCTTTACAATCTACGCATTTTGCTTTTTCTTTTGCTGCTTCTATTGCTTCTGTATATTTATCTGTATTCCAAGTGTAGCCATCAGACCTCTCAATCACATCTACTTCTGCCACTTCTTCTCCGTCATAATCTTTAACAAAATCTTTGATTTGATATATGATGATTTCATATTCAGAGCAAAAGCGTGAAGCATATATAATTACATCATCTTTATCAAGTATGACTAATGCTTGCTTTTTTTCATCATTTTGAATCAAAACTGCTTCTTTCCTTTTACCATTTTTGTCTGCAACAATCACAGAAAACCCGCTGCCTTTTGTGCTGCTGCCTTCCTCCCATTTTGCATATCTTATTTCTTT
>CAYRRM010000092.1:0-5485 GCA_964426675.1 uncultured Lentisphaera sp.
AGATTATTTACATTTAATTCATTATTTTCAAGCGTTGCTAAACCAAATTCAATTATAAATTTTAATTCACGCACATTCCCGGGATAATCATAATTTAGCAATATATTTAATGCCTTTTTATTAATTTTTAACTGTGTTGTATTTGTTACCATGGCTTGGTTATTAAGAAAATGGTCAATAAGAAGAGGTATGTCTGTTTTACGCTCTCTCAAGGGTGGTATTTTTATTTCAATTCCGTTTAATCTATAATATAAATCTTCTCTAAATAGTTTATCTTTTATAAGTTTGTTGATATCTTTGTTTGTTGTCGCAATTATTCTTACATCAACACTTAAAGGCTCTTTTGAACCAAGGGGATAAAATATGTTTTCGTCAAGCACCTGGAGTAGTTTTGCCTGAAGTTCAATTGAAAGATCCCCAATTTCATCAAGAAGTATGGTCCCACCATGTGCTTCTTGAAATCTTCCAATTTTGTCTGCTTTAGCATCGGTGAACGCTCCTTTCTTATATCCGAACAATTCTGACTCTATGAGGTTCGACGGTAATGCGGCACAATTTACTTTAACAAAGGGCATTTCTTTTCTATCACTTGCATTATGAATTGCCCTGGCAAAAATATTTTTACCGGTGCCTGTTTCTCCCGTAATTATAATTGGAATTTTTGTTGGGGATATATAAGAAAGGGTATGAAAAATATCTAATATCTTTTCATCTTTTCCAATTATATCGTTAAAAGAATATTTACTAAAAAACTCTTTTTCTATTTGCACTCTTGATGAATCATCGATAAATGATTCTATGCCCCCTATGACTTTGCCATTAACGTCATAAAGAGGTGAAGTTGTTATTTCCACAGGTATTTCTTTTTGTTCTTTATTCAGAATTGTGTTTCTTATATGTGTAAACTTTTTTTTATTTTCTATTGCCTTTTTTAAATGGCAATTTTTAAAGCAAAGCTCTGTTCTGAAAATCTCAAAACATTTTTGCCCTATTGCCTCTTCTTTTTTAAAACCCGTTATTTTTTCAGCTTCGCTATTAAAAAATGTAATTCTTTTTTTGAGGTCAATGGTAAATATTCCCACCCCTAAATTATTTAAGAGTTTACAATAAAAATGACTTTCATTCATTATCTTTGGTTATCTAAATATCAAAATCAATAAAAATTGTCAAATATTCTTGACTTTTAAGGAAAGTGATGAAAAGAATTATTTAATATATGGTCCCGCTTAGAGAATTGCAACCCACTGGTGTAGTTTGTGAGCCTGAGAGGGGTTTCCCTGAGCTTATAGAAAACCTATTAATAAGAAGTTTTTTTGAACCCTACATAAAGGATAAAATAGGTTGGATCGGGGTTTCTTACAGATTGGGGAGTAGAAAATCATGGACTGCCAAAATTAATAATCAAAAAGGGTTATATTGCCTGAGTTTTTTATGTAGCAGGAAAGAAATAAGAGATTGGTATATAGGTATTTTTAACCTTCAATATTTTCCCTCTAAAGAAGAACCCATTCTGGATACATTTTCAATGGGTGAAAATATTTTAAGATTAGATTTGCAATTTGACAATTTTATTAGATATGCACCAAAAGAAGACCCGCTTGAATATGCCTTCACAATAGGTAAAATAATATGCTCTATTCCGAGAGATGAAAGAAGTATTTTACTTTCACTTTTGTCCCCCATAAGATGGAGGACAATTCAGGTAAAGGGGCTATTTATTCCAGATGAAACAGGAAGATACATTGAAGTAGTTTCACCTTACGGTTTAGATAGAAATGTGCCAGCCTTTAAACTTGGATGGAAAATTTTTGATAAAATGGTCACAACATTTTGTTACCAGTTAAAAGACTCTCCGGATTGTGTCCTACTAACAAAAAGACAATCAAAGGGGTTGGAAATTTTTGAAGATGGAACACAATACCCCTCAGAAAGAGATTTAGTTAAGGAATATATATTGACTGTAGGATTTAGTGAGTTTAAGACAAAGGCTCAAATAAATAAAATATCAAGATTTGCAATCAGTTTTTTCCCTACTTTTGATTATTGTCCATTATCAAGAAAAAAAGACTATATTTGGTTGTTTTCAAAGTTTAAAAAAGGTTCTTTTAAGGGAAATCAAATTTGGTGGGTCGCATGTAGATGGAGCAATACTATTGAAAATGAAAACGTTGAAATAAAAAATAAAGATATTAAGCCACCTTTATTTGTTTTTACAGGTTTTCTCGGCAGCGGAAAGACTACACTCATCAGGGGGATAGCTGAATATTATTCTTTTCAGAAGAACAGGTTTGTTGCCATTATTCAAAATGAAATAGGCAAGGTTAACTTAGATGGCACGCTTATCGATAGTGCCGTAGATATAACAACATTGGATGATGGATGTGTGTGTTGCACTGTAAGGGGTGAATTAAGAAGTGCCATTCGTCAGGTTTGTATTAAATATAATCCAGATATGATAATCCTTGAAACTACAGGACTGGCAGACCCTGAAAATATACTCAAAGAGATACCTTTTATAAGGCCTTTTGTAAGGTTTGATTCATTAATAACAGTGGTAGATGGGAAAAATTTTAAAAAAACGTTAAATGAGTTCCCTGTTGTAAAATCGCAAATTAAAAATGCCAACCTTATAGTCCTCACAAAAACCGATATAATTGACAATGTTAAAAAAGAATTTATAATGAAAATGTTAAGAACGCTTAATGAAAAGGCTCCAATTTTTGAGAGTTCGCAAGGGTGTATTAGTCCCTCAATATTACTTTCCTTTGGAGAAGATGTTAATTTTGTTGAAAAGAGAGATAATTTTAAGCCTAATTCTATTGATGATATATCGAATCATATAAAGGCTTTTCAGATTGTAAACATTCATTTTGAAGGGATTTTGGATAGGGAATTATTTTATAGTTTTTTAAACAAATTATCAAAATCAATTTATAGGGTAAAGGGTGTTGTAAATATTAAAGGATATAGTATCCCCCAACTTGTTCAATATGTGGGCGGTCATTATGAAATTACAAATTTTTTAAATAAGGATATAGAACCTAATACGCTTGTCTTTATAGGTTACGGGTTTGAAAAGAAAAAAATAGAAAGAGAATTAAAAAATATTATTGTTCGCAATTAAAAAATGGGAGGCTATTATAGTGATGAAAAATAAAAAGAAAATATTAAATAGCATTTGTGCAAGATGCAGTGTTGAATTAAGACAGAGGATATGTATCAATCCTGAAGGAAGACCTTCGGCACATTGTCCCACTGTATCGGCAAAAAAAATTGTGGATAAGGCAAAGAAAGAATACTTAAAACCTGAAAACTACGAATTTGCCCGCATGGCTTCCATTCAGGAGGGAGAATGCTATAGCGGCAGAGACAAAAGGCCCTATGTCATGCACCCTGTAAAACCGAGGATACTTGAGATAGGAGAGTTTGCTAAACGGATGGGTTATAAGCGAATAGGGCTTGCCTTCTGTGCCGGACTTGCAAAAGAGGCTGAAAAGGTGGCAGATTTTTATGAGAAAAAGGGTTTTGAGGTTGTATCTATTATTTGCAAGGCAGGATGCATCCCAAAAGAGGAGATAGGCATAAAGGATGAAGAAAAGATCTTTAGAGGTGAGCACGAATCCATGTGCAACCCCATATTTCAGGCAATGATGGCAAACGAAAGCCATGTTGATTTTAATGTGCTCCTTGGGTTATGCGTGGGACACGATTCTCTTTTTTTTAAATATGCCAAGGCACCTTCAACTGTCCTTGCCGTAAAAGATCGCGTTACAGGACATAATCCCCTTGCAGCCCTGTATCTACTGGATGGTTACTATGCATGGCTAAAATAAAGACTTTTTAAAAAATTCAAAAAAATAAATCAAGGTCCTTGATTAAAGGACCCTGATTTTTCATGGATATTTTTTGGTCAAAAAGCCATATCCGGCTTCCACTGCCTCCATACATTGCCGGCAAGCTCAGGACTTGGTTTCAGTGTAGGTCTACCGGGTTGCCATCCAGAGGGTGTGGCTTCCCCTGTGGCTCGGACATGCTGGAATGCCTTTACCTGCCTTATAAACTCTATAACATTGCGGCCTACCGGTGGTGTAAGAACCTCCATGGCCTGTATGACCCCATCCGGGTCGATAATAAAACGGCCACGGATTTCTACGCCTGCCTCTTCGTCATATACACCGTAGACCCTGCCAATCATGCCTCCTGCATCGGTTAGAAGTGGGAATGGGACACCCCCAGACACCATCTTTGAGAGTTCCACCTCCTGCCAGATTTTGTGGACAAAGCGGCTGTCCACACTCATGGCAAGAACCTCAACGCCAAGGGATTTTATCTCTTCGTATTTTACGGCAACTGCCGTAAGCTCAGTAGGTCATACAAATGTAAAATCTCCTGGATAAAAACAAAGAACCACCCATTTTCCCCTATATTCAGACAAGGTGATGTTTTTAAAGCCACCATTTATAAATGCACTTGCCTCAAAATCAGGCGCCTGCTTACCCACCTTTGCCATCATAATGGACACCTCCTTTTGCATTGTTTGTTTTGCTTCTTCTGTTTCTTGCCTTGGGATGCCTATAGGACCCCTTGAAGGCTTAACGCATGATTCCTGCTCTTCCATAAAAAACCTCCTTTCGTTAAAAAATCTCTGCCCTTATTCCTTCTGCCATAGTTCTGCCGAGTTCATAAGATTTGCGCAATATTTCCTTTGTTACCTTCCCTTTACATATGATTGGATTTTGCACCTTTTTGAATCTGTGCCCTTACATATATCTATATGGGAGAGTGCGCCTGTTTCGTCATTACCTGCACTTATTACAACAGCATATGGTTTTTTATACACCCTTACATCATCCTTTAATGCGTTATAGGTTCTTTTGAACAAGTCTTTTATTGCACCTGTCATATAGCTGAAATATTCAGGAGAAAAAAGGATTATGGCACTGGAATTTTTTATATTTTCTGTAAAGGTTTCTTCTGATTGTTTCAGGAGCACAGTAGTACCCTCAGCTTCTTCTGCTTCTTCTGCTCCTTGTGCACATGCCTGTGCGAGTCTCTGCGTGTTTCCTGACTGGGTGTAGAAAACAACAAGTATTGTGGACATAAAATTTAAGACCTATTTCAATTATAGCAGACTAATTATATTTTGCAAGCATCCAAAACAATCTCATTGACCTGTTTTTTTATGATATTAGACAAAATAGGAATTTTTATGAGAGCACTTCTGGTGATAAAATTGTAATAAGGAGGATAACGAACAATGGATGAAGTACACAAAAAGCCAAAAAGGGTTTTCACACCAGAACAGCCACTAACGACTGAAATCAGCGGCGGTGAATCCGTCCGCTGGAGTGACTTGTTATCTGTCGCTATAATAATTTTTTGAACTCCTCGATTGTGAGTCCAGCATCCTTTACAATACCACCCATTGTAAAGGCATCAACAGGGTTTGCCCTTGGAATTGTAATGATACGCTCACCATTAGTCA
>CAYRRM010000093.1:0-5162 GCA_964426675.1 uncultured Lentisphaera sp.
TGTAATATTCAATACGCTTTTTTGCCGCATACTCTCCTTCCATATTCAGAAACACACTTTTATAAAAGTTTTCCTGCTCATGTTGGGGCATATTCAAAAACGCGTCAATAAAAAATCTTTCCATGTTTTTCTCCGTTTGAAATAAACCCTGTTAAGATTATACCAGATTCTTTTTCTAATCTGAACTTTTCCACTGGTGCCTATTTTCCATAAAAACAGCAAAGTTTGAAATCATCGGCTAAAACATAGAAAGTCACTTCAGTGGAAAAGTTGAAAGATGAAAAGAGAAAAATTAAAATAAAAATACAGTTAATAATTGACGCAATGTACATTTAACAAAAAAGGGGCGAACGTGAAAGAACGGGAAAATTTTGTTACTGAAGATGCAAAGTCCTTTGGCAGGTTATTTAATACACCACTAATTGAACTGATGAAGATGAGTAAAGAGAAACTTCTTCTCTTACACGCAGAAGCTGGCACCATCCCCTATGATAAACTAACCAGATTTGTCAAAGACATGCTAAACATTAAAAACCATGCAGTGGGCTATCCTCTCAACCAAACCTTTGAACTTCGAGATTTTTACAGATGGTTCCTTGAATCAGGGCTTTGTGATATCCATTTGAATAATGTAGGCAATCCAAGAAAAGAAAGCATACTTCCATTCAATACACATAAATTTGAAAATGATGTCATTGATTACTTCGCTTATCTTTTGGGTTTTGATAAAGATGACTACTGGGGGATTGTGACTCATAGCGGCACAGACGGCAACATGCATGCTATGTATTTTGGCGTAAACTACCTCAAATCAAAAATTGGGTCAAAAAATCTCCCGGTTGTTTATGTTTCAGAAGAAGCCCATTATTCAATCAAGAGAATTGCTGATGTTATGAACCTTGAAATAAAACTTATTCCTGGCCTTCCCATGGGGCAGATGGATATCAATGTTTTTGAAAAAGTACTTGACCCATTAAAACCTGCTCTGGTTGTGATAGCCATTGGAACCACATTCAAAGGTGCCATAGATGACCACAAGTCGATTTTAGAGATTATTGAAAGAAAAAAGCCACCTGCCTATTACATTATGCTTGATGCTGCTCTTTTTGGTGGATATCTTCCTTTTACAAAACATAGAGACATCATCAATAGAAAGAAAATCTTTTATCACTCCATAGCAGTAAGCGGACATAAATTTTTTGGCTCTGACGAACCCATGGGAATCTTCATAACAGGAAAAGAGGTCTTTGACGCACAAAATCCGTTTAAGGTCGGCTATTTAAATGATGCGGTTCCAACGATTACCTGTTCTCGTTCTGCTCTGGGCGCATTAAAATTCTGGTGGCAACTTACAAGAAATGGCGAGAAAGAATATGAAAGACAGGCGTCTCACATACTTGAAACTGCTCAATACCTTAAAAGAAAACTTGATGAGTTGAATTATCCTGTGTGGTTAAATCCCATGTCAAATACTGTATTTTTCAAGCGCCCTGTTGATTGGATTATGAAAAAGTGGGACCTTGCGCCTGAATATGATGAAAGATTTGGTGGGCCGCTTGCCCATGAAATTATCATGCAACATGAAAACAAAAAAACAGTGGATGAATTTATTGCTGATATGAAAAAGATACTTGGGAAATAATAGGTTACATCATTGGAAAAAGTATGTGCTTTATTGAAGATTTTTCTGATAGGCTGATGATTGGTTCAGACAAGGTGGGACATTGGGATACCTATCAAGAAGAAATTATAAAATATTACCGCCCCTGGATTTATTGAAATCTTCTACTGCAGAGAAGATTGCCAGAGGTAATATCTTGAGAATTTTAGGACAGTCATTGAAATCCAAATCTCTCACCAATAAGAATGAAAGAAAGAATTAAGTCCATTGATTTGCTTCGTGGAATTGTAATGGTTATTATGGTTCTTGACCATACAGGAGATTTTGTTACTGTTGGCTATCGATCAGCGACTGATTTACAAATTACTACTTTTCCTCTTTTTATGACAAGATGGATTACTCACTTTTGCGCTCCAGTGTTCGTTTTTCTTGCAGGTCTGGCAGCATATTTACAACTTCAAAGAGGAAAAACAAAATTAGAACTTACAAAATTTCTTATAACTCGTGGGCTCTGGTTGATTTTTCTTGAAATTACATGGGTTAACTTTTTTATATTTCTTCCTCTTAAACACGGAATGATTTTATTGGATTTTCTGTGGTTGCAGGTTATCTGGGCTATCGGAGTATCCATGATTTTTCTTGCAGGGCTTATTCATTTGCCTTTTAGATGGATTTCAGGAATAGGTTTAGGTATGATTCTTTTCCACAACTTATCAGACCATATTAATTTCAACCCTAACAATCATATTGTTAATTCCTTGTGGTTAATTTTACATAAACCAGGAATGTTTCATTTATTTGAGCAGAATGGACCTTCAATTTTTGTTCTTTATCCACTCATTCCATGGATAGGGGTGATGGCAGCTGGATATACCTTTGGTGTTTTTTACGGAATGGAAGCAGAAAAACGGCGGAAGTATTTACTGATGATTGGAGCAATTACTTCATTTTTATTTCTGGTTTTGAGATTTGCTAATTTTTATGGAGACCCTTCAAAATGGACAGTTCAGAATACAGCTCTTTTTACAATACTTTCCTTCTTAAACACAACAAAGTATCCTCCGTCGCTCTTGTTTCTATTGATGACATTAGGACCTGCAATTTTGTTGCTATGCTGGTTAGAAAAAATACCAGAACCTGAAGGAAGAGGAGTTTTTTACTCAAAAATTTACAATGCTATGTTAACTTTTGGTCGTGTACCACTATTTTTTTATCTCCTCCAATGGCCTGTTGTCCACATTAATTCAATTCTGTTATATTTACTTGCAGGAAAACCAGTACAACATTTATTCATGAACCCTGCTTTATTTTTTGACAGAAATATTACAGAAATCGCAGGATTTTGTCCTGCCTGGACTTATATTATGTGGATTTTAAATATATTGGTCCTTTATCTACCATGTAAATGGTATGCTGGTGTCAAAAAAAGATATAACAGATGGTTTCTTGCCTATATTTAGCCTGGAAATTAAAAAATAAAAAATCCTGCAAACATCTCCTTAAAGGTGAAAGAACGGTATTATAGCAGGACAGAAAGAATAATTTCATTGTTGTGTGCCCTCCACGGTGAAACAGGTCTCATTCCGGTCAAAAACATCTGGATTTTCTATATCATATATTCTTATCCTTACGGCATCTGACTTTGATATTCCAAAGCCAGTAATAAATCCCTCTGGAATTTTCCATAAATATTTTCCATTTTTCGCATCGATACCAAAAGCGAGATGTCCCCTATCGTGTCCACCAGTAAATACTTGAATGCTTATTTTTTTAACTCCAGAGGACTTCCACTTAATCTCATATGATGAACCTTCTCTCCATGTTTCCCCTCCAGCAGGCGACATTAGTTTTAAATATGGCTTTTCTTTTATTCTTTTGTTTTCTTCAATGATACCTTTTTTGCAGGTCAAGCACCCGGTACCTGCTATACCAATAACAAGTATAAGCGCAATTATAATACAATGTTTCATCATGCTCCTTTCTCCCATGTATCAAAAATCAATCGTATTGACATTTGTCCCAATCGGTTTCAAAAACACTATGTAACCGATTGAGTATATCTGTTTTATTTACAATAATTCCCAATTCACGGTTTTTATCAAGGGATGTTGAAGAAAAATTTTCAGAGCCAACAAACGCCTTTGCATTACTGGTACCATAATCAACTAAAACCATTTTTGCATGGCAATAAAGATAATCATTTGTCGGCATATATTTTGCTTTCACCCCGTGTTGATTGAGATATTTACGATTGTTTTTATTTTTGTCATATCCACCCTCTATCATCTGGGCAGAGATAATCCGTACATTCACTCCTGATTTGGCTTTCATAATCAGAGCATCCAGACATTGTTTATCTTCCAGCTCCTCATTATAGATTTCAAGAGATACATTCGCACTCTGAATGAGAGAAAGTATCTTTCTTCGGGAATTGTTATTGCTCCAGACCAGTGAGGTAACCTTCGGTATGACTTTTTTATAAAACCAGTCAGCATCAAAAACTCTGGAAATTTCACTGACTTCACCCTTATCATTTGTGATGATACCAAAATCCCTGGTATTTGTAAAATAGTTTGGACGTAAATTAAAAGTCATAATGATGGATTGTCTTCGGTCAATAGTAAATGTTTTCTGATGAGTTACAGCAAAATCAGAAGATGCACATCTTGTAAAAATACCTGCTGATTCGAGGCCAGCCATAGTTTTTAACACAAACTCTTTTTCATGATCAAGAAATGAGTAGTAGTTGTAAAGGACTCTGACTTTTACACCAGCAGCGCTGGCGGACTTAAGAGCGTTTTCAACCACTGGATCATTCAAGGAATAGATAGTAAGGTCGATTGACTTTTTCGCACTATTAATGCCGTTTATTACTGGAGTTTTTCCATCATCTGGCTCTACAATAAGAATATGGGTATTTGCATTTTGGAGTGTGCTGTTTTCGTTGTTTTTAATACTGGCGTTAACAGTAAAAAATACTGCAATAAGAACGCAAAGTCCAGTCAATACAACTTTTAATTGTGAGTAAGGTTTAATAATCATATTCCAATTACCCCAATTTCTCTCACCACAGCGCTCTTTGTCTTCTCGTCCCTCATAAATTCATCAAAACTCATCCCCTATACAAAACTCTCAATCTTATCTATGGAGTTTAGAATATCTTTTAAAAAAAGGTTGTAATCTCTTTTCATATTTCTATTGCATCCATCAAAATACTGTCTCGTAATTCGGTGCGCAGTGCTGGTTTGGGAACCAAATCTACTTTGATTCCCAGCACTTCCTCAAGATATCTTTCAATCTCAATGAATTTCAAAAGGTCAGGAACTTCATAAAAATCAACAGGGATGTCAACATCGCTTCCCTTTTTCTGCTCACCCCTTAC
The DNA here is from genome assembly GCA_964426675.1 of uncultured Lentisphaera sp. GTDB lineage: Bacteria > Verrucomicrobiota > Lentisphaeria > Victivallales > GWF2-50-93 > DYMC01. The sequence goes on from CAYRRM010000093.1 coordinate 5,004, forward strand.
ATATGAGCCGAAGATCATTATCTCTTTTATTCTGTATTTTTTTCAAGTTCCCTCTTATGAGACCTTAGAGTTTCTGTTATCTCCCTCAATGTCTTCACTTTTCTTCCTCCATTAAATCTTTAGAATTATGAATATTCAGCAATCTCTTTCTTGTAATCT
>CAYRRM010000094.1:0-5162 GCA_964426675.1 uncultured Lentisphaera sp.
TGAATAAAGATATTCCAAGTAGAAAAATACACGCTAACATTATTTTTTTTTTCATAATTTTCCCCTTATTTATTTATTAAAAGACTAAGATTAAGGAGCTATTTCAACTCCTTCTTGAGTTTTATACGCTATTATTCCTGTGTCAGAATCATTTTTATATCCATTACGAAGACTGGCTAATTTGCTTGCATTATGGCTTTCTACATGGGAGTCTGCGTAAAGGCCGTTTCCTCTTTTTATATGTGCAAGCCAGAGGCCATGAGTTGTATTGACAGGAGGGGTTGATTTTACTGTATCTCTGCGAAACTTTACCGTTCCCTGTCCATAGTAGGAATAAGATTGATTCAATGAACTTACTGTACAACCAAGTATTAAAAAGTTACTTGGATATCTCATTGCTTTTACTACAAATGTGCATAATTTGCCTCCCGCTTGCCATGTTGTTTCATCCATGCATTGTATATCTTCAGAAGCGGTTCTACGACTATCATATACGCCATAACAATTAGAGGGACTATTGTTTTGCTTGTTTTTAGAACATCTAAATATTCCATTTATTTTGTATGGATCTGTTTCAAGATAACCGTCTGATATTGCCCCTATACCAGTAGTAGCATCTCCATCAATGAAATTATACCAGTAAGAATAATTGCCATCTCCCCATGCACTTACACTGCCTGGAGAAAAACCACTGAAATCATTTTGATAGAAAGCAAATAGGGTCCCTATTTGTTTTTGATTGTTTATGCAAACTATTTTTTTTGCCATTTCCCTTGCTTGCCTTAGTGCTGGCAATAGTATTGCAATTAATATGGTGATAATTGCTACTACCACAAGAAGTTCAATGAGGGTGAAACTGTATTTATTTTTTTGTAAGATCATCTTTTTCATTTTTCCTCCTACCTTTTTAATTCACCACTTTTTCTGCCTTTTATTTCCTTTTTCATTATTATTTTTAATGTTGTCGGTTGTTATTAGATTATTTAATATAGATTGGAGCTCTGCCTTTGCATTTTTTGCATCATTACTTAAATTTTCGACCAAGATTTCTCTGAAAGGAGCATCTTTCATATCGAAAAAATTTCCATTATTATAGAGTTTCCACCTTTCATTACGAATATACCATTCGTCTCTTAGCTGGATAAATACCCATTGTCTTGGATTTCCCTTTTCACCTTTTATCTGCGGAGCAAAGCTTATACTATCTGTTATGCTGTTAGGGAAATGAATACCTGCTAAATCGGCAAAAGTCGCATAGAAATCTGTAAGTTCAACAAAGTCCTTCAGAACTTTTCCTTCAGGTGTTGAGCCTTTCCAATTTACAATTAATGGAACTCGACTCCCGCCTTCTAATAAAGAGCCTTTATCTCCATTGATTTTTTTTCCATTAATGGTTCCGCCTAAGCCGCAACCATTATCACCGGTGAAAATAACAAGTGTTTTCTCTCTCAAATTTAGCTTATCCAGACTATCTAATAACTTTCCAACAAGTTTGTCCATATATGCTATATTATCAGCTAATAAACCATTTCCGGACTTTTTTTCAGGTATTTCAGCAAGTGGACTGTGGATTAAAGTGAGGGGATAATATACGAAAAAGGGGCGATTTTTGTTGCGTTTTACGAAATCAATAACATAATCATTTAATATATCGGGGCCATAGTCTTTCTCAGTTGTTTCCAATTTCTTTCCATTATGAATTAGTGATGGTTTCCAATAACGCTCTCCTGTTGGATCCCATATCATAAATTCGTCAAATCCCCATGCGTTGGCTTCCTCTACTGTGGATAAGAGTGTCAATTGTGACCATTTTCCTGAGACTGCAGTTGTATATCCTGCATTTTTTAGTACTTTGCTTATGATAGTTTCTGTTTCAGGAGTGACTGCTCTGGCATTATTCCCGGAGGACTTTGTTCTAAAATTATATTTTCCTGTTACGATCATGGCCCGAGATGGAGCACAAAGAGGTGCTGAAAAACAATTTTCAAATCTAATTCCAGTTTTTGCCATAGCATCTAGATTTGGTGTTTTGAATGCTCCTCCGTAACAGTTAAGCCCTGTTATTCCCAAGTCGTCTGCAAGAATTAATATTATATTTGCTTTGTTAGAAATTGGTTGTTCTATTGCTTCTGTAACGGTAGGAGAGGCAGTAAATGATAGAATACAGGATGTACAGATATACAGATAGTTATTTTTATCATTCTGCAGTTTCATTACTGCCACCCTTTTATAATATTACTTATTTAAAATTGTTATATACAAAGGACTTCCACTTATTTCAACGCTAATTTTTTCTGCAGATACTTCAGCTTTTGTTTTTTCGCCAAATATGTTTAGAGCTTCTGCAGTTTCACCTGGTTTTAAATCAATAGAGATTGTATGTGGAATTGCTTTATCTGGACTTTCTTTTGGGGGAGGGCATGTCCATGCGACAATTTTCTTTTTTCCTTCTGCGTTTTGAAATAGAAGGAGATAGTCGAGTTCTGAATCGGTTTTGATTCTTTCTTTTAGGGAATATTTTGATAACTGTTTTATCATGTTCTGCAAAGCGAAAAATGCTGGTCTTTTTTCATTTCCATTTACGATAGCAAACTTAGTTTCATCTTTTGGTGCCCATTCATACCAGATGGTGAAATTTATTTTGTTTAGTTGGTCTATCATAAATTGTCTTACCAGGTGCCATGCTTGATATTGTGTTGCCATATCATTAGGTCCACCGGACCATCCTTCGGTGTCTCGATGATCTCCCCATGTTTTTTTAAACTCAACGGAAAAACCGCGTTCTGTGTTTACTATTGGGAAATTCTGAGGGACATCATATTTTTTCATTATATCTCTGGTAATATTGTAGCCTATTGTAAACTCTTCAGGTGTTTTTACTCCATATGGGTGGACGGACCAACCAGAGATTCCACTTTTGTAAATTCCTTTTGCAAAACAAAATTCAGTCCATTTATAAGAAGGTTCCCAGAAATTAGACACTGAACCTGCTAAGACAAGACAGTTAGGATCTGCTTTACGCATTGCTGGAACAACTTCTTTTACTAATGCCGTATATTCTTCAGCGAATTCTTCTGAATTGTGCATCCCATCTTTTCTCCAGAAAGTTCTTACATTTGGTTCATTCCATATTTCCCATACTATTCCTTTGCCTTTAAAATGTTCTGCTAATGCTGCTGCGAAATTCGCAAAGGCCTTACGTCCGCCTTCAGTTTGGATTCCACCTCTATTATCATCTTCATGTAATTTATTGTTTCCGAAGAGGACTCCGAGTATTCGTAGCCCATTTTCTTCAGCATTTTTAACCAATTCATCATACTCAGCAAAGTTATATACTCCTTTCTGAGTTTCTATACCATTCCAATAGAAACCTCTTCTTATAATTTTTACTCCCGCATCTGAAATTGCTTTTAGTCCTTCTGCGGTTGCGTAATTGGGTTTAGTTTGGACTCCGACACATTCCGGGATTTGACATTTTGGTAGTGATTGTGAAAAGGCAGGGATATTAATCATTATTCCGGATATTAGTAAGTATATTAGTTTAGATTTCATTTAATAACCCCTTAAATTTTTTTATTTTACCCATATTTGAGGATTATGTACGAAAAATGTTCTTGCGGCATCACCCCATTTAGGGCTTCCAGTGAGCCAGAATTGCATCCAGCGTCCTTTTCCAGTTTTGCTATCATCCTTGAGGCTTCTGGTATAGAAACGTATATAGAGTGTTTGAGAGTTTAGTCCGTCAGCCTTGAAATCTTTTACAAAGTTATTTGTTTGTCCCTCATCTTTTTCTTTTGTGCCTTTTATTTCCTTGATAGTTTTCCACTCTTTTCCGTCAGTACTATATTCTATACCTGCGGCTGTTCCTTCTACTAAACCCCATTCAAAATGATTGAAATAAAATTTGAATTCAGTGATTGGTTTATCAAAGTTAATTTTGTAAGTCAATGTCCCATTATTTGGACCTTTGCATTTAAACTTGCCCACACCTGTTTCAAAATTTGGGTCAACTAAGGTTCCTTTTACTTCGGCATAAAGTTCTGGTTTATTTCCGTATGGTAAATAGATGTGTGTGTAGCCGGTTGTATTATCAAATTCTTGTTTTGGAGCATAGGCTCCTTTGTCTTTTTCTACGTCTGCAAATGTGCGGTTAATGGTTTTTCCAAGTTCAACTGATATACCTCCTTCTGTTTGAGAATAAGAATTTAAAATGCTTAATGCCAGTAACGTTGCTCCTGTAAGCGATGCTATTTTCTTTCTTTTCATTTTTTTTCTCCTTTTTTTTAGGTTAAAATGTTATTGTTAAAGATTTTTCCTTTTATTATTTTTATGGTAAAGTATATGCTCCTGTTCTATAATTATAGCCTAATCCATTTGGTAAGACATATGCATATATTCCAGGAGCTTGTCCACCTGTAACGTGATATTTACTATAGTTTAAAAGGGCATTTAGTTCTGATGGAGCCTGTGCACTTACATGACTATCTACGAACAGGACATTGGCAGTTCTGATATGGCCTATCCATAAACCGGCAGGTCTATAAGTTGATAGTCCCCCTGCATCTGTGTCTCGGCCATTAAAGCCCCAATATCCTGAACCGTCTTTTGAACGTGAACATGAAACATAGGCTGTCGAACTTGGATAAGGGCAGCGTCCTGGTTTATTGTATGGCCATCTTACATCATGTCCTACTAGGGGGTCATAGAAATAATTGCTCATATACATCCACATGGGATCGTAAGCGCCGCTTTGGGCATGATATGAACTATACATTGCATAGTAGCCATTTTTTTTAGATTGTTTGGTACATCTTAGTACTACTTCATCTTTTCCTGTTGTCCAACCACTTTTTATATATTCATCTGCCCATCTACCATTGATAAAGTAATACCAGTGGTGTCTATAACTGCTCGAATAATCGGGTGATGCGCAACCAAAATTTGTACCATCATTATCTGTTGCATATGTAGCCAGTGCTAATCCAACCTGTCGAAGTTGGCCAACACAAGTTATTTGGTATGCTGTTTCTTTTGCTCTTTTTAATGCAGGTAAAAGTATTGCTATTAGGATCATAATAATTGCCACCACTACAAGTAATTCAATCAGTGTGAATGATATTTTTTGGGACTTTTTTTTCATATTTTCCCTCCTGCTTTAAATT
>CAYRRM010000095.1:0-4987 GCA_964426675.1 uncultured Lentisphaera sp.
TTTTCTACTCAATTTTTTCTTTACTTTGAAAATGATATTAGGTATAATAAAGTAATATTTTATTAGCCGTCAACGTAAAAAAGCAAAAAAACGGAGGCGGCAAAATGAAAAGGGGAGTATTGCGATGCTCGCATTAACGGGAATGATTATTGCAGGAGGAATGGGATTATCATCAAATTTGAAAGCTGGTGGTGATTCTTCAATCAACTTCGATAAGACCAAATACAAGCTTGGGGACAAGGCAACTGGAAAATGGAAGGTTGATGAAGGCTTTCAAATTGTGGATTCAAAATCAACAGAGCATCTCTCTAAACCCAATATGCCACACAAAAACGGTCCAAGTGAAGGGAAATTTGAAGTAGACTCACTGAAATATAGCAACTCAGTAAATGATGCAAAAGTATTTATGATGTTAAAAGATAATAATACCGGCATTAGCGAAAAAGAAAATAACGCTCTGCGAGCGTCATGTACAATAATAAGCTTTATTGGTACTTTAAGCGGAACGGCAAATGCAAGAAGTGACAAGGCCCAAATCACTGTAGATGGAACTGGAATGCCATCAGGTCTTGGAGGCGTTACAGCAAAAATACTTGGTTTTTATGAAAATCATCCGACCAATCCGAACACTCCATATACATATCCACCTTCACCAAACAATAAATTCAACCGAACAATAGTATTTACAAGTGAACTTGGCTCATGGATAGGGGTAATTGTCTCTGCTGAAACTACCTATGCTGGTTTTACATTTACTGCTATAGGAGAATTTTCGCCTCCAGTAAACAATAAATCCATTTTAAGTGTACCTTTTAATTAATTAGGGGAGTACGATGACTTATCTAATTTTGTTCATTATTATTTTTTTATTCAACGTTACTCTTTTGGGGGACGATAAAAATTTCTTCTCTACCTCACAGGCTTTTGTAGATAGGATTACTTCGAATCAGATCAACGAAAATGAAAAAAAAATAATATTGGAAAAATATCAGATTTCAGGTCTGGCATTAAATGATTTGCAAATTAAGCAAATATTTGATTTCACTCCTAACATAAAAGATGTTGAACTACTCGAGCAAGTCCTTGAATTCCTTTCATCTACAGCTAAAAACAGTCTTACCTACCAGGACATTCAGCCCACATTGTCACAACTTATAAACATTTTCTTGAAAGAAAATAAGAGAACACTGCGGAATATTTTTAGATATTCCCAAGTTCTTTGTTCAGAACCAGTTAAAATCACTCTGATGGAATATGATTGTTTGAGAAGATCAGATCAATATCTCAAATTTATCTTGACTTCTTTTCCAGAAGATATGAATCAATTAATATATGATCTTTCCGATGATGGATTACCATCAATTGAATTATTAAACTGGCTGTCTGGAAAGCTATCTCTAGACAATGATCTATCATTGACTGTAGCTAATTATTTATATGAATACAATGATGTTCATGATGGATTGACTTTCTTGCGAGATGATCATTTAGACTCTTTAATGCAAATGATGGCATCATCCGATGATAAAAAAAGACTATTATCAAAAAAAATTTTGTTTAGAATAACCCATATTGAAAATGAAAACGATTGGAGCCATTTTGTAGAAAGCAAAAAAAATCCTGTAATTGAAACGATTGCTTTAGAAGTGTTTTCCGACAAATCAAGGGATATCGATACAAGAATTTTCGCTTCAAAGCAAATATTCAACCTCATCAGGTATGATAATAGAAAATTTGCAATGGCAACACCATATTTATTAAGGGTTCTCAATGATAAGGATGAGAATATTTATCTAAAGGCAAAATGCTACTTGCATACACTTAACTTATATATGCAACATTTTGATGATATTTTATATAGAAAACAATTCCTTGATTCAGTTACATTTCTCTTGAATGATGCGAGGCTTCACGAACGAATTCTCTGTAGTATAGATGAAAAAATGTTAAACGAGCCTAAAGTTTGGATGAAAGTTTTTGATATCTTCACTGATGACAATATACAAATTGAATCGAGAGCTTTTGCCCTCTTTGCTTTAAGATTATCAAAAAAACAAACAAAATATATTGCTGAAAAGGGAATAGATTTTCTAAAAGAAATATTAGGATCTACTAAAAAAAGAGCTATTAACCTTAGCCTATGGTCACTACAGACTTTAACTAAAACAAAATCATCAGATATTGAGGAACTAAAAAAAGCGGTCTCAAAGATGCCCGACGACCCGCCGGAGGAAAAAATTAAAACAGCAAAATAAAAATAACTAAAAGCCCTCTCTCGCATTTTTTGTTTTTTTTGAAAAAAATATATGAAATGCTAAAGTAATATCTTATTAGCCGTTAACGTAAAAAAACAAAAAAAACGGAGGCGGCAAAATGAGAAAGGGGAATCGTGATAGCGCTTATGCTGGCGGTGGCGATCGGAGTGCTCTACAGTGTCCAACTGAACGCGGGAGATGATGGAGAGTTGAAGTTCGAACACTCCGAATATTGTGTAAAGGCGAAGGCAGAAGGAATGATTAAAGCTCCTACTGGCTACAAAAGCGGAGATAGTGTCAACAATGAATTAATTTCGGAATTTAAATTTGATTCCGTTTCAGATGGGGCAACAGGTGTAATTTCTGCAACATTTGCGAAGAACGCCAAGGAAAAAGATGAAAAAGCGCAAGTAACGGTTCAGTTTTATCCGATCAAGGATATACCTGGGGAAGAGGAACAGTCCCTTTCCGCCACCTGTGTGCCTGTAAGGAAATCCCTTGTTTTTGAAAAAGAATTTATCGCCGCGAAACCTGAGATAGGTGGTAGGAGGAAGAAGATTACTCTCTAATTATTAGGGTTGAAACCGAACCCAAGGGATATGAGGATAAAGTGGAGTTGGCTGTAAAAGAAGTAAAACCTGAGAACGCCAACAAGGGACTAATGGAAGCTATCACAGACAAAAGATGGAAATACACAGGGCCAGTAGAATCAAAGAATGACAAATGGCCCGGGTATGACGATATGGGGCAACGTTACTGGGATCTATATTTTCTGAATCAGATTCGTACATGTGGTTGCTCCGTGGAGAAAAAGCAATTCGTATATTCAGTTTTCAAGTATTTGTATATGAAGGAAAGACACAATAAGGCAATAGCCTACATTTCCTTGAAGTATCCTTGCCTGTCCAATATGACTATAGGCGATTATTCACCTTGGGCTAATGTTGTTTACGGCGGCTATGGGTATACGACCGTGTTTACCGGGCGCGTCTTTTATGGGGATGCCGCATTCGATTCAGAAAATATAATGGCTTCAACAATCTCTCACGAAAATGAGCATGTGAAACAACCATCATCACTTAGGTTCATCGCAGGATTGGACAGAAGCAATTATATGTTGCGCGTTAGACTAAAGCTTTATCCTGAGCCGTGGAATACGCCTTCCGAACCGCCCCTGTATGGCTTTTACTGGGGAGCAATGGAATGGCCCGCATATCAAAAGGAAATTGATTTGCAGTATCAAACAGGGGCATATCATGACAGCAATGGAGGATATATTGATGAGCAGGAAGATGCAATGAAATTTTTCAAATGGCTAATGGAAAACGCGAGAAACAGGAGGTGAACAATGAAAACCTTGCTACAAATTACGCCCGCTATGATGCTGACGGTTTGTTTCTCCATCAATGTCTTTTCCGAAGAAAATCTCCCTGAGAACATCCCTATCGCCCAGGTCGGGGAGGATTTCATATCAGCTCCTCTGTATATGGCTGATGGCGGAGTTGCATCTGGTTTTTTCAATGAAATAATTGAAACGGAGGGCATGAATAAATCTGATGAAAGTATTGAAAAACTCAAAAGCATAGCATCAAAACTCCTCATACGAGATGCTATTATCGCTTACATCGAGAAGAAACTCAAGCTAAATGAAGCGCTCATACCTGAGGCGGAACTGAGAGAGTATGTAATAAAAAATAAAATGGACAAAAATGAGATTTATCGCTCGGATTATACTTATTACAAAGGACTTGTAGACGCATATGATTATCTGGAGGCGAACAAGGAGAAGCCAAACGTTATAAGAGAAGCTTACGATAAATTTTTAGCGGAACGTTGGGAAAAAATCAAACGACGCAAAGGGAGGGCAAGCAGTTTCGACGTGTGGAAGGGGTATGCCGAAGCCACCTTAAGAGGCGATATGTTTTTCAAAAAAGAGCATCTTTTTCAATTTAAATACTATGATGCTGTGATGAAAAAAAAGATTACTCCTGAGGTAATTGCCAAAACAAGGGAAGAGCTTTTACGCGATCCAGATAAAAAATCTTTTTACCTTTTACGATTGATTGCCAGGACCGATGATAAAGTGGAGAAGTATATAAAAGAGAATTATGAGAAATCTAATCGAGACTTGAAATTGGAAAAAAACATCATCGATCGTTGGTATTTGAAAGAGTTAAATAAGGTGAATTGTAAATTATTGATCGATAAATTTGGCAATCTGGAGGAGATTATCTCTTTTGATGGAGATCATGTCCTGGAAAATTTGAACCATGATTAACCTGAATTTTCAGATGATCCGGCAGTCCTAAAATTGATGTAATGAACAGATAAAACACGGATTTGATCTTCCCACTTGACCGAATACTGTCCCCTCCATGCCCGACACTCCGCCGGAAGAAAAATAAGGCAAGTAAATCAGTTTCCCGGTTTTTCAGTAAGAAAAAAGAAAAGGGAATCCTTCCTCACTTCCTTGCATCCGTGTAATTAGGCTTTACTGAAAAATTCAAAAAATATTATATAATTATTTGACAAGTAAGTATTTATGTAGTATAATGTTCTCAAAAAAATGGTTTAAATTGCAAGGAATATCAAGAAGTCCCTTCAAAAACCTTGCACTTGAGCCGTCAAATTGGAGGACATTCAGATGTACAGAAAAAAGGATAGGCATACCGGAGAGCTGTTCCAGGATATTTTTCCTTTTGGTGGCGGTCTGGATCCGGATAACAGGTGGA
>CAYRRM010000096.1:0-4735 GCA_964426675.1 uncultured Lentisphaera sp.
CCATTGCGTAGAGTATCAACCTTGTAAAAAGTGAGCTTTTTTTTAATACACTGATAAAGTATGGTTTACAGCCAGCAAAAAGCAATCCTGTTGCAATGTTAAATGCAGTGCCACCCAGACCTGCCACAAAGCTACCCCTGCCGTCCATAACGTGATTTTCAAAGGTATCTATAAATATATCGAGATGAACAGAACCAATACAGGTTACTTTTAGAGGCATGTATTAGCGTTGCGGACAAATTCTCTTATTTTGTTTCTGTCTTTGTAACCGTTTTCATCCTCAAGCCTGCTGTTGGCATCCACACCAAAAGGGGCAACTGTTTTTACTGCTTCTGTTACATTGTCAGGGGAGAGGCCTCCTGCAAGGATGACAGGGCATTTAACTGAATCTCTTATTTTCCTGCTTAAAGACCAGTCGTGAGGGATGCCAGTGCCACCGATTCTGTCATCTGTTTTTGTATCGAATAAAAGGGCATCAACAAAGTTTTCAAAATACTTTGCACAATGAAAGGCATCGCCGTTGTTAATATGGATAGCTTTTATAAATTTTCTGTCAGGAAAAAGGTCTTTTAAGAAAAAAATATCTGTTGGATAGATATAATCCTGTATTTGTATTATATTTGCAGGTATTTTTCTTATTATTTTAGTCAACTCATAAGGGTCTTTAATATGGGTTACAAGGACAGTAGAAACGAAAGGGGGAACAAGAGAGATTAATTTTTTAGCAGTATCAATATCAATGGCATCTTCTGCTTTATGGGTTACTCCACAGATGAAACCGAGGGCATTGACACCCTCAGAGATACAGATGTCTATTTCCTCTTTTGTCCTTATTCCACAAACTTTAACGTAAACCATATAAAATAATATTACTGAAAACAAAAAAAGGTGGCCGTTAAGCCACCTTTAATTTTGCCTTACCCATACGGCACGGTATTCAACCACGCCGTATTTAGTGACAACGAATTTACGCATTTCGTCGTCACTAAAGAGCAAGGTAATCTCTCCATCAATTACAGCATCGCTCAACATTCTTGCGAATAACTCCGCATCATGGAACGATGTGTAATAGTCAGGAAGAATAATGTCGGTGAGTTCGAGACCATCCAATTCAAAATCAACACCACGAAAGCCAAACACGTCAAGACGAACCTCAGCGAAGTATTTCTTGACCCTGTTCAACTTTTTGAGTGAGACGATGGGATGGCCTAACTCAAAGCAAAACTGTGTGTAATACATAGGCTCCCTCCTTGATATAGGATTAAAAGGCTTTATCCTATAGGAGAGAGAAAAATGAGAGGGGAGCTACTTGCGGAGGCACTCAATTACTTTTTTTAGCTCTGCTTGAGTTAGCCATATTGAATGTAACTCCTCAACCTTTCCCTTTGACACTCTATAACACCATTGAGTGCCGTCTTCACCATTGAATTGTAAATCTACTTGCCCCTCCACTATCGCCTCTGATAGCATCTCGGCGAACAGCTCATCATCGTAGAATTTGCCCCAGTAGTCTTGTAAGACGATGTCATGCAATTCGCCGTTATCAGAGACCTCAAAGTAAACGTCCGCAAAAGCATAAATATCGCTATGACCACTTTTGAAAAATTCCTCCACCTCAGCCAACTTTTCCTTGTCTACCTTAACCTTTATGAGGTCAAAGTAGAGTTGTGAGTAATAACCCATAACCTTACCTCCTTTTTGTTTTTTTGAAAAATTTCGTGAATCTACAGACCGTAGTTATATAGGTATTACTTATTTTCAGTAATACTCATATATAGCCTACCTGTAGGAAACGAAATCGAAACACTCCTTTTCGGGAGTGAAAAATCAAAAAAAACAATAAAAGGAGGGATTCTATGCGTTTAAAAGTAAGGAAGTCCTCTGTGAAAAGTGCAGAGGACATCGCAAACATTCTGTTTGCAGTTTTGGCATCGGAAGACCCTATTGACCAGCAGAAAGAACATTTTTGGGCAATAGGTCTGAACAGTCGCAAGCAAATCAAATATATCGAATTAGTTTCTTTGGGAATTATTAATTGCTCATTAGTGCATCCACGAGAAACTTTTAGGCTTGCGATTTTTGAGGGGGTTGAAGCGATTATTGTGGCTCACAATCACCCCTCAGGGGATATTGAACCATCAGAGTTTGACGATAAGGTTACAAAACAATTGGTTGAAGCGGGTAAGATTATAAACATACAAGTTCTTGACCACGTGATAATCGGTAACGACAATGGTAGCTTTTATTCTTTTAAAGCAGAAAAACCCGGAATGTTTATTTAGAAAGGGGGTTTTATGAACATTTATGAAAAAATAACAGATTTGATTTTGGAATCTTTGGATAAGGGAGAAATCCCTTGGCAAAGACCTTGGTATGTTGATACCCCTAAAAATTTGGTTACCAAAAAGGAGTATAGGGGAATTAATAAACTGCTTTTGTCAATGGCAGGTTATGAATCTCCATACTTTGCCTCTTTCTTGCAGATAAAAAAGATAGGGGGACAGGTTAAAAAAGGACAGAAAGGAAACCTTGTGGTATTTTATGGCGAGGTTGAAGTAAGCAAGAGAAAAACTGAGAATAAAGAAATGGAAAAAGAAGTTGATGTTGAGACAGGAGAAGCAATAGAAGAAGTGGAAAAGGAAACGGAAGAGGGGATAGGAAATAAGGCAGAAGATAAAAAAATTATAAAGTTGCTAAAATACAACTATGTTTTTAACATTACGCAGTGTGAGTTACCCGAAAGGGTAACAAAAACGCTGCAAAAAGAGGAAACAAAACAAAATGACCCAATTAAAGCCTGTGAGGAAATCATAGCTGGTATGCCTAACCCGCCACGGATTTCTTTTGGGCACAATCAGGCCTGCTATAGTCCAGTTTTAGACATAGTGGAGATGCCCATCTGTGAAAAATTTATAAGCTCTGAGTTTTTCTATTCGACGCTTTTTCACGAATTAACACACTCAACAGGTCACCAAAAGAGGTTAGCAAGGGATTTAAGTAATTTTTTCGGCTCTGAAAAATATAGTAAAGAGGAACTTGTAGCGGAAATAGGAAGCAGTTTCCTTTGTAATCAAACAGGGATTGCAGAAAAAGTTTTTAACAACTCTGTTGCCTACATTCAGGGGTGGGCAGAAGTCCTTAAAAAGGACAAAAAACTCATCCTTGAGGCTGCAAGCAATGCACAAAAGGCAGTAGATTATATCTTGGGGTCTACTGCCAACAATCAGGGAGCTTAAAAGGCTCCCTTTTTTTATTGTTATTTATAAACAAAATGTTTATACTCCTCTGCTAATAAAGAGAGATTTATGTTAAACAAACTTCCTCCAATTCATCCGGGAGTTTTTTTAAAAGAAATTATCGACGAGTTAGGAATATCTCAGGCCGAATTTGCACGGTCTATAGGTGTATCTCCTATGAGAATATTTCATATAATTAAAGGGCAAAGACCCGTTACCGCCGAGTTGGCCTTGCTTTTTGGTCATGCCTTTGGGCAATCTCCTCAATACTGGATTAATCTCCAGACAGCTTATGACCTCAAGATTGCCGAACAAAACATAAAAAGTAAACTCACTAAAGTATGTGTATATAATCGTCCTGTCACATCTGCTTCAATATAAACAGACTAACAGATTTATCCCAGCAGTTCCTCTTGCACAGGCTCTAAATCTTCAAATTTAACATTGATTTTTGTGATTTTACCCCATACAGATACTTCTACCGTGCAGGTATTTTTGCCAACTTCTTTTACAATTCCTTTGATGTTCAATCCTTTATAGATACCATTGTTGACTTTAACTACCATTCCCTCTTTAGGGATAAACTTTTCAAACAGGAAAGCCAATGCACCGTAATTTTTAAACATGGGCAGGTAGTATTCGTTTTCAGGTATCTTTTCAATTTTTATTCCTGCTTTTAAAAATGCAGGCAATATATTTGTCGGATCATCATAAACAAAGATATAGTCGTTGTCTTTTGTTTCAACTGTTTCTATATCTTTCATTTTGAGAAAAGTCTTTATTTTGTTAAGTTTCCCTCTCCGTCTTGAATATATGTAATACATTTTCTCCTTTGTTTAAGTTTTTATTTACAGGTAAAACTTTTTAATCTTATCTATGGCAATTATCAGTTGTTTTTCTGATAAATCCTCTGGTCGTTCCTTGCCTTTATAAACTCTATCATCCTTTTTAAAAGTGGTTACCTGCTTGAGAATATCTTCTTTTTTCTTACCTGTTTTTTCCGATGCCCTGTTGAGTAGCTTTTTTAGTTCATCAAGAGGCTCATCTTTTTCTGTTTTATTAGATATATCTTGAGATTCTTTTACAGGTTGTTCTTCATTAGAATTGCCATCAACAGTCCCGAATTTTATAAAACAGAGTTCTTTTCTCATATCGATTAACTTATCTATTACTGCTTTATTAATTGCTGTATGAACAACAAAGTAAGCATTCTCTCTCAACCCTATGGATATAATTTTTCCTTTAAACCAAATTTTTCTTTTGTTGTTATCTGCAATAGTAAAAGATAGTAATTTTTTTTTCTCTTTTTTGAGATGGTCTATGTTTTTATCTGAATCAGAGACAACAAACCATATAGATAGAGAGTCACTCAAAATTTTGATATAAGAGATGTTACCAGCTATTTCCATTATATATAGTATTACTGTAAAATTTATCTATCGCAGGTATGGCAATATCTATAATTTCAGGGTCAAATTGGGTAGATTTGTTATAAACAA
>CAYRRM010000097.1:0-4672 GCA_964426675.1 uncultured Lentisphaera sp.
TTTGCAAATTTTGTATTTTTGCGGAACTTTTCAAAATTACTTACAATTTCTCTACTGTTTCAAAGAACATATCCTCAAAATTGAGCCATCGAGTTCAAATCAAATATTCATTTCTTGATTTCCATCAAGGGTGTAAGCTTTACTTACTCCCTTTTCATTGAGGTACGCCAGGGGTAGGCATTAAAATCATATCCTTTTCGATGACCTTTGTACTACGAACCCTATCCTCTTTTATCCTTGTTTTGTATAAATAGATGTGCCGGATTTTCGACCGATGTTTCTAACTCTCTTATAGTTTCCAAAAAAGGAACCTATTTGTTGAGGAGTCTTCTACTTATAACTCTAAAAAATGTTTTGTTTGCCCGTAGGTTAAAAAGTCAACAAAAGTCAACATATATTTTTCATAATTCATCAAAAATATGGTTTTTTTGCTCGCCTTGCTTAATTTCGCCACATGTGGCGAAACTCATTTACTTGCGGTCCAATATGTTCACCAATTTCTTCCGTAACTATCTGGCAGTGAGGTTTCTTGAAACATCTCTCCAAAATTGGATACATCTTTAGAATAAAGAGACGTGCTGAATTTTCGACCGATGTTTTAAACTCTCTTAAGATATGTTTATGTTGCTTTCGAATTTTTCTGTTGCTCCAATGCATTATTTAACATCTTTTTAATTTTGATTCGAGCTGCTAAAAGTTCTTCAGGTGTAAAAACTGGACGTGTTGTTTATGCTAATCTAAAATTAGGTCAGCTGGCTCATCGAAAATTAGGTCAATATCAGTATAATTAAAATGAGATGGAAAAGCAAACCAAATATATTTGAACGTTAACCAAAAAGTTTAATATACAAGAGAAATTATGGTTAGTTGTAAATATGCCGCTCTGTGAATCTCCAGGAGGGCGTAGCCCGACTGGAGATTCACAGAGCGGCGGCTGGATTTTGCCAATAACGCTCATTGAAAATTAGGTCACTTTCTCCATAAAATATGATATCCTTTCAGTATACACTGAAGGGAGGACGTTAAGGAAGTGATAAAATTGAATCAAAAACAAAGAATCATACTTAAACATATTGATGGTATGAGCAACCGCAGCATTGCCAGTGAACTTCACATGAGCAAAGATACCGTCAATAAATATGTAGCAGAGTATGAACAAAAAAAGCAAGAGCTTTTAGCTAATAACCCAGAAGCAGATACAAAGGAGTTGATACATGCAATAGTAGAAAAACCAAAGTACAATTCAGATAACCGTGAACCAAGTAAAGTTACACCGGAATTGATTAAAGCTATTGAAGAATGTATAAAGCTAAATGAATGGCGACGTGCCAATGGATTATCAAAGCAACAGATGAAAAAGATTGACATTCACGAATATTTGGTGGAAAAGAAAGAATTTAATATCAGCTACTCAACTGTTAAGCGATTGGTTAAGTCAATTGAGGACAGGCATAAAGAAGCATTTATACGTCAAGAATACGACTTTGGAGAGATATGTGAATTTGATTGGGGTACTGTAAAACTTGATATTGGTGGTTCAGGATATGCACCATACCAAATGGCAGTATTTTCTCCTGCTAAAGGCGAATACCGATATGCAATGCTTTTTAAAGCACAGGACACACCTTCATTTCAACAGTCACATGCTGAATTTTTCTCTCACTGTAAAGGTAACTACAAAACAATGGTTTATGACAACATGAGAGTTGCAGTCAAGAAATTTGTAGGTCTGCATGAGAAAGAACCAACAAAGGCGTTAACTGAATTATCAATATATTATGGATTTAATTTTAGATTCACAAATATTGCAAAAGGAAATGAAAAAGGTCATGTTGAAAGAAGTGTTGAATATGTTAGGAGAAAAGTATTTAGCGAACCAGGCAATGACAAATTTGATACTCTTACAGAAGCTAATCAATTTCTTTTAGCAGGATGCATGAAGCTTAACAACAAAGTTGCTTCAAATGGTTTAATTCCTATGGAGATTTTTAAAGAAGAGCAAAAACACCTGCTTCCTAATTTACCTAAGTTTGAGAGTTGCATATATTCTGAATACCGAGTTGATAAGTATTCAACCATAATTGTTAATCAAAATCACTATTCAGTACCTGACAAATTAGTTGGTAAAATTGTTAGTGTCAAGATGTTTACAGACATGATAATTGTTTACTACGATAACAACATTGTAGCTAAACATGAGAGAAGTTTTAAAGTGCATGATTGGATAATTGATATATATCATTACCTTAGAACTCTACATAAAAAGCCAGGTGCCCTACAAGGAAGCACAGCATTGCTTCAAGCGGACACCCAAATTAAAAACATTTACAAAAAATATTATACCAGAGATGCAAAAACTTTTCTACAAGTTTTAGAAATTATCTATGAAAAAGGAATTCATGCGGTAACGGAAGCACTTAAAGAGCTTGAAAAACTGTCACCGATGGATATGAGTGCTGATAAAGTTAAGGTAATATGTGAAAGTAGGCAAGAAAGAGAAAATCATAAGGATATCTCTTACACAGACCATCTTACAGAAAAATCAAGAAATACATTATTTAAATATGATCAACTTGCAGCACTCCAATCAGGAAAGTTAAAAAAGGAGGCTGTGTAAGATGAAGATAAAACTTAATGAAGAGATAATTGAGTATTGCAAAATATTGAAACTTAAAGGAATTCGTACTCATTTTGAAGAGGTAATGAAAGAAGCTACTGACTATGAAGATTTCCTCCATAAACTTCTAACTTATGAGATGGAAGAAAAGGACAAACGTTCCATTGACTGTAGAATTAGAAATGCACATTTACCTTACAGACAATATTTTGAAGATATTGAAATGGATTGTCTTCCTGTAGACATGCAGAAGAAATTACCTGAACTTGCTACTCTTGATTTTATTGAAAAGGGAAAAAATATCATAATGACAGGTAATCCTGGCACAGGAAAAACTATGGTTAGTATTGCATTAGGTCTAAAGGCTTGCATGGCAGGCTACAAGGTATTGTTTACAACTGTTCCGCTGCTTGTTACCACATTAAAGGAATGTAACAGCACTAAGACCTTAAGATATTTTGAGAACAGATTTGAAAAGTATGATCTCGTTATTGCAGATGAGTTGGGTTACACTTCGTTTGACCGTGAAGGCACGGATTTGCTGTTTAACAACTTATCTTTAAGGGCTGCAAGAAAGTCTACCATAATTACATCAAATCTTTCATTTGAACGCTGGGCTGAAGTTTTTGGTGATCCTACAGTTACAAGTGCAATGATAGACAGGCTTACCTACAAAGCTATATTAGTTAATATGGAAGGTGATTCATACAGATTAAGAGAAACATTAAGAGAAAGTGGAGCATCAATGAATTTTGATAAACTAATCATTTAAAAAGTTTGTGCCTTTGTACAATTTTCAGAGGCACATTTATTAACAAGAAAGTGACCTAAAATTGAATGGTTTTTTGACCTAATTTTAGATTAGCATAAACATCAGGATTATCAGTTAATTCATCAGCAAGTGTCGGTATATTGCCTTCAACCTGGCTAATGTCAAAGACATGTCCTATTTTAAATTTAACACCACTAATTTGTATCATGCTATTTTCTGTTAAGTTGTTACTGCTATCATCTTGTTTTTTCACATATGTATATGGAACAGGGCATAATATCTTAATTCCTTTTTCGCCTTTTTTAACTTGCATCTTTAAGGACTTCCATGTTGCATAGCTGGCACATTTCTGAGCTTGTGGATACTGCATAAGAATAAGCATGATATTATTGAATGAATAGTTATGAAATTTACCGCAGAATTCAAGATATCTCTTATATTCTTCTGAGTCAAAAACTTCTCTTACACCATTTTCAAGCATTTTTAAGATATCATTAATTTCATTCTGCTTTTCTAATTTAGTCTTTATTTTAAATAGTTTTTTATTTGCTGTAATCATTTTTAACCTCCGTGTATTTGAATTATTAAAATGAAAGAGCTGACCAAGAATGTATTATTCTTAATCAGCCCTTAAATTCTGAAACCGCTAAATATCATTAATACTCAAATGGAAAAAGAACGGTTGTTGAACTTCTATATGCATCTGTAATAATCAATATTTTACCTTTACATGTTTTATATGCAGCCAGTATTCTTTCACCCAATGCCAGTGCCTCGTCATTTGCTTGCGCATCCTGTGAACATGTAATACCCCAGTCTTCATAAATGTATAGATTTAGAGCTGTGTTTACATCATCTCTAAACTTTGAATTGCTTTGCATTAAATCCTCTACTCTTCTTGTTGCATACAAATTTCCTAATTTCATAAAACCCTCCTATAATTTTTTTAAATTAATAAAGAGCCACTCAGGAAATAATCATCCAGTTTGGCTCTATAATTTTGTTTTAAAATGCAGCTGATGCTATAAGCTCTTCTATATCTGTAAATGTTGAAACAGATAAACAGTCATTTGATAAATAGCAATCCCATAGGAATGCTATTATATTTGATTTTAGATCTAACCTTTCTTCCGCTGAAAACAACTTTTTCAATACATTATTAATAGAGTTATTTTCATTGAATTCAAAATATTTGAAGTAATCACAGATGTTTTCATAGAAGTATATTTTTCCTGCATCTTCAAATATCTGTCCAGCTGGTTTATTAATTTCATTCCTTCTAA
>CAYRRM010000098.1:0-4525 GCA_964426675.1 uncultured Lentisphaera sp.
TCGTCGGGCTCATAACCCGAAGGTCACTGGTTCAAATCCAGTCCCCGCAACCAACGAGATATCAGGTACTTGGCGCAATGCTGAGTACCTTTTTTTGTGCCTCAAAACCGTCTGGTTGCACGGGGGTTGCAACTGGTTGCATATCGTCCAGCCTGTCAACTGCTTGAATGTTTGATCCTGGGACTAAATGCCCATAGGTATCAACGGTGACCTGGATTGAACTGTGCCCCATTTGATCACGCACGTAAGCCAACGACTCTCCTTGCGAAATGAGAAGTGATGCAAACGTATGGCGCAGGTCATGAAAACGAATTCTCCTCAGGCCAATCTTCTCAAGGCATTTGTAAAAATATCTCTTTCTAATATTGTTTATATCCTGAAAGCCTCCATTCTCATTATAGAAAAGCCATTCAGGTGCTTCTTTTAAACCTTCTTTCAGCATCTTCTTCTTTGTTTCCAGCATATGCATCCTAAGCACCTCGGCTAGTTGTCTGGACATATCTATCCTTCTCGGCTTACCATTTTTCGGTGTCGTAACCTTTCCCCTTACGATGCTTCTTTTAACCTCGATAAAACGTCCGTTGAAGTCAATGTCTCCTGGCTGGAGTCCAATAAGCTCTCCTGCCCTCATTCCGGTTCTCACAGCACATATGAAAAAAGGGTAATGTTCAGGATAATACTTTTTTATTCCCTCAAGAAACAGCTTAACTTCTTCTCTCGTAAGGAAATTAACATCTTCACTCCGTTTTACTTTTTGTAAAGGCTTCCTGACCTTTTTGCCGAGCTGGATTGAAAAGTTTACATCAATAACCTCATCTTCAACTGCACTAGAGAGGATGCTGCTCAGACACAAAAGGATATTCCTCACTGTACCACGAGAGAGATTTTCACTCAATTTTGAAGCAATGAGCATCCTTATGTTTTTCCGCCGTATCTGATCAAGCTGTATATCCTGGAAAAAAGGTACTAAATGTTTGTTAACAATAGCTGCATATCCTCCATATGTCGAATTCTTACAAAATGCTTTTGCATAACTCTCTAACCACTCCATTGCATAGACCCTAAAAGACGGGATTTTTTTGGGCTCATTGACTGGAAATAACTCACCCTTTTTAAGTTCTTCCCGAATTTTAGATGCAACGGCATCGGCCGCTTTTTTATCACCAACTAACTTTGCTTTTCTTTTTCCGTGGTGATTAATAAAAACCCACCAAGGATTGTCTTTACCTGGTTGCTTCTGGCGCACAGTCACACCCATTTTAAACCTCCTTCCGACTGTGCAAAATACAACCTATACGCAGTATAAATTTTGCCATAATGTACGAGAAAAGTCTATCCATTATCGACCCCCTTGAAATCTTTCAAAACATCATCTACAATCTTGCTAATCTTTTTCGAATCAGTTCTATACTTCTTTATCCACTGATCGAACTCGGATTTTCTAACGAGAATCTTTCTTTTGATGCAAAAAGATGGTAATGGGTCATCTCGGTCAAAAAGATAATCTCTGATAGTCCTTATCGATAAAGAAGAATATTCTGAAAGACGCTTTAGGTCGAGATACCTATCTGTGTCACCAATCATAGTTTTTCACCGGAGGTCCCGTTCTGACCTACAAACCTGTTTCTGAACTGTTTTGAATTACACATACATCTATAGATAGCAATACTCATGCCGTGATGAATAAAAAACAGAAAACAATGTAATTACAGTATATTAAGAAGTTGAATAACATTTTAATAAAATAATTGTTTGCTTATAAAATACCTTTAAGGTATTTTAATAACCATAATTATATTATTATAGGAAATAGGAGACTGAATACATGACTTTAGAAAAAAGAAGCTGGGTTGTTCCACCTGGATTAGTAAAGAAGGTAGAAGAGTTCCGTTTTGAGTCTGAGATCTGTATTGAGGAACACCAACCCATCTTGGTAATAGGTGCTACAGGCGTCGGGAAAACACTCTTTTTAAAGATTTTTGAAAGACTTTATGCTGACCTAAAACCAGAACATAACATTGCTACCGTAAACTGCGCTCATTTTCAAAAGGAGCTTGCTCGTGCTGAACTCTTTGGGTATGTACAGGGTGCATATACCGGAGCTCTCAATAAACCTGGTGGGAAAAATGGATGGATTAGTGAAAACGCGGAAGGTCTCCTTGTTCTGGAAGAGATTGGAGAACTTCCGCTCGAAGTTCAGTCGATGCTACTGCTTTTTTTAGAGAACGGCACATTCACAAAGCTTGGCGATAACAAAGTTTTGAGATCGAACCAATTGATCCTTGGTGCAACTAATAATCAAATGAACCTCAGAAAAGATTTTTTGCAACGGTTTTCTCATTTTTACGTTCCCTCAATATATGAACGAAGAGAAGATGTGCTTTATTATCTCGCTTTAAAGTTCCCTGATGTAATAAAAGAACTCAGGCCATGGGAGATTTTGGCAATGCTCGCTTTTCACTGGCCTGGCAACGTGCGCGAAATTGACCGAATTGGGCGAAAACTATGGTATAATAAGCTAGTTACTGAAAAGCAGCTCAAAGAGCTTCAGGATAACATGAAAAACGAAAAGTCTGAAACTAAAAGAAGAAATCTGCAAAACCAGATTGAAAAAAAAACAATTGATAATGTCTTGGGCTCGGGAAGAATAGATTCAAGCATTAGTAAAAACGACTCTCTTTTGGGAACATTAACCGGATGGCAACTTTTTTTAAATATATATGACAAAATAGACATGGAATTGCTGGAGACGGTGCTCAATCAACTTAATGTTGGTTTAGATTTACTCAATTTTCTTACACCTTTTAAGAACTTTACTGGACTAAAATTTAAAAATGTAATGGCAAAGTGTGCCCCGAGATTTTACGTGGATGAATTTATGAAGAATCATACACCAGATAAACTAGCGGCAAAAATCAAGAAGAACAATCATGGGATAAATATATTTAAAAACATTAATATTGAAAATACGAAGAATCTCCATGAACTCAATAAGGTGCTTATGGAGCCAAATTTGTATTGGCTATGCAATGAGAAAAATTGTTTCAAAGATCTTCAACTGCCTCCAGAAATGACAGCGCTCTCTAAAAAAATAGAAGATTATCATCAAAATAGTTTCGATAAATTAAACGAAGACCAAAAAAGTGCTGTAATCCAACTCAACAGGATGCTTATAGAAGAACTTTACCCTGATGAATGTCCCCGTCACAAGGAGTCTGCCATATGGGAAATTGAGGAGTGCGAATATTTCAAGAAGGCTTTTCGTGGCCTTCAGTTATATTGCCGCCTATTTTTCCAGAACGAGATGGCTAATCACGACCTATTCGAAAGGAGAGAATATTATAAACACTCGGACAAAGAACAGGATTCTAAGAAACAACCGCAGAAACGGCTCAAGGGGATAGAAAAAGATATAAAGGAAGTATCACGCCAAGTAATTAAGTATCTCATAAAAAATGACGACCGGCAAAGATTGGAGATCAAGAAAAAAGGAGCTGTTGAAACCATTCGAACCCCTTCCCAGGGTCCTAAAGAATCGATAACCACGTTTTGGCCATCACTCCGTGAGGTCCTTGGGTTGTCACAAGAAAGCGAATCTGAACATTATTCAAAGGGAGATGACCTTTTTTCTATGAAATACAAAGATCTTATTCATCAGTATCAGCGCAAGTGGTTGAAAAAAACAGAATGGGATTTTAAGAAGATGGAGGAAAAAACCGGAATATCTTACAACACCCTCCGCAATCGTTTCCGAAATGTTTTTTCTTTAGCGGAATTCAATACCAAATATTCTTTGAAAGATTTAATTAATGCTTTATATTTTGACATGTATGCTAAACTACCGGATAAAAAAGATGTAGATATAAAGTGGTTGAATGACCTTTTAGTGCGGTCAGATCTCTATGACGTGCTTGCAAAAAAAAATCTGGTGTATTCTGGTTATGTAACGGATTTAGTCGAACTGACAGCCCCTTTTAGGAATAATAAATTGAATAAACTTAGAATACATAAAGTAAACCTTATAAAAATGCTGAATCGTTTGCTGATCGAAGAAACATACCCAAAGATGTGTCCCTGCCAACCCAAGGCTGGCTGAAAATCTTAAATACAACTCAATATTACTATTATGTTTTTATAAATACCATTATGGTATTTATAATCAGCTTTAAACAAACATTCTATTTTACCTTAATATTATAACATCCTGTTATTATTAACTATTTTATTAATATCTCGAATGGCACGTTAGTTGCTTCTTCTTAGAGCATGAACACATATCACAACGAAAGGAGGTAGAAAAAAGGCGAAGGAGAAATCGACAATCTCTTTCATGGGCCAGCCAATCGGTCCGCAAAGTTTCATCAATCCGCAAAATGCGGAAATAAAAAAAAAGAGGTATAATATGAAAAAAGAAGCAAATTTAAAAGAGGAAGCAGCAGCAAAAGAAAAAACAGAAAATCAGCTGAGCAACACACCCACCGGTGAGATGCTCACACTCGACGATCTTGAACTGAAATTCTGCAAA
>CAYRRM010000099.1:0-2052 GCA_964426675.1 uncultured Lentisphaera sp.
ATGTTTATTTCGGCGGGGGTTAAATCATAAAGCTTGTGAACAAGATTATCAATTTTACGCTCTAAGGTGCTTGTGTCGGCTTGATGGTTTCGCTTCTTTTCACAAGTAACTCTATAAGCTAATAATCCTGCCTCACTATCATCCATATTATTTCCTGAAATACCCTAAGGTAAGCATTCTAAAGTGAAATAAGTTTATCCATTTCGTTGAAAGCTAAATATTTTCTCTTCATCCATCGTGGGCATGATTTACCTAAAGCTACTGAATATTTCCTCAAACATTTTGTCGCACCATTTTCTTTCTTCAAAAAACAAGATATGCCTTTTTTCAAAGTAAGATTTATCTTTTGGATCTTTTGTACTCTCAACAAGGTCTTTATATCTTGTCGGTGTAATTAAAAAGTAATCAAGGATTATGTCCTGCCGCTTTTCTCTTTCGTTGATTTCTTGCTCCATTTTCTTCAATTTTTCTCGGAAATTAATTTTTTCATCTTCTTCAAGATTTTTGCTATAAACCAATCCATGAGGTTCTATAAATACAACCATCTGTTTTGAGCTATTTTTTAACCATAGCACAAAATCAGGATAAAAGTTTGCCCACTCTAACGAAAAACCAACCCCTGAACTTGGGAAATTTCTCAAGACAAATAATTCTGTATTCTTAAATTTATGACCGTTTGAATCATAATAACTTTTTACTCCTTCCAAAAAGTCTTTTTCACTTGGAACTAATGCATCAGGTATAATTTTCTCTACTTCCTTAGTTTTTACAAATAGCGGTACAAAAAGATGCCTATCAAAATAAAGATTTCGTAGTTGTGTTTGCTTTGCTAAACTTTTAATCCAATCTTCTGAATTAACTAACTTTTTGATATTATCAATCAAAGTTTTATTTTCTTTCCTATCAAGCTCGACAATGTATACCTCTTTATTTTCTTTTGTAAATAGCTGTCTTAGCGCTTGCTCTTTTTCTATTAACGGTTTATAGCTCATAACATCCATATCAGCTTCTGCTTCATATCTCTTATAAAATTTGTCCAAATATTTTTTAAGAAGAAGTATAGCAAGCTCCTCAAGGGTATTTATGTCGTCTACAGTATCTACCCTGTCAAGTTCAGTAAAACTACTTACATAACAATTATCTGAAAGAATAACACTCTTGAGGTTTTCTTTAGTAATCACAATATTAAAATACTTTCTCTCTATTCTGAAATTATTCACCTCACGATAAATTCTGTCCCAATCAAGTAATTCAAGGTATTTATCAATCATACTAAAAGTGAACCTCTGCGCACTTTTAGAACTAACCTTCGCTACTTCAACAGGTGTCTTAGCAGTACGATTCATTCCTGAGTAAGAAACTGCCTTTGGCGCCAAGTCTATGCCAACCTGAATTTTATGATTAACTTCAAGCTTTAGTGCACTACTTTCTCTAAAATTGATACCACCTCTTTCTGGGATATACAAAGATTTCCATTTATCCTCATGAAGAAATTTCACAGGTATCTCAATAGTTTCTAAGTCAACTTCTTTATTTATTGCATCAAGAAATTTATCAATATAATTAGCTTTTATGCCATAAATCTGTAAGGTTTCAAGTATCTTTAAAAACATATTTCCTATGTTCTCACTGCTTCTTTTTAAAGACATATCTTTTCCCTTTAACCTTACACCCCTTCCAAAAAGTTGAATAATCTGTGGGCCTTGTCCTGTACCTATGTTTAAAAGCCCCATAGTAGAAACTCTCCATGTGTCCCATCCTTCTATAAATTTTTTCGCACCGATAAGAAGGTTTATGGTAGAAGCTTCTTCCTTTATGTTATCAAAAAGTGATTGTGAAATCACATCCTGAGTAACTTCAATTTCATTTGCCTCGAGTTTCTTTTTAAATCCACCAACATTACCAATGTTTATAACACCAAAATAGTTTCCTTCGCCTGCTTTTAAACCGAGCTCCCCTTCAGCATTTTTTATCTCACAAACCTGGAATTTCCCTCTTCCTCCAAAAACTTCTTCATATAAATCATTAATCTCAATTTGTCTATCTCTCAAA
>CAYRRM010000099.1:2152-4452 GCA_964426675.1 uncultured Lentisphaera sp.
TTGTATGAATAATCCATTATGATTGATTTTCCATATTCTTGAAGAGTATCAGCATTCTTTTCACTCAATATCTGCCCAAATGTTGCGCTGTACTCAAAAACAAAGCCATTTTTAGAGATCGCTCTCCTGAGTTTTGCCCATTTTTGCTCCTCAGATGTTTTTCCTTTATGCCCCTCATCTACAAATACAAGGTTTTTGCCTTCAAAAGCATAAACCGGGACTGTTACGCCACCACCTTTTTTCTCTTCGACTAATTTTGTAATCTCAAGTATCAGAACTTCTCTTTCTTTATATGTGGAAGTACTCAAGCTTCCAGAATATAATTTTGCATGTATGCCACTTTTTTCCATTTCATCATAATGTTGTTTTGAAAGGCCTTCATTTGGTGTAATGAAAATAATATTGTCTGGCTCGAATAATTCGTATTTAAAAAACTGATAATAATTTATATGTGAAATAAGTGTTTTTCCAGAGCCAGTTGCCATCCAGAAAACAATCTTATTAAGGTCATCTTCGGTAAAATCATCTATTAAATCAATAGAATTTTCTTCTTTATAATGCTCAAGGAAACTGTTTAACTCAACAAGGAGTAAATTCTTATCGTTTTTTAATCTATCAAAATATATTTCTGAAAATAGTATTGCCAAATATTGAAAATACTTTAAATTGTTTTTTGGCTCTCTTTTTGCATTAATGCAATTCACATAATACTGTATGTTTTCGTCATATCGCTCAAGATCAGCATATGAAAGTTTGATGCCCTCAAGATTGCTTCTTAAAGATTCAAAGAAGTAAGTTTTTCCAGTGTTAGGTTCAATGCCAAGATTAGCATTTTTAACCGAATTTTGCAATTCTTTAAAATCATTTACACCAAAAAGAGAAAGCATATATTTATTCAACACAAGGTACTTATCTATTGCCATAGTAAGCGGCCTCCATCAATCTTTTAAAACTATCTTCTATGCTTCTAACATCAATTTGAATACCATTAAAATCGGAAGTCAAAGTGCATTGGCCATTCACATATACAATACTCGGTTGCCAATCTTTCAACTCCTGCTTAATAAACTCTTTGTCTTTGGCAAAATCATCTTCTTTCCATTTATCATCATATTCTCTAAAAACGACAGCACAATTTTGCGAGTCTTTTTCGCCAAGCATAAACAAATACTTATGGCCATTATCTTTTCTTGCTTTTATCTTTTTAACTTTCATTCCAAGAAGGTATGCAAATGTTCCAGGTATGTCCACAACCACTTCCTTCGGCTCACCAACCTCTGATAGATTCACCTTTAATTTGTATTCAAACGGATTCTTCAACATATCAAGATTTAATAAATACGGACTTTCTCTTGTTTCAAAATCAAGGAAATATTTCAAAAGATACTCATCTTTAAAAAGATTCTGAGATTCTAAATTTTCTTTTAGTTCAATGTTGTCAAGACTGTCTTCATACTGTTCTAATATCTGGTATTTGAAAAAGACTCCCAAACTATCTGTATCTTGTGGTTTTCCATCTTTCCAATCGAAAGAGTAAGCAACTTTTTTAATTCTTGGAATAATAACTGTATCAAAATAATCTGCCATTTCTACAAGAATGAACTTTCTCTTGCCTCCATCTTCTTTGTTTAGTTTCATAACTGCATGGGCAGTGGTACCAGAACCAGCAAAAAAATCAAGAATAATGCCAGCGTTAGAAGTATAAAAAGATACTAATAAATATATAAGTTCAACAGGCTTAATAGTAGCTTCCTTAGGAGATTCACTATATCCCATTAAATTTATAAATAATTCATCTTTTTTATTTCTTACCTCAAGATAACTTGGAATAAGAGTTTTTCTTCTTAATTTAACCATATAAGGTATTCCGTTGTTTTTAAAGAATACATTTTCATATTTTTGTCCACTATCATCAAAAACTTCTTTTCCTGAAAACAAGTCTTTTAATATATTGGGCATCCTCCATGGAGCTTCAAGAATAACATCCTCTTGTAAAATTCCATTTTTAATAATCATGTCACCCTTCTTTACAAGAATTTTTTCTCTGGAATGTGAATTGATATAATCCCCTTCTTTTATTACTAAATTTAAATCATCATTTTGTTTTCCAGTCCCTTTAGGAAATAAAATTTGAGACAAAGGATTACCTCTATTTGTCAATCTTGTTTCAATAAATTCGTCAAGTTCATCCTGAACAATATCTTTATAAGTAGTATCTTTAAATAAAAGATTGTTTACACTCGGTTCCTTATCCTTAAGAAACGAAATAACATACTCAGTAGAAGTTTTAATTCCTCCAA
>CAYRRM010000100.1:0-4432 GCA_964426675.1 uncultured Lentisphaera sp.
CGATTTGAAGTTATAAGATGAAATGCCATAGTTATTGACCATAAAAAATTATTTTCCCTATTATGGCATTTTATAAGCAATTTGTAAATAGGTCAAGTCCAAAATAGTGTGTAATCCTAGGCAAATTCAGGGATGAAGTGCAACACAAGATAAAAAAAATGTAGCCTCATACGATACCAAACTATTAGAGTAATGAAGTGGAAAACAACACACTCTTCAAGGAGATATCGATGAGGCCATATAGACAACTACAATACGATGAAAGAATTGTCATCAAGAAAATGCTGTATAAACATAAAATGTCAATTCGAGAGATTGCTAAGGATTTAGGGAGACATCCCTCAACCATTAGCAGGGAAATAAAGAGGAATTCTACACATGGGTATAATGAGCATGAAGCACAGAAAAAAGCTGAAGGAAGGAGAAAAGGGGCAAAGGAAACAAAGTGTCAAAATAATGAAGGCTTAGCCATGGAAATAGAGACATTGCTTATAAAGAATAAGTATTCGCCAGAAATCATAGCGGTTATGTTGAAAAAGAAATATCCTCATAATTCGATGATGCACATATCGCATGAGACTATATATCAGGAGATTTATAGAAGATATCACAGAGAGGGGAGGAAAGATTTAGTCGAAGCACTATTTTTTAAGAGAAAAAAGCGTCAGAGAAGGTCAAATATGACCAAAAGTAGGATTATTGACTACACAAAAAAGAATATAAGGCAGCGTTCTGAAGAAGCAAATATGAGGAAAGAAGTAGGTCATTTAGAGGGGGATTTAATAGAAAGTGCACATAAAAATGCCTATTTACTCACATTAGTTGATAGGTGTAGTAATTATACCTGGGCACTACTTTTACCATCTAAAGATGCAGATACTGTTATGCGAGGTGTTATAGAGATTGTATCAGAGATGCCTAAAGGATTTGTAAAAACAATAACACTTGATAATGGAACTGAATTTGCACATCATAAAAAACTTGAGGAGATATTGCAATGTACCATATACTTTGCCGATCCCTATAGTCCCTGGCAGCGAGGAATCAATGAAAATATCAATAGAATATATAGATTTTTTCTACCAAAGAAAAAAAGCTTTGCCCACTTGACGGATGAGGAAATAGATGATATAAGTGAACAAATTAATAAGCGTCCACGAAAGTCTAAAGGATGGAAATCTCCATATGAGGTCTTACATGAATATCTAACTGTTGCACTTCAAACTTGAAGTTACACTCTTCATAACGACTTGACAAAAAATCTTTCTTGAAATTATAATCACATTGATTATACTTTGATTGTGGCATTGTGCTCCTCCTTTAATAAATATTTTTGGTTGAATCTTTATTTTCTGGTAGGAGTACAATGCTTTTTTCAAGCACCTTTTACACACTATATGGGACAGAACCAATTTAAAATCATTAACTTTTTCAACATAAGAGCTACTGAATTAACTCATGAATAGCATGCAAAAGAGAGTAATATTTGAAAGGTTTTTGGATGAATCTTATAAATGGTTTCTCCAGAAGATCCTCTGGAAGATAATTTTTATCATATCCGCTAAAAAAAATAACAGGTATCTTAGAATTAATACCATCAATAGAATTATAGACCTGCCAGCCATTTAGCTTAGGCATAACAACATCTAATATAATTAGATCGAACTTTTCCTGTGAAGATTTATAAATATCCACAGCAGCCTCTCCATCAGATGCAACAATAACATTAAATCCGGCATCCTCAAGAACTTTTGATGTATATTTACGCACAAGGTCATCATCCTCAGCAAGGAGAATAACTCCATGGCGCAAAGGCACTGGTTCATAATTTTTTTCACATTGAGTTAAATCTTGTTCATTAACTTCGGCAACAGAAAAATACAACTTAAAGACAGTTCCTTTTCCTTTAATACTAAAAAGATCTATGTAGCCTTTATGTTGTTTCACAATTGAATACACTATAGAAAGTCCAAGGCCTGTGCCACTCTCTTTACCCTTTGTGGTAAAAAAAGGCTCAAATATATTATTTATATGCTCCCGCTCAATACCGCAGCCATCATCAGAAACAGTGATCATAACATATCTGCCCTGAGGAATAGTCCCATCAACACATGGGAGTTCCTCTTCGATTAAAATATTCTTTGTCTCAATGACGATATTACCATCGCCAGAAATCGCATCTCTTGAGTTAATACACAAATTTAAAAGAATCTGTTCTATTTGATTTGTATCTCCATAAATTACATCATCATCTGCACCACTTATAAATGACAGAGAAATTTTATCCCCTATGAGTCTTTTGAGCATTGAAATAAGTCCGCTGATGAGAATATTTACAGAGATAAAATTTGGTGTAAATTTTTCTTTACGAGCAAAAAGTAAAAGCTGCCTCACCAAAGACTTAGCCTTTTCCCCTGAGTCTATAATATTGCTTAGATTATGAAACAGCTCAGACTCTGGATCTACATCCATAAGAGCAAGGCTACCATAACCAAGTATTATCTGAAGTATATTATTAAAATCATGGGCAATACCTCCTGCAAGCCTACCTATGGCCTCCATCTTTTGGGAATGATATAGCTTTTCTTCCATTTCTCTTCGCTCTGAAATATCTTGATAAAAACCCCTTATCTCCCGTGCCTTACCTTCTTTATCAAAGGCACTTATAACTGAGGTTATATAATACCATCTATATTCACCATCATTTTTAAAATCAATCCTTACCTCTATTTCCTCAACGCTTTCCCTTGCTGAAAGTAAGGCCGAAAGTTTGTGATTAAAAACATATCTATCATCTGGATGAATGGACTCTAAAAAATTATCAAAACCATAAATCTTATATAATTCTTCATCGATGCTACTGTCCCTAATATCCATTAAAAAAAGCTTATCTGACTCAACATTATATGTCCATATACCAAGGCCTATTTTTTCTGCAATAAATCTGAGTTCTTCAATCTGTCTTGCAAGGGATTGCTCAAGCTTTTTTATTCCTGTAATATCCTGAGCCACACCCATAAGTTTAACTGGTCTGTCGTCATCAAATATAACTTCACTGACAAAATGAATATTCCTTATCTCACCATTTACATTTAACCTATAGGTCAATTCAAGATCCTTAGCCTCATCCAATGCCTCTATAAATTTATCCCTTACATAATCTCTGTCTTCGTGATAGATCTTTTCTGAAAATCGATCTCTGCTTATATAGGCAATACCATCTGATATATTATCAACTCCAAAGAAAGAACCAATAGCCGAATCCCCAGAAAATCTTTGTGTTTCAAAGTCATATTCCCATGGAACCATCTTACCAAGTTTTAAAGCATTCTTAAGCCTCCTCTCATTTTCCTTAAGACGCTCTTCTCTTTCTATGTTTTCCCTCTCAAGGTTTTTCAAATCAGTTATATTCTGATTTACTCCAGAAAGTAAAATAGGGTTTCCTGATTCATCTCTTTCAGTTACCATTGCTGTTGTCTTAAGCCACATTACATTGTTGCGACCTGTAACAATTCTGTATTGGCAAAAGAACTCATCTGCCTTGGAAGCCAAAACATCCTCTATATTCTTTAAAACATAAGACCGATCCTCTTCATGTATAAGGCCCTGCCACTCATCCAGAGAAAGTACAAAATAGTTTTCTTCAAATATCATATTCATGTTAAATATGTTTTTTATGATCTTCTTTTTAACATCATATTCCCATGGCACAATTTTTGCACTTGATAAAGCCAAAAGATAATGAGCCTTTATTTTACTGACGGCCTCAAGAATCTTCTCGCTTCGACTTTTATCTACAAACTGAACAATAATAAAATTTTTATCAGAAGTAAAATCTGTTAAGTAAAAACTTATATTTAAAATAAAATCTCCTACTATAATATCATCTTGAACAAAAAAAGATCTCTTATTTTCAAAAAAGCTATCCTTTTTATCACAGTATAGTTGGACAATTCTTGGTATATCAATTTCCGGGTTAGGAAAAACATATCTCAAATGATCGCTATACCACAACAGAGAAAGCTCCGTTGAAAAAATTGCAACCCCATCTCTATGTTCTATGTTTTCATACATAAAATATCTCTTCTACTGATAATAAAACATATTAACTAAAAAGGTAAAATTCAAGATGAAACAAAAATTTATTACTTTAGATTAAAAATTAAACATGATTTCATTATTTTTTTCACAAAATAATCCTTTATACGTAGTAGTATATAATTCATTACTTTACACTAAAAAGTATCTTTAGAAATTAAAACTTGGGATTGGGCAGCTATAAGGCACAAAGAAAATTTATTGAAAAAAAGATAGAATTTTGTTTTCTTGGCTATTATTTTAAATAGAAAAGGAAGAATTATGCTTTTTAACAACAAAGAAATAAAGCTTCACTATACCCTTGCAGAGTCAGAGGACGGTTTCAACAATCTTA
>CAYRRM010000101.1:0-4366 GCA_964426675.1 uncultured Lentisphaera sp.
ACCGTTATAAATAGTTTACTTGATTCAGGACTTACGGTCACTGCTTCCTGGCCTATAAATACAGAAATGAAAACAAGATTAAGAGCAAAAGAATCAGCAGCACTGGCTTCATCAATTTATATTGTTTGTAGAAAATTTGAGAAAAAAGATATTGGATGGATAAATGAGGTTAAAGAGGAATTAAAAGAGCATTTAAATAAAAAACTTGAAAGATTATGGAATGAAGGAATTTCAGGACCTGACTTTTTTATTTCTGGTATTGGTTCTGCAATTGAAATATTTGGAAAATATAAAAAAATTATGGATTATCAAGGTAATCAATTAAGAGGCGACAAACTTTTATCCCTTGTAAGAAAAGAGGTAACTGATTTTGCTGTTAAACAGATTTTAAAAA
The DNA here is from genome assembly GCA_964426675.1 of uncultured Lentisphaera sp. GTDB lineage: Bacteria > Verrucomicrobiota > Lentisphaeria > Victivallales > GWF2-50-93 > DYMC01. Next base: position 395 of record CAYRRM010000101.1, read on the forward strand.
ATGGATTTGAAGAGGAAACATCGCCTTTAACAAGATTTTATATCCTGTGGAGGTGGACTTATGGAGAAAATAGAGTAATTTTTGATGATGCAAAAAAACTTGCTCAAAGTGTTGGAATTGACGTTGAAAAAGTTTGGAATAAAACATTTATTCTAAAGGAAAAAGAATTTCTAAAAGTTGCTGGACCTGATGAAAGAAATATTGAAGAACTTTACTCTTCAAAAGAATTAATAGATGTCCTTCATCTATCATTATTATTATGGCAAAAAAATGATGACCTTGGAATGAAAAAAGTCCTTTCAAGTACTGGTTTTGGTTTGAAAGATACATTTTATAAAGTAGCACAGGCAATATCAGAAACACTTCCAATAACAAGTAGAGAGAAAAAACTTCTTGACGGCTTTTTGTCAGGGAAAAGCAGAATAACAAAGGAAATAAAAGAAATAGATGAAAAAAAAGAAAAGGAACAACAGAAACTGTTTTAAAAAGGAGATATAATGAAAGCATTTGTTTCAATTGCAATTCCACATAAGGATGTTCTTGAAGGGGTACTGACTGCTGATGTTTTTGCTGCTGATTTATGGAGTGTTTATCAGAAAAGAGGACCGCGTGAATATTATGACGCAGAACTTTTTTATCAAAAGACATATTTCACAGAAGGGCTAAAAAATCTTCTTTCAAATGCAGAAAAACGGCTGAAAGGTAAAGGTGGAGACCCTGTTATTCAACTTCAAACACCATTTGGAGGTGGTAAGACACATTCCCTAATTGCTTTATATCATAAAGGGAAAGAACTTAAAGCAAAGGTTGTCGTGATAGATGGAGCAGTCCTTGAACCAGAAGAAAAACCAATTTGGGAAGTTATGGAAGAACAATTAACGGGAAATACAAAGACACTTAAAGGAAAAGCATGCCCAGGGAAAGAGAAAATCTACAATCTTTTATCTTCTCAAAACTCACCTGTTTTAATTCTTATTGACGAAATTTTAATATATCAAACAAAATCTGCCACACTTAAAGTAGGCAGTTCAAATCTTTCTGCATTAAATCTTGTATTTTTTCAGGAATTAACACAGGTTGTATCCTCTCTTGGTAATTGTCTTTTGGTTGTAACACTTCCTGCAAGCCGTCTTGAACATTACGATGAATCATCTGAGGAATTATTCCAGAAACTTCAAAAAGTTCTTGGAAGGGTGGAAAAAATTTATGAGCCAGTAAGCGACGAGGAAATATCATCTGTCATAAATAAACGGCTTTTCTTATACATAGATGAAAAAGAAAGTAAGAAAATCATTGATAAATTTGTTAATTTTGCGGATAAAGAGAATATTTTACCTGAGGGATTTGAGAAATCTACCTACAGGGAAAGATTTTTCAAAAGTTATCCATTTCAGCCAGAGGTAATAGATGTCCTTTACCACAGATGGGGTAGTTTTTCCCGTTTTCAAAGGACAAGGGGTGTATTAAGATTGCTTGCAAGAGTTGTATATTCATTAAAAAATAGCAATATTCCATTTATAAGGTTATGTGATTTTAACCTTAAAATTTCAGATATAAAAAGTGAATTTATAAGTCAAATAGGCCCACAATTTAATAGTGTCGTTTCAGCAGACATTACCTCTGCAAACTCTGCTGCTTCAAAGGTGGACTTTTCTCTTGGTAAGGCATATGTATCTTCTTTAATAGGGACAAAAATTGCAACAACCATATTCCTCTATTCTTTTTCAGGCGGACATGAAAAAGGTGCTACATTGAGGGAAATAAAACTTTCTGTTGCGGACATATCTTTATCTTCCACCAGTATAATTACAGAAGGTGTAAATAAATTAAAAGACCAGGCGTTATATTTGCAATACGATTCAGGTAAATATTTCTTTACAAGTGAACCAAACCTCAACAGTTTACATATAAGAAAAATGGAGGAAATTGAAGATGAGACAGTAGAACAGATAGAAAAAGAAATCTTAAGGGAAAATGTTAAAGGAGAGATATTTGATGTGTTTTTAAACCCTAAAAATCCAAAGGATGTACCTGATAATGAAAAGTTAAAACTTGTTGTACTAAGTAAAAATGGAGAAGTAAAATGCAAGGAATTCATTGAGAATTATGGACAACAACCAAGGGTTAATAAAAATACGCTGATTTTTTTATGTACTGAAGAAACCGAAAGAGCCGTATTTGAAAAATCGGTGAGAGAATATTATGCCTGGAAAATTATAGATGAAGAAGATCAGTTGAATGAACAGCAGAAGAAAGAAATCCACCAGAAAATGAAAGAAAAAGAAGAATTTATGCTTGAAAATTTCAGAAATCTTTATAGTATTGTCTATGTTCCCAAATTCAATGACCTAAGAAAAATAGACCTTGGAAGATATACATATGGGAAAGACATTTCTCTGGAACAGGAAGTTTATCAAAGGTTAAATAACGAAGGTGAGATACTTGAAAAAATTTCACCTTTAATTTTGAAAGAAAAATACCTTAAAGATAAGGACTTTGTGGAGATTTTGCCTTTATATCTTTCATTTTTGAGGACACCAGGAGAAGTTAGAATAATAAATAAAGATGTTTTAATTGACGCAATAGTTTCTGGTGTTAAAAATGGGCTTTTTGCTTTTGGAGAGATTGATAAGGATGGAGGACCTGTATGTAAGTATTTCAGAGAGGAGATTACATTTAGAGAAGGGATTGTAGAAGAAAGAAAAGTTATGATTTGTGAGAGTTTACTCGGTAAAAAGTCGGCAATTATATCAAGAGGCAATGTATGGGGATTAGTTAAAGACGAAAGCAGTATTTCACCAGAAAAAGAAACTGAAAAAGAAACAATTACAAGGAAAACAGAAAATACCTATAAAAAAATCTCTCTCAAAATCAAAATCCCTTCAGGTGAACTATCACATTTTGCCAACAGTATCTTTTATCTTAAAACATTATTCAGACAAATTGATATAAAGGTTGAGATTGAAGCAAAGGACGGTGAAATAAAAATAACAGATTATGAAGATAAAATAAAAGAGGCATTCAAACAGTCAAGCATCAAAATTGAGGAAGAATCAACGTTTTAATCACTCCTGACCAATTAAAACTTTGGCAATTTAGATTTTGGAGAACCGGCCTGCTGATAGGGAACAATAGTATTCGTAAGAGATAAAGTACCCAAGTGAAGCAGGGCGGTGTGAAAAATATTAGCACGACTTTCAATCAATCAAATGCTAAATATGCTGCCCCGATATGAGTTTGAGCAAGAAGTAGTCAGGGAACAGGCCAACCGATATACGAAACACTTTACAGCCTGGCAGGAAGTTCCTGGTGAATTTTTATGCCCGGATAACCGGGAAGGAAAGCCTGCGGGATATAGAGACCTGGTTAAAGATGCAGCAGAAGAGCTGGTATCATTGGGGTCTGGTAAATGCGGTGCTCACTCAATCTGGACGGCAATGATTTACTGTCTTCTCCTGGCCTACATCAAATATCAGACAAAATACAAGTACTCTCTGCTGTATCTGACCAGAGTAATTAAGGAGTGCTTATTCAAAAGGGCAGATATCATTGATTTGCTGAACTTAAGTCTCAAAAAAGTCGTACGGTTACGAGGTCCTTACTATGACTTGACACTGTTCTAATTTAATAAAATTTTATTTGGACACTACTGTCTCCAACTATAACAAAGATAAAAAGCGCGGCAGGTCCCTCTGTCACACCGTAGTGTTATAACTACAAGCGTAGAGATGGCAATGAATTATAAGGATGAAATCTTATGTTGGAATTTTGGAACCACTTTCCCCGAGCATTTTTCTGACGGCCTGAATGACACCGTCCGCATAAGGAAGGCTGGCCACAACTCCGCCATTGGCGCAGACCCTTTCTTTCACCTGGGGGTCAGCGTTATCAGGACAGACCTGATGGCGACTGACGTCCGGCTCCAGCATAGGCAGGTCGTTAAGCCCATCTCCCGCCACGAGAATATTTTCC
>CAYRRM010000102.1:0-4312 GCA_964426675.1 uncultured Lentisphaera sp.
TTTCAAACAGTTCCCTGAATGTCTCATATATACGGGATTCTGCTGTCTCATCAGGGATGGCAAACTCCTTCTGAACGTTCATCTTCCCTGATTCCCTGTCTATTTTATATTCATACTCTGGCATAAGATATGAGAGTTCGTCATTACAAAGAGATGTTATCCATGTATACCTGAACGGACTCATCTTCCTTAGATTGAGTGCAATATCGTTAAACACCTCTCCGCAGAGTCCTGCTATTGCAAGTTCCCCTGTTCTTATAACCTGAAGTTCAGAAAAGACACCATTTTCATCCTGTTTGCAGCCGGCAGTTTTTCTGCGACACATATAGTTTTTTGCACGGATAGGAATTGGTTTCTGGGCGGGGAAGTAGACCTCTTTTCTTGCACAGGAAACAATATCTGTCTTGAAATGTTCAAGTTTATTCCACAGAGTTTTTATCTTCTCATAGAGGATGTTTCCGGCAACAGGAACGAGTGAAGCCGCTTCTTCTGCGCTTATTGATTTCTCTATAAGTCCTGCAGGATGAACATTTCCCTCAGACCCTGCCATAAGAGAAAATACAAACTTTTTCCCCATCTCCTCTTCAATTCTTTCCATCGCCCATCCGAAGAAGTCACTGTCAAGTGTTGTCCATCCCATAGCGAGGGCATTATGACACCCGAAGTTTGCAAGTCCGCAGATAGGTACACCTTCCATATCTTCAAAGACAGCCACCCTTAAGGTATCATCGTAAAGAGAGTAAGATTCAATCTGATTTATGTCTATCTTGTCTATGTTATCTGCATAGGTAAAACTTGCAACACTCCCATCTTTCATCCTTGCACGAGGTCTGCCTATCCCCGGAACCGATATCTCGCCTATCTTTCCCCTGACAGGTTTAAGACGGCTATCAGCGAGAAATATTGCGCTGGCAGCCCACCTGTAAAGCATATCAAGGTATAATCTTACCCCTTCGCTTATCTCGTTATACTCTACAATCACACCACCATAATCATACGGGTCATCATAGTCAATCACCTTTGCCCCTGAGTGTGTATGGGTTGCGCAGACAAGGATATTTTCAGGTGGTATATCTGTCCATTTACTCGCAAGGTTCCTAATACCTTCTGTTATATTCGGGAAGAACTCACTTATATCAAGAAGTACTATTGCTGCTTTTGTTTTTCCATCGTCAAAAACAGTTGCTCTGGCAAATAGTTCATTTACCACATCTGTTGCAAGTCCCTTCGGACCAAGCCGTCTTGCCTGGTCAAGTGAAGGGGTTATATTATATTTTGCTGCCCCAACCTTAAAATTACTTCCCATTGTTTCTCCCTTTGCTTATTTTGTCGCAGTATAAAGTTTATAGTTTCAAAAATCTTTATACTTTTAACTTTTGAGTTTTTACTTTTCACTTTTTATTATATCCACCCTTTATCAACCCAGTACCTGTATTCTTCTTTCCACTCATCCTTCCTTATCTGTATGAGTTTCCCAAAGTGCTGTTTCCTGTTATCTATTACTTTTTTCTGTGATGCAAATTCCTTCTTTTTCTTTATTGCCTCGCACAGTTTCCTTCCCAATTTTAATGCATCCGAAAGCGCTTCTTCATTTACAGGCGCACGTGCTGATACTCCACCCACATAGTATGCGCCGCAGGTATTTGCATAAAATTTAAGATAAGATAGGACATCCTTATCTTCTCCGCTACCTGAAGAGACCACACCTGCCACATATTTTCCCATAAGCCGCAGGCAGTGTATAAAATGGCTTGAGCGGTCAAAGAGTGTCTTCATCATACCTGTTACCTGATTTATATAATTCGGTGTTGCCAGAATTATTCCATCTGCTTCAAGCATCATATTTAAAATTTTTCCCGCATCATCTTTCAATGGACAGTAAAGGATTTTTCTGTGGCAGCACTCACAATGTCTGCAGAACTCAATTCTATACTTAAATAGATGTAATATCTCAGCGGTATTCCTATCCTCACAGCCGTTCAGCACCTCTTTTGCAAGAATAAATGTCTGGCTTTTTTCCAGACGTGGACTTGCTGAAATAAGAAGGATTTTCATATATCACTCCTGTTTTGCTTATTTTATCACTTATAATATCTCCGTTCAAAAGCAGTATTGTCTTGCAGGGTTTTTATAGACAAAGATTAGGAAAAAATATAAAATGATAATAAAAAACATGAAACAGAAAGATATGTATAAATCCACGGAAGAAAAAATTCTGGTGAGACATGACAGAAATGTTGGTTATGTTAGAGATTTAGGAACATCCTCTTATATCTCAATAGAAAAGAAACGAAGAGAATTTGGGGCACATCTTACTTCTGTAGATATTTTCAAGCAGTTTATTTTTCCAGAGATTAAAGATATTCTTTATAACTATAGCTGGATAGATCTATTTGCAGGTGAAGGTAATTTAATTTTACCAATATTGGAAGCAATCCCTAAAGGTAAAAGAATAGAATTTTTCAGGAAACATATTTTTCTTTTTGATATTCAGAAAGAGATGGTTGAAAAGGCCATTGAAAATGCAAAAAATTATGGTATTCCTTATGAAATAGCAAAAAACAATATTCAATTACGAGATACTTTACAGAACTACCCAGATATTAAACCACTTCAATATCCACCTTATCATATAACAAATCCTCCATATCTTTATGTGGGATACATTGTGAAAAACTCTGAAAGAAACTTAAAATACTTTTGTGGGGCAAATGCGGGATATCAGGATTTATATCAAATTGCCCTTATGAATGATTTAAGACATAATCTTGAGAAAATGATTTATATAATACCTACCAATTTTTTATTTGGTTTTTCTGTATCCAACAAAATTAGAAGAGACTTTTTACCGTTTTACAATATCAAAAAAGCAATTATATTTGAGAGAAAAATTTTTGAATTCACAGGTACCAATGTCTGTATATGTTTTTTTGAGAAGAAAAAAGGAACATTTAAAGGGTCTATTATTTTTAAGGCATTGAAAATAAACAGCCGAATAACAGAAAAAGAATATAATTTATCTCCTAAAAACTTCTATAGAGCAGGTGGAGAATTTGATGAATTTGTGAATCGGTACAGGGCTTCTTCACCATTAAAAATTAAATTCTATCTGACTTTAGACGAGGTTGAAAAAAATAAAGGGACAAAAGAAGTAAAATTGTTAGATGTTAACAATTTTTCCAATGGGTATTTTAAATTTAATACATATTTTGTTAATGAAAAACTTTATAAGAAATTACAGAAAAATCCTTTATTTGTAAGAACTCTAGACACAGGTAGTTGGGAGGGGAGGGTTGGTATTTATAACGTTAAAGAATCGTTTGGGGTTGATGGAATAATAGTCACAAAAGAAAAATATCGTACTCACCCTATCCAAATTTTTATAACTCCTGAACTTTCGACGGAAGATTTAGTTTTATTGAAAAATTATTTTAACTTAATGCTTGAGTATTTCAGAGATATTACAGATAGTGAGTTCCTAACCACTTTCAAGTATTCGAACTCTGATTACATAAGAAAATACTTAGGACTCTCTCAAACTAAAAAATTGTTAGAAACGTTTCCGATTCATCTAATGAGTGTTGAAACTAAACAGATATTGAAAATTTTGATAGAACAAAAGAATATAGAAGGTATAAAAGATGTTTTGTTAAATCTAACAAAAGATGGAAGTCAATTTACACTTTTTTAAATTATGAACGAATGGATTAAGAAGAGTATAAGTTTAGCGAAGAGCGATTTTTATTTAGACAGACTGTTGGTGGTATATCCTCCAGATGAGATTAGTAGAGGCAAAATCGTTGAAGAAGTATCTCCTGTGTTAGGACAACTCTTTCAAAAAAAAGATAGAGTTAATTTAGTAAAAGAATTGATCCGTTTGAAGAAAAAAGGATTTAAATTTCCAATAGAACATCCCTATATCAGTTTTTTGAGCCATTACGAAGATGCTGTTGATAAAAATCCAGAGACGATTAAAAAAATATGTGATAAGTTATTCGAAATGGACTATGAAGAATTGAAAGAAAAGTTAGAAGCACCGAAAAGAGCAAGCAGGAGAATAGGTCCGATGTTTAGAAAATGGCTTAAAAATAAGTTTAAATTTTTAAATTCTGGCGAGTTTAGAGAATCTACTGATATAGTTTTTCTAGAAGGCGGGGATAATGTTTTGAAAGATTATGCAAAAGATGAGTTAAGATGTAAATTCAGTGAATTGAGTAAAGGGTTAGATTTTGTTGCAAAGATTAATGACAAATATATAATAGGGACTGCTAAATTTATAACCGACTTTGGTGGTTCACAGGACAATCAATTT
>CAYRRM010000103.1:0-4207 GCA_964426675.1 uncultured Lentisphaera sp.
AGATCTTCCACACGATACAATCGTGCGGTAATATTGGGAAAACGTTTTGGGGCTTTGCGTTCGGGCGGGTTTCGGAGCACAAAACTGTCAGACTGCACTGAACTTGAATAGAAGCACAAAGCATCAAGTTTGCACAGCCTGTCCCGCCTTAGCGGGATCACCCCGTCTTACGCAAAACCGATGTTGGCTGCGGTGCTTCTCAATTCTTCAGTTTTCCGTTAACCCTTTAAAAATATCGTCAAAGTCCAATTTAGGTTTAATTTCAAAAGCTGTCGCTTTTAGTGAAACTATGTCGTCAAGCAACATAATTGTCCTTAACAAGCATCTTCTTGTTTCTGAACGAAATACTTCGCTGTGAACTCCTTTGTTTGCTAATGAGTTTATTTTATCCCATTGCTCAAATAAAGTTGTCGTTGAAGCTACGATTAAGTCAATGTTTGTGTCGCTTTTCCGAGAACTGTCAGCATATGCAAAAAGTCTATTCTTATACTTGTCTGCTTTCAGAGAATGTTCATCAATTTTTTCATCTGTCGGTGGAAAGATACAGTCAGTAACGTATTCAAATATCCGCCTACAGGATGCTGTAACTTGAGCAAATTGTTCGTTTGTCTCTGCTTCTTCAAAAGTCTTCAATGCTGACCAGAGTTTGTTTCCTAAATCTGGGGCAATGTCCGATAATTTTGATACAATGTCGTCAGCAATAAATGCAAGCAATGCACCTGAATTCCTTTTCCACTCCGCAATTCTTCTTGCCTCCTCAAAATTATGATAGCTATCAAATATGCTATACTTCCAGTTTAAACTCTCAAAATCAACTTTGCTAAACCCCAACTTTTCAAATTCTTTTCTATAAGCGTGGTCTTTATCTTCTTCGTCATAATGAAAGAGAGAAAGATTTTTGTTGATTATACGTGCAAAGGGAATTAGTGAGGCACTATACAAAGCCCAGTGAACCTTTGAACTGTCGTCAACTTCTAATGCGCCCAAATATGATGGGTGTTTCACAAATGAATTATGAAGAAAGTCGGCTGTCTTTAAGTCTATACTTTCAAAACATACAACAAAAATGTTGCTATTAAATGCCTCTTCAATTTTCTCTACTGAAAATTTAATCCAAACTATATTGCTTGGTGATAACCAGCTATAGAATAACTCTTGATACTTGTCCTTATTAAATTTGCTCGTTGTTACATCACCTTTCGTTTCTTTGTCAACAGAGTGAAACATTAATAATAAGTCTCCAACAAATATTTTAGAGGATATATTTAGCGTCCTGTTAGAGAGAATAGTTTCAAAAACTATTCTCTCAATTGGAAAGCCATAAAATCCGTCAAAGGGTTTATAGTCAGCATTAAAATGGTATCCTACTTTCATAATTGATTTTTATTGTTGAACTGTCGTCTCAGCATTGTAGCCAACGTTTGGCGGTATGGTTAGTTGCCGATTTCGAAGCACTTTCCTATCACGTTACAATTACTTTTGATACGGGCTGTGCCTCTCGAATACGCACTGTACCGGCAATTAACTATACTGCTTGTTGGGTGCAGGTGTTTTTTATTTCCTCACAGTCGTCCTAGCATTCTGATTACTTGCATAATACGTTGCGATCTTATTTCAACTCCATTTTTACCTTCCGAAATACCTTTTTGCACATTAGCATTGATTGCCTTTTGAAGAGTCTGAATCATGCCATTAATAGATTTTGATTGTCTGTCAAAACTTAATTCTTCAAAGATTTCACCGTGGGTTCCGTGAGTCCCTTTTGTCAATGGTTGCTTTGCCATAATTATTTAAAATATTATTGATAAATAAATTTATTTTTTTAGGGCTGCTGCTAACTGTAACAGTATGGCCAGTAATGGGTTGCAAGTGAATCACTTGGTCGAGTTGCAGGAACAATTGAAGCAGGCTACACCCCTTGAATAACCTACTGTTCCGGCAATTTTTTATCCATGCCTTATGTCCAGTTATTTCTTTCAGACTTTTGTTTCATATAATAAAACTTCAAATTGTCTAGTCCTTTATATAGCTCATAGATTTTATGATAGTTGACACTACAAAGTAGAAATTCTTCTGTCTTAATTGAATCATCAAATTGGTGTCTCCATATTGAGAGTAAAACTTTTTCGCTGCTACTAATGTTTCTTTCAATCTCAGGATACTTAATGCCAGTTATTAAATCACGTTCATTATCAATGTCCCAATAATCCTTAAATTGTAATATTGGACTGGAGAAACAGTCTTTCCATAAAATTTCTGTTCTTTCAATTACAGATAAGTTCTGGTAAGAACTAAAAGTGTTATTAATCTCTCTATTTAAATATTGAAAAAATTTTACATATTCTTTGATAAACAATTTTATTAATTCAGAATCAAACCTTAAATCTTTCTCTGTTTGTGGTTTAAAATATTTTACTTTTTCATTGATTTCAATACTAACTTTTCCTCCATTATGAATCAAAGCATTTCTGTAAAGCGATATTTCCTCCAATTTGATAATTGATTCTTTCTCTTCCTCGCTAATTGAGTTTTTGTTGCTATTTTTTTTCCCATTTTTATATTCTTTGTTGAAAAGAATCTTTAACAATTTCTCAAGCTGAGCACGAACGCCATCCTTAAATAAAAAATAAAGTTCATTGTCAATTATTATACTATGTCCTTTATCTGCTACTGCACAGATTTGCTCTCTTGAAATTGTACAGGAATCTTTAATTAATTTCTCAGGAAGAGCAATTAAAACAATCTTCATAAGTTCTCTTATTGAGTCCTCAAAATACGCAGTAATCATTAAGAATAATCCTTGATTAATCAGGAAGTCATTTCCAAGCTTTTTTTCAATTTCTTCTAATTTTTCTTGGAATGATTTTGTAATATTTAATAAATCGTCAGAATATACTTTTTTTCTTTTACTTATCATTTTGGTATGTCGTTGTCTCTGTTATAATTGGACATAATGTCTTATTCCCGCCATAAATATACAACTTTTGTAAATAAAAACAATAAATTATGAAAATTATTTTAATATTTGTTTAATAGAAACGATAAATCAAATAGTATCAATATGATAGGCTGATTATTTTTTGGAAATATTTGCATTTACGAATGTTTTGCAAGTAGCTAATATAAAATTATATCACTCAATTCTTTCCCACTTGCATAGTCAATCGCATTACTGGATACATATTGTTTTGCTTAAAATACTAATCCTCTTTCAATCGGATGATTAGGAATGCAATTCAATTTCTTGTAAAAATATCCTCTTGTTTATGAATGACCTCCCACATGATATAATCGTGCGGGAGCGAGGGGATTTTGTCCTTTAAGAATAGTAACAATCAATAAAAAAATAATTAGGAATATTGAATTTTTCATTTCAAACATTATTAATTTAAAATAATTTTTTTTGTTGTAATTGCATTATTATGAATAATTTGCAATATATAAATGCCATTAGGATAATTTATCGTGTTAATCGTGTGTTCAGTATCTCCCCTGATAGTTCTTTGATAAAGAAGACTTCCCGTTAGTTGAATCAGTCTAATTTCACCGTAAAAAGGATAATGAAATTGAAGTAATATTTTGGAAGGAATTATTTTAGTTGAAAAAAAGTCTTCATTAATGTTCCTGACTCCAACATCACAAATGAGAGGTGGTAAATTTCGCTTTTTCTTATTATTAAAGTAAGTCAAACTGTCATCAGAAACAAAGCAAATCAACTTCCATACATCAGATAAATAGGCCATGCCATCATAATCTAAAATAGGAGATAAGTTAGAACCTATCCCTTCAATAAAAGTTAGCGAAGTGTAATCGTTATCATACAATTCATTTTTCGAACTGAATAATGCAGAAGTCCGAATGTGTTTTAAACTGTTTTTTTGATATACGCTATCAACTATTGCATAATAATTACCACCAGAAGTTTTAACCACATTTTTCCAGAAATTGATATTGATATTGCCTAACTTGACAGAATCTCCAACTTTCAGTGTCATATCAGAAACAAGAATATCTGGAGAATAGGACGAGCCATAGTCAGAGTAAATTTTATACCTGTAATATAATTTTCCCGTCAAGATATCTTCTCTTAAAAATTTGTTAGTTGATTCATTTGCGGGCATACTATTTATTGGATTATCGTCAGAGGATTCAAAGACTTCAAATAGTTTCCAATATGTTTTTTCATTAATTATTTCTGTCCTGTTTG
>CAYRRM010000104.1:0-4060 GCA_964426675.1 uncultured Lentisphaera sp.
ATAATTATATTCCCATTATCTCGAGATTCCATAGCCTTGATTGATTGCGGAAATTCATCCCCTTTGATAAATATAGGTGCAGGAAGAATCTTGTCTCGTTCAGCAAGATATTTAGCGGCCGTTCTGGCATCGAATTCAGCAACCGATTTAAAGAATTCTAAATTTACATATTTTTTCTCGTCTTCTGTGGGCTCTCTTGGCTTTACTTTCCTTTCGATATTGAATAGCCTTTTAACAACTAAACGAAGAAAAACTTTTCCATCCTTGTTGAAAAAAAGCAATTCTCCGGATTCGCCAGTCATTACTATAGTATCTTCACCTACTACGGTAAATGGTTCAGTTTTCACTCCTTTTGGATATCTCCAGGAACTACCAGGTGAAGGTAAGTCCTCCTTCCAGGAACTGGTAACTTCGAATTTTTCATTAATGAACTGCACCATAGAATCCCCACGAAAGAAATTGATTATGACTATGCCATTTTGATATGATTTTACATTAATAATATCAAGAAATAGAGGTTCTTTTTTAAAAATATTTTCTCTTTTTTTCTCTCCTTTATCATCATGCTCATAAAAGTAAAAATCTCCCAGATATTTAGGCCTGTACGTTTTAATTTTACCATTAGACAATTGAACTCTCAAAAGTGGCTCATCCCGCCCCCCCTTGAATAAAAGGAAAGTTCCAGACTTCGAGGAAATACAAAAATAAACATCTTCGTAAGAAATATCTTCTAATTCAGGAATTAAACTTTTTGACAAACAATAATTTGCAAAAAAAACAAATAAAAATACAAAAAATATTTTCTTGTCCATAATATCTCCTTATCTTAATTTTTTTAATAGTTTATCTATTAGATATTCCCCTGCCTCCTCCGAACAAATCGTCGCATGATTCGTAGCACTCGGAGTCCCCTTCCACCAGTCACTCATTGGGATTGTATCCACCTTCGTTTACAATCTCTCCTTTGCGCAAGCCAGTATTATCTAGGATATTCTTAAGCATTCCTCCCTCCTATCGCAGTTGCACGGCTCCAGAACATCTTTCTCTTGAACTCAGCGCCTCGCAACTTTGACGCGATGTGTTGAATCTAATCATCTTAACTTGATTTTCTTTCACATAAAATATTGCTTTAAGACAGATATTTCAAGCAATCAGCAGAGATTCTTATATATAAAAATTGACCGTTTTGAAGGCAGAACCCGAAAACCACACCAAGTGTGACCCCCTCGCCCGTATCACCTCCATTTCTTTTCCAACTCATCGTATAGCTTCTTCGCATTATTGATTATACTTTTATAAATTCCTTCTTTATCTTCCAATATAGCTTTAAGACCGCCCATAACATATTTTCTAATTTCAGGATCCGTTTCGTTGGAATAGGCCTGATAAAATTCTAATAATTCTTCGTTGGTATATTGAAAATTATCGTAAGGAGAATAAATTGCAAGAAACCTGTAAATCGGATTTTTTGCCAAAGCTAATCTCTTCCAATCAACAAGCTTAATATCTATTTTTATATTCTCATCTTCAGGTTTCCCAATAGACTGCATCTCGATGGAGGCATCTCGCAGCCCATTGTACACGCCCCTGAATACGATGATATCCCCTACTGTTGGAGGCAAGTGGTTACTCACCGCATGAAGGAATTGCATTAAAACTTCTGATGATTGTGTCGAAGCCAACCCAAAGGAAACTGAATATAAGATAAGCTGTTTTGTGAAATCCTCAACAGGAATCCCCATAAACTGTGGCTCGAGTAAATTAGATTCATTCTTGTCAAAGAACTTTTTAAATACAATAGCCTCTAATTCCGGTGGCAACAATATACCTTTATTTATGTTTGTGTCTTTGAAAAGAAACAGCGGACTGTTTATTTCTATAAGCATTTTGCATTCGGAAGTAAAATCAGCCAATAGTTTTTGATCCTTAATGCACGCTATCCGGCAATTATCACTTGAAGGTGGACGAAAATATTTCCTTAGGAAGTTTTCTGTTTTTTCCTCCAGTAAGTTTAATGTGGTATCAACATCACTTGGCGGAACCTTTAACAATTTGGCTAATCGGAGAACTTCATCATCATCCCAGCCCTCAATAAATCTATTTGTAGCTCCTTTTTCAGTATGCTTCACAGCCTCTTGAGGGACATCGTCAGTTTGATGAATTTCTTCCGCCCACAATGATAAGTTTAATCCTATAATAGCTGGGATGGAAAAAATAAGAGATCCATTAAAATATTTCATCGTAATCCTCCTTTATTTGCGTGGTTTTGTGCTTGTGAAAAGCATATATGTGTTAATACAATAAGCTCCTCTACGAAGAGATGGGATATAAGGGCTTGTTAAAGTGTGTTTATCTACCTTGTCAACAATTCGGGTCTTCTCATCAGGATAATTTACAGACAAGGCGACAGAAGTGCCTGCGTCTCCGACTATGAGCATGATTGCACCCGGTTCGCCAGGCAACTGCGGAACTCCTGACTCCTTTGCAAAAGTAGCAATAGTTTTGCTTCCGGATCCATTTATCGATGTCGCCGTAAAAATCATTCTGTGCTTCCCCGCAAGACCAATCCCAATCATTTGTTCTGGATTTTGCTTATAATTCGTATGAAATCCGCCCATCGCTTCAGAATATTTCTTGTTGAGTGGAACCCTACCTTTTGCTATTACAAATTTCCCATCAGCTTGAGCGATATACTTAGCTTCCTCACCAGCATACCAAGCTCCCCTAAGGGGATTAGTAATATTAAAAGGTTTATTATCCCTCAACCCATCCGGACTATCACCTGGATATAGTGGACCTAATTTTTTCTGATCATCATTATCTGATGACGCCTTGCTTATCATACCACCACTGATTAAGCGCCCATGACAGTATTTGGTAAGATTTTTCCATCTACCCGCAGCATTTGGATCAACATCAAAACAAAAGTTTGCATTTATGACTACTGTCGCCTTTGGATACTCCGCAACAACTTGGTCTATCCCCCACAACTTCTTGTCCCTCCAATATGTTTCCAATGCCTGCATCTTGGTGGATTCCTCTCTCATAACAAGCATTCTATATACTTTTAGACTCTCTTTTTCAGTGAAAAATCTCTTTTCTCCCATCCAATACTTCGTATTTCGCTCCATTATATAATCTCTGCAAGCCTGAAAAAAATGTGTGTCACCTATACTCTTAACAATACTCAATGCAATGATGTCGCTGGCATACTTCTTTTTTCGAGCATCTCCAATATAGATAATCAAATTACCATCTATTTGCGTCGATACATTTTTCGAGGCAAGCAAAAAAAGTTTTTCTGGTGGCAATCCTTTTTTGGCAACATCCCATGGGAATTCGACAAGATCTGAATCTTTGCATTCTGAAGTTTTGTACAATTTCACAAGTTCTATTCCAGGATGCTCAATCCAAATGTAAATCCCTCGAACCTTTTGAGCCAGATTTTTGAGTCCGTCATAACATAACACCAACGGCTCAACATCATCATCGTTTTTGTAGCCACTTGGAGCAAGCGAGTCTCCTTTGTCCCAGTCGCCGTTTGATATGTTATCATCTGCGAAAAGATACTCAGACACACCAGTTCCGTCTTCAGATTTTAATTTTCTATCCTTGTCATCAATCGTTCCATCATCGTTCAAATCCGAAAGCAAGTCAACGCCCAGGATAGATAGTTTTTTTTCAGCAATTACCTTATCAATATTCTTTTCTTCCACTTGGCCAATTATATCTTTACCAAACAACACTTCCGTTTTTGTAATCTGCTTGGTTTTTATGTCGTAAAAAAAAATTACATAATCTGATGTATTGTCTTTAGTAACAAGAGCAATCCTTTCCGAACCGCCAAGAAGGTAATACCATCCGTCATTGGGGACAATACTGCTTACAGCCAAATCCGTATTGTTCTCATCCCACGATCCAAGATATTTTTCAGGTTTCTCCAGACCTTTTACTCGCATTGTAAACGGAGCATAGAATTCCTCTCCACTTCCATCTCCGTTTACAATTTTGTCAACATTCCATTTTGTTGTTGTCGTGGTGAATGCAACTGTCTGCCAGT
>CAYRRM010000105.1:0-3956 GCA_964426675.1 uncultured Lentisphaera sp.
AAATACAAAGAAACCTACAAAGATTAAAATAAAGCCAAGATTTTTGGTTGTTTAAGGGGATTATACATCCTGACCAAAGATGTTCCAAAATAAACCAGTTTTCTTTTGAGTTTAAGGCAAATTATACCAGTTTTTAATCCTTATTCACCAATTTATCAAAAACCCTCTTATATTCTTTTGAGATTTCTTTGATGTTATGAAAACATTCTGCGAATATTCTACCCTCTATTGAAAGTTTCAATAATACCTTTGGATGTTTTTTCAAGTAAACAAGTTTTTCATAAATATCATTAGTATCTCTTTCAATAAATATAACATTCTCAAAGTCAGTAAGATATTCTGCATGGAACCCTGCTGACTTTGTTGTTAATACGGGAACCCCACAGGCAAGTGCTTCCATGATTGTATTTGAGGACCCCTCACCTTTTGTTGGATGTATTAAGACGGTTATCTTATGGAAAAAATCATCTCTCATTTTTTCGTGCGGGATTTGTTTATTCCCGAACAAGGCAGTTTTTAATCTTACACCTGCCTTTTTTGTTGCTTGTAAGACATAATCATAGCCCTTATAATCCCGATAGAAATCATTTGATATATTACCACAGAAACCGACTACAAAGTCATCTGTATATGGTTCTTCATAACTCCAATAATCAAGGTCAAGACCATTAGGTATCATTATTGTATTCCAGTTTAACTGCTTACAAAAACCGAAAAGAAACCTATTCGTTGCTATAACAGCATTAGCAATCTTGATATAATCAATTCTATTCATAATCGCCTCCTTACCACAGATACTTTTATTTCCACCTATTCTAATCACTGTCTTTTCAATTTTTTTATAATCACTGATTTTTCTACATAGTGATATATTTTGCAAAAAATACCCATTAACTTCTACATGTTTTGAATACCTGTGACTCCGAATAGCCAACCTTTCTGGTAAAACATTGTTTTCTGCGATTGAATAAAAATTATAATATTCGCTTAAAATGTTAAATAATTGATTTGCTATAAATCGCCAAGACCAATTCAATGAATATGATTGCTCAACTATAAATGGTTTTTTCAAATTATATTCCATATCCCCTCCTGCTATCAACCTTTAATACAATTTTCCCTTTTAATTTATTGCTCCAATATGCTGGAGACATTACAACAATTATATCTGCCTCTGTCTCATTGAAGGTATGTATATACTCTGGGAGTTCTTTAATTAACCCTTTAGCAAGATATAAAAAAGCCCAGTCATCTTTTCCCACTATCCAAGACACTTTATATTTACCCATTTATCATACCTCGTTTACATAGACACATTAAAAAAATTCTTTGTTTTACCCGGTTTCTACTTATAAGGCCAGAAAAATTGTTTAGCCAACATAAATATATATCTGATATAAAATCTTTCAATAATAAGCGAATTAACCCTGTCAAATAACATAAAATTTACACTATCTTATAACCCTTTAATATGGTTTTTGACTTACCACTCTCTGGAAAAAAATTATGTTCAATAGAAGTAATAAGGACATCAAAACTTTCAAGTGGTTTCTGCACAGTAATCCTATCGTATCTTTCAATCAACGGCATAAGTGGTATTTCTATGCTTACTGGATATTGCTCCATTTTTGATATAACTTTCTCAAAATTAAGTATCCTGTTTGCAACATCAGTGTCTTGTATAATACCATTGTCAACTCTTCTGATTATTCTTCCACCTTGCTTTATTTCTGCTTCTGTATCTTCGTATTCTACATATATTCTTGAATACTTCTCGTTGTTAGATATTCTATACCCCCTAACTTCTAAATTGAAAAATATCTGTCTGTAAGTGTTTTTATTTGACGAATTAAGACAACATTCATATAACGGTTTATCGATAACCCTTATAATCGCCTGACAATAATCGGTTTTAATATCAACAAATTCATATTCATATAAGGTTCCAGAATTTGAACCACAAGTTGCTGAATTCGGGGAAATCGTAATACTTGTAGCAAAAGATGGCTTTGTAAAATAAAGGAACTTAAATGTCTGTGAGTAAACAGTTGAATATAACCCATTTATCCAAGTATGATTAAGAGCAAGATTATTACGTTGGAATAACGTGATTTCGGTTCCTGTCTGCTCCCAGTAATTAAGGTTTCTACCTACAACTTGTATCAAACTTGGTAATCTAAATGGTCTTATCTCCTCTTTTATAATTGCTTTTTCTGGTGCCACAGTGAAAGATGATGCTGACGGGATGCTTCTTTCTGTTATTCTTAAGTTTCCATCATAAGTCCAGTATGCCCACAGATTAAATGCTTCCATTACTTTCTGAAATACTTCAAGAAATGTTGTCTTTTCAACCTCATATCTTATTATCTCTTTATTAAGTAAATCACTTGATACATTTACTTCAAGGTTATCACTTGGTAAATTTATTAGTCCCTGAAAAAACTCTATTGCCTCCTGCAGTGTTAGACCATTAAATTCATGTGAGCCAAGTATCAACCTACCAAGTGAGAAAAACTTATTTTGGATAGAGAACTCAATATCTTTTGGTAAAGAAGAGGTTTCTATATTTCCTATCAAAGTGTATCCTTCAAAGACCTTTTCTAAATAACTGTTAGTGCCATCAAAATATCCTGCCCGTAGATAATACTGCGCCTGATTAAAATCTTCAATAGAATAATAATCTGGATTGCTTAATTGAATTCTCACATAATCCCCGAAAGTGTCATCTCCTAATAATACCTGTATTTGCTTTATGTGTTCTGTTTGTATGGTTGCCATTTTCTATTACTCCTTTTTGAGGCATAAAGTTCTTTGTTATAGTTATCTTCTTTTTCTCTGTTAATAACCTTTTTGCAACCTCTTCCTCTGCTAATACTATTTTACATAATTCTGGATGCGGTGTATATATGTCCCCAAACTTTACATAAGAGGAAGCGGGACATTGCCCCCAACAGACAAGAGATGGACACTTGATACATTTATCGCAACTTTTTCTTTTCAGATTTATAAATTTATCTCTGATTTCTTGATTGAGTTCATAATTGAAAATATCACCAATTTTGAATTCTGGGAATATAACAAAACGATGGCATGGATATAATTCACCAGTTGGACTTACTCCAAGGAACCCTTTGCCAGCACCACAAGGACTTGCATCAAGGTTCTTATTCATCCTTGTAAGTATCCTGTTTACTGTATTATATGGTATCTCCTGGCCACGGATATAAAACGACTTAAACCAGTCATACATTAAATCTAATTGTCTCCTGTATTCATCAACGCCATCTGGCTGTATCTCACCATCTCCATCTGTGATAATATGTGCAGAAATCATTGAAAATCCAAGACCATACAGGAACATAACATTTCTCGCAAGGTTCTTTACCTCTGGGTTCGGTAGTGTTAACCTCGCAGTTGCTTTCAGGTTATATCTATTGTAAATCTCTGCGTTTTCAACAACTTTTCTCAATATGTTTTCTTGATTGTTTATGCCTCTCCATTTTATCATTGTATCAAGTGTTCCATCAATTGAGATTAGACAACCTATATTGTATTTATGAAATAATTTAATCAGTTCCTCATTTAATAGAGAAGCATTAGTTGTCATTGATAAAGTAATCTTCTTGTTTGTCTTAAACTCAATTAAATCTCGTTTCAAGACAGAATATAGAATTAAATCAGGATTTAATAATGGTTCTCCACCAAAGAAGTTTATTGATACGCTATTAGAGTTTCCTGATATTCTATTGTCTGTTAACCAGATTAATAATTGGTCTATTATCTCTTTCGTTGCTGTTGTTCTCTTTTTTTCTTTTTCATAGCAGTATTTGCACCTGAAATTACAATCTTCTGTAAGCCAGAAATTTACATTTGAGACAAATTTTTGACCCTTATCTCCACAGCAGGGGTCTTTCCTTTCTATTTTTTTCGTAATCATATTCATTTAGACCTCCTTT
>CAYRRM010000106.1:0-3924 GCA_964426675.1 uncultured Lentisphaera sp.
TATGAGCTCGTATAATATCGGTTGTCATTTAAGTTGTCATTTTGGTTGTCAATTAACGGGTGGACGAAAGTGAAGGAACAAAATATTTGCGCTTTGGGAGGAGGAAATGGACATATGGAATATCGATAATTTGGTTTTATTTTTAATATTTTTTATTCCTGGATTTATCTCAATAAAGGTGTACGACCTATTTATTCCCGGTGAGAAGAGGGACTTTACAAAATCTCTTTTTGAAGTCATGGGCTTTAGCGCTATTAATTTTGCAGCATTATCATGGCTGATCATTTTAATTCACTCAGACAATTTCTATTCCGGACATAAGCTTTTTTATTTCTTGTTGCTATTTATAATACTTTTTATTGTCCCGATAATTTGGCCATTAGTTTTTCTAAAGTTGTCTTCTTGGCCTCCAATTGCCAAAAAGATAATACATCCAATTCCTAAACCTTGGGATTATGTCTTTGGGAAAAGAGACCGTTACTGGGTTATTGTCCATCTACGGAATGGAGAGAAAATAGGAGGCAAATACGATAGCAACTCTTTTTCTTCTTCTTATCCAGCAGAAGAACAGATATATCTTGAAGAGATGTGGCACCTGAATGAAAATGGAGCCTTCATGGAACCTGTTGATAGATCTGCTGGGATATTAATATTGGGAAAGGATATTTGTTCTTTAGAATTATTTAAATAGGGGAGAATAAAATGTCAAAGAACAATCAGGATAAGGGGAACAAACCTATTAACGAGGGATACCAGCCTCTAAAAAAGGGATACCAACCAACTGCAGGAAATTTGGACCCCAAAAATCCTCCTCGTGGCGGCTCAGGCGTTCCGTCGAAGCCTTCCAATGATGCTAGCAATGAGAAAAAGAAATAAAGATTACCCAAATGCCAATACGTCCGCAATAATGGATTTTCTCTACCCGAGGTTCAGAGCCAGGCAGTATTATTATGACGATATTTAGCACAAGATGTTAATAAATGAGATCGTACCATGACCATACCGGAAAGTAATAAAAATTTGGCTATCGATCCGCTCAATCGATTCGAACTGGCTGGGGAATCAATGGTCTTTTATAATAAACAGAATCTGAAAATATATATAGCTATAGAATCGGACAGTCTTAGAAATATTTTTTACAGTGAGCGACCCCTTGCTATAAATATTATAGTAAAAGGCCTACCGAAGAGAGGGAATGAAAAATCCCTTCCTGTTAGGTATGTAGACCTAAAATTTAATAGATCTTTCATGATCAAGAAGATATTACTCTAAAAGGAGGTATGAAATGAGTGACAAGGAAACCAATGTAACGAAAACGCTTGGGCAAGTAATCGACGAAATTATAAGTGCCCTTAAATATCTTGATGAAGAAAGTAGAATCACAGCAATAAGTGCAGTATGCCAATACCTGAACATCCAGTTGACTGAAAAACGTGGAATACAATCAATAATAAGAACTGTCGAAAATACACCAGAAAAAGCTCTAACTACACTAATAGATATAAGGACCTTAAAAGACCAAAAACAACCATCTTCGGCAATCGAAATGGCTGCACTTGTTGCATTTTACCTCTCGGAACTGGCTCCAGATCCTGATAGAGAGAATACGGTAGAAACTGACGATTTGGTTAAGTATTTTAAACAAGCTGACTTTCCATTGCCCAAAACGCCCGAGGATTTACTCCCAAATGCAAAAAAAGCAGGGTATTTCGATTCAGCAGGTCGGGGCAGGTATAAACTAAACCCGGTCGGCTACAACCTCGTTGCACATAACTTGCCTCGCGCCATAACAAATAAGACCGCCAAGCCATTTAGGAGTAGGAAGAAAAAGAGAGAGTCAGGAAAGACCATTACATCAAAAAAATAGGACCTAAAGGATACCATCTCTATGGCCGAAACCATTATGCAATTACAAAAAAAGACTCAAGCGTTAAAGCACGCTATAAAACTAGTTCGCTCAAGGCAAATACAAAGTAATGCGATTAAAAACAAAATAAAATCTTTTGTCTACGAGTATTTTAAAGATTCCCGCCCGATTCTTCTTTCCGGCGGTCTAATTGATGAAAATTTAACTAACACAGATTCAGCGATGCAAGATTTATTGCGCTGTGCCCAGCGCAATACCCTAAAAGTTATATATTTACGTTATTTTACAAAGTTGAGCGAATACTTAAATGAGATAGAGCTAAAAATCATTTCGCCAATTTCCAGTGGGGAAAAAGATCTGCCGAATCATCAGAAATATCAACAGATATTGGAGACTCTTGGAAAAATTGCCCCTTCAGCTGCGAAATCTTATCAACAGGCTTTATTAGACCTTCAGGATCAAAATCGCATTTCTTGGCGGGGCACCGTTGTAGAGCTTCGAGAAAGCTTACGGGAAGTACTAGATGCCTTAGCTCCTGACAATGAAGTTGTCAGCCAGCCAAATTTTAAGCTCGAGCAAAATGCGAAGAGACCAACAATGAAGCAGAAAGCCGTGTTTATCCTTAAATCAAGAAATGCTTCCAATAAGCATTTGAAGACATTTGAAAGTGAGGTTGATGTCGTAGAAGAACTTTGCGGAGGATTCATACGGTCTGTGTATGAACGGTCTTCTGAAGGCACTCATACCCGCATTTCAAGAAATGAAGCGTTAAGAATAAAAGATTACATAACGCTAGCCTTAGCCGAGATATTAGAATTGAAAACATAATTAAAAGCAGAGGTTAACGCTACATAAAGTGAAGGATAGAATGTCAACTCTATTATCACACAAAAAAACAGGAACCAGAGATATTCCTAAAGAGTGGGGACTAGTACGTCTTGGTGAAGTTATTTCTCTTAAATACGGAAAAGGATTATCTGAAAAAAAAAGGACTACGGGACCATTCCCTGTAGTAGGTTCAAATGGAATCATAGGTTACCATAACCAATCACTTATCCAAGGGCCTGGGATCGTTGTTGGAAGAAAAGGGTCGATAGGGTCTGTGTCTTGGGTAGATTTGGATTTCTGGCCAATAGACACTACTTATTACGTAGCCGTTTTGAGGCAGGATGTCGATTTAAGGTGGCTATATTTTTCTTTATTAAAACTCAACCTACAAAGATTAGGACAAGCAGATGTCGTCCCGGGACTAAGAAGAGAGCTAGTGCATATCCTGATGTTTCCCTTTCCTCCTCTTACCGAACAGAAAAAAATAGCAGATATCCTATGGACTGTGGATGAAACGATTCAGAAAGTCGGGCAGGCTATAGAGAAGACGCAGAAGCTGAAGGAAGGCCTCATGCAGCAGCTTCTGACTAAAGGCATCGGGCATAAGGAATTTAAAATAACTGAAATAGGAACCATCCCAATTAGATGGGAAGTAGCTAAATTATCTCAAGTGGGGAAAATTGTTACTGGTACAACTCCTTCAACTAATATTGATATGTTTTGGGGAGAAGGGTTTCCTTTTGTAACACCCTCTGATTTTTCTAGCAATAAATACGTGATAAAAACCGAAAGAAAGGTAACCGAATATGGTGTAAAAAAAGCCAAAATTATCCCAAAAGACTCAATTATGGTTTCATGCATCGGTTCAATTGGAGAAGTAGCAATGTCCTTGTCAGAAAGTTTAACTAACCAACAGATTAATTCGATAATTTGTGATAAAGAAAACAACCCACATTATATATATTATGCAATGAATTTTAGCAAAAGAAGACTCAAAAGATGGGCAGGTATTACCACAAATCCAATTGTAAAAAAATCATTATTTGAGTTTTTTCCTATCCCTCTTCCGCCCCTTCCGGAGCAGCAAAAAATTGCTGAAATTCTTAGTTCAGTGGATAAGCGAATCGAGACGTTGAGAAAAAGAAAAGAAAGGCTCGAGAAGGTTAAAAGAGGTCTGATGGAAGATCTCCTGACCGGCAAAAAAAGAGTAAAGTTGGAAGATTAAGATG
>CAYRRM010000107.1:0-3828 GCA_964426675.1 uncultured Lentisphaera sp.
GAACAGCGCCCAAGCTCAGACCTGCTCTTGTAATCCATGAATCAGAAAGGGATGTGATCATAGCCTTTATATCTTCTAAGGTTCCCCCTAAACCTTCTGAATCTGAAGTTGTTATCGCGAAAGGGCGTCAAGGTTTTGTGTACTGTTCCAGACAAATCAAGGGAAAAAAGGTGTTAGTCTGAACGCCTCCTATCCTGTTGCCATTAAGGCTCTATTTGCATTGACTCTACGTTCTTTGACGATCTGGACCATTTCCCTGTGCTGCTGTAACAGCTTGGTTTTGTTCCCCAGCCTATGCACATATCCTGGGGTGTAATTCCACAAGGCCTGATGGGGCCTTCTCTCGTTATATTCCTCTATGTAACGGGCTATAGATTGTCTGGCTATGTCCATTGATGGATATGTTGGGTAACAATAGATCTCTTCTTGTTTCACTGTCCTGTACCATCGTTCTTGACGGCCATTGTCTGTTGGCCTGCTAACCCTGGAAGGAGAGATAACCATCTCCAGGTCTCTGATCAGTCTTCTCGTACCATAGGCGACATTGGGAGAACCCATGTCCATTCTTATCAAAGGCTTTTGATCCATCTTTTCAATACCTTGGCTCAGATAAGCTACGATGAGAAGATCTTTGACTTCTTTTTGGGTGACTGTTTTCACAATAGACCATGCCACAATGTAGCGGGAAAAATAATCGATGATGGTAAGTAGATAATACCTCAGACCACCTATAGTCAATACAGTCCAGTCCTCGCCCCAGATCTGGTTAGGGCCAAATGGTTCATACCGAGGCTCTCTCCAAGGAGCTTCTCTTAATGGTCGGGGGAAGATCCAGCCCAGGGCATTGAGAATCCGATAGCAACTGGATTCACTTACCCAGTAACCATCATGGCGCAGATAACCACTGATTTGTCTGTGACTCAGATGAGGCCATTGTTTTTTCTTCTCAATAACAGCTTCCCTCTCAGCCTCTACAATCTTTAGCACAGAAGGCCTCTTAACATAGGGTTTATGTGTCTTGCTTAGCCATTCATAGTATGTGGAACGGCATACTCCAAGACATCTCAATGCAGCAGTCTTCTTTACCCCAGAGGCTTTGAGCTTTTCCACTTCCTCAATGATCCTTTCCCTCTGAACAGCACTATAGGTAGAACCCTTAAGCCGGTTGACTAAACCAAGTTCATCCTTTTTTTAGCAACATCAATTCCTGGGTCTGAATGGCAAGGGCTTCTTTCAATTTGCGGTTTTCCTCTTCCAGCTCCTTTATCCTGGGATCCACTTTGGGCCGTTTCCCGCTTAAAAACGTCTCTGCCCCTTGCTCTAAAGCTTTCCTCCAACGATATAGAGTGTGGGGATGAATCTTGTATCCGCGGGCAATTTCGATCCCGTTGCCACTTAGCTCCCATTCCTTGAGGATCTGGAGCTTTTGCTGCGGAGTGAATCTCTTTGACCTCTTTCGACTCTCTGTGATTAGTTGAACGCTCATACATCGCACCTCCTCCTTTATCTGTTTATCATGTCTTCCCAGGAGGGTTCAACTAACACCTCTTAAATCCCATTTTTGTCCAGATGGGACTGAAACATTATAAATAAATTTTAATTTTTTAACGATGATTTTATGGTTCAAAGTTTTGGAGGATGATATGATTATTAATTGTCCTGTTTGTGGGAAAGAGGTTGAGGCTAAGGCTTACAGAGAAACCTATGTATCTGACTGGAATAAGAAAGAGTACAAGCTTTATCACTGCCCTTCTTGCGACCTTCAGTGGTGGGAGCCCCTAAAGATTGAACCGGAGTTTTACGAAGAGGAAGGTGGAGAAGCATATGCGGTTTTTCACCTTTTGTTTTTGAGATTCGGAGAGAAATATGTTTTTTAGATCTTTTAGATTCTCTATGAATGGTATATACATCTTTTCTCCTGAATATTGGAGGAATTTTTTTCGTTCAAAGGAAAAAGCTCGTCTTTTTGAAAATTTTGTTTCTCTATCGGTTTTACAGGGGTTGAACTATATTTTGCCACTTATCACATTTCCATATCTTGTGAAGGTTTTAGGACCTGAGAAATTTGGTTTGATTTCTTTTGCCCAGGCATTTATAGGATACTTTCAGATTCTTACTGACTATGGGTTTAATCTTTCGGCAACGAGAGATATTTCTATTCATAGAGATAACAGGAGGATGGTTCAGGAAATTTTTTCATCTGTTATGATTATAAAATTTTTGCTTTTTCTTTTGAGCTTTTTGATTTTATCTATTCTTTTGATTTTTATACCGAGGTTTAGAGAGGATTGGATTGTGTATATTTTCACTTTTGGTGTGGTGTTGGGGAATAATGTTTTATTTCCCATTTGGTTTTTTCAGGGTGTGGAGCAGATGAGATATATAACGATTTTGCATCTGGTAGCTAAAATTATTTCCACAGCGAGTATCTTTGTTTTTATAAGGGAGATGTCTGATTATTTGTATGTTCCACTTATAAGTTCAGCTGGAAGTTTAGTAGCAGGATTTTTAAGTTTGAGGATAATATGGAAAATTTTTGGAGTAAAATTTGTTTTCCATTCGTTTAGAGCAATTGAGCGACAGTTGAAGGAAGGTTGGCACATATTTATTTCTACTGTGGCTATAAGTTTGTATACAACGAGTAACACTTTTTTGTTGGGGCTTTTCACAAATAATACAATCGTTGGGTATTATTCTGCGGCAGAAAAGATAGTGAAGGCAACTCTTTCGTTATTGTCCCCGATTTCTCAAACGATTTATCCATATACAAGTAAGCTTGCGAATGATTCAAAAGAAAAAGCGATAAACTTCTTAAAAAAAATATTAAAAATAGTTGGGAGTGTAACTTTTTTAATTTCTCTTTTATTGTTCGTTTTTGCCGTTCCGCTGGTTAATATGGTGCTTGGAAAACAATACCAAGAATCAATTAAGGTGCTGAGAATTTTAGCGTTTTTGCCATTTATAATTGGATTAAGTAATGTATTTGCTGTGCAGGGATTATATGCATTTGGATATCAACATGTTGTTTCTAAGTTTGTTGTTTTTATAAGTTTAATTCATTTGTTGGTATTTTCAACATTGACATATTTCTTTACACTTGTTGGGAGTTCTGTTTCAGTGGTTATTACAGAGATTCTAATTACTTTTTTTTCTGCAAAGAATTATTTAAGATTAATCATAAAGGGAGCATAGTTAAAATGGACTATAAGTATATTATTAAGAAAATCTTACCTCAAAGGGTTAAAAAAATCTATAAAAAATATAATTTTTACTTGAAGTATGGTTTCTTTCCTCCTCCGGAGGGAACTGATTTGAGCGGATATGAGATTTTGTTAGATACAATTTTAGATACAAAGGTTTATGAAATTGAAGGAGATATAGTAGAAATAGGTGCTTTTCTGGGAGGAGGAACATATAAGCTTTCTAAACTAATAGAGAGGGTTGCTCCTGCAAAAAAAATTTTTGTTATTGATATTTTTGACACTGATTTTGATAAAACAGTATGTTCAAGAGGTATATCTATGAAGGAGCTTTACCGGAATATTTTGAGGGGTAAAAATCCATATGAAATATATAAAGATATTACGAAAAGTTGTAAAAATGTTGTAACTATAATAAGTGACTCTAAACAGGTAAAACTTCCATGTGAGAAAATATGCTTTGCGTATATAGATGGTAACCATAGTCCTGAGTATGTGAGAAGTGATTTTTATTTGGTTTGGAACAAGATAGTTTCTCGTGGTATTGTAAGTTTTGACGACTACGGATTTGATTTGCCTCAAGTTACCGAAACTATTCATAAATTAATTGGAGAACAATCTGATAAAA
>CAYRRM010000108.1:0-3795 GCA_964426675.1 uncultured Lentisphaera sp.
TGTTAGATTTCCCTTTGTTTGTTCCTTTTTTTAAAAAGTTTAAGTATTTGATAGGGGATATAATATTCTGTAAAACAGCAAGGCCTTTTTTTATCAATGTGGCAAGAATTTTACAGAATATATATGAGCCTTTGTCCCTCATGCTATATAGAAAATTGTATCAGGCTATAAAGAGAGAGGCTATTAAGGGGGAACTACATATAAATTCATGAAGCCCACCATTACCCTTTTCATGTCCTCTATGGGAACCACATTCGGTGGTTCTGAGTCATATACTATAAATATTGCAAAATATCTCTGCCGTGATTTTAATGTTAAATTAATACTCGGTAGAGGGAAATTTACAGATGACTTTATTTCGTTGGTGAACAATTATCCTGTTAAATTTCTCAGTGTGCCTTTTATCTCAAGACATTCTAAATTTTCAACGCTCTGGGAAAAGACAAAACTCAATAAAAAGATAAATGATTTTGATATAGAGACCTTATCAATAATGTTTTTTATTAAAAAGATAAAAAAATTTATAGAAGACACCGATATTCTTGAAGTGCAGTACCCAACAGAGGCCCTTATATTCCCCTTTATTAAAAAGAAAATAAAAAAGATCATTCATTTTCATGGATATGAACTACCATCGTTGTTTGTTTTTTTTAAAAAAAAGATCAGCCCATTTGTTTGTAAATCTATTACAAATAGCCACTGGAGCAAAAAAGCGCTTGAAGAAAAGACAAAATTTACAGATATAAAGGTTATATACAATGGAGTTGATCCAGAAACATTTAAGCCATCTAAAAAAAATGAATTCACTATTACAGATAATTATAATCCCAATCTTTTTAAAATAGGAACTGTAGGGAGATTAAGCAGGGCTAAAGGGACGGACCTTCTTTTAAAAGTAGCATCTGAGATGCAGGGTATAGCTGAATTTTTTGCTGTGGGCCCATGTGAAGAACGGCTTTACGAGGAAATTAAAAAGCACAATTTGGTTAATTTTCACTTGATAGGTTCCATATCGAATAAAACATTGCCTTTTTTTTATAATTTCATAGATTGCTATGCCTTACCATCACTATTTGAAGCCTTTGGTATCACCTTAATTGAGGCAATGGCATGCAATAAACCTGTTATTGCTTCAAATGTAGGCGGTATTCCTGAAATTATTGAAGACGGGATATGCGGGATTCTCGTAACACCAGGAGATTATAAGGCATTAAAAGAGGCAATAATAAAAATAATGAATAATAAAGACTTACAGATTTATCTGGGGAACAATGGAAGAGAAAAAGTCTTAAAAGAGTTTACATTTGAGAAGTGTTATAATGATTTAAAGGATTTTTATTATAGCGTATTACGATAATTATAAAAAAATGTTATTTTTATAAAATCATATCCGATTAGGATAATCAATTGAAATTATTCAATTATTACATATTGAATGTTATTGCCCAGGGTTTAGGAAGAATTTTTACTTTTGGTTCCAATTTTATCGTTTTTGCCTTGATTGCCCGTTTTTTTGGCTCAGAATTTTTCGGACAGTATTCTTATATCCTTAATTATTTCGGGATAATAGTGATTTTTGCAGATTTTGGTTTAATGTCTGTACTTGGTAAGGATATTGCCCAAAATAAAGATTCACCTCAACTCTATTGGGGTAATTTTCTTTTTTTAAGACTGAGCATTAATCTAATAGTGATGATTTTATCCATATTTAGTGCATACTTTATAAGAAAAGACCTTTTTCCATTGATTCTTATAGGTTCTTTTGCCATACCCTTTCTTGCATCGAGGTTTTTTGAACCGTTATTTCAGGTATTTCAGAGACCCTGGTATTCGGCTTATGTATCTATGATTTACGGTTTAGCACACTTAGGTTTTACCTTTATTGCCCTCAAAAGCGGTGGCAAACTGATAAATTTTATCCTGGCATATGTAATCGCCAATATTTTATATGCCTTTTTTGCATTTTATCTCTCTAAAAAATCTATGAAACCTCTATTTGAAATTGACAAAACGATTATAAAAAATATCTTAAAGCTTTCTTTGCCTCTGGGTATTTCTTCCATATTTATAACCATCAGCAATCGTATCAGTATTTTGATGCTTGCCTGGTTGAAATCTGATTATGCAGTGGGAATTTATAGTGCAGCCTATAAATTTGTAGAGATTTCTTCTTTTTTGGCTGCCATGGCAACTGCCCCTTTGATCCCCATTTTTGCAGAAAAGGCAAAAAGTAGCCCTGAGGGTGTTAAATACATGTCAAGCAATATATTTGAATTATTGGCCATAGTCCTTTTACCTTCTGGAATTTTCTGTTCTTCCATATCTAAGGAAATAATAACATTAATATATGGTATCAGACTTTTACCTTCTGCTGAGGTATTTAACATACTTATTTGGGTGTGTATTATTGTCTTTTATTCATTGCTTATATCGAGCGTTGTAATCTCTTTTGGTATTGTAAGATACGCATACTGGTTGGGTCCATTATCTGCTGTTTTAAGTACAATATTGAACTATATCCTCATTTCAAAATTTAGCTATATGGGTTCTGCATGGACTGCACTGATTTGTGAGATGATTCTGGCCGGGGTTACAATTATTTATGCCGTAACACACATAGGAAATTTTTTTAGATTAAAAACCTGGATAATCATCATGATTTTAAATCTATCTTTGTATATCTTTATAGCCCAAAATCTATTTATATCTAATATATATTTAAAGATATTAATCGGACTGATTTTATATTTATTATGTGTTTTTAAGCTTCGCATCTTAAAAAAAGATGTCTTAAAATTATTGAATGTAAAGAGCTATTTTTTTAAAACCTGTGGATAATACAGACAATTATGGAAAATAAAGAGAGATTAACATGGATAGATAATTTAAAGGGATTGGGGATTATTTTTATAATATTCGGGCATTCTATTTCAAGCCCTGATTTTCTCATCGATTATTTCTTTTCATTTCACGTACCTTTATTTTTTTTTATTGCAGGAATAAATTTCAATAATACCCTGCTTGATAATTTTGGTCTTTTTTTAAAAAAAAGGATCATGAGGCTTTTAATACCCTATATCTTTTTTAATCTTTTGTCTTATGGATTCTGGATTATAAGAATAAAATTTTTTGATGCCCCGCAAGATGTGCCTTTTTTAAGACCTCTTATAGGTATAATATACGGCAATGGCCATAACAAATGGCTTATCCATAACGAACCCCTGTGGTTTTTTATCTGCCTTTTTTCAACTCAATTGTTATTATTTCTTGTCCTAAAATTCTTTAGAACAAAAAAACAGATAATTATTACTCTATTTATCTGTGCCATAATAGGTTATTTAGATTCAAAATATTTAAATATTAGATTACCCTGGGGAATTGACGTGGCAATAACCGCCGTTGTCTTTTCAGGTATTGGTTATATCTTAAAAGAAAATTTAGAAAGGATAAAGAGATACCATCACCCTTTATTACTTATTTTTATTTTATTGCTTAATTTTCTGGTTTCATTTATAAACGGTAAGATTGATATGAACTACAATAAATATAACAATATTTTTTTATTTTACAGCGGGGCATTTTTAGGTATTTTTTTCTGGATGAATATCTCTATGAGAATAAAAAATTTTTATGTGCTGAAATATATAGGAAATAATTCTCTTTCCATATTTACGCTCCATATACCAGTACTTTTGGTTATAGTAAAATTAATGATGATGATAGGCATACCCTATCACGTTCAGGAAAATAATATTGCATTTATGTTTATACATACATTTTTAAGTATCCTGATGA
>CAYRRM010000109.1:0-3782 GCA_964426675.1 uncultured Lentisphaera sp.
GAGAAATTCACGAAATGTTTTCGTAATTTTTCCCTTGTCAGTTTTAATTACAAATGTACTTTCAACGTACCCTCTTTCCAAGAGCTTTTTATTGTAACAGTATTCATGAAAATCATCGTAGTAGACATCCCCCATGTCCCCTTTAAAAATAGGGATTTTCGCCTCTCTCCCGTTATTTTCAAAAATTAAATTTCTAAATTTAATTATAAAAGAATCATTATCATCATATTTCTGCACAGCTTCCGGTTTTATATCACTACGCATTTTTGATTCACTTATTGCAGATTGATTCATAAAAAGCATAAAAAGTAGAATACTCAATATACCTATTCTTTTTAATAGTCTGAATTTCATAAAATATCTCCTTGAATTTTTATTTTGCACAATCAGTCTTTTTAGTAATGGTTAAATAATGAGTAAGTGAACGGTTATCACGAGATATTCTCCCATCCTTATATTTTTTATAAAGTTTCATGTCTTTCGTATTAACAAATGTTTCAGTTTTTGGTGCAACAGTATCCCTCAAATGAAAAATAATATCACCATTTTCATCAACAGATACCGATTCAACTCGCATGGAATGACCACCAAAGCGTAGCTGCGCAGATCCTCCACTTTGAAGTGCATTAATAATATCTTTAGTCACTTTCTCATTATTTTCATTTGGTGAACAGTTTATTTGTTTTTTCGAAACTAGTAAATTACTAGCATCAACCGCCTTTATAGCTGCCACCGCATCAATTAAACCAGGATAACTATTAACGTAATATTCACTATGATTGCCTTTTGAATCAAATCCTATTACTCCATGTTCTTTCGCATATTTATATACTTTTCCAACCTCTGATGGGGTAAGCGTAAAACCTAACGCATCAGCAGTTCCATACACTGTTGAAAAAAACACACATGGACCATAAGCTTCTGGTAAACCTGCATCTTTTAATTGTAAATAGTTTGTCTGATCAATAACATTCTGATTCTTCGTATTTGCTATTTTTGTCCCATCCCATCCTGTTTCCTCAAGAATACGTGATGTCAGCTCGCTATCTTGAGACCTAAGCACTTCCTCTTTCTTTATATAGGCAAGCATCTCCCTTTCTCCTCTCTCCTCAATTGTAAGGGGTTCTCTAACTGCTTCCTTGTTATTATAATAATCTAACTTCTCTGAAATCGAAAGCTTTTTCCCTTCAGCCAATAGTTGTGCATAATTATCTATGTTTTTGTAATACTGCACCTTATCATCAGTAGTAAAGTGTTTGTACTCAACAAGGTTCCCTGTCTTCTCAGCCACAACCATTGTATGGATAGGCAACGTCGGGTTGCTTAGCCATTATACAAAATACAGAATTGTTTTGTATTTTTTCATCAAGGTATTTCCGAACTTAAATCTTTATAGTCACAATTAACTTTAATACCAGCTTTTAATAATTCCCTGACACCATTCCGAGAAATTTTAGTTTTATAAATTTCAATAAAAGTATCTTCTCTGTTCTGGTTCCCCATCATTTCTATTATATATTGTATAGATTTATCTGTGATTATAGTGTTAGATAATTTTAATCTCTCCATCTTTCTCATATTAACAAGGTATTTTATACCCTCATCAGTTATTTTTGTCTTTGTCAAATCAAGATCTGTAAGATCGGTAAGTTCAGAGATATTTTTTAAACCTTCATCAGTTATTGAACTTTCATTTAAATCAATTATTTTTATCCTCTTATTTAAATTTTTTAAGCCCTCTCCTTTGATATTTGTTCCATATAATGAAATATGATGAAGTTTATTTAAATTTGCTATATTTTTTAAACACTCATCTGAAAACTGTGCACCATCTATTGTTAAAGATTCTATATTTATCAATTTCTCTAAATTAATCAAACTCAAATTTGTTAATTTTTTGCCAGTTAATGATAAACGTCGTATTGAATAAATAGTTCCTATATTTTTAATACCTGAATCAGTTATCATATCAGAATTGATACTCAAATCTGATATATTTGTAAAGATATTTAAATATTTCAAATCATCGTCTGTTATTCTGGATCCACTTTCTATCCTTATAATTTCTTTTTTTGTTTTTGAATTTTGATAATAAGATACTTTTTTATCTTTTAAAAATTTAATTGCTTCATCCTTACTCATATCTGCATAAGCAAAATATGGATAGACCATTAAAATAAAAATTAATACTTCCTTCATTATTTATCTCCTACCTTTTCTAAATATTGATAATTCTTAAAGTATTCTTTTTTTCTATTGCTGTCAGATGAACCTCTTTTATAGATTGAATCTTTTACAGTCTTACCATAACCTCTTACCCCAACATCAGCTATTTTCCTGGGCTCATCCTCAGAGTTTAAGTAAGTTGGAATACTATGTTCATAAGGCTTAGTGGCGTTTACATGAATCCTTGTCACACCATTCTCACCACCAGTTCCTGAAATATAATCATTATAATTAGCAATGGTCTTTCTATCATAACCATAATCTTTTGCAATATCAGCTGTACTACGTTTCATTTCACCATTTATTTCTTTTATATTTCCATTATCCACATTGACTCTGTAGAAATCTGAATATGTTTTTACTGCACCTCTTAATTTTAGCTCCCAATACAAACTTGCAGATAAGCATGAAGTCTTTGAAGTTTTGTCTGCCTGCCATGGAGTCATCCCATATCCTTTCTGCAACTGAATAGATAATGCTTCTCCAGATCCTTGTTTTAATGTTCTTGAAAGATTTATTTTATCACTTTCCGTAAGTGGTATAAAATCTATTCCAATATTTATTAATTCAAGTTTCAAATCTAGATAATAATCAAACATCAGAATGTTATTATAATCTTTGAAATAACCTTTAGTTGCACCTTCAACTGCATATTCATCGCCACGCTTTTGTAAATATGATACTACAGCTTCTTTGAGTTCTTCATTAGTCAAAGGCTCTCCAATCAGCTCTCTCAAACCAATATACATTAATTCTTGCTGAGATGTTATCACTCCTCCGGTAGCTTTAAGATTATTATATTCATCTATGCTATTATAATAAATAAGCTGAGCATTAGTAGCATAATGCCCGCCAGTAACAAGGTTCACTGTCTTCTCAGCCACAACCATTGTATCATTAACAACATTTGCTCCATCAGTTATCGCTTTAAACGCAATCCCGGCCGCAGAATCTATAGCATTATCCACACTTGTTACAGGATTCGTCGTAAGAAGATTGATTGTATCACTATCAACTGTTGCTCCGCCCTTCATTCCTGTATCTGACGTCATTATCTGTGTGGCTGTTGTATCACGGTTAAGTTTATCTGTTGAACCACCATCACGGACAGTTATATTTCCTTCACCTATTGTGGCTATATTAACCTGTGTGCTGTTACTCAGGCTGTAGTTGATATTAGCGCTGCTGCTCGCTCCGTTTGTGCTTCCTATACCACTGCCGCTTACCCCTCCGCCAATACTGGTGGACTTCTTTGAATCAAATATGTTACTATACTCAACACTACCAGTATCAAGATTAAGGTCATTAGCAGTAGATGCTATTACTGCTCCTTTAAGGGTAGTCTTATCCTCTACATATATATCTACATTTCCACCTGTAAGACTGGTCTGCTCCGTTACCCATCTTTTGTTGCCACTCGATATTTTGCCGTTTGCACCGCCGCTGCTGCTGTTACCGCCGCTCATGCTTACGCCTATTGTATGCAAACTGTTTTCGCTCTTATCCTGCAGTGATTCTACGGTAAGGTCCCCGCCGATATCAAGCTTCAGGCTGTT
>CAYRRM010000110.1:0-3779 GCA_964426675.1 uncultured Lentisphaera sp.
ATCAGTCAGGCTTCGGTAATGAAGTATCTTGGACCAAATGCGAATAAATTTCTTGCATACGGAGTTGCTTCTGTTTCAGGTACTATTCTTGCGGTATGTTCATGTACTGTTCTTCCGCTTTTTGCCGGCATTTATAGAATGGGTGCAGGGCTTGGTCCTGCGTGTGCTTTTCTTTATTCCGGCCCTGCAATAAATGTTCTTGCAATAGTTTTGACAGCTCGTATTCTTGGTTTTGAACTTGGAGTAGCGCGAGCTATCGGAGCAATATCATTTAGCATTATAATCGGAGTCTTAATGCAACTCATATTCAGAAAAGAAGACTCTGCAAAAATTTCCAATATGATGAATATGCCTGTGGCAGAAGTAAAACGTTCCCTATGGAAAAATGCTCTTTATTTTGCTGGAATGGTTGCAGTTCTGGTGTTTTCCAACTGGGGAACACCGAATAACTACATTTTTGAACTCAAAGATGGCAGAACATTTAAAGCTGCAATTCTTCTTGCTCCTGAAAACCCCGAAGCTCCTGAAGCAGAATATAAATTAAAGCTCATTGGCGATAATAAAAATACAGGAAAAGAAATACTTATAAAAAAGGATGAAATTAAGACTATGTCCCCTGTTTCAGATTCATGGACAATTATCTGGAAACATAAATGGCACATTACTGCGATTTTCGCAATTCTATTCGGATTATCTTTAGTTTTGTGGTTTTCTGTTCCTCTCTGGAAAATTCTTTTATCGGCAGGGGTCGTTGCGATTTTCGCAATTCTAAGTCCATCTTCTGGACTCTGGATTTTATTACCATTCTCTTCAGGAATTATACTATTATCATGGATACTACTTGGAGGAACAGAAGAACTTCAAGAATGGTTTAAATCAAGCTGGACTTTTGCCAAACAAATTCTCCCTCTTTTACTTGGCGGAGTAGTCGCGGCTGGTTTCCTACTGGGAAGAGTTGGACACGAAGGAATAATCCCATCAGAGTGGGTAGAGTGGGCAGTAGGGGGAAATTCTATCCGTGCAAATTTCCTTTCATCATTTCTTGGGGCATTCATGTATTTTGCTACCTTAACAGAAGTTCCAATTTTGCAGGGTTTAATCGGTAGTGGAATGGGAAAAGGTCCGGCCCTTGCGCTTCTCCTGGCGGGCCCAGCTCTTAGCCTACCGAACATGCTTGTCATTCGCAGCATAATGGGAACAAAGAAAACAGTTGTCTTTGTTTCAATAATAATAATAATGGCAACAATCAGCGGAGTAATATATGGAAGTTTATAGGTAACCCCAAAAAAAAAGGAGTAGATTATGAAAATTCAAATTTTAGGCACAGGATGCCCAAAATGTGTTCAATTAACCGAAAATGCGAAACTCGCAATTTCAGAACTTGGAATTGATGCGGAAATTGAGAAAATAACTGATATTAATAAGATTATGAGCTTCGGAGTGATGATGACACCGGCGCTTGCAATAGATAACGAAGTAAAGTCAGTTGGTAAAGTGCTAACGCCGGATGAAATAAAAAAACTCATTAATAAATAAGTCAATTACAGAAATAAGGAGTATAAAAATGGAAAATAAAAATCAAGATTGTTGCGCATGCTCTTCTGCGCCGAAACTTATTTTTTCATGTTCGGGAGCCTCTGATGTTGGAGCCATTACAGATCAGGCTGCAAGAAAAATAAACTCTACAGGGAAAGGAAGAATGTTTTGTCTGGCAGGTATCGGTGGACGAGTTTCAGGAATAGTTGAAACGACAAAATCCGCAGCAAAAATTATCGCCATTGATGGTTGCCCTTTAAATTGTGCAAAAAAAACTCTGGAAGAGGCAGGTTTTGCGAATTTCGCACAGATTCAGCTTGCAGAACTTGGAATGAAAAAAGGTTCCAGCAGCGTAAATGAAGAAAATATAAACAAGGTAGTTGAAATAGGCTTAAAACTATTGGAGTGTTAAAAAAATGAAAATTCTAAAAACAATTCTTATTATCTTTATTGGAATCCTTATTTCCAATGCTTTTAAAGCGAATTCTCAATGTTGTAAAAACTATGAAATAGCACAAAACACTGAAAATCCCGCTCAAAATATTAAAAAAGAAGAAATTAAAGACAATACTTCGGTTAAATTGCCAAAAATGCTCGAATTAGGCTCAGTCAGATGCATGGCTTGTAAAGCTATGGAGCCAATAATTAAAAGTCTAAAGGAAAAGTATTCTAAAAACCTATCAGTTGAATTCATAGATGTTATGCAACATTATCAAATAGGAGAAAAATATAAAATAGAAGTAATTCCAACTCAAATCTTTTTGGACCCTGAAGGAAAAGAGATTTTCCGCCATGTAGGATTTTATTCAGAAGAAGAAATTATAAAAAAATGGAAAGAACTTGGATACGAAGTAGATAGAAAAAACTAAAATTTCATGCCTGAAAAAATCAAAAATATTATTAAAAATTTATTATTTGCCTTTTTATTTCTAAGCATAGGTTTTTCTATTGGAAAGGAATTAACTAAACGCTCCTTTCAGGAGAAAATTCTTGAAAAAACTTCTTTATCACAAAAATTAGAAGGAACAAAAATTATTGTTTATTACATGCATTCAACATTTCGTTGTGCAACATGTAATAAGATAGAGAGACTAACTGAAGAAGTTTTAAATAAAAATTTTGCAGAATCTCTAAAAAATGGCTCTATTGAGTTTAAATCAGTAAATTTTCAAAAAGATGAAGAACTTGCAAAAAAATATAAAATCGCTACCGGGTGTGTGGTTGTTGCGAAAATCGCAAATGGCAAAGATATCGCTTTCAAAGTCCTCGAAGATGTCTGGACCCTCTATAATGAACCAGATAAATTCAATGAATATGTTAGCGATGGGATAAGAGAGATTATTTCAAAATAAAATTTTTTATTATGCAGATTGCCCTATTTACAGCTTTTTGGCTTGGAATACTCACCGCAATAAGCCCGTGTCCTCTGGCAACAAATATTGCGGCAATTTCGTATATGAGTAAATATGTGACCAGTAAATATAAGGTTTTTATTTCGGGGCTTTCATATTCTATTGGTAGAACATTCGCTTATCTTGTTTTAGGTTATTTAATCTCATCTGGAATTTTGGTACTGGACTCTACTGCAAAATTTTTACAGAAATATATGAATGAATCTCTTGGGCCTTTACTTATATTTATAGGAATGGTTCTTCTCGGCTGGATAGGTTCATCGCTCTCGTGTAATTTAGTTGGAGAGAGTTTTCAGAAGAAAGCAGAAAAGGGAAGCATATTATGGGATTTCTTGCTTGGAATACTATTTGCAATGTCATTTTGCCCTGCATCAGCTGCTTTATTTTTTGCAGGACTTATTCCGTTGTCATTAAAACAAGGTTCTTCCTTTTTGATTCCTGCTGTTTATGGCATTGCTACAGCTATGCCAGTTATATTTTTTGCATTTTTAATTGCGTTCAGCGCAAAAAAAGTTGCTACTGCATTTAATAAATTGTCTTTATTTGAGAAATGGATACAGGTTATAACAGGAGTTTTTTTTATACTTGCAGGGATATACTATTGTATTAATTTCAATTTTGCAATATAATCCTATACGGCGCAGTTCGAGTTGTTGCGACATTATAATCCCGAATTAAGCAGTTGGCTGCATTTGCCGCAGATAGCAGGGAGACGAAGCTTTTTTATACACATAAAAAATAAAAACTATTTTCAAGTATTTTTTTTAGGTTAAGGACTTTGAAAGCTGGTCCAGTATGAAAATAGAAAGAGAGATATTTGCTGGTGAAAAA
>CAYRRM010000111.1:0-3580 GCA_964426675.1 uncultured Lentisphaera sp.
TTGCCCCTGGGCTTGGTCTATGTGCCTATTTTACCTATTCTGTGGTTTTGGGTAAGGGTTATTCATGGCAGGTAGCGCTAACAGCGGTTTTTACAGAGGGGGTCATTTTTTTTATTTTATCAGTCACAGGAGTCAGAACTGCTATTGTAAGAGCAATTCCGGAAAATCTGCAAAAAGTGATTTCTGTTGGAATTGGTTTGTTCATTAGCCTCATTGGACTTCAAAATGCCTCCATTGTAGTGAAAAATCTCGATGTACTCGTTCAATTAGGTGATATTTCAAAGGGAGAGGCATTATTGGGAATGATTGGTATAGTCATAATAGGTATTTTGCTGTACTATAAAATAAAGGGCTCACTTTTGTTGGGTATTTTACTTACCACATTGTTGGGCATACCTTTAGGAATTACCAAAATTGATAATCTTAAGTTTATGTCCATTCCTGATAGCTTTGTGCCTGTATTTGCTCAATTTGATTTTAGTCACATACTTTGCACAGATTTTTTAATTATCATGCTGACATTCCTTTCCGTTGATATTTTTGATACTTTAGGAACTCTTATTGGAGTGTTTTCCACAACGAAGCTTTTTGACGATGGAGAGAGAGAAACAAAAATAAGTAGAGCACTCATAGCTGATAGTGTGGGTACAACCATTGGAGCTCTTTTTGGTTTATCCACGGTAACAACCTATGTGGAGAGCACTTCTGGTATTGCAGAGGGTGGACGGACAGGACTTACAGCAATTTTTACAGGACTGTTATTTTTTCTTGCTTTAATGGTATCTCCATTATTCCTGTCAATCCCCTCATCTGCAATAAGCCCTGCCCTTATAGTTGTTGGAGTTTTCATGATTAAGGGTATGACAGGAATGAGACTTGATGACTACACGGAAAGCATTCCGGCGTTTTTAACAATTATTTTTATTCCTCTCACTTTTAGTATTGGTAATGGTATAATGGTTGGACTTTTAAGCTATACAATACTTAAAATACTATGCGGTAAATACAGGGAGGTATCAATCACAACCTTTGTTATTTCTCTGTTTTTTCTGATAAAGTTATTTATCGGCTTTTAATACAACATAGAAAAATGGGTAAAGTTGAAATCTACTATCAAACGTATCTGAGCCCAAAGGATTATTACAGATTTCATACACCCATATCTGGAACAGTAAAGGAAGCAAGAATCATTCATGGAAAAATGTGTCTCATCTGTGAATCTTATCGCAGACAAGGGAGTATATTTGAGAAAAGGTGATGAGTATGGATACCTTATAATTTTTGCAGGAGGAAACTTAAGATGAAAAGAAGAGAATTTCTTATGACTGCTGGGATTACTGCCCTGTGAACCTTATTTACCACGCCACTTTCAGAACTTATGAAGCTGA
Source organism: uncultured Lentisphaera sp. (assembly GCA_964426675.1). Taxonomy (GTDB): domain Bacteria; phylum Verrucomicrobiota; class Lentisphaeria; order Victivallales; family GWF2-50-93; genus DYMC01. Next base: position 1,389 of record CAYRRM010000111.1, read on the forward strand.
GTAAGGAAGGACTTCTTCGGTTACATGCAAAGGCTGGAACAATACCCTACGGAAGACTAAATAAATTTGCAGAGCAAATGGGTAAACTTAAAAGTCACGCTGTTGGTTATCCCTGCAATTTATCCTTTAATTTAAAGGATTTTTATACATGGTTTGTCAAATAAGGGCTTTGTGATGTGCTTATGAATAATGCCGGAAATCCAAGAAAAGGAAGTTTCTATCCACTAAATACGCATAAATTAGAAAACGAGGTTATTGAGTACTTTGCACCTCTTTATGGTTTTGATAAAGGAGACTGCTGGGGTATAGTTACACACAGCGGAACAGACGGTAATATGCATGCCATGTATTTTGGTGTAAACTACATAAAATCTAAAATTAAAAATAAAACACTGCCAATTGTTTATGTCTCCGCAGAAGCGCATTATTTGATTAAGAGAATTGCTGATTTTATGAACCTTGAAGTAAAGATTATCCCCACTCATCCAATGGGACAGATGGACACAAGAGAATTTGAAAAAGCTCTTGACCTATCCAAGCCAGCCTTGGTGGTAATTGCCATGGGAACTACCTTTAAAGGAGCTATTAATGATCAGAAGACAATCCTCCAATTAATTAATAAGAAGAAACCTATTGCATACTACATTTTGCCTGATGCTGCACTCTTTGGTTGTTTTCTTCCCTTCTCTGAGTATAGAGATGTTGTAAATCGGAAAATGTTCTTTTTTCACTCTATAGCAGTAAGTGGACATAAGTTTTTCGGTTCTGATTAGCGAGTGGGGTTATCCATCACAGCAAAAGAAATCATGGAAACACAGAGTCCCTTTAAGGTTGCTTACTTGAATGATGCTATTCCAACAATTAACTGCTTTCGCTCTGCTGGAGGTGCTTTGAAATTCTGGTGGAATCTAACAAGAAATGGACAGAAAGAGTATGAAAAACATGCTTCCCATATCCTGAACACCGCTCAATATCTGAAGAAAAAACTTGACGAGTTAAATTATCTGCATGGTTAAACATCATGTCTAACATAGTTTTCTTTAAACGTCCAGCAGACTGGATAAAGAAAAAATGGGATCCTGACCCAGAGTATGATGAAAGACTAGGAGGCAATCTTTCCCATGAATTAATTATGCAACATGAAAATGAAAAGACTTTCGATGAATTCATAAAGGATATGAAAAAAATGCTTGCAAAAGGGGAAGAGATTGATAAGGATTGATAAGGATTGATAAGGATTGATAAGGATTGATAAGGATTGATAAGGCATTGCTTTTGCTGGGTTGGTGTGTATGAGGGATGTTTTTGCTTGTCAAGGGATATTTCTATTAAAAAATCAGGGTGGGCGATATGGTATATGGATCGGCGGCGATCCTTGACCATTCAAAAAATATATTTTTTTAAAATAATGGAATTAAATTAATGGAGGTGGAATATGAAAAGATTCTGTAAACATTTATCATTCGTTTTAGTAAGCCTTTTTTTTGTCGTGGCTATGGCCCATGCACAAAACTCCATTTCCCCGGGAACTATTCTTGAAGGTTTTGTGTTGGATAAGAAAAATAAGAACTTCCCGATGATTGTTAAAATTGAATCCATAGACAGTGCTACGGGAAATTTTTCGGGTGAAGTTTCCTGGCCATCCCTGAATTCTATTCATCGAATCGAGGGAAGGATAAGTGGAAACACTATCACCTTCAAGGAGGTTTCACACATTAAAAAAGGAAGTGCACATTTAAACTGCGAATATGCCTTGGTTATTGATGGAGGCTCTGTTGATGGTCGATGGGTTGAGCCGGGCCATGACCGGGGACCTGTTCAGTTGAAGATTAAATAAAAAAACCACCCATATCAAAAAAAAGAATTAATTGTTTTTGTATCGCCATAGCGACGGGTGTTTGGGACAGCCTGTGGTCAGCGCGAAAACAATGGGGTCGGGTCTTGAATTATCAATTATTCCTCTTCTCATGGCACGTCTTCTCCATATAGAATATCCAGCGCTCTCTATCATGTTACCGCCAGGGGGAATGCAAGAGCTAAGATATTCAGAAGCGACAAGGATAGAGAATATTTCCTCCACCTCCATGGGGCATGGAAAAATACCCTCTGAGAAAAATAGGGACAGACCCCATTTTTCCCAGACCCCATTTTTCCCAGGTTGGGCGCGGCTGATCCGGTCAAGACCGCCGCCG
>CAYRRM010000112.1:0-3570 GCA_964426675.1 uncultured Lentisphaera sp.
TCTCCTTTCTCCGTCCTCCTTTTGCACGCTATTGATAACATGGCCGACCTCATGGCCTGGGCAGACGTGGCAATTACTGCCGGTGGCAGCACTTGTTGGGAGTTGGCTTATATGGGGGTGCCTATGATTGCTTTAATACTTGCAGAAAACCAGCACCCTGTTGTAACTATGTTAGACAAATTATCCATTGCAATAGGGTTGGGAGAGCATAATGCATTATCATCAAATGCCATATTTAACTCACTTCCGAACTTGTTATTAAATTTTAAGAAACGTTTATATATGATAGAGAGAGCTAACGAGATAGTTGACGGAGAGGGCTGTGACAGGGTAATTTTGAAAGTTACAGGCAAGAAAATTAGATTAAGGCGGGCTATCTATAAAGACATGAGAATTATATGGGAATGGGCTAATGACCCAGATACAAGAAAGTCTGCATTTAATACAGACCCTATACCATGGGATACCCATAAAAAGTGGTTTGAGGAAAAATTAAAAAATTACGATTCGTTCATTTACGTTGGTTTAGATGGCAATGATATGCCAATTGGTCAGATAAGATTCGATCTTAACAAACAAAACGAAGCACTCATTGATGTAAACATAGATAAGCTTTTCAGAGGCCGAGGATATGGGACAGAGCTTATTATTTTAGGTACAGAAAAATTATTGAAAGAGAAAGGTAATCGAAAAATTTATGCTTATGTAAAACCCTTTAATGAAGCATCTATTAAGGCATTTGAAAAAGCTGGCTTTAAAAGAGAAGGCTACGAAACAATATGTAGTCAACCCGCTGTAAGATTATTAAAGGAAATGCGTCATGAATGAACAATGTCCCTCAAATACATATGTAGTTGCAGGCAGCAAATCGTGGAATCACAGGGTCTTTGATGAAGTGATAAGCTCATTCCCAGGAACTTGGAAATTTATTGATAAACCAGAATTGCTAACTTATGAGTATATAAAGCATTTATCGCCACGATATATTTTTTTTCTACATTGGTCCTGGAAGGTTCCTAAGGAGATAATAGATAATTTTGAATGTGTTTGTTTCCATATGGCTGATGTTCCATATGGTCGTGGAGGGAGTCCTTTACAAAATCTCATTATAAGAGGACATCACGCAACTAAGTTGACTGATCTTAAGGTTACGGCAGATTTATAAATGTCTGGCAAATGTATAAAGGATATCTGTCTTCTGAAGGTTTGTTAATTATTCATGCATGAGGCATTCGTCACCCACAAACCATGAAAATTATGGTATGCTTTCTCAGCTTATCTCCATGCCAGAAGCTTGGCTTCAAATTGCTGCCAAAAAAACTCTCAGTTAATTGTGGTACTTTCAAAGTAATCTAGCTAATGGGCAAATTTGTTCGATAAAATTACGGTATTTGTATGAATTGCCGAAATCCATAGAAAGGCAATTTTTGAATCAAATAAATCAAAAATAATAATCATTATGTATGACTTTTGAACAAATTAAAATTGGTGACAAAGCAGATTTCACAAAAACTGTAACCGAAACGGACTTATATTTATTTTGCGGAATCTCTGGGGATTTTAACCCCTTACATGTTAATGAACTGTATGCCTCAAAATCTTTATTTAAGGGAAAAATCGTGCATGGAATGCTTGTGGCCGGATTAATATCAAATGTACTTGGTATGAAATTGCCTGGTCCCGGCACGATTTACATTTCCCAATCTCTGACTTTCATAAAACCAGTTTACATAGGCGATACGATAACTGTAGTAGTTGAAGTTATTGATAAAATACATGAAAAAAAGCATGTCATTCTGAAGACACAATGTTTCAATCAAAATGGAATATGTGTAATTGATGGGACTGCTAAAGTTCTTTATGACCCAAGTTATTAAGTCTTAACCAATTTAGACATCTGAACATATTGCTATGGAGTAAGGTGCTATGGATAATTTTTTAATAAGAGTGGCTCATGAAAGTGATACTAACAATGTTTTGGCTTTAATGCGAGTTTGCTTTGGTGAAAGGGATTTCTTTAATCTGTCATGGTATAATTGGTTCAATTTTACTTGTCCAACAGGAGATAACAGGCTGTATGTGATGATAGATATGACAAGCGGGAGGTTCGTGTCCGGATATGGCTTATTACCGATAAAAGTTAGATATAATTCAGAAATTTATAATGCCTCATTATGCACAAATGTAATGGTTCATCCAGACTATCAGGGAAAGGGGCTATTTGTAAAAATGGGGTTGCATTGTCTTGCCAATGAGAAAAATTATAATTCCTTATTATCCTTAGGGGTTCCCAACAAAAATGCACTTCCAGGGCATCTCAAAGTTGGATGGCAAATTTTATCTCCATTAATATTTATATCAAAAAAGGATTTTAGAAGAGCACAAACGGAAACTAAAAAAGTCGATAAGTTTGACAAAAGGATTAATAATTGCATTTACCTGTTGACGAACAAAGTAAATTTTATGGTTTTGAAAGATCATAATTTTTTGAATTGGAGGTATGTAGACAGACCGGACAAGCGATATTCTATTTATGTTCTCGAAGAACGACAAGAAATATTTGGTTATGTTGTATTAAAATATTTTAATGATAATGGATATAAAAAAGCTCATATTTTAGATATTTGTGCTACTAATTATGATAGTTTTAGCGAATTAATTTTAACTGCTGAATTATTTGCTAGTGAGTTACAATGTGATGAGTTAAATTGCTGGCAAATACAAAATAGCATATATAAAGATTGGTTTTTTAAAAATGGGTTTTCAGAAACACCTCAAGGTAACGTTCTTATTATATATTCTAATATGGACGAGCGAAAGGACCCAGTTCCTGAAAATTGGTGGTTTTGTTTGGGTGATAATGATGTGTTCTAAAAAAGTGCTCGTGATAGCAGCACATCCTGATGATGAAGTTCTGGGTTGCGGGGGGACAATAGCAAAATGGGCAAGAGAAGGAACGGAGGTTTACATTGCTATTTTAGGTGAAGGAATAACTTCAAGATATAATGAGCCTTCAAAGGTCAATATAAGACTGGTTCAGCAACTTAAGAGAGATGCGGAAGAGGTAGGTAGACTGTTAGGGGCTAAAGAAATTTTCTTTTATGGTTTACCCGATAACAGGTTCGACACAGTTCCTTTGTTAGATATAATAAAAATTATTGAAAAGCTTATTGAGAATGTTGAGCCTACTATTGTTTTTACACACTATATCGGGGATTTAAATGTTGACCATGTTTTAACATGCCGTGCTACACTTACTGCAACAAGACCAACAACACATCATAGCGTTAAGAGCGTTTATAGTTATGAGGTTCTTTCCTCAACTGAGTGGACTTTTTACGAAGGAAGTAAGTGCTTTACTCCAAATCTGTTTATAGATATAAATTCAACATTGGATATAAAGGTTAAGGCTATGCAAGTATATAAAAGCGAGATAAGAGAATTTCCCCATCCACGTTCCTCTGAAGCAATCCGAATTAGAGCTAAACAATTGGGCACGGTAGTCGGTATAAAAGCAGCCGAAGCATTTAAGATAATCAGGGAGATAAGATGAGGTAAAAATATGAAACA
>CAYRRM010000113.1:0-3489 GCA_964426675.1 uncultured Lentisphaera sp.
AAAAGTGTTCTTACAAAAAATTTGGATTTTGTCTAATTATTAAAAAACATGACAAAGGTAAAATTCACATTTAAAACTATCCATTAATAAATCCTCATCTCACCCTTCCCCCATTGAATATATGCTACCCCTAATAGATGCAATAATCCAGATAATACGAAAAAAGGCAAAAGAAGTTTCATCAGGAGCATCGGACATTATAGCAAGTTGATTTCTCCCGCTACTCAATTTTATCATTTATATCTGCCAGATAAACATAGTAAGATGGTATATATTCAAAATACTCTCTTTTGTAAACAAGACAGACTTTTGATTCATAAACATTGCCCAGTTTTAATTTATCAAATATTCCATCTCTGATACCTGCAATATTATAAAAAGGACCTGATCTTGTCATTCCCTTGATACTTAGTGTTTCTCCAAGCGAATATTTTCTGTCGTAAATAATTGCAATTGTTACAGGTTTGCAGGGTATAATTGGTCCGAATTTGTCTTTCTCCTGAAAAACATCTTCTAAATTTGATACTGTTTCGTTTTCTTCTGGAACGGGAAAACTTTTATCGTCAAGCTCTTTTATTTTTCCAAGCTCTTCTTCTAATTTCTTCACTTTTTGTTTATCTCTTCGCTGTTCATACCTTTTAATTTCCTGGTTTATAGCATAAATTGTTGCATTTTTAACATCCCTTCTTATTTTGGTTATAATTTCTGAAAGAGCACCGAGTATAGATTTCCCTTCTTCCTGAACTACTTCTTCTTTAACCTCAGATTTAATTTCTCCAAAGATAAAATATGGATCATTCTTGGTAAATGGCATAATAGGGTTTTTAACAATTAAAGTGTATGGCATTTTAATGTTTAATTCTTTTTGAATGTCGTATTGGATAATTGTACCTTCAGGTAAAAATGCCTTACAGAAATCGGGCTTTTGTCTAGTAAAAACTATTTCGTAATGATTAGGGAGCATTTTATCTGAAGGTATTTGGGTTACAGAACCGTGTGTTCTGGAATTAAAGCCAGATGTTTGTTTGATAACAGGCTTTATGGAGTTTTTGTCAGTGCAACCACCTGTGTTAACTCTTATTGTTATCTTGTGATCTTTGATTTCTAAATCTCTTAAAATAATTATCCCTGTTTCAGAAGGGAAAAATGAATATTGTGGATTTTTTATATCAGACTCATTTGATTCTTCCATAATTCCACCCCATTCCACCACTGTAAAACCTTTTCTTTCTGGCGTTTTAATAACAGGCTCTTTTAAAGTTTTAGGAATACCAAAGCCTGGTTTGAAATAAAAAATAACTCTGATGAATGTATCAGGTTCGGGATTTATTTTAATCTGCAGATTTCTTGCTAAAAAATCATTGGTTAAAAGTTTTATCTCATAATAATCACATGGATGTTTTTGGAGTTCTTTAAGCCAGTAAGCCTTGAAATCTTTAATTTCTCTGTTATTCAGCCCCAATTTGGAAAGATGCTTATCAAACCATGTAGATAAATCTTTTTTATAAACTGCCCATCCTTCTTCTGGTAAGAAAATAGGTCTATTTAGTTCTACTTCATAAAAAAGATAGTGGTATTCACCATCTATTACACCATCTGGATTGGCAGTTACAATCCACTTGTCTTTGTATTCAGGAATTGTCTTTGTTATGTAACCCTCTGGATTCAAGATTACTTCTATTTTTTCTGTTTTTTCAGGATAAAGATACACTGCAGGTTTCTTGACCACAGGAAGAGGATATTTCTCATCAACTTCTTCACAGGTTAATAATTGAACTTTCCTGTTTTCATCTCTAACAAGGGTAAAACATTTTCTTTCCATTTTAGACGGACAGCAGGATGGGTCATTGGGTCCGTGCTTAAGAAGGGTAAGCAAAATTTCATCCCTCCGGCTTCCAAAAGGAGAACGATCATAACCTTTCATAAATTTCACATCTTTTATTTCAACCCTATCTCCAAGTTCAATGGAATTGGTCTGCACAATTTCACCGTTTTCATGAATAAGTGCTGTTATCTGAAAGAAAGTGCCACTTCCGCCAAGACTTTCGGCAAGTATTACTAATGCAAAAGGTCCTGCTTCAGAGGACTCTGTTATCAGATACTTTATGAGGTTTACTTTGATGAAGTTCTCTATGTCTTCTTCATTGCCAGGTCTCAGTGGAGATTCATATTTTCCGTTTTTTAATGTAACCTTTTTATCCGAATATATGAGATGGTAGGTGAAGTTGTTTACAGTTCTTTCTGTAAGTAGTGACTGATGTGCGTAAGATTTAGCCGATAAAATTAGTAATATATAGGCTATCAACAGGAAATAAAAATATTTTATCACTCTCATGTTTTATCTCCTTTTGCCATTATTGCTTTGTTTTTAATTTTTTTCATGTAGAAAAATATTAAAATTTGCAGTAAACATATCAACACGGCGCTTATGGTAAATTGAATTACGCTTGATTTAAAGGTTGATACTATCTCAGTTTTAATTAAAAAGTTACTCACTATTCCGTTTAAAAACATCAAGGCAGGCAGAGAAAAAACAGCAAAAAGAACATAAAGAGCCTTATTCATCTTTATTCTGATGGCAACTACTATACCTGCAATCCAGAAAACAATTGCGATAAGATAAATTATTACTATTAATTCCTGAATACCTAGTCCTAGCATTCTCTTGCCTCTTTAATTTAGGGATTAAAACATTTATTAAAAAATATATCATCTTGCCAAAAAATATTTAAGGTAAAATTCACATTTATATTCCTCACCTCACTGCCACTGGGAAGTCTGGCACTGTTACGGGTTTTGTGGTTACAGGGGTTTGTCTGCCTTTTGTAAGTTCCTTTACCCTCTCTGCTATGAAGGCATCAAGCATGTTTACTGTTATCTTGCCCCTGCCAAGAGGGGCTGCTTTGCCCTGTAGTCCTTCTACAACTGCCTTTGTGAATGCACCGACGCCCAAAATACACTTCGGAGGTGTATATGGCTTTAAACTGGCAAACAAGAAGCTATAATCGACCCTTTTTTATCAGTTTTTAGAAAAAGATTTTCATGCTACCCCGAGAATGATATGGGTCCTGCCCATGAGAGTTCTGGTAAACAATGTTGTTGAAAGAATTAAAAAATATGCCTGTATGGTCTACCCTTATATTTCTGTAAATAATATCATTAGAGAAACCGCTGGAGCCAAAGAGGAGGCACAAAGTGAAGGGCAGGATTATTGATATATTAAAAAAGCATTTACCCGAGATAAAAACAAGGTTTATGATAAAGAATATAGGCGTCTTTGGTTCTCAAATAAGAGTTGAAGCCGATAAGAAAAGTGATATTGATATACTCGCTAAATTTGAAAATGGTTAAAAAACATTCGATAACTATATGGATCTTAAATTATATCTTGAAGAGTTATTGGGTAGTAATGTAGACCTTGTCCTTAAGGATGAGCTGAAAGAGGAGCTGAAACCCCATATCCTATCAGAGGTTGTCTATGCCTAAACG
>CAYRRM010000114.1:0-3331 GCA_964426675.1 uncultured Lentisphaera sp.
GGCAGATATTGTACGAGTAACGGACGTGGACGGATTAGCGCCATATCCCCTTTCAGCACATTGATCAATTGTGGTATCTCGTCCAGAGACAGCGAACGTACAACTCGTCCAATTTTGGTCAACCTTTCGCTGTCGGGCAACAGATTGCCATTCTCGTCCCGCCGGTCGTTCATCGTCTTGAACTTAATCACCTTGAAAATCTTTTCGTCCTTTCCCGGCCGTTCCTGCAGGAAAAATGCACCCGCTCCCTTGTTGGCTATCGATAAGCCTATCCAAAGAATTAAAAACAGTGGACTCAGGATAATTAAACCCACCAAAGCAATCATGAAATCTAATATACGTTTAAAGAAACGACGGTACATTTAAACTGTTACTAAAGGGACTTCATCCCAATCAATATTGTTTGCAGCTTTTTCAACACTTTCAAAATCAAAATTCTCAATTAATTTTCTAAATTTTGGAAAAGAATTTCCCAAACCATAATAGTTTTTGAAGAAATTTATTGGTGCCGATTCTCCTTGAAATGACCGATAGATACGTTTTTGTTCTTTATCAAAGTCTTTTATATGAAAATAGGTCATTACATAGTCATTTTTTTTAACAAGATATTCAATCGTTTTATAAGGGAATAATCTGAAATAACCACCTCCTGAATAGGCAATTTCTTTTCCCCATATTCTTGTAATAGACATTGGAAATTCTTTTATTTTTATACCATGATTATTAATCACACATGGAGTATCCAGGTTGAAATTCGGAAATCCGCCAAATCTTCTGGATGCAGGAAATATGGAACAATCATATTCGATTCCGTTATCAACCAATATATCGAAAATCCATTTTGTCTTTTCCGTTATGGAAAAAGCCGGGGCCCGATAAGCGATGACTTTTTCCCCAATAATATTTTCAATGATATTTAATGCTTTTTTTGTGTCTTCAGCGACCTCTTCTGATGTTGCCTCTCCCCAAAAACGATGACTGTACGAATGACAGCCGATTTGATGACCTCGTTTTGCAATCAATTTTATTAAATTTGGATATTCTTCAGCAACTTTTCCCAAACAAAAAAAGGTTGCTTTGATATTCTTTTCATCTAATAAATCTAAAATTTGAGTTAGATATTGGTTCAAACGAGGCAAATAATCTTCTTTCCTTCCAATTGAGTAATGATCATACACCCACCAATCCTCTATGTCAAAAGTCAAAATTTTCATCATTCATTGATTTTTCTTTCAGGGATGTGTTTAACCACTTTTGCAGGTCGTCCTACCGCTATTGTCCATGCAGGTATATCCTTGGTGACAAGAGAATAGGCGCCCACTATAGCTCCTTCTCCCACAGTTACTCCCGGCATAATCATTGTTCTTTGACCGATGAGGCATCCTTTTTCCAAGTGTATTTTTTCTATTTTATATCCTAATTTAGCATAGTCATCCCCAATACAATAGTTGGACAAATCTCTTTGATGACATAATAAAGTGCATTCACCTGCAATATGAACATGATCATCGATAACGATCATATCTGCATGCCCGCTGTCAATCCAGACATTTGATCCGATAAATACATTTTTCCCTATTTTGCACCCAATTCTTCTTAAAATAATAGGACGAAGTTTTCTTGGATTGATAGGGGAAAAAATCCAAGAATTCATAAAAAATTTAAGTAAAAAAGCATCTCTATATGTTTTATGTGTACGTTTTATTACTTTCCATAATGAAACTTGACCATATTCATCTTCAGAATAGTTAAGGCCAATTGCACGTAAAAAACGATATGTCAGACTAAGATTTTGCTTCATTTATTTGATTAATAATAGTTTTGTATGCCATTTCTGAGGTAAGATTTGCCAAATAAAAATTATAACCGTTTTCTCCCATTTTTTTTCTTAATGTTTCGTCATTACACATTTTGTCAAACAGTGTATAAACTCTGTTTTTGTCATTTCCTACTGCCCAATAACCGGCCCCTGCTTTTTCAATTATTTCACCATAATCGTTGTTTGGATTAATCATTGCAAATATAGGTATTTTCAATGACATATATGTTACAGCTTTCGATGGACATGTAGGAACTTTATATTCTTCATTTATTGAAATCAAACCTATATCAACACTTTTTATGAAATCTAAATATTCATCTCTTGGCATAAAATCAATAAATTTTATATTTTTTAATTTTTTTTCTTCAGCCATTTGTTTCATAGTATCTTTTTTAATCCCCTTACCAATAACAAGAAAAATTATGTTATCATTATGTGAATAATGTTCTGCTAAATCAATAATGTTTTCTATTTTTTGTCCTAAACCAATATTACCACCAAAAAGTACTAATAACTTTCCTTGAAAATTGAATTTTTCTCTAATATTTGTTTTAGGCTTTGAATAACCTACATCTTTTTGCCAGTTCATCAAAAGTACTAATTTGTCTTTACTGAGTGAAGGATAATTTTCTGCTATATAATTGATATTGCCTTGCGACATGCAACCTATTAGATCTGCTATTTGATATCCTTTTTTTGATTTTCTTTCCAAATAATTGTACATGAATTTATATTTTATTAATCCGATGCTGGTTGCACTTTGTGGATGAATATCTCTCAGTATCAAATAAAAAGTGGCATTAGTTCTCCTTTTTACATAGGATACGAAATCGACCAAGGTTATTGGAGGTGTCGGCATAAGCATCAGATCGAATTTATTTTTCGCCAAGTATTTCTTATACACTCTTTTATAATTATAGGGCATTAATGCTAAGGCTATGCCTTTTTTTATCAGATTCGGGACACCTTGAGTAGGTGGGGTCTTTACTCTAACCATGTCATAACCGTTTTCATGGTATATTCCTTCTCTGTACGATTTTATAATGGGTGCCATTATAGTTACTTTATGACCATGATTTTTAAATTCTTCTGCCAAATCGGAATACATATTCGACGATTCCAGCGAATAACTTAACATAAGAAATAAAACATTCATTTGATTTTTTGTATTACCGTTTTTCCGTCAATTTTCTTTAGTGCTCTTCCTGAATATATAACAAAAGATTGTCCATCTGTTGTTTCATAGCGGGGGAATTGAATACTGCCGAACTGAAAAGCCGATTTATGCCACCTGTCTTTTTTGTATTTGGCTATCTCTTTCCAATCTAAACCGTTTCCCGAAATATATAAATGAGAATAAGGATCTACGTTAACTGTCGAGGGTTCTACGGTTGTTGATACAAAAGAAAAACAATTACTTTGTCCGGCATAAATGCCGCTTCCTTCAATAAATTGAAGAGAAGTTATTTCGAGTGTTTTCCTGTCAAACTTTTTTATCTCGTTTGGTAT
>CAYRRM010000115.1:0-3263 GCA_964426675.1 uncultured Lentisphaera sp.
TGAAATAACTGAGGATATAACTGATGCAACAACAATTGATGCATATTCCTTTATGCCAGCTTTTTTCATTATTATCTCGGTGGCAAATAATACTCCTGATATAGGCGCATTAAAAGTAGCTGATATACCGGCTGCAGCTCCAGACGCCAACAATGTTATAGTTCTTCTCTCCGTTAAACCAAGGACTTGACTAAAACAAGAACCAACCGTCGCACCTATCTGAACAATAGGTCCTTCACGTCCACATGAGCCCCCTGTGCCAATAGTTAATATTGATGATATTATTTTAGCAATTGCAACTATCGGTCGAATTTTTCCACGTTCAAGCAAAACTGCATTTATTACATTTGGAACTCCATGCCCCTTTGCCTCCATGGCAACATATTTTATGATGGGGCCCACAAGAAGTCCGCCAAGAGCGGGCAGGATTAAATACAAATAGCTTTTAGTTGAGGCAATGGAATCTAGATAAACACTTAACTTTGAAATCACAAATATAAATATAACTGAAATGATAGAACATATCATACCCACTATAACCCCAGATAAGGTCATAAAGGCATACTCATTATTCCTAAACTTGAGTAGAAAAGTTTTGAAGTAATTTAGATTAAATATTTTATATTTTTTCATTTATGATATTCAGAAGTTTCTTAAATAATTTGAAAAATTAAGATACCACATAATTAGCTTTTTATCAAGAAAAATCCATAAAATTGTACCAATCGACAAAAATGGTCCAAAAGGAATAACCGATGTAATTTGTTTTTTTCTCCAGAATATAAGAAAAATACCAAATAAAGAGGCTATTAATGAAGCAAATAATACACAGAAAAATGCCCCTGGAAAACCGAGACAAGCTCCGACAGCTGCAAGATATTTTACATCCCCCCATCCAAGAGCGTCTTTTCTAAAAAGTTTTTTACCAATAATAGAAAACGCTGCCATAAAAATCAAAGCAATAATAAAACCTGAGAACGAAAATATAAACGAGTTGGAAACGTTCTTAAAACCATAGGATTCAGGAAAAATAATTGAAAGTCCCAGACCAATAAATATAACAGGATATGTTGTAAGGTCAGGGATAATGTAATGCTCCATATCAATAAAAAATGTACTAATAGCTAAGGCGGTGATGGCAAAAAGAGGCAAAAGTCTGAGCAAATGCTCAGACAAAAAAAAGACTTTTATCCAGATCATCAGGTAAAAAAAAGCACACAAGAACTCGACAAGAGGGTATCTTATTGAAATTTTCTTTCCACAGGAAGAACATTTTCCTTTTAAAAAAATCCATGAGAATATTGGAATATTTTCATAAAACTTTATCTTATGAGAACAATTGGGACAGGATGACGGAGGATAGAAGAGGCTTTTTCCTCGGGGGATTCTCCATATGCATACATTAAGAAAACTGCCAATGCAAGCACCAAAAGCAAAGATAAAAAATGAGAACAAAAATAAAAACATAGTTTTATCTGCAGTATTCATTTTAGAAAAAGAGAGGCTTTTTCATCAAAATAGTTTATGAGATTCTTCACATTTTCTCAATGGAGTTAAAAAAATACTTATCAACAAAACTTTTAAGATCAGCCTGCGAGAATGGCTTTTGAAGAACAGGCAATTTCTTTACATTCTCTTCCTGACTTTCAAGTACATCCGGGTAACCTGACATTAAAATAATTTTAATCTCAGGGTAGAGTTTTAAAATATACTCAGCCAATCTTCCCCCATCAAGAAATGGCATTACAACGTCAAGTAAGGCAAACTTTATTTCATTTCCTCGATGCGCGAGAATCTGCTTTGCTTCAAGTCCATCCGAAGCAAGCAAAACTTTATATCCATCTTTTGAGAGATATGAGGCAACAAGCATCTGTATAATTTTGTCATCCTCAGCTACAAGAACAACTTTTCTTTCAAAATTTTCTCCTACTGCTTTTTCCTCTGATTTTCTAATATTACTCTTTTCCCGATCCTGCTGAAAATCAGAAGCAGCAGGAATAAAAATATTAAAAGTTGTTCCCTGATTTAAAACGCTGTCAAAAGTTATAAAACCATTATGTTGTTTAACAATGCCATAAACAGTTGCCAATCCAAGTCCAGTTCCTTTCCCTTTAGGTTTTGTGGTAAAAAATGGGTCAAATATTTTTTGCTTTACTTCGTCAGTCATACCGCATCCGTTATCCTGAACTGTCAATTGTACATATTCGCCAGGTTTTGCATTAAAACCACTAAACTCATATGGTGCTTTCTGGAGATGTTTGTTTATGCTTACATTTATTTTACCATTAGATTTCGGTAATGCATCTCTTGCATTTAAGACAAGATTCATTATTACCTGTTCAATTTGCCCGCGATCACATTTTGCAACTAATTTTTCCTCAGAGAGGGAAAAACTTAAGATAACTTCTTCCCCAATAAGGCGTTTTAACATCTCTTCCATTTCAAGTAGAATTTCCTTCATACTCATCGTTTCGAAATTAAGTATCTGCTTTCTGGTAAAGGTTAACAGTTGTTTTGTCATTGTAGATGCTCTTTTCCCGGCACTTTTTATTTGTTCAATAGCATCTTTCAAAGATTCATCATTTTTGCAAATAGAAAGAGCGAGATCGGAATAGCCCAATATTGCTGTGAGAATATTATTGAAATCGTGAGCAATACCACCAGCCAGTCTTCCGATTGCTTCCATTTTTTGTGCCTGTATTAGTTCCTTTTGCAATTCAACCTCTTTGCTTACATCCCTTTTTACTGCCACATAGTTTACTATCTCATTATTTTTGTTTTTTACTGGTGATATAACAGAATCCTCCTCATATATGGAACCGTCTTTTTTGCGATTGAAAAAATGCCCTCTCCATACATTCCCACTTGATATAGTATTCCATAAGTTTTTATAAAATAACTGATCGTGTTTGCCACTTTTGAGCAGTGATGCGTTTTTACCTATAGCTTCATTAATCGAATAGCCTGTTATTTTTTCAAATGCCGGATTTACATATTGAATAATTCCTTTAGTATCGGTGATCATTACAATTTCATCGCTTTGCGATATTGCAGTTTCAAGGCGGCCAACATCCATTTGTGCAAATGTTTCTCTACTTAAATCGATTCCTGATATAGCTATATCTCCAATTTCTCCTCCCTTAGTCGAGAATCCCGTATAGGTAATATTGTAAACTTTCCCGGAAAAAGATATCTGGGATGAAAAGTTCAATCCCTCCCTTGCTATCGAAATATTCTCTAAAAATTTATTATTACTTGCAAAG
>CAYRRM010000116.1:0-3082 GCA_964426675.1 uncultured Lentisphaera sp.
ATTAAAATTCTAAAAGATTTTGTTAGCAATTCATCTCCCACCTAAAGAGGTGGGGGTCTTCTTGCTTATTTACGATAAAATGTTTATAAAACAAATTTTAAGGCATTATTTTAATCAGGTTAATGTTAAACCATTAGACAATAAAAATAATGGCTTTATTTTTGTTTTAGATGGATTAAAAGCCAATTTAATAGATATTTCTAACTCTTTTTTTCTTATAGGAGTTTTGAAATGAAAAAGAATTTCAGCAAGGCAATAGAATTTGCATTAAACTGGGAAACAGGGTTTGGAAAGATTCCTTATTCTAATAATCACAAAGATCCGGGTGGAGAGACAAAGTGGGGAATATCTAAACGGGCATTTCCTTATCTTGATATAAAAAATTTAACAAAACAACAAGCAATAGATATATACAAGACAAAATACTGGGATGAGATGGATTGTGATAACCTTCCTGATTATATTGATGTTGTAGCATTTGATATTGCAGTTAATCAAGGACCCGGAATTGCTAAAAGAATTCTATCTAAACTCAAAGATTATTCGAAATATATTGCTCCAAATGAGAAACTTGGGGCTTTGTTTTGTATTGTAGAATCTCTTGATATATATGATGATTTAGGAACTTTCAATACATTTGGAAGAGGTTGGTGTAGACGAAGGGTTTCTATGGCTAAATATATAATATCTGATTTTAGTATTATGACTTATGATGACTAAAATGAATATAATACAGAAATATATAATCAAGAAATACTGGAAGAAGTTTAATAAAAAATATCCACGCCTGTAAAGCGTTATTGACGGGATTTGATGGGTTGCTTGGTTCCTTGATACCTCTTTTCGTTTGCCTGTTACCCGTCGTGCTGGTAAAATAGGAATATATTATTCTTCCCATTAAGAAGGAGAAAAATAATGACGGGGAATCATAATGAGATTGAAAAGAAGTTGTGGATTGCGGCAGACCATCTGAGGGCAAATTCAAAGCTCCGTTCACATGAATACTCAGTGCCTGTGCTGGGACTGCTATTCTTAAGATTCGCGGACCATAGATTTTCCGCAGCTGAAGAGAAAATAAAGAAGCAATCTGGCGGGAAGCGCAGAACCGTTTCAAGAATTGATTACCAGTCAGAAGGAGTACTTTATCTGCCGGATAAGGCAAGGTTTTCCTACCTGCTGAACCTACCCGAAGCAAGTGACGTAGGGATGGCTGTTAATGATGCAATGAAAGCTGTGGAAGTGGAGAATACTGAGTTAAAGGATATACTGCCGAAAAGTTACAATCGACTTGAAAAAGATGTTCTCATTGCCCTCATAAGAACCCTCTCGGATATTCCTATGGATGCAGAGGGGGATATGTTCGGTTTAATTTATGAGTATTTTCTCGGCAAGTTTGCCATGTCCGAAGCACAGCGTGGCGGAGAATTTTTTACCCCTACCCCTATTGTAAAGCTTATCGTAGAAATTATAGAGCCGTTTCACGGCAGGATATACGACCCCGCCTGTGGTTCAGGCGGCATGTTTGTTCAGAGCGCAAAGTTTATCAAGCACCGCAAGAAAAGCCCGAGTAAGGAAATCATGATATACGGGCAGGAAAAAACAGACGGGACGGTCAAACTGTGCAAGATGAACCTTGCTGTTTATGGGCTATCGGGTGATATAAGGTCCGGCAATACCTATTACGATGATATACATAAGTCCCTAGGTAAATTTGACTTTGTGATGGCTAATCCCCCTTTTAACGTCAGCGGAATAGACAAGGAGAAGATAAAGGACGACAAAAGATTCAGTTATGGAATTCCCAGGCGTGATAACGGCAACTATCTCTGGATACAGATTTTCCTGAATGCGCTTAACGAGAAAGGCAGGGCAGGTTTTGTTATGGCGAACTCTGCCGCTGACGCAAGGCAATCAGAGTTTGAGATAAGAAAGCAGATAATAGAAGACGGGGTGGTGGATGTAATGGTAGCGGTTGGGTCCAACTTCTTTTATACAGTAACCCTTCCCGTTACACTGTGGTTCTTTGATAAAGGCAAAAACAAAACAGACAAGAAGAACACGGTGCTGTTCATAGATGCCCGTAACATATACAAACAGATAGACCGTGCACACAGGGAGTTTACACCAGAGCAGATAGAGTTTCTGGCAAACATAGTAAGGATGTACAGAGGAGAAAAGATTGAAACAACTGCTGGAAGTACCGAGATGCTGAAAGAAAACTTCCCCGACGGCAAGTATCAGGATGTAGCGGGACTGTGCAAGGTGGCAACGGTTGAGGAAATAAAAGAACAGGGATATTCACTTAACCCGGGAAGATATGTGGGCGTGGCAGAAGGTAAGAAAGAGGATTTTGATTTCAAGGAGAAGCTGGAAGGACTGAACGAAGAGCTGGAAAAACTTAACGCAGAGGCAGTTGAAATATATAAACAAATATCCAAGAACATATTAATTCTGTTGAACGGAATATGAAAATTGACAACTATAAATTAGGGGATTTATTGGTGAAAATAATAGATAACAGGGGAAAAACTCCACCTTATTCTGGTGAAGGAGATGTGGAGTTGATAGAAACTGCTTCCCTGGTTGGAAATAATAAGTTTCCAGATTATAATTTGGTCACAAAATATGTTGACCAAGATACATTTAATACTTGGTTCAGAAGTGGACATCCTATTAAAGACGATATTCTAATTGCAACTGTTGGAGTTATTGGCAATGTAGTAATTATGAGAGAAAACAGAGGGTGTATAGCTCAGAACCTTGTGGGTTTTAGGCCCAACATAAAAATAATTAGCCCGCACTTTCTATATTATTTTCTCAGTTGGGATAGAACTCAAGCCTATCTGAAAAAATTAGATATAGGATCTGCTCAACCTAGTATCAAGGTTCCACATTTATTGCATGTTAAAATCCCATGTCCTGTAATGATGATTCAGCGTAAAATAGCTGCCATCCTCTCTGCGTATGATGACCTGATAGAAAACAACACAAGGCGGATAAAGATACTTGAAGAGATGGCGCAGGCAATATACAACGAATGGTTTGTGAAGTTCAGGTTCCCGGGACATGAGAAAGTAAAGAT
>CAYRRM010000117.1:0-3066 GCA_964426675.1 uncultured Lentisphaera sp.
ATAAAGTTTATAAAATTTCTTTAAGTCTGGTTTATCGCCTATTTCTTTTTTCTTCTTTCCTGTTAAGGCTTCAGCAAAAGTATTTAGCAGTATTATTGATTTTGTCTTTTCAAATTCAATTCCATATTTATAAATTAATACAAGTTCATCAAGAGTAATCTCATCAAGGATGTAATCTATTTCCCAGCCAGTCATACATACTGTTTCAGAGATTACTTTTCCAAGTTCAACTACTCTTGATTTACTTGATTTACTTTTTTTTTTCTTCTTCTTGCCCTTTTTCTTCTTCTTTCTTACCTGTTATAGGTTCTAAGACAAAATCAATAAAAGCTATTAGTTGCTCAAAATTAGTATTTTCTATTAGCCATTTTTCAGTTATTTTTCTGTTAAACAACCTTTCAAAAATATTTCTTGGCTTTGGTTTGCCGCAAATTTCTGCAACTATCCTGATAGCTTCCATAAGTGATTCTTTTTCGCCCATAAGCAAAGCTCTATCACGATATTCAGCCTGCTTTAAGGACATGCGAGTAGATATCTTAGAGACGTCAAATTCTCTTCCAGCAAGTTTTGCTATCCTTTTTTGGATTATAAACTTATCAAAATCCTTAAAGACTTCCATTAAGAGTTAACTCCTCCAATACCTTGTTCATTATAGATCTCAAACAGTTGCTCCCCTTCTGTCTTATCAACATCGCAAGTTCCTAAGATTTCAATATTAATACTGTTAGGATCGTCCGCATCATCAGGGTTAAATGTAAGTTCAATTCCCTTATTGTTAGTCCCTTTAAATATCGTTATCCGAAATATCTCATTTCTTTCATTGGTATTTGTTACTCTTGCCTGTATTGCGTCTATTGTAGCAAGCCCACCTGTCTTTAAGGTTTCAGATACTCCTGTGTCTTCCGAAAAACTATCAATTCCACCCCTAATAATACTCAAGTTTTTTAAGCTAATTTCAAGTAAATCCCCTGATAAGCTTGCCTGATGATTCTTTATTAAGGATTTTATATCTCCAGCATTATCACTTTTTATAACTACCTTATCAAAAGTCTCAGTAAATACTATATTCCTCATAGCCCCTAAGTCAGTCCATTCAACCCCATCAGTTGAAATTTCAAACTTGCCTGAACCGAACTGTATGCTATTTGTGTTTTTAACACTTGTTTGTGCCATTTTTTTTCTCCTTTTTACTTTAATCTTTATAAATCATATACATGTCTATTGTTACATGGTAAATTTTAGTATCCGTCTCATAGAACTCCTGTTCCGTGATGTAGATACCTTGTATTATGCTTGTTCCGTAATAAACTCCTTTTTCACGTTGAAATGTTTTCCTTACCTCATCCGCAAGGCTTTTTGCAGTAGAAAGTGACGTAGCCCAACAGTCAAACTGAAATCTTGGTCTTGTTACGTCTATGTCATGATGCCTAAAATTAGATACCAAAAAGAATGATATTGCAGGTAAAACAACATCTTGAGGCAAATAAAGATAATAAACTCTATTGTTTACATAAGATTTTATGTTTGCATTATCAAGAAGCATATTTCTTATTACTGTATTAATCATTTTATTACTTCTCTTACTTTTTCAGTTATTATTGAATTTATCCTTGACCTATTTTCATCTAAAGCAGGCCTCAAGTAAGGATGTGCCTTCATCTTAGACGTACCTTTTTCCTGCATTCTTGCATAGTATCCATCAGCACTAAATACTTCATTTTTTTGTATACCAACATAAACAGATATTTTGCCATCTTTGTTTAGCACTTGGTTTTTATCTATTGACCTTACAAGATTTCCTGTTTTACCTCGTGGAGCTTTACTTATAGCGCTTTGCTTTACAATATCGGCAGCTTCATCTGCCCCTTCTATCATGGCTTTTTCTATCTCTGCAGCTTTCTCCTTGAGTTTAATTTGTAAATTTTCAATTCCTTCAAATTTTACAGTTACCATTTAGTCCTCTGTATAATAGATGACAATTTCCTTATTTTTCTCTTCTACATTTACAATTCCTGTTATGTTCAGAATTCTACTGCCAAATTTAATTCTCATTTTTGGAGTTATCCCTGCAAGATATCTTATCCTTAATTTTCCAGTAGTTTCTGAGTTAACCTGCTTACTTGCCCAAAATTCACGCCCTACAAGAGGCAAAATTTCAGCCCACACGCTTTTGAAAGTAGTCCAAGTAGTAACTAACTCACCTTCAGAGTTAAAAGTTTCGGTTTGTTGTTCAATTGTAATGTAATGTCTTAAATTTCCTGCTTTCATAGCCAAAAAATTCTGTAAGGATATAATAAACTTTGAATTCCCAAAGGAATTTCACTTATAGTGCCTGCAGTAGTAGCTTCCCTGTTCTCGTAGTAATGCCCAATCAATAATAGCTCAGCCTGCCTTATAGGTTCTGGAAGTATAAGATTTTTATCATCAGAGCTTGTCTTGTAGCCTGCAGTATATCTTATTTTTACAGCCCCAACAGGATAAGGCTCAAAAGTAGGAAATTCTTTGCCAAATGCTGGTATTATTATCGCTGGTTCAGAACTGTAAAAGATATAATCAGAACTCTCCAGTTCAGCCTCTACTCCATCAGAATTTTTATATTTTATACTTTCTATTTTCTCAACTGGTGGCATTGGCAAAACTATTTTATCCTCAAATCTATCAATACTAAGCTCAAAAACAGCAGAAGCAAGTGCCCTTTTGGTGTAATTTTCGCAGTACTGCCTAACAGTTTTAATTAGATTTGTAAGTAAACTATCCTCATCAGTTCCAACTATCCTTAAATGAGATTTAACTTCTGTTAAAGTAATATTTTCAGTAGGTGGAGTTATTATTTTTAAGTTCATCTTTTACTTTCCTTTTATATTTTCTTTTAGGCTTATTCTTAGGCTTAATTTCAACCTCTAAAGGCTTTCTTATTTCCTTTTCAACTATAATTTCACCATCACCACGAGAAACTAACCTTTTTGCCAAGTCTTGTGGGAAGAAGTAAGTCTCACCGCAAGCATACTTTTTACTACCTATTGTAAAGCTTCTTAATATTTTTACTTTCATAATTACCTCTTTAGG
>CAYRRM010000118.1:0-3057 GCA_964426675.1 uncultured Lentisphaera sp.
CAGTTTTGGCATCGGAAGACCCTATTGACCAGCAGAAAGAACATTTTTGGGCAATTGGTTTAAACGGTCGTGGGGTTATGAAGTATGTTGAGCTTGTTTCCCTTGGTATTGTAGACCGTTCATTAGTGCATCCACGAGAGACTTTTCGGCTTGCGATTTTTGAGGGAGTTGAGGCAATAATCGTGGCTCACAATCATCCATCGGGAGATTGCAAACCATCAAATGAGGATGGCGAAGTCACAAAAAATTTGGTTGAGGCAGGAAGAATTGTAGGCATAAAGATACTCGACCATATAATAATCGGGGAAAACAGTTTTTATTCTTTTTTTACTGAAAACCCCGAAATATTCAAATAGGAGGGAGAGAAATGAATATCTTTGAACGTGTTACAAATATGATTCTTGAGGCTCTCAACAAGGGAGAAATCCCTTGGAAAAGGCCGTGGCAAGTGGA
The DNA here is from genome assembly GCA_964426675.1 of uncultured Lentisphaera sp. Taxonomy (GTDB): domain Bacteria; phylum Verrucomicrobiota; class Lentisphaeria; order Victivallales; family GWF2-50-93; genus DYMC01. The sequence goes on from CAYRRM010000118.1 coordinate 454, forward strand.
TACCCCTAAAAACCTTATAACAAAGAGGGAGTATAGGGGCATAAATCGACTTTTACTCTCCATGGCTGGGTTTTCGTCCCCGTGGTTTCTTTCGTTTTTACAAGCGAAACATTTGGGCGGAAAGGTAAAACAAGGCGAAAAGGGCAACCTCGTTGTTTTTTATGGCGAGGTTGAAGTAGTTGATAAGAAAAAACCTGTTGAGGCAGTGGCGGTAACGGGAAAGGAAATAGAGGAAACGGAAACAGAAATGGCAGAAAAGGCAACAGAAAAAAGGGTTAAAAAAATTTTAAGATACAGCTATGTTTTCAACATCGAGCAGTGTGAGTTACCCGAAAGGGTAACAAAAACGCTGCAAAAAGAGGAAACAAAACAAAATGACCCAATTAAAGCCTGTGAGGAAATCATAGCTGGTATGCCTAACCCGCCACGGATTTCTTTTGGGCACAATCAGGCCTGCTATAGTCCAGTTTTAGACATAGTGGAGATGCCCATCTGTGAAAAATTTATAAGCTCTGAGTTTTTCTATTCGACGCTTTTTCACGAATTAACACACTCAACAGGTCACCAAAAGAGGTTAGCAAGGGATTTAAGTAATTTTTTCGGCTCTGAAAAATATAGTAAAGAGGAACTTGTAGCGGAAATAGGAAGCAGTTTCCTTTGTAATCAAACAGGGATTGCAGAAAAAGTTTTTAACAACTCTGTTGCCTACATTCAGGGGTGGGCAGAAGTCCTTAAAAAGGACAAAAAACTCATCCTTGAGGCTGCTTCATCTGCTCAGAAGGCGGTAGATTATATCTTAGGGTCTACTGCTAACAATCAGGGAGCTTAAAGGCTCCCTTTTTTTATTGTTATTTATAAACAAAATGTTTATACTAATTATAGTGATTAAGTCCTTTGCTGATTCTGAGACTAAACGGCTTTTTACTACAGGAAAATCGAGACGATTTCCGCCTGATGTTCTGAAACGTGCTATAATGAAACTCACTCAGCTTAACGCTGCAACGGTTATAGATGATTTGCGTATGCCACCTTCTAATCGCCTTGAATTGCTTACAAAGGATAGGGCTGGCCAATGGAGTATTCGCATTAATGACCAATGGAGATTATGTTTTAGATTCGAAAATGGTGAAGCATACGATGTCGAAATCACCGATTACCATTAAGGAGGCATTTATGAAAAACAAACTTCCACCGATTCATCCGGGAGTTTTTTTAAAAGAAATTATCGACGAATTGGGAATATCTCAGGCCGAATTTGCACGGTCTATAGGTATATCTCCTATGAGAATATCTCATATAATTAAAGGACAAAGACCCGTTACCGCTGAGTTGGCTTTGCTTTTTGGTCGTGCCTTTGGGCAATCCCCTCAATACTGGATTAATCTCCAGACAGCTTATGACCTCAAGATTGCCGAACAAAACATAAAAAGTAAACTCACTAAAGTATGTGTATATAATCGTCCTGTCACATCTGCTTCAATATAAACAGACTAACAGATTTATCCCAGCAGTTCCTCTTGCACAGGCTCTAAATCTTCAAATTTAACATTGATTTTTGTGATTTTACCCCATACAGATACTTCTACCGTGCAGGTATTTTTGCCAACTTCTTTTACAATTCCTTTGATGTTCAATCCTTTATAGATACCATTGTTGACTTTAACTACCATTCCCTCTTTAGGGATAAACTTTTCAAACAGGAAAGCCAATGCACCGTAATTTTTAAACATGGGCAGGTAATATTCGTTTTCAGGTATCTTTTCAATTTTTATTCCTGCCTTTAAAAATGCAGGCAATATATTTGTCGGATCTTCATAAACAAAGATATAGTCGCTGTCTTTTGTTTCAACTGTTTCTATATCTTTCATTTTAAGAAACGTCTTTATTTTATTGATTTTTCCCCTCTGTCTTGAATATATGTAATACATTTTCTCCTTTGTTTATATTTTTTATTTACAGATAAAATTTTTTAATTTTGTCTATGGCAATAACTCTCTGCTTTTCTGATAAATCCTCTGGTCGTTCCTTGCCTTTATAAATTCTGTCATCCTTTTTGAAAGTGGTTACCTGCTTGAGAATGTCTTCTTTTTTCTTGCCTGTTTTTTCAGATGCTTTTGTGAGTAATTTTTTTAATTCATCAAGAGGTTCATCGATTCCTGTTTTATTAGCCATACCCTGAGATTCTTTTTCAGGTTCTTTTTCATCAGAGTTGCTATCAACAGTCCCAAATTTTATAAAACAGAGTTCTTTTCTCATATCGATTAGCTTATCTATTACTGCCTTGTTAATTGCTGTATGGACAACAAAGTAGGCATTCTCTCTCAACCCTATGGATATAATTTCTCCTTTAAACCAGATTTTTCTTTTACTGTTATCTGATATAGTAAAAGAAAGCAGTTTCTTTTTCTCTTTTTTCAAATGGTCTATGTTTTTATCTGAATCAGAAACAACAAACCATATAGATAGAGAGTCGCTTAAAATTTTGATATAGGATATATTACCAGCTATTTCCATCATATATAGTATTACTGTAAAATTTATCTATCGCTGGTATGGCAATATCTATAATTTCAGGGTCAAATTGGGTAGATTTGTTATAAACAA
>CAYRRM010000119.1:0-3052 GCA_964426675.1 uncultured Lentisphaera sp.
TGACTTATGACAAATAATAATATATACTAATAATGGTTAATAGAGGAAAGCCTATGGAAAAACTAATGACATTAGAAGAAGTAGCGAAATATTTAAGATTGAGTGTCCATACCTTGTATAAGATGGCTGAACAAAGACGAATACCAGCACTTAAAGCAGGTAAGCAATGGAGATTTAAAAAGGATGAAATTGATAAGTGGTTAAGGGCTAAAAGATGAAGATAGAAAAAATTTCAATAAAAAATTATCGGTCAATAGTAGATTTAGAATTGAAACCGCAATATCTTTGTGCTTTAGTTGGAGAAAATAATTCTGGTAAATCAAATATACTCACAGCAATAAATCTTTTGTTAGGTGAATCTTGGCCGACTATTCGCCATATTACAGATGATGATATTTACAATAAAGAAACTCAAAGGGATATAGAAATAAAAATATGGTTTGACCAGAAAATACCATATCAAGACGCAACTGGTAAGGATTTTGAAATCAGCGGGTTTTTATTAAAGTATTCACATTATAAAAGACAATCGGGAAGACATACAAAAGGCGACCCCAAGATAGATGTTTGCTGTATAGACAATTCAGGGAAAGAAATTGAAGTCATCAAGAGACTACCTAAAAAAGGCAGTGGACAACGCCCTCATCCTGAAATTTTATATTTAACCTCTGAATGGAGAGAAATGTTCCCTGTGGTATTTATTGGTGTAAACCGTGATTTAAAATATCATCTTTCTGGTTCGCAATGGACATTGTTCGGGAAACTTCTTAAAGAAATAGAAAAGGATTTTATTTCTGATAATGACAGAAAAAATCAATACATTAGCAAAATGAACGAAATTTCTGCTCTCTTACGGATACCTATTTTCCAAAATTTAGAGAATCTCATTGAGCAAAATGTAAAAAAACAAACAGGATTTTCTCAAGCAAAACTGAATTTTAAAGACCCACAAGTCATTGACCATTATAAAAATTTAGTTCTTACTGTAAAAGAATCTGACGAATATGGAGAATTTTCCGCTTTAGAAATGGGAATGGGCATACAAAGTGCCATTGTTATTGCTTTAATTCAGGCGTATAAAGAGCTACAGAAAAGTGGTGGTATTCTTTTAATAGAAGAACCTGAAGTATATTTACATCCTCATACCAGACGCTTTTTTTATCAACTTCTAAAATCAATAGCAGAACAAGGTAATCAAGTTTTTTATACAACCCACTCTGTAGAATTTGTTGACCTATCAAATTTTGATTATGTAACTGTGGTTAGGAAGGATTCAACCACTGGAACTAAAGTTTTTCAACCTTTGGGATTATCAATTCAAAAAAATACACGAGAAGAATTGAAGTTATTGACAGAGTTTGATTATAGAAGGAATGAACTATTTTTCGCAAGAAAGGTTTTGCTTGTGGAAGGCCCCACGGAAAAGTATTCATTACCTTATGCATTTAATTTATTTAATGTTGATATTAACGAGCGAGGTATATCAATAGTAGATTCCGGAGGCAAAGAAAATATACCATTTTTTATTAAAATAATATCTGCTTTTGGAATACCCTTTGTTGTTTTACATGATGAAGATAGAAATGCTAATAATTATAATACCTATCATAATGGCCCAAATGGACTTAATAAAAAAATTGAGCAATCTTTACCCTCAAATGATTTAGTTTTCAAAATGGACCCGGATTTTGAAGGTATATTTCAGTTGAGTCAAAAAAGTATATTAGAAGCAAGAAACAAATTGAAAAGTTTGACCAGCAAAAATCAGATTCCTCAAGTTTTGCAGAATGCTATTACAAAACTATTAGCTATTTAAATTTTATGGACTTATTATGAAATGCGGAATTTATACAAGGGTATCAACTGACAATCAGGCAGAGAAGAAATTTAATTCCTGTGAAGCACAGGCAGAGAAGATAAAATCTTTTATTAGAAGTCAGGAAAATTTAGAAATTTACAAAATTTATAATGACCTTGGTTATTCAGGGGCAAGTTTAGAAAGACCTGCTTTACAGGGATTGTTTAAGGATATTACCGAAGGCAAAATCCATTGCGTCCTTACTTATAAGATTGATCGTTTGACACGCTCACCGAAAGATTTTTATAACCTTATTGAATTTTTTGATAAGTATGGTGTCTCTTTTATTTCAGTCACAGAAAATTTTGATACTTCCTCTCCATCTGGTAGATTACTGCGTAATATAATGCTTATTTTTGCACAATTTGAACGAGAACTTACAGCCGAGAGAACAAAAGACAAAATGCAACAGAGACGGGAAAAAGGGTTATGGAACGGTGGATTAGTACCTTATGGATATAAAAATATAGATAAAAAATTAGAGATAGACGAAAAAGAGGCAGAGGGAGTTAGAAAGATATTTCAAATATTTCTTGAAACACAATCCCTTGCTGAAACCAGAAGAAGAATAAATCAACTTGGATATAGAACAAAGAAAGGAAATATTTTTTGTAAGGGTTCAATTGATAATATTTTACGCAATCCAATTTATATTGGAAAAATAGAACACAAAGGTAAATTATTTGACGGCGTTCACAAAGCAATTATTCCAGAAGCAATGTTTTTGAAGGTTCAGAGTTTAAGGAAAGTTCAGATTAGACCTGAGACAAAAATAAAAAGACCATTTTTGTTGGGTGGGTTATTAAAGTGTCAAGAATGCGGTTCGGTTATGACGCCTTCTTATACTTTGAAGCAGGAGAAAAAAGGCAAAAGATATATTTATTATTACCGTTGCACTAAAACCTGTAAACATGACTGGCAGAGTTGCAGTATTAAATATGTAAATGCTAATAGGGTTGAAGAATTTATAATAGCAAAATTAACTGAGATAAGCAAAGATAAATCAACCATTGAAAAACTTGTCAGAAGGATAAATCAGGACGAAGAACAGAGATTATCTCCTCTGCAAGAAAAAGAAAAACAGATACAGACAAGGATTAATGAACTTAATACAAAAATCAAGAAATTGGTTTCTTTTCTATCTGAATCAGATGAGCGTTTATTTCCGACAGTAAAGAAAGAATTATCAGGATT
>CAYRRM010000120.1:0-3023 GCA_964426675.1 uncultured Lentisphaera sp.
AAAATTCAAGGATTAAATTTTCTTGATGGACTTTGCACTGGACCTGGAGGAGTTCCTTACTATCAACGAATAGAAGAACTGGTAAATAATACTGGATTAAACTGGTCTCACCTTGACTTATATTATTACCGAGAAACTGACCAAAAAAAATTTGATAATAGGATTAAAAAGTGTCCTGATTTTTTTAAAGAACAATTGAAAATAACAAAGGAAATTATTTATAATTTTAATGATATATCCATGATTTTAGTAGCAAATGCAAAAGCCAGTGATGAATTCAAGAAAATGTATGCAGGTAGCATATATTATCCACTAAATCCATTGTTAGGTACATATATAATGAATCTTAAAAATAAGAAAGTTCCAGTATTCTTCTCCAGTATGCTTTCAGGTCAAGGTGCCATTGATAAGGGTTCATTTGAACGTCTCAAATGGCATATCACAGCTTTAGCAACGATAAGGTGCGTGTTTGTTTAAATTTTTGTGTAAGTAAACGGGAAGCGGCCGGGATTAAAATATACTGCATCTATCACCAAAAATAATTATTAATTGGTTAATAACGGTACCCCAATCTCTGATAGGGTAAGTCCATTTTTTCTACACGTTAGCAATAGCCAGATAAACAGCGAACCTGTCTTATACCTGAGTGGCTGTCGGTGCATGCAATCAATATGTCCTTTACGCCTCTGGCTTTAATTTCAGTATGAACATTAAGCCAGAATGAAGCGCTCTCGCTCTCACTGATCCACATCCCAAGCACTTCTTTCAGACCATTATGCTTAAGCCCGATCATCAGATAGATGGTTTTACCTGTTACTTTCCCGTTTTGCCTGACTTTTATCACAATACCATCCATCCAGACAACCACATAAACCGCATCCAGAGGCCTTTGCTGCCACTCTTTTATGTCCTCTATTATCGCACTGGTAATATTGGATATCGAACTCTCACTCACCTCAACACCGTAAATGTCTTTTATAGTTTCTTCAATGTCCCTTGTTGTCATGCCTCTGGAATACATAGTAATGATGGCATGCTCAATTTTTGAAGACATTCTTTGATGTTTCGGTACTACAACAGGCTCAAATGTAGAGTTGCGGTCACGGGGTACCTCCAGCGGTATATCTCCCAGATTAGTCTTGAGTATTTTTTTACTGTAACCATTGCGACTGTTACCAGTGTTACGACCCGCAGGCTCATGCTTAGAGTAACCAAGATGCTCCTTTATCTCAGCTTTCAGAAGTGCCTCTACGCCTTTTTTATAAAGCGTCTGAAAGTAATCTTCAAATTCCTCCTGAGTCCTTATTTTCTTTAAGACCTCTTCCGGAATCTTAAATAATTCATTTTCATTCTCATTCATAATGCTGCATTTTTAAAAGGTTAAAATTAATTTTTTCTTCCTAACCAACCGGACTTTGAGCTCGTTTTCCGGCTCCAGTCCGGTTGGCGTCCCAAATGCAGCTGCCTTTTCATTTACACAAAATTATGGACACTACCTTCTAAATGCCTCATCCCAATTAAATTCACCGTTTTTAATTTTGCTTACCCATGTAACCTTTTTGACACCATCCTTTATTATTTCGGTAAAGCCATCAAGATGAACGTTGATATAATCATAAATACAGGGTAGTAGTTCCTTTCCGTTGACATCAATGAGACCTTGTTTCTTGTCATAACCAACAACTTTTCCATTCTTGATTTTAATATTTTTTCTTATTTCAACAGTAGCTACACTTTGTGCAAACGAATAAATAGAATTATATTCATTCTCTAAAGGAATTTCTTCGCATTTTTCATTAAATAATTTACACTTATACAACTTTATAGTTTCCCCTGTTGTTGTTTTATATATATACGGCACCCCAACCACAAACCTTCTTGCATTGACAGATTTAACCTCGAAATTGAATTTCTTTTTTAGTTTGTAAATTATATTATTTTCTTCTATAGTAGTCAGTGGTCCTGTATGTGCCGGTTCTTTATTTTCATCAGTTTCCATTTCTATATCTGTTGTATCTGGGATGTTATTTTTGTTTTTGAAGAATTCTATTACTAAAGATTCTAAAGAAGTAGATTCTTCCAATTCCATACTTTTATCTTTAAATATTTCCTCATAAATTATTTTATCAGCTTCTTCGTCAAGTTCTTCGTCGGTAATTTCAATTTTTATACCGATCGAATCAAATAACTCATTAGCTTGTTGTCCAAATTTATTTGACTTAAGCGCAAGTCCTCCATGTGATTTTAAGAGTAAAGCTGCTTTGTAGCTATCTTTTTCTAATCCTTTTCCATTATGTAGAAGATATGCTAGCCAATATAATAGATCATTTAAATATGTTTTCGATAATTGTTTAATAGCTTCATTATAATCAGGATCACCAAAAACCCCATTAATTAAAGCCATTGCATATCCGAGCGATACAATTTCATCAACTCGACTGAACAATTTGTAAAACTCTAATGCTCTATCTTTATTTTCAAATTTACCTTTAGAATATAGGTATAAAGCTAAGTTGACTACTGAATCATCTCCTCTTCCCGACATGGCTTCTGGATTTTTAGTCAATTCGAATAATGATGCCAAAAAGTACTTTTCAGCCTTCAAGTATTCTTTTTTTTTCATGGCCTCAATGCCATTCTCATATAATTCCCTAGGTGTTAAATTTCTCATATTTCAATTTTTTTATTTCGTTTTTTATTGTGGTCTCTGACTCCACAAATTAATTGTTAAATTATGCATAGCACTCAAACTTTTTTACAACTTGTTTATAGCTTCATTAACACTATTTAAATTACAATAATTATGGTAGATATCGTTATATTTTTTTACTTTATGTGTCAGGACCTGGAATTGAAAAGTTTTTCATATGTTAAATATTTGAAAAAGTTATTACTGGTTTAGTTACGTAAGCTTCATATTAAAACACATTGAAAATTATTCTAAGTCCAACTCTTATAGTGAGTAATCTAAGTTGTGCAACTTTTTTTCTGTAAAATCATTTAAGCCACGATTAATTTTTTGA
>CAYRRM010000121.1:0-2929 GCA_964426675.1 uncultured Lentisphaera sp.
ACAAAGATATTTATCTTTTAGGGATAGAGTTTAGCAAAGAAAAAAGAAATATTGTCAATTTTGAGCTTGAAAAGCTTTAAACGTTCAATGTTTAATGTTCAATGTTCAACGTTATGAGATTGCTACGCCTTTTGGGTTCGCTATGAGGTAGTGCTGTCATCCTTAGGGGAGTGTAGCGACCGAAGGATCTCTTGCTTGCATAAGCGGGATCCTTCGCTTTGCGAAAGATGACGGAGGCTTAGGTTTAAAATGACATTAAAAAATTCTGGACAAATTATGTTATAGGAGTGTTACTGTCGCTCTTACAAACTATGGAGAGTGTGGAACATGTCAAATAACAAAGTGATTGCAATTCTTTTTCCAAAGGATTCAGAGGCTATTTTTAATAAAAATTCAAAAAGAACCTTTGGTGGAGCTACCACTCATCTTTATCAATTTGCGAAAGAATTGTGTAAATATTGTAAAACTTATACAGTTATACCAGAATATGAGCGTATAGATTTTGATGATAGTGATAAGTTTAATATAATCCAGTTATATAAAGAGCAAGACAGTTTTTTAAAGAAGTTTTTTAAATTCTGGAGATTTGTAAAAAAACGAGAAATTTCTGTGGTAATGCAACTTGGTTTGACATTGCAGTCTTGTATTTTGGCAATATTTTGTTATTTTTTAAATATCAAGTTTGTTTTTATGTTTGCACATGATGTAGAAAGCATTGGATTATATCAAAATTCACGTAAAAAATGCCTGTTGTTTTATTGGCTGCTTAAGTTTTCTGCTTTGTTGGTCACTCAAAATGAGATTGAAAGAGATAATATTATAACAAAATATCCATACTTTTCTGATAAGATAAAAATATTAAAAAAGGGCATAGATTTTAGCAATATACACTCAAGTAAAGATAAATTATATGATGGGATATCAATTGCAAGATGTGAAGAGTGGAAGAATATTGAGGCTTATCTTGATATCGTTAGGCTAAATCCCAAGAATAAGTTTATTCTTATTTGTCCTCCTGTCCCTGGAAAGGAATATTACCATGAGAAAATAAAAAAAATATCACAGAGCCTTCAAAACCTTGATTTTTATTCGTTTGTTCCACAAAATAAGATATATAAGTTTTTATCATTGTCAAAAGCCATCTTTGTAACTTCAGATTCGGAAGGGGATTGGCCTTTAACAGTTATTGAGGCAGTAGCTACTGGGCTTCCTGTTTTAACTTTAAATTATAATTATGGAACTTTAATTGATGAATATCATGCTGGTTTTTTTTGTAATGGAGATTTAAATCAAATGAATGAATTTTTTTTTAAATTGATGAGTGATATAGAATTATTAAATTCCATGTCAAAAAACGCTATTGCCTATGCCAGTGACAATCATGATAGTAAGAAAAATGTGCTTGCTCTTTTAAACTATATTGGCGAATTATAGTTTCATCTATGGGTAGATATTTTTAAAATATAATATAGACTAAGGAAAAATTTTATGTCATTTAAGCTTCTAATTGTTGTAGATCATATATCAAAAGATGTAAAAGTAGGCACCTGGGAGTTTGCCTATAAATTTGGCAAATATGCATCAGCAATGATTGATGTTACCATAGTGACCTTTAAGCCAGACAACATGAGAGAAGTTCCTGATTATGAAGTGGAAGGTAATTTGAAAATATATAGATTTAAAAATGGAAGGTTATTTCTACCTGCAATAAAAAAAATTGATCATGATATAGCCTTTGTTCATACTGTAAAATCTTTTGCTGTTTATAGAATTTCTATGGGTTTAAAGAAAAAGCCCATTGTCTCCATGATTCATGGTACATCTTATCTTGAGCGGCTAATTAATTCTAGAGGTAAAGACTTAAAGTATTATGCCTTGCGGCTTTTTGAAATTTATAGAATTGCAGCAAGTGATATTTTGTTTTTTGCATCAAAATATATGATGTTTAATTCTGTGTTAAATTTTGCTGCTTTCAGAAAATCTACATATCTACCTCTGGCGGTTGATTATCCTGAAAAGAAGCCCACTGTTCCAGAAAAAGAAAAGTACATAAAAAATATGATTGAAGATGATATCAAAAAAGGTTATAGAATAATTTTTTGTGTTCGTAGAATTGTCGCACGCACTGGAGTATTAAACCTCGTTGATATGATGAAAAGCATTGAAAATCAAAAGGTCAAGTTATATATTGCTGGCTCAGGCCCCTTTATTGGAGAGCTTAGAGAAAAAGTTTTGAACTCTGGATTATCAGATAAAATAGTAGTTCTGGGATTGATTTCTGATGAAGCAAAATTTTGGATATATTCAAAAAGCTATTTGTCAATTGTACCTACTTTGGCACTTGAAGGATTTTGCTTATCAATGCTGGAATCTATGAATTACGGATGCCCATCTGTTGTAACTCCTGTAGGAGGAATGTATGAGTTTATGGTAGATAGAGGATTGAGAGAGCTTGTATCAATTAATGCTTCACCTGCGCAGATTGCACAGGTTGTTAACACTTTATTAAATGATAAAAAGCTTAGAGATACTTTAGCCGAAAAGTGTATGGATATAGCTCGGAGACATTATTATCCTGAAATAGTTAAAAGTTTTTTGCAAGAAATTTTTTATATGCTGGAAAAAAGAAATTTTTTGATTAATTTTGATAATTAAAATTTGATTGTTTATATTTAGATTGTTTCATAATTAATTATTTTTATTAATTCTTGGGCACTTTTTTCCCAATTAAATTTACGGGACCTTTCAAATCCTTTTTGTATATAAGTAGCTCTTAAATCTTTGTTTTCCAACATTTCGTTAATGCATTTAGCAAGCTCTTTATAATCTTGAGGATTAAACAGCATAGCAGCATCTTCTGTGATCTCAGGGATTGAAGAACAATTAGAGGCAATGACAGGGCAACCGCAGCCCATTGCTTCAAGTAATG
>CAYRRM010000122.1:0-2927 GCA_964426675.1 uncultured Lentisphaera sp.
TGCTGGCTAAAAGAATTATACCATGCCTTGATGTTAAAGATGGAAGAGTTGTAAAAGGAGTGAATTTTGTAAACTTACGGGATGCTGGAGATCCAGTGGAAAACGGTAAATTCTATGATGAGGAAGGTGCAGATGAGCTTTGCTTTCTTGATATAACAGCTTCTGCAGATAGGCGCAATATCATCCTTGATATGGTAAAGAAAGTGGCAGAAACGGTTCATATCCCTTTTACTGTTGGTGGGGGAATAAGAACAGTTGAGGATGTCCGACTTATTTTAGAAAATGGAGCTGATAAGATATCTATAAACACGGCAGCAGTAAATAATCCCTCACTTATAACAGAGTCTGCTGAGCGTTTTGGCTCGCAATGTATACTTGTTGCAATAGATGCAAAGCGAAACGATAGAGGCGGCTGGACAGTTTATCTAAATGGAGGACGGACTCCTACTGATCTTGATGCAGTGGAATGGGCAGTTAAAGCGGAAAGTTTGGGCGCAGGGGAGATATTGCTTACAAGCATGGATCGTGATGGCACAAAGGATGGTTATGATCTTGAATTAACTAAAGCAGTATCAGAGGCTGTGACTATTCCTGTTATAGCATCAGGTGGGGCAGGTAATATAGATCATCTTTATGATGGATTTGTTAAAGGTAAAGCAGATGCGGTCCTTGCTGCTTCAATCTTTCATTATAGAGAGATCAGCATAAAAGAGGTTAAAGATAGCCTGAAAAAACGTGGGATACCAATAAGGTCTGTATAGATTACAGACTCAAAACAAAAGCTACAATTATCCCTACAAGAACTATAAATATTGTTGTAAGGACTATGATAAAGGTTTTGCTTGTGCCAGTGCCTTCCTCCTCTTCTTTTGCTTTTGACGGGTTATAATAGACAGGGTCCATGGCAACTTTTATATTCTCTTCCTCTTCGACTATTTTCATGTAAATGCCCTTTGCTACAATTGCAATTATCTGGAGATAATCATCTTTTTTAAGGGATATTATTCTCCCTGGTATAGGTTTCATGTTGCCTTCTTCATCGTATGCCTTGAAGGCCTTTGCAAGCTCAATGGCCTTTGGGCTTTTATCTATAATGCTTATCATTATTCTGTCGCCAACAGCCAGTTTAGAAATATCCTTTCCTTTTATTGGAGAAAGTATCAATGCACCATTTAGCATGAGTTTTACTTCTTTGCCTTCAAGGGCCTCATCAATTTTTTCCACTTTTATTTCTGGCTGAGGGGCTTGCATGCTTTGGCCCTTTGCAAGCTCAGCTGGAGATATTTTTGTGCTTGTAATGGAATGCAATTCCATGGCAAGAGAGGTGGTAACTTCATAGTCCAGAGAAAGCACTATATTTTGAAATCCAGTTACATCAGTCAAAAATTTCTGGAAACTATGGCCAAGGGTAATTTCATCTTTTGCTTCTATGAGTCTAACAAGCTTTGTCAGTTCCTGAATTGTAAGCCTTTTTGAGATATTATCTTTCACCTGAGAGGAAAATATGTCATCAGTTCCACCTTTTTTTTGTATTAAGTCAAGCTGTCGTTCAAAATTTCTCCAGTCAACAGAAGTCTTGAGATCAGAAAGCTCAAAGGATTTACTAACTACAACAAGTGAGTGGGCAACTTTAAAATAAACGCTATTTACAAAAATGAGAAAAGCTCCATATACGCTTGCAGAGGAAAATTTGCCTTTTAGAATGACAATGTCCCGATAGGAGTCACTGAGCATCTTCCGGGCTTTATCCTGGTCCCCGTAGGTATAGTATAGAGCGATTTGCATTTTTTTATTTGTCTCTGCAAAGTTGCTGGTTGCAGCTTCGAGTTCATTCGACATGTTGGTTTACCCCTAAAAAGTTACTCTATCCAGATTGTGATTATTCCAGTGCACTTTTTTTATATTTGGTTATTACTCTTTTAACTCTTTCTAAGACAACTTTTCTATTGATGGGTTTTAGTATATAATCTTTGATCCCCATATTGATTAAATCCTGCATCACACCTTTAGTTGTCTCTTCGCTTATGAAGATAACAAGGGAGTTTGCCTTTCTTTGATTTAATTCATAAAGCATTGCATAGCCATCAAGGACAGGCATATCAAGCTCAGTTGTAATTATATCTATTTTACCTTTGAGCTTATCAAATTTTTCCAGAGCCTCTTTACCATTTGATGCGGTTTCCACTACCTTGTATTGCTCAGACTCAAAAATTTGAACAAGTAGCTTTCTCTGAAATTCTTTACTTTCTACAATCATAACTGTGTATGGTTTACCATTGGGAGCTATACCATCTGGTTCTTTAGTATTTAATTTTGGAAACTCTTTCATTGATAAAATTCTCCATCAAATGCAAGTAGAGTAAAATTTTTGAAGTATAAAACATTAAAAATCTTCAAATGTTCAGGTGTCAACTTCAAATTAAAATAAAAATAATAGCTCTTTATTTTTTAAAAATCAAGAAAAAAGATTTTTTTCAAAAAAAAATGCATCATTTTTTTGATATTAAATTATTCATAAAATTATAGCTTCAAGTTCAATTTTAGATAGTAAAAGTCTGGTGGTCTGATAGGTATCAATATTATTAAAAAATATTTCAATTATGACATAATAAACTTGACATTAAATTTTAATTATCCTTTTTAATTTTTTTTATTTACAGGAATTTAGTAATATTTTTTTGTTTTACACCTTAAGTTATTTATTAATTTACTGTAGGTATAGCAAAATAATTCTGGAATAATATATCTTAAATACTTTTTTATGTGGGATAAATAGACCGAAAAAGCAGAAAAATATTTAATAAATAAGCTTTTCAAAACGGTCTCTTTAACACACATAAAAATAACATCAAATTTTATAAGGAGATTTATGATGTCAGGAAAAGTAATGCAATCTATGGACGGCAATACAGCGGCTGCGCATGTGG
>CAYRRM010000123.1:0-2858 GCA_964426675.1 uncultured Lentisphaera sp.
CTCATTGGAGGTGGATAAATGAGAAAAGGAGATAAGGTATTGGATATAGGTGGAATATAAGTTAGGCAGTACAGAAAGGTAGCCCTACAGTATCGTATCCCCGCCAGATGTGGATGTTTATTCATCGGTGGAATATAAGTTAGGCAGTACAGAAAGGTAGCCCCCCTCTTTTTCCTCCTTCCGTTATCCCCCTTTGTAAAAGGGGGATTGAGGGGGATTTCAAGAAATCTCCCCCAGCCCCTCTTTTATAAAGAGGGGGGTTGAATGGGGATTAGCAAAGGAAGGAGACCTGAAGTTGGCGGGGGATTTTGAATATACTGCATCCCTTTCAAACAACTCTATTCTACCTTTTTTCCATTTCCCCTTAATGGGGAGCAGTATATCACTCTTTCAATACCCGCAATTCTTTCTTGATTGGCATAACTGGAAAATGTTTGCCTGGATGCCAGCCCATTGTCTTTTTATGTATCAATCCAGCACTATTGACACTACTGGAACATTGCTTGAAAACTGGAACTGTTTTCTGGTCCTTTACTGCAGGACGATTTTTGTTATAATAATTAAACCTTTTTTATTCTGCAGGTGGGTTTAAAGGAGACATTTGAAACGTTGGAAATATGTGATATCATTGAGTTTCTCTTGAAGCGAAATGATATCAGTTTTTGGTATAAAAAATATGAAGCAAATACTGTATAAATTGAAATCAACGCCAGGGCCAGAAATTCTGATAAGGTATGTAAGAAATAGGTCTTTTGAATGCTTTCATGAAAGTGAAAGAATCCTCAAAAGTATAAAGAACACAACTGAATGGAAGAAAAAAAAGAAGGAGTGGCTCAACTGCTATCAAGAACTGCTTTCGCCTTTTATAAAAGACTGTCCTCCTTTGAAACCCCGGATAATTAACACAACAAAAAAAGATTTATACAGGATAGAAAATGTAGTTTTCCAGTCATTTCAAGGTTGGGGAGTGAATGCAAGTATCTATATCCCCTCAGGAAAAGGTCCTTTTCCTGCTGTTATCTGTCCATGCGGTCATTCTCCAAAATGGGAACTTGATTATCAGGTGTGTGCCACAACACTTGTTCTCAACGGGTACATAGCGGTAACCTTTGATGCACCTGTATTCGGAGAGAAAAATTATTTGAACGACCATTTTCAAAACGGAGTTGCCTGTTATCTTACTGGAATATGGTCAAAGGTATTTTTTGTAGCCGATGCTTTACGATGTATTGATTACTTAGCCACAAGAGAAGATGCAGACATCAAAAATGGCGTTGGAATGACCGGTGTTTCTGGAGGAGGCCATACGACCATAACCTGCGCGGCAATTGATGAAAGAATAAGTTGCATAGCTCCTACCTGTTGTTTCGGGAATCTTCAGAACATCTCCGTGGAAGATCTCTATACGCAGTGTCCGGAAACGATCGGTCCTGGACTTTTGGGTAAAGGCATTGATTTACTGCAGGAAATGGCTTTAAGCGCACCGAAACCCTGCCTGATGAATGTAGGTGAGAAGGATGAAGTATATAAGGTTGAATATGCAAGAGAATTTTTTTCAAATTTACATAGAATTTACAGAATTTCAGGGTTTTCAAGTCATCTGAAACTGTTCGTGCAAGAAAATGTAGGTCATGGTTACTATAAGGAAATGGCTGAAGAAACTGTAAAATGGATGAATACTCACTTAAAAAAAAGAACATCAGAAGTTATTTCACTGGATTCCATAGACACTTTTGTCCTGGATGCAAAGTTTTTAAAATGTCATCCTGAAAAAACAGTAAATATGTTCTCTATAAATAAGAGCATGGCAGAAAAACTGGCAAAGGAAACGGTTATTCCTCAAAATAGATATGAGTTATCTAAGTTGGTTCGTAAGGTTTTGTCTGTTGAAAAGGAAAATTATGTACCGAGAACAGTGTATGCCCTTGATAAAAAAAAGGTATGGTGGCATTGTTTAGAAGAAGTCGTGTTAGAAAGAAA
The DNA here is from genome assembly GCA_964426675.1 of uncultured Lentisphaera sp. Classification (GTDB taxonomy): domain Bacteria; phylum Verrucomicrobiota; class Lentisphaeria; order Victivallales; family GWF2-50-93; genus DYMC01. Next base: position 1,981 of record CAYRRM010000123.1, read on the forward strand.
TCCAGAAATATTTATACCCGGCTTATGTTTGAGAAATTCATTATCAAAATCTCAATTACCTGTATTTCTCTTTATTGATGAAAGAGGAAAATGGGAAGAACTTAAGCAAAACCGTTTCCTATCCAGAGCCGCTGGATTTTTAAACAGAAGCAAAGATTCGTGTAGTGATTTTTTGGTATGCAGTATAGATGTCAGCGGATATGGAGAGACGAGTCCAGATCCGTCACATTACGACCTGGCGGGTTGGTGCAACACCATCAGAATTCTTTCCTATCTATGCATAGGGCTGGGTGAACCACTTTTAGGGATTAGAGTTAAAGATGCATTGACCTGGCTTTCTTATTTGAAATCTCTTCCTGTGGTGGATAAAAACAGAATATTTGTCGGTGGATACGGAGCCGGGGCTTTAGTAGCCCTGCATGTTGCAATTCTGGATCAAAGTGTAAAAGGGCTTTTATGTTCAAATATGTTAGCAAGTTTTAAGCATCTTTGTACAAATTTCCCTTATTCCTGGAATGAAGATGTGTTTGTTCCAAACATATTGAAATACTATGACTTACCAGAAATCATACCGCATTTTTCTATACCCGTAGCAATAATAAACCCATTGGATGAATTGAGAAAGGTCTTAAGCGAATCTGAAATGGAACAAGTATTTTCATCTGCTATCAAGAAAAAGAATTTAACATTTAAGACAAAACTGAAGAACAAAGAAGCAGAAGAAATTCAGTTAAACTGGTTAAAAAGTCTACTCATTGAAAAAGAGAATAACGCAAGAAACGTGTAACTGCAAATATACTGCCCACCATTAAGGGGAAATGGAAAATAAGGTAGAATAGAGTGGTCTGAAATACGGGGCAGTACAACAAAATCACACT
>CAYRRM010000124.1:0-2843 GCA_964426675.1 uncultured Lentisphaera sp.
GTCATAACGAAGGCTTTGCAATTTCTATAACAATAAATCATCTCATCCCAATCTAAATGCCCAGCCCAAACAACTAAGTCCTCAATTTTCAAACTTTTTATAATATCATTTAATTTATCAAAATATCTCCTTGCAGAAAGTTTAATGTCTCCCGCTATTATAAGCGGATAACTAATGCCCTTACTTTTAAGCAAGCACATTGCTTCTAAAAGATCTTCCAGTCCTCTATATGGATCAATGGAACCAGCAGTAAACAGAAAACCTCTAAGCTCAACTATTTGAGACAATTTTTTGGGCTTTTTTGAACATGCCATTTTTGAAAAATCAATCCCATGATAAACTACCGCTATTTTGTCAGGGTGTAGATTCCAATTTTTAATTAAAAACTCCTTGACGAAACCAGATACTGCAATTATTCTATCACTTCTCTTTACTGCCCTCTTAGTAACTATTCTTTCTATGTTGCATCTTGCCTTTAAATATAGTGGTATCCCGGGGAGATGAATAAGAGGAAACATATTTTGGATCATTATTACAGAAGGGACTTTTATTTGTTTAATCATTCTCCCGAGTGGTACATATATCACATCTGGGTTAAAGGCCTCGATTTTCGAGATTAAACTTGCATCATGGTAAAAAGGACTATATGGCTTGCAATTAATGAATGTGACATTATTAAGTTTATCGTTTCTAAACCATTCAATTATAGGGATTGAAGCAGGTGTAGCACACTGTATGTGCTCAATGCTTTCATGGTTAGCTATACGGGGTATAAGCTCCATTAAGTATTTCTTATATCCACCGCTCATGCCCCCTGCAGTAAGATTTATTATGCTAACTTTCATTATCTTGAAAAAATAGCCACTCCCCTCACGCTTTAATTTGGGAAGGTTCAGTATTGTATATTATTTAAATAGAATTTTGCCTACTCTAATTGTTAAGTAAAGTTAACAGAATTCGAATCTAGGGTATATTACATCAATACCTAGACTTTCGATTTGGCTTAAAATCACACATTCTTTGATATACTGCAATAGTTCCTAATAGAAACCAAACATTGGGATAAGCCAATGGATAAAAAAGTACACAAAATAGGATATATAAAGTAATGGTTTTATGTAAATAAAACTTCGGGGTTTTATTTATTTGTTTAAACAAAAGCACAACAAACAAAACAAACAAAATACCATGCTCTACTAAATAACGAGAAGATGTTATAACATCCCCTAACTGACCTAAATCAATTTTACATGGGCCATAAATTTTTTCAAAATTATATGAATCACTTAAAATTTGATTGGCGTATGCAAAACTGCCACCACCCAAACCAAGAGGGTAATGCATTAAACTTAACCAACCTATGATAATATTATGAATGCGGTGTAAAACAGAGGCATCTTGAAATATCAAGGTAGGATTATTTATTATGATATTTAAAAGGCTGAACCCTCTGCCAAAATTAAGCTCGAGCAATGAGAGTGTTATTACCATTAAAAATAAAAATATAATTGTTTTAATTCTTCCACTTTCCAGTAGGTAACAAACAAGAAAGGATATCCCGACAAAAACTCCGGTTCCTGATTTAGTCATTAATATAATAATAACTAACATAATCATAATCGCAGATGCAGTGGTCTTAGAAATTAATCTTAAACATTTGAAGTAATATAATACAAAGAAGTAAAAAATCGAAAGAGAAGCCATAAATCCTGGTTCGGCTGCTAACCCTGATGCACCTCTTACACTAAATTCAGTAATTTTAATCGTCCTTACAAATCTTCCAAATAATGCTATAAAAAATTCTGGTGCTAAAAAATGAAAAAGGACTGTTATGAAGTTAAATGTCACGACTAAAACAAAAACTTTAACATTAAACATATAATGATATTTTCTGATAGTCCAAAATAAGAAAAAAGCGTATAATAAGCTCAGCCTTTTTTGAAAAATAAACTCCCCGTAATCGGGAATAATAAAAAGCAATGAGAAAAAAGCAAATAATATAAAAGCGATATCTAACTTACTGAATTTTATTTCTTTTGGTCTGAGAGAAAAAATACTCATGATAATAATAAAAGCTATGAGCCCAGACACAGGTTGAGTATCAGTGGCTGCTATTGGTATCGGTGAAAGAAAAGGTAACAAAAGAAAAAAGAAAAAGATATTTACTAAAAAATACATAAAGTTACTCGAGTATCTCTTATCTGTGTCAACATCGTTCTTTTTTGTCCCTTTTTCATCAGAATAAAATGTCCCTTTTTCATCGTCTATTATATTACTCACTAACCCCATCCTCTTTGACTGATTTTTTGGTGAAGGGCCAAATACACCGGCCTTACGTTTTTCCTTTAGCCGGTAACTTCCCCCCTTGATGTTGAGTGTGGTACAGTGATAAAGCAATCTGTCGAGTATAGCGGTTGCCAGCACCTGATCGTTGAATATCTCTCCCCAGTCAACAAAGCTTTTACTCGAGGTGATGATGGTTGATGCTTTCTCATACCTGCGGGTTAAAAGCCTGAAAAAGAGTCCAGCCTCATCGCGGTTCATGGGAAGATATCCCATCTCATCTATGATGAGCACTTTGGGAGATACAAACTGGATTAGCTGCCTTTCCACACGGTTCCCCATCCTTGCCCGTGTAAGGCGGTTAATCATCGATTCAAGAGTAAGGAAGAGTAAACTGGTCACGCCTGTCAATACAATTTTTTGCCATTCTTAAGTTACAGCCCTGTATTATTTTGTATACAATAAATATCATCTTCAATATAGTCGCCGCCATATCTTTTAATGTCTGACTTTTTCAAAATACACCTCATATGGGGTCATATAGTTCAGGGACTGATGGG
>CAYRRM010000125.1:0-2841 GCA_964426675.1 uncultured Lentisphaera sp.
GTTATGTTAGATGCCATAATATTATGAAGAAAATAAAAATATGCTATGTGATAGGGACGCTGGAGATAGGCGGGGCTGAGAAACAGTTATTGAAACTGGTAAGGGATATAAACAGAGAAAGATTCACCCCTGTTGTTATTGCCCTTCGTAGTGGAACAATGAGAGAAGAATTTGAAAAAGTAGTAAAGGTTATTATTGCCGGTAAAAAATGGAAGATAGACCCACTTTTTTTATTAAGATTAACTGACATTTTAAAAAGAGAAAAACCTGATATTCTCCATACATTTATGTTTACATCAAACACGTGGGGTCGGATTGCTGGAATTCTATCAGGAGTTTCTGTAATACTTGCTTCTGAAAGATGTGTTGATATATGGAAAAAGTGGTATCATCGGCTGATAGATAGAATTCTGCTTAAATTTACGTATAAGGTTATATGTAATTCAAATGCGGTGAAAAATTTTTATCAAAAGACAGAACGGATACCTGAAAATAAGTTATCTGTTGTTTATAATGGAGTGGATTTAAGCGAGTTCCAGAAAATAAATCCTGACAAGACAGGAATTGAAAAGAAAGGGGGACTTATAGGCGCAGGAGGAAGATTTACCCAGCAGAAAGGATTTATTAACCTTTTAATGGCTGTCCCGGAGATATTAAAAATATTACCAGATACAAAATTCGTTCTTGTTGGAGATGGACCATTAAGAAAGTCGTTTGAGGAGTTTACAAAAAACCATACTATCTCTGATAGTGTAATTTTTACCGGCTACAGGAAAGACATCCTTTCTATTTTTTCTCTGTGCGATATTATTGTTGTTCCTTCCTTATTTGAAGGGATGCCCAATATTGTGCTTGAAGCAATGGCTTTAAAAAAACCGGTAATTGGAACTGATATACCTGAGATTGCCGAACTCATAGAAGATGGACAGAACGGTTTTCTTGTGCCGGTGAAGGATAATTTTAAAGAGATTGCTGAAAAAATAATTCTGCTCTTGAAAAATCCAGATATAAGAAGAAATATGGGCGAGAAGGGGTATAATCTTATAAAAACAAACTTCTCTATTGAAAATATGGTTAAGCGTTATGAAAATATTTATATGGAATCATTAGTTTCCTGAATGTTTCCCCTCACCCTTTCCCTCTCTCCACTGAGGAGAGGGAAAAGAAGGAGAAAAAAGATGTGCGCAATATGTGGAATAATAAATAAAGAAAAATTTGTTGATGAGGCCCTTTTAAGAAAAATGACTGACATTATGGAATACAGAGGGCCTGATGAAAGCGGTTATTTTGTAAAGGGCAGGGTAGGACTTGGACACAGACGGCTTAAGATAATAGACCTTGTTACAGGAAGGCAACCATTTTCTAATGAAGATGGCACAGTTTTTCTTGTATGTAACGGTGAGATTTATAACTTCAAAGAATTAAGAAAACCATTAGAAGAAAAAGGACATAGGTTTAAGAGTAATTCTGATAACGAAGTTATACTCCATCTATATGAAGAAAAAGGAATTGACTGTTTGAATGATATAAGAGGTATGTTTGCCTTTGCTATATGGGATGATAAAAACCAAAAACTTTTTCTTGCAAGGGATAGAATAGGGAAAAAACCTCTTGTTTACTGCGAAACAGCGGAAGGAATTATCTTTGCCTCTGAGATTAAAGCATTACTACTTCATCCGCTTCTGAAAAAAGAAATAGACCCTGTTGCCCTTGACCTTTTCCTTACATATCAGGCAGTCCCTTCACCTTATACAATTTTTAAAAGAATACAGAAACTCCCGTCCGCACACTATCTTATATGGCAGGACAGAGAAATAAAAGAGATTAAAAGATACTGGGATATAAATTTTACAAAAAAGATAAAATTTAAAAGTGAGTATGAATACTCTGAATTACTCTGGACAAAACTTGTTGAAGCGACAAAATTAAGGATGATAGCCGATGTTCCTCTGGGGGCTTTTCTATCAGGGGGGATTGATTCTTCAACCATCGTTGGTATTATGAGCACTCTCTCCAGAATTCCTGTAAAAACATTTTCTATTGGCTTTGGTGAAAAGGACTTTGATGAACTCAAATACGCAAAAATTGTCGCTGATAGATTCTCAACAGAACACCATCAGTTCATAGTAAAACCTGAAGTAATGAATGTCCTTCCTGAACTTGTATGGCATTATAACGAACCCTTCGGTGATTCTTCAATGGTTCCCACATACTATGTGGCAAGAGAGACAAAAAAATATGTTACAGTCGCCCTTAATGGTGATGGAGGAGATGAAAATCTCGGTGGCTATACCCGATACTGGCAGATGATGTTGATGAAAAATTTATCTTCAGGAATTGATGTAATACCAGATGTTATAAAGAAATGGCTTATTGATGCCTTTCTTGAAGGGTACCAAAAGTATCCTGATTCAACATTTTTTCGTATATGGAAGTGGATAGATGATGCAAAAAGGAATGGGGATGCCTATGCATATGGAAGACGGCTCACTTCCTTTTCACCTGAATATAAAAATGAGATATATTCAGAATTGTTTAAATCGGAGTTGAAGTATATAGATGCTTTTGGCCCAGTAAAAAATCTATGGGAAAAGAGTGGTCCTGTTCACCTTCTGGAAAGAATGATTTATACCGATTTTAATTTATATCTTGCAGATGTACTCACTGTAAAGATGGATATTGCTTCAATGGCAAATTCTCTTGAAACAAGAAGCCCTTTTCTTGACCATAAATTTGTAGAGACAGTTGCTTCTTTCCCGCCGGAACTGAAATCAAAAGGATGGACGTCAAAATATATACTGAAAAAGAAACTTCAGGGATTCCTGCCTGACGAAATCCTTC
>CAYRRM010000126.1:0-2723 GCA_964426675.1 uncultured Lentisphaera sp.
TAACTGCAACAGGCCCAGGATATGTCATCGTCTCAACATACTGGGTGCACCCCAATGGCAATTGCGGAGAAGAGGAAATGAGCGCAACCGGAACAACAACGGTGATAGAGATACGCTTGAGTCTTATAACGTATCGGCTTCCTATCTCCTTTACAGTTAGCAATCAGATTCAACCAAAGGGGGAAGCAGAAAAGCTACTTGAAGAACTGGATTCACAACTCTATGGATTGAAACAATATCTGGAATCAATATCTCCAGATTTATGGACAAGAGAAAGCGCCCTAGAAGCACTTAAGAAAACCCTTGATTTGCGAAAAAATATGACCAGAATAATTATTTTCCCTAACAAATACTACATGGTCAATGGGACAGTGATATTCTTTGGCTTGAAAGATTTCAAGATTCCTATATATGTTAGCACGTATCCAATAGCTGGCTATGATGCTCTTTTGACAGAGACTTCAGATAAATTACTTTCCACGTCTACTTATGGCAAAGAGACGGGTAAATGCTCTGGTAAAATTGGCACTACCAATTTTGTCGATTATTATTATTTGAGTGGTAACTATGGAAAATTCAATCTGCTTGCTACTGAGAAACTAACATCTGCAACTGGGAAATTGGGCGACGTTGTTATTACAAACGATGCTGAGGAAGATTTAGCCTTAGCAGCAATAAGGGATTATAAAATTGACGAAAAATATATTAAGAAGATTGTTGAGGATATCAATGAACGAGCAGATAAATGCCAGTTTATCGCCCATATAGCTCAAGGAATAGCCATAGCAATAAAAAAGCAAAATCCGGTCAATGTCGTCAACGCGGCTCTTTTCCAAGCAGATGCTTTAGTTCTTGGAAGTGTGTCACTTACGCTTCGCCGTGCTGCAAGGAATTTTAATGAAAAAGCTGGAAAACTTATTGAAGGTGCTCTTCAAGATACAATTAATCGGATACAAATCGTCCCTGAGAAAGCTCCGGTCTCCGAACCTGAAAATGACTCATGGAAGAACATGAACACACCACCGTGGAGTGACTATGAATTGCTACCCTAAATCTTTAATGAAAATGATTTTATTTTCACTTGTTTTGGGAATAAATGCATCCTATTTTCCTTGTTTGTTTGCGGAGGAACAAGAAAAAGATATATTGAAAGAGATTCTATACTTAAATAAGTCCGGTACTATGGAAGATTTTAAGCAAAAACATTCCGAGTCCGACATTGTTTCCATCTTCAAACTCCCTTTTGATAAGAAAGTATCTATCGAGAATAGGAAAGTCATAATTGCGCTACTCTCAAAACTATCTAAGGACAAATACATTGACATGTGTGTGGCCGGTCTCAAGATGCAGAAACTCGAGGATGAGATAAAATTTGCCTTACTCTTAAATGCCTTGAGTCTTTGCCTTGATAAAAATAGCTCCATTGACGACAAGGATGGAGACAAGCTCATTCAAGGGATTGCAGCATCATTGGATTTGACGAATAACACCGATTTAAGAAATGCAATGCGTGAAAGTACAGGAGTAATAATCAATAGAAATATTTATAGTGAGCTTACGAATAATCCAGAAAGACGGGAACGCCTGATAGAAGATATATTATATGGAACAAAGCGTTCCATATTTTCAAAACTTGGAAAGGTAAAAGTCATCAATAAGGATTATTTGAAGGAACTTGTTGAATCTCTATCAAATGACGATCCAAAGATTCGCATGAATGCAGCCATTGAACTGAAAAATGCGACAGGAAAAGATTTTGGGTTTAATCCCGTAGCTGATCAAAAACAGCGAGATGAAGCTATTAAGCGATGGCTGGAATATATTGATGAATTCCAAAAAATTAAAAACCCATAAAAATATATTTTCAAATATGTTGGTCTCTATTTTTATTGCATTTTCCATATTGCTAAACTTCGCGGTATTAGCAGAAAATGAAGAATTGTCACTAAAAGATTTGCTTTATTTGTCCTCGGACGAATCTAACGATGCTAACAAGTTCTACGAGATAGTTGAAAAGTTAGCGAAATTAGACGACAAGAAGAGGGATGACCTAACAAAAAAAATACTTGAATCGAAGAGAATGGATCTTCTATTGAATTATCTATATTTAAATGACTTACCGAGTTGCCTGAATATCCTTCATAAGATCAATTTAAGCAATCTTTCTCAAGAAATGAAAATCGCGTATATGTTTTTTTTCGCCTCAGCTTTAAAGAATCCACATAAATATAATCATGATGAGGAATTGCAAAAGATGTTCACAGACTTCATTTCAATTTGCCTCGATGACAAAAGCAATGAAGTAGTTTCAACTGCTGTTTATGTTGCGAATAAATGTCTATTAAAAGGCCTTGTGGACAAGATGTATGTGTTGGCGAACAACCCGAAAAATACATTGGAAATAAGGGTCAACGCAATTTCATACTTGCTCAATAATGCACCAGAGAACACCGAAAAACTTAAGGTATCGATTAGAAAGGATATAGAAATGCTCCATGACATTGAGCAACAATTAGAGTATGCGTCCAAAATCAAGGATAGGACTCTAACCAACAAGATATTAATAGAAGGATTAATGTCGGATATACCTGAGAAAAGACTTTTCAGTTTTTTATATCTCAACAAAATTACAGGGAAAACATTCGACTATAATCCAATTGGAACGAGGCAGGAGATCGAAGAATCTGCCATGCGATGGAAAGATTATCTTGAAGGGCGTGTTT
>CAYRRM010000127.1:0-2680 GCA_964426675.1 uncultured Lentisphaera sp.
TATTGCAATGCTCGCATTAGCAATGATAATAGCAGGAATGGGAAAAGCAGGCGAACCTGGTAAGGTTACATTGAGCAAGGAGGTCTACGAAGTTGGGGAGGAAGGTGCAACAGTAACAGTCACCGATGGGACAGGCGGTTATAAAGCCGGAACAGGAAAGGGATTTGGAAAGGCTAATGCAAGTTTCACTGGAAAAGGAACACATCCTATCACAATAAGCAATGAGCCATCAGATACCCGAAATGACTCCGGCGTAACAGTTACCTATCCCGCCCCGAAATCAGGAGAAGAAGAAAAAAGTGTTACCGCCAAATGCACGGTGGTGAAATTGAAAATAAATGGAGCCTTCGTTGAAGCATTCGAACCAGTAATTTCAGGATCTCAATATCACTATGTTATAGTGTCAGTAGATGGGGGAGCACATCCGGCTGGCTTAGGCAACATCTATATCACGGCAAAACCAACATCTGGCTTATGGATCGGTGGAACAAAAATAGAGTCACCTGAATATTACAGCACATTGTTTAGTATGGAAAGAATAGATGGCGGGACTTCAAAAGGTATACGTTTTGACATTGACGTTGACTACGCAGGAATAAAAAAATCAGAGTTTAGATTATCTAAATCTGCTGTTCTCAATTGGTTTTGGAAATGGTTGCTTTCGCTACTTTATTCATAAAAAACTGACAAAAAAAGGACCAGATATGAAAGAATTTCGTTTATGCATTTTGTCGTGTTTCATCCTTTGTTCTATTTCTATCTATGCACAAGATTCAAATAACAGACAGATCTTAAAAAAAATCCAGGATATGCATTTGCCAATAGATGAAAAAATTACATTGATAGATAATCTTCAATATGATGTTGATGAACAAGATTTAAAAAATCTAATAAAAATTCTCGAAATATGTGACATAAAAATTGCGGATACAATCATTCAAAAGTTAATGACAATAATCGATAAGAAAGGAGAAAAGGATAAATGGCATTCGTTTATATCCGATACAATACAAAAACGGATAATCAGTAATCAAGACAACATTGATTCGATCTTAAAATTAGTGAATATTTTAAATGGTTTGAATACTGTCTTAGATAAAAACAATAGAACGATAACAATATCAGAGACATATGAACTTTCACCAATTCTAATTCAGTTGATTGAAAATTCTCCCCCAGAAAAACGCTGCCAATATTTGAAAAATAAAAGCTTTTCTCAAATTTTCGTCACATCACTGTTAATCTCTATGATAAGGGGGAAAAAAGATGATTCCATACGGAAAATTACTGTATTGTTAACCAAGAGCGATAATGACGATGAGAAAGTAGCACTACTTGACGTATTGGCGCAACGTCCTGAATTGCTGTCTGATGCAGATCTTCTTGATATTATAATTTTTTTAGAAAAACAAAGCAACAGCGAGGTCATTTCCAACGTTGAATCCATATTATCGACTCTGCTTGGGAAGAAGCCGGAAAATGTTAGTTGGCGGAAATGGCTGGAAAACTCTTCAGATGAATCTGGGCTTTTAAAAAAAGTAACCGATCAACAACGAACCATAAAAGAGCGGACTTCATCTTACACCGCATTATGTCGAAAGATATGTAGAGATAAATCATTGAAAAATCCATTTGAAGACTCGAGATTTAGAAGTTTAGTGATCAAAATTATTTATAATAATGACGAAAATATTGAATTTAGAAAGTATCTCTTCTTTCAGATTTTAGGACATGCGAATTACGAAATTGAACAGAAGCAACAAATTAAACCCGATTTTAAGTCAGCAATCAAAAGTTTGCTCATGGATTTCGTTTCCGATCCCAGATTCTCTGAATTATATATAGATGCGCTGCCACCTGTATTTGATGATGAAAACCTAATTAGACATTTACAAAATATCATGAATAGTCCAACTTACGATCCTGTTTGTAGGGCGGGAGCTTGTTGGCAATTACTGTTCAAAGCAAAAAATAAGGAAGAAGCAAGGAAACACATAGTCTTTTTATTTTCTCTTCTATCTGATGAAATTAAGGGTAGCAACCAGGTTCAGCTTGATAATCTTAACGAAGTTGATACTTTTATTATGAATTTTCTTTTGATGATGGCGCAAGAAAAAATAGGCTTTGCAAAGAAAGAATTTCGACTCAATGAACTACATGATATCTTGCTGCCAGAAGAATAGAGATCAATAGATATCTGTCTGTATCCAGTCCCCCTCCATGCCCGACGACCCGCCGGAGAAAAAAATTAAAACAGAAAAATAACTAAAAGCTCTCTCGCATTTTTGTGTTTTTTTTGAAAAAAATATATGAAATGCTAAAGTAATATCTCATCAGCCGTCAACGTAAAAAAGCAAAAAAACGGAGGCGGCAAAATGAGAAAGGGTAGTATTGCAATGCTCGCATTAGCAATGATAATAGCAGGAATGGGAAAAGCAGGCGAACCTGGTAAGGTTACATTGAGCAAGGAGGTCTACGAAGTTGGGGAGAAAGGTGCAACAGTAACAGTTACTGACGGGACAGGCGGTTATAAAGCCGGAGCAGGAAAGGGCTTCGGAAAGGTTGATGCAAGTTTCACCGGAAAAGGAACACATCCTATCACAATAAGCAACAAACCTTCCGAGGAACCGGGCGACTCCGGCGTAACAGTTACCTATCCCGCCCCGAAATCAGGAGAAGA
>CAYRRM010000128.1:0-2648 GCA_964426675.1 uncultured Lentisphaera sp.
GGTGCATCCCTTTTTCATCTCTAAAATGAATTTACACAAAAAAATTTACACTACCGAGATGGATGGATGAAAAGTATGAGTTTTGGCGAACTTCTTTTCCTTACTACCATAAGAAGCCGGAAAGCTTTTGGCAATTGCACCCTATTTCAGAACTGCCTAAAAGACTTCAATATTTGCATATATTGTCGAAATACATAAGTGAGCCTCATCTCACCACAGTTGTTGATGTAGGAATAGCTGGTGGGATGTTTCCATTTCTTCTGCATAAACTTGGTATAAAGGTAATTGGAATTGATTGGGGTGGTATCTACTCGCAGGATGAGTTAGAAAAGCTTCAACCCGGGGTAAAGGTTTATTCCTTGCACTTTAATAAGGAGGTTTGGCCAGTTAAAAGTAATTATATTGATATAGTTACATGTTTAGATAGCATAGAACTTGTTCACCCCCCAGTAATTTATGTTCCAGGAAATCAGGAGAATTCTTAAACCTGGTGGTGTCTTGGTAGTTACAACACCAAATCTGTTATCTTTAAGAAAAAGACTTTGGTTTTTATGTGGACTGAACCAGATTGGTCAGTTAAAAGAGTTTTTCGAATCCAATCCATTTGTTGAACATATAAGAGAGTTTACAGTAAATGAGGTTTCACAAATTGTTGAATGGGCTGGTTTTGAGGTTATATATGCATATTGTATAAATCACATTTTCTATACAAGATATGTAGAATTGCAAACACCTATTAAAAACTGATGTTATTAATTTAGAAACTAATTACTTTATTAAAAAATGATTTAAAAGATACCATAGTTGTAGAGGCTCTAAAAACGGTTATATGAAAATAGCATTTTTAGGATTAAGAAACTCCTTTGACTATTTCCATATTGGGGGTACCGAATCTTTAGTAAGAAGGTTGTCGACTAATTTGATATCAAAGGGCATTAAGGTTGAGCATTTGCTTTATGGTGAACCGATGCTGGATGAATTAAATGAGGCTGGTATTAAACTAAAATATCTAAAATCATTAGAAGATACTCTGAGACTGCTGGAAACTGAAAAATACGACCATGTTATTGCCATATATCTTATGCCAAAAGATAGGCTGAAATACGCTCAATTCAGACGAAGAAGCGAAAGTTCTAATAAATTTCATTTCATTTATTTTAGTTGGCCAGATTCATTATTTAAACGCAAACTATACTTCAATGAAGCAAGATTATTTCCCTATAATGGTAAACTTTTCTGTATTTCTAAAAGACAAAATGAATATGTTAGTAAATGGGCAAAAAATGCAGTTTATATTCTGCCACCTGTTCCAGAAAATTATTTTTTAAAACCAGAAGGGAAGCCAATAAATGAAAGAATAAAAATTGCTTTTCTTGGCAGGATTGACCCTGGAAAGGGCATTAATGAAATAATTGATATTTTTAATGCACTAAAGGATGATGATAAATTTGAGTGTTCAATATATGGCATACATATTCCTGAGCATAGAGAATCGTTTGAAATTCACAACTTTTTAAAGAATCAGAAAGAAATTAACTATATTGAGGTTGACAGACAAAGATATTCTCCAGAAGTGGAGGAAATGACTATAAATGTTCTTAAAAATACTGATATTCTTATACTACCATATAAAAAATTAAGTAGCACGATAGATACTCCGCTTACCCTATTAGAGGCAATGGCATCTTTATGTGTTGTCATTACAAAAACTTTTGGAAATATCCCTGATATTTATGGGGAAAGCAAATTTTTGGTTAACCCAAAGGGATTTGTTCAGGATACAATTAAATTACTTAAAAACGTTGCGTATGAAGATTTACTTGAAGAAAGAAAAAGAATTTATGAGCAAAACATGATTTTAGATTTTAAAGCCAGTAGCGTGGCTAAAAAATTCTTAGAGGCATTGAATTCTTGGTGAATGCAACTTCTGAACTTTTGACTACTTTATTTTCAAGATTAAATGAGGAGAAAATTAAGTATTGCATTTTGAGAAATTATGAGGAACTGCCTGAATGGGTCGGAAATGATGTGGATATATGGGTTGAAAAGAAGGACTGGGAAAAGTTTCATTATGTAGTGAAGGAAGTAGCTAATATTCTAAACTATACTCTAAACTATACTCCTCGTCTAACTATAAAAGGCGAAGGCGATTATTTTTTGTCTAAATTCATAGATGGCAGGCTTAATACAATTCATATTGATTCATGGGCTTATTTGCACTGGAGGGGGCTCTGTTTTGTAGATGAATCTGTTATTGGAAAACATTTAAAATGGAATGAAAAGGGATTTTATGTCCTATTACCTGGTGTTGAAGCAAGCATTAATTTACTTAAAGATTTAATTTATCATGGCAAAGTAAAAGAAAAATATAAGGATAAAATAAAAGAATTCCTTCTAAAAGATTCAACTACTTTTTTAGAATGCCTTCAAAAACCATTTGGAAGGAAAATTTCTTTCTTTATTTTTGAGCATGCTCAAAAGGGCAATTGGCAGATTTTGGAGGAAAATTATAAGAAGTTGAGAATTATCCTATTTTTGAAGTCATCCTTACATCCCATATCCCAGCCCATCAAGTTTTTCTATTATTTTCGTGCTCAAATAAGAAGATTTTTTACAAATCCTCATGGATTATTTATAGTCTTAATTGG
>CAYRRM010000129.1:0-2560 GCA_964426675.1 uncultured Lentisphaera sp.
AGGGCAGTTAATTTTATAAATTCATTAAAACATTCTGATGGCAAATGGTACGGTAAACGTTTTAGTTTGATGCCTTGGCAGGAGAAGATTGTAAGAGATATTTTTGGAACTATAAAAGAAGATGGCACAAGGCAGTATAGAACAGTATATATTGAAGTACCACGTAAAAATGGGAAAACAAGTCTTGGAGCAGCAATAGCATTATATCTTTTATTTGCAGACGGTGAAATGGGTAGTGAAATTTATAGTGCAGCTGGTGACAGGGACCAAGCAACACTCGTATATAATGCGGCTTCTTCAATGATAAGACAATCTCCAGCACTACTTAAAAGATGTAAAATTATTGACTCAACTAAAAGAATAGTAGTTTACAGTACCAATAGTTTTTATCGTGTCCTATCTGCAGAACATAAAACAAAACACGGTGTTAATGCTCATGGAGTTATTTTTGATGAACTGCATGTTCAACCTAACAGGGATTTATGGGACGTGCTTACTACTTCAAGCGGTACGAGAACACAACCTTTAATTGTAGCAATTACTACTGCAGGATATGATAAGAATTCAGTTTGCTGGGAACAGCACGACTATGCTTTAAAAGTTAAAAAAGGGATAATAAAAGACCCAACATTTTATCCTGTTATTTACGGGGCAGATGAAGGCGATGACTGGGAAGATGAGAAAGTTTGGTTTAAGGCAAATCCTGCGTTAGGGAATTTTCGTTCTTTAGAAGAGATGAGGGCTTTGTACGAGAAGGCAAAACAAACTCCAGCTTTGCAGAATACTTTCAAAAGACTTTATCTTAACATCTGGACACAGCAGGAAACAAGATGGTTGCCAATTGAAAAATGGGATGCTTGTCCTGATAGGATAAATCCAGAAGAGCTTAAGGGAAGAGTTTGTTATGGTGGGCTTGATTTATCAACCACTACTGATTTATCGGCTTTTGTACTTGCATTTCCTTTTGATGATGAGGTTAAGGTTTTAGCCTTTGCTTTTATTCCAAGAGAGCGAATGAGAGAGAAGATAAAGGTTGATTTTGTCAATTATGATTTGTGGGAACAGCAAGGATATGTAATTGCTACAGAAGGAAACGTTGTGGATTATAACACCATAGAAGCAGTAATTAAAGATTGCCTTGAAAAATATCAAGTAAAATCTATTGCTTATGATAGATGGAATGCTACAAAAACAGTGCAGGATTTAATTGCAGACGGCTACGAGCACATGATACCGATAGGGCAGGGATTTCAATCCTTGAATGCACCAACAAAATATTTAGAGACCTTAATTTTAAACAGACAATTAAATCACGGCGGCAATCCTTTGCTTAGGTGGAATTTTGATAACGTGATGATGACTCAAGACCCAGCAGGCAATATTAAACCTGATAAAAGTAAGTCTAATCAAAGAATTGACGCTATCATGGCTTTAATTATGGCTTTAGATGGTGTAATAAGAAATGAAAATGATAGTTCATCTGTTTATGATAACAGGGAGATTTTAGTTTTATAAAATGAAATAGCACAGGAGTGCTTATGTTTGATTTTGCTAAAAAAATATTTCGTTCATTTCGTTCACATCCAAGAAATCCTGATTATTGGTTAAGAAGGCTTCTTGGTGGAATTGAAAGTGAGGCAGGAATACAAGTAAGTGAAGAGACTGCTATGTCTTATTCGGCTGTTTATGCTTGTGTTAGGATTATAGCAGAGACAATTGCTTCACTGCCTTTAAATGTTTATAAAAGACTTCCAAGCGGAGGCAAACAAAAAGATACAAATCACTATCTTTACTGGTTACTTCACAATCAACCAAACGAGGATATGACTTCTTTTATTTGGCGAGAAGTTGCTATGGCTCATATCCTTTTGTGGGGAAATCATTATAGCTTACTTGAAAGAGATGGAATGGGAAAAATATATAGCATATATCCTTTACTGCCTTATAACATGCACGTAGAAATGGTTGTCAATCCTGAGACTGGCAAGAAAACAAAGGTATACGACTATTACAGTGATAATGGGATTGTAAGGCTTCAACCGCATGATGTTTTACACATAGCAGGGCTTTCTTTTGATGGGCTGGTAGGCAAAACTCCACTTGGCTGGTATAGGGAGCAAATAGGGCTTGGTCTTGCTATGCAGACATATAGTTCAAAGTTTTTTAGAAACGGAATGCATGCTGGAGGAATATTTACTACTCCACAGTCTTTAAAGGAAGAAACTTACCAGAGATTAAAAAATGAACTTAAAGATAAGTATGCAGGGCTTGGTAAAGCACATGGGATTATGCTTCTTGAACAGGACTTAAAGTTTAACCAGATTTCAATTAATCCTGATGATGCACAATTACTTGAAAGTAAAAAATTTCAGGTTGAAGAGATTGCGCGTGTTTTTAGAGTGCCACTTCATTTATTACAGAGTTTAGATAGGGCTACGAACAACAATATTGAACATCAAGGTATAGATTTTGTAACTCATACCATAAGACCGTGGCTTGTAAGAAATGAACAAGCTTACAATATGCAGTTACTTACAGAAGGAGAAAAGAGAACTTACTT
>CAYRRM010000130.1:0-2541 GCA_964426675.1 uncultured Lentisphaera sp.
GCTCGTCTATCCTGTTGTAATTAAATGGTAAGGCAGTATTACGAAGCTCCCTTGGTACGCCCAAGGGTTTAAGACCAGGTAGGAGTTGGCCATCAAGATTTGATGACTCTGCAATATTGGCAGATAAATACCAGTCATGCCAACCATGATAACCGCAGAAAGCGACTTTAGTCTTTCCTGAGGCTGCCCGTGCTATTCGGATTGCTATTGCGCAGGCTTCTCCTCCTGTCCTTGCAAACCTAACCATCTCAGCCCAAGGATGCAGTTGAATCAGTTTTTCAGCCAGCTCCACCTCTTCAGGACAATTTAAAGTGCACATTGAGCCATTTTTGATAGCCTCCATAACCTGCCTATCCACATCATCATCAGCATATCCAAGGACACAGGCACCCACCCCCATCTGGGCAAAGTCATAATAATGATTGCCATCTAAATCCCATACCTCACAGCCCTTTGCCTTTTTATAGTATGCCGGCCACAGTCCAGGCAGAAACCTTTCACATCTTTTTGATAATAGCTGGTTGCCTCCAGGAATAATTTTTTTCGCTTTTTGCCACAGTTCTTGACCTTTATACCTCATTTAATCTCCTTTTTTAAAATCAATTTATTTTTAATTTTCCTTAATTTGTGAAGCCATTTCTTGATTTTGAACCCTATGAAAGTTTTCCCAATATTGCCTTGTTACAATCTCATTAATTTTAAATAGTTCGTTTTCTATAACAGTTTTGATTATTTCCTCATCGCTCATAGCTATTATATCCTCGTTACATTTTTCGATAATAGCTTTGAAAAAATGAAAATCCTCCTCATAATCCAAAGTTAATCTTAAAAAATCACCTTGGAATTCAAAAGGAATAGATATATTCACTAACTCCTTTTCATCGAAAATTCGTCCCCATCCTGTCTCCAAGATATCATTAAAATGTCCTTCAAGACTTAAAGATAAAAATTGAGTGGTATATCCAGAACAATTCATTCCGAAAGGTAGGTTAAAAGTTTTTATATATTTTGACCCGTTAGAAAAAGCTTTATAAACCTCCCTAATAGCCTTGGGTGAGCATAGAATATCATCGCCATCAACAGAAATTATGGCATCTATTTTATGCTCTATAGCCGCTTGATAATGCCTTAGCGGAATGTTGTTTTTGGACCCGTAAAATACATCTATACCTAAACAGCGAAGGTTCTCAAATTCTCTATTTTCATTTTCTTCGGAAGTAGTAATGACAATACTAACATCCCCGTTATTAATCTCTTTTTCAAACTCCGTCTTAATTCTCTCTATCAAATAGAATATGATGGGTTTACCTTTAACCATTAAAAGGTGTTTCTTCGCCAACCTTGTTGAACCAAGCCTCGCGGTAATAAAAATCCCAATTCTCATATCTTTACTTCCTTATAGGCGCTTATCTTATCAGATTCCTCAATAAGATAAAGTAGTTTAAGCACATTATGGTCATTTTCTATTGTATTTATAAATGACTCTTTCCCCTCAACGGCATCAATGAACAACTTAATCTCATCAATATACATATTTTCACCGATATTGGGATTATACCCTTCTTCGGCGTTCATCATCCTATATTCAACTATTTTCCATTTTCCGATTTCAGGGTAATATAGTTGTATATTATTTTGATTCCAATCCCAAACCAGTTGCTTCTTGTCCCCATTTATAAGAAGTCTTCTCGTTGCATGCCTTGAAACAACGTCAATGGTTATTGCTCCCAAAAAGTTCTCATAATCAAGTAGAATATTATATGTATCGTCTATTTTTTCAGCCCCTTCTATATCAATAGTTTTCCTTACATTACCACAAACTCTTTTCGGGAATCCAAAAACATGAGTAAGCCATGTGAGCTCAAAGGGAACAATTTCACGTGCGCCACCAGTCGTGGGATTTGATACATAAAAATCGCTGACTTTTTCATATGTATGCCAATCAGGTAAGTATTGCCCCGAATGGAAGATAATATTCGAAATCTTACCAAGTTCGCCTGAGTTAATCAGGTTCATGATTTTTTTTATGGCGGGATGAAAAAGCATAGTAGCCGATGGAGCAGCCACAATATTTGAATTTTTTAAAGCTTCTTTTATATAATCATAGTCTGTATCCAATACACTGGCTTCTACAAAAAAATGCTTTTTGTGCTGAATCGCCATTTTCATATAAATGTGATGTTTATCAGGAGGCACGGAAATTATAAAAGCATCGGGGGAAAAATCGACTAAAGCTTTTCCAATATCATTATATGTAGTTATTTGGTATTTTTCCTCAACTTCTTTCCTCCTATCATCTCTTAAATCAAAACCAACAATTTCATTGTGCCCTAAATATCTTAGACATCTAATTCTCCTTTTACCCATTGACCCTAAACCTATCACTATAAATCGCATTTCACCCTCCATTTTGACTTTCTTGGCAAATTAATTATAGAAGATCCCTATCTAACAACATATTTACACATTTTTTATACTCTTCCCATTGTCCGATATCGAACCATCCTGAGCTAATGGGATAGACAGTGACTTTTTCACCTC